>JAFGAC010000106.1 GCA_016933835.1 Clostridiales bacterium
GTTTTAACGAAAGTAGTAGGAGCCAGTGGTATTCACTATACTTTGGCATATGCATTTGGAAGAACATTTGGTGTATTTATTGGTGGCAAGATAGATGAACGCTTGGCACTCGGAATTATCGAAGTAGATTTATTTTTAAGTAATCAATTTAAAATGGTGACAATTGCAGAAAGACTTAGAAAAGAAGGGTATACTGTTAATAACTTTTTAGCAAGAGGAGTTAATGGTGACATAAGACATAAGGTTGAAGTAGTAATGAAAAGAAAAGAATTTAAAATTTTCAGAAAAATTTTGGAAGAGTATGATGTGAATAATCCAACTCTCAAAATAAAAAATATTAGCAAGATTGAAGGTAAAATTACGACTACTAGCTTGCAGAACTGAAAAATGAACAAGAAAAATTAAAAACTCTTTTTAAAGAGTTTTTAATTTTATCAAATAATAAAAAATATACAAAAAATATACAAAAGGAGTTTTGGATATAATGAGTGGAACTAATCGAAGCAATATTAAAGCAGGATTGAAAGTAAATATTGTACAAAAGCAAGACCAGTCTTCGGGTAAATTGACTGAAGGCGTGGTACAGAGAATTCTTACAAATTCTGCAAATCATCCACATGGCATTAAAGTAAAGCTAGAAAGCGGCGTCGTTGGAAGAGTAAAAGAAATAGTTGGATGATTTTAAATGTAAGATATGTGGTTCAGAAACGGAAGAGATAAACTATGAGCAATTTGATATAAAATATCATTATTGCAGAAAATGTGAATTTATTTCAAAGGATAATAGATCAATCATTTCCGCTGAGGAAGAATTGAAAATATACGAAACACATGTCAATTCGATTGATGATAGACGCTATGTAGATTATTTTAAAAAATTTATTGATGATGCAATCATGCCATTTTGCGGTGAAGGTAAATATGGACTTGATTTTGGAAGTGGTCCATCTCCAGTTTTAGCGATGATTCTTGAAAGGGATTATGGCTATTCAATGAATATTTATGATATATTTTATGCGACTGCTAAAATATATCATGGGAAGAAATATGATTTGATTACATCGACTGAAGTCGTAGAACATCTAGAAAATCCTATAAAATATTTTTCCTTGTTTAGTGAATTGATGGATTGCAATACGCTTTTAGTTATTATGACGCAGTTTCATCCTGTTGAAGAGGAAAAACTTTTTAAATGGCATTATATGAGAGATATGAGCCATATATCTTTTTATACATCTAAAACAATGTCTTATATAAGTGATAAAATTGGATTAGAAATGGTTTTTACTGATCATATACGATATACGTCATTTAGATTGAAAAGAAGAATAGAATCTTCTCACAAGAAAAGCGATAAAAATTAAAGTATAACTTTAGTTTTTATCGCTTTTGTCATTGAAAAAGTTAAAGAATATGTAAATAATTATTCAAACAGTTAAATTTAATAGATTCCCATCTCAAATATTTCTTTTATTGTCTTGTAGTCTTCTGTTTTTGCCAGTGAAAGCATGAGTTTTATTCTCGCTTTTTGACCATTGAGATTGCCCGCGAAAATAACCCCGCGATTTCTTAAATCCTTACCGGCACCTTCATAACCGTAAGAGTCCAGTACTCTACCCATAGGGCATCTTGAGACTAAAACAATTTTCACATCTTTTGAAAGTGCATAATCAACACCATCAAGCATGGTTGGTGGAATATTTCCTCTTCCCATGGCTTCAATAACGATTCCTTTAGCGCCATGGTCTACAGCATAGCGAAGAAAACCTGAATCGAGACCGACGACAGCTTTAATCAATGAAACATTTTCTTCAATCGAATTGACATCAATATAGTCATGACGAGTCATATCTCTGTAGAAAATGACCTCATCATTGTCAACAACTCCTAAAGGTCCGAATTCAAGAGATCTGAAAGTGTTCAATGAAAGGGTATGAGATTTTGTCACTTCGCTAGCTGCATTTACTTCATTATTGAGAACGACAAGACACCCTTTGCCTCTTGCGTTATCTGATGCTGCAGTTGCAATTGCAGAAGCAATATTGCTCGGGCCGTCAAATCCCAATTCCGATGCACTTCTCATGGCGGCAACCATTACAATAGGCTTGTCGGTGATAACATTTAAATCAATTAAAAATGCGGTTTCTTCTAATGAATCGGTACCGTGGGTTACTACAACACCCGTTATGTCATCTCTTGCAACAAGTTCCTTGATTAAGTTGGATAATTCCATAATTTTGGCAGGTGTCATATGAGGTCCTGGCAAGCGAGAAAAGTTGATGATTTCGATTGCGGACATTTTATCAAGATTTGTTACCATCGACATGATTTCTTCACTTGATAGAGCAGGTATGGCTGCAGCAAGTCTTGGATCGACTTTCATAGAAATGGTTCCACCGGTAAATACTATAGCGACTTTTTTCATGATTCCCTCCGAAGTTTTATTTGCATAATTATTATAATATAAAATGTTCATTCTTTACATTAATTTTTACTTAATATAAAATGGAATGTGCGAATAGGAGATGATTAAATGATTTATTTTGACAACAGCTCAACGACAATGCCAAAAAAAGAAGTGCAAGAAGCAATAAATGAATATGCCTTGACATTGTATGGAAATCCCTCTTCGCTTCATCGATTGGGCATTGATTCCGAAAAGATGATTTTATTGGCGAAACGTGAAATTTCTGAAATAATCAACAGTGATTCAAATGAAATCATTTTTACTTCAGGAGGAACCGAATCTAATAATTTAGCAGTAATTGGAACAGCCATGAGAAATAAAAATAACGGGATGCATCTTGTAACAACAGAGTTTGAACATGCATCAATATTAAATGCATTTAAGTATTTAGAGAATCAGGGATTTGAAATCACATATATTAAACCTGATAAAGATGGGATTGTAAATCTGGAAAATGTAAAAAAAGCAATTAGAGAAGACACCATTCTTGTGAGCATCATGCATGTCAACAATGAGATTGGATCAATTCAGGATATTGATGAAATAGGGAACTATATTAAAAAAATAAAAAAAGAAATCTATTTTCATGTTGATGCTGTGCAATCTTTTGGAAAGTTGAAAATTGATGTCAAACAAGCTAAGATTGATTTGTTGTCAATTAGCGCACATAAAATACATGGTTATAAAGGAATTGGCGCTCTTTATATAAGAAAAAACACTAGAATAAATCCGTTGTTTTTTGGAGGGCAACAGGAAAAAGGCATACGACCTGGCACAGAAAATTTATTGGGGATAATATCTTTTCTAAAAGCGGCGCAGTTGGTTAAAAAAGATCAAAAGACTAATTTTGATGAAGTGAAAAAAATTAAAGAAATAATGGTTGAGGGTATAAAAACTATTGAAAATATTAAATTTAATGCCTTGAACAATAGCATACCGTATATCTTGAATGTTTCATTCAAGGGATTGAAAGGTGAAGTATTACTTCACGCGCTTGAGCAAAGAGGTTTATTTGTTTCGACAGGTTCAGCCTGCAATTCAAAAAAGAAAATTCACTCACATGTTTTAGAAGCTATAGAGCTAGAGGAAAAGTATCTTGATGGTACAATACGTTTTAGTTTCTCATCTTTGAATACTGAAGACGAGGCAAATCGTGCTGTTGCAATAATACATGAGAGCATGAGTTTTTTAAATCGAATCATGAGAAGGAGCTAATGATGTTAGAAAAAGTAATTATTGTAAAATATGGTGAAATTGGTTTAAAAGGAAAAAATAGATATTTTTTTGAAAATACACTGATAGCAAACATCAAGAAAAAGTTGAAAGACTATGATATTAAAATATTAAAGACACACGGACGAATTTATGTTGAAAATGTGGATGAAAATATTGACTCGATCATACCTTTACTTCAGGAAGTATTTGGAATTGTGGCTTTAAGTATTGGGGTAAAAGCACCTCTGGATCTTGAGATAGGTGGTCAAGTAGCTATTGACCTTATGAAAGAAGTGGTTCATGATCAAGTCAAGACATTCAAAGTTGAAACACGAAGAAGCAATAAAGGGTTTCCTTATAAATCACCTGAGATTTCAAGTGAAATAGGTGGAATGATTCTTGAAAATTTAGATAATTTGAAAGTAGACGTTCATAATCCTGAAATTGTTGTCACTGTAGAAGTTAGAGACTTGATCTATATTTATGTTGTTTCAATTCCTGGAATTGGTGGAATGCCTTATAAAACAGCTTCAAAAGCGGTACTGTTACTATCGGGTGGCATTGATTCGCCTGTAGCTGGTTATTTGATGGCTAGAAGAGGTGTGGAGATTGAAGCTGTTCATTTTCACAGTTTTCCGTTTACATCAGAGAGAGCACAGGAAAAAGTGATTGAGCTTGCAAGAAGAATGGCCAAATACACTGGTCATATTAGAATTCACAGTATCAATATATTGGAAATTCAAACTGAAACTAATCAAAAATGTCCTCTGCCTCAATCCACAATTTTATCGCGTAGATTTATGATGAGATTGGCTGAAAAAGTTGCTAAGGAAATTGGTGCAAGATCCTTGATTACTGGAGAAAGCATTGGTCAAGTGGCTTCTCAAACCATGGAGAGCTTGGCCGTTACAAATGCAACAGTTCAAATGCCAGTTTTTAGACCATTGATTGCAATGGATAAAATAGATATTATAAAAATCGCACAGTCTATTGATACATTTGAAACGTCAATTTTACCATATGAAGATTGCTGCACGGTATTTTTACCAGAAAAGGTAGTGACAAGACCAGAATTGGCCGACATTGAAGCTTCGGAAGCTTTAGTAGATGTTTATGCCCTAGTAGAGAAAGCATTTGCTACGAGAGAAATCATCGGAGTGAAGTATGAGGGAACTGTATGGCGACAAGAAAAATAGAAATGAATTTCAGTAATACTTTTGAAGGCGAAATGATTGCACCTAAGGGAACGGTAAAAATAGGTGTTGAAGAAGGGACAATAGAACCGTATGATCTGTTGTTTGGTTCACTTGGTTCATGTGTTTATTCAACATTTTTGGATATTGTAAATAAAAAGAAAGCTGTGTTTGATCACGCTGAAGTGATTGTCACAGGAGAAAAAAGAAAAGAAGTGCCAACAACTCTTAAATGGTGTAAAGTTGAATTTGTCATTTATGGCTCGACAGATGAAAAAGGATTGACCAAGGCTGGAGAATTGGCGGCAAAATACTGCTCAATCTATACAACATTAGCACATGTGGCTGAAATGTCATTGGAAGTTACTTTTAAATAAAAAATACCGGATACTCTCCTTATTAAGAGTATCCGGTATTTTTATTAGTTTTCTGGAATTGTTTCTGTTTCGTCAATTGCAGGTTCTTCAACTGGTATGACATAATCTGGTTTGTCTATGGAATCGATGTAATATTGATCTTGCTTGATGATTGTTCCATTAATAAGTTGAATTGATAAATCTTTGTTGATTCGTGATGCAAATGGCAGTAATAGTTTATTGCCGTCTGTCAATGTTATATAGATGGGTTCTTTTACATAAACCGTACCATCTGGGAAAATAGTGAATTTTGGTGAGTTTACGAATTCATCATCCATTATATTGTAAATATTGAAAGTGTGAAGTTGACATACTACTGTTGGCAACACATATTCCTGGTCTCTGATGATGATTGGGTTGAGATTTCTATCTAAATGATTTTCAGGAATATAGGGTACCTGTCTTTGAATAAATACTTTTTCAACTACTTGAGCAGGTGGACAATTTTCATTTGCAAGCTGATTTGTTTCGGTATCTATTTTAGCGATTATATGAACATCATCAAAGCTTGTCGGCTGAGTTCCGGGTAAAAATAATTCAGTTACAACTGTTGATCCTCTTGGATCCAAATAAGATAGTTCTGTTGGCAATTTTCCTGATTGATTGTCAATTTTTACATCCAAAATACCATCAGGCCTAATAAAGTTTGCATCAGGTAAACCCTCATGCAAAGCGCTCATGAGTCTACTCCAGAACAGAGCAGCAACTTTACTTCCTTGGTCCATAGGTACATTTATGTCATTTCCGAACCAGACAGCACCTGCATAGTATGGTGTATAGCCTACAAACCATGCGTCATATTTATTGGAAGTTGTTCCTGTTTTACCTGCTACAGTTATACCAGAGTTGTTGGGACTGATTGCAGCGGAACTCGATAATCCTCTTGTAACACCGGTTCTCATCATATCTTGTACTATATAAGCTACTTGTGAATCTACAACTTTATTTTTTTCTGGATTTTTTTCCAGCACAATATTTCCTTTTGAATCGAGTACTTTTGCATAAGTGATAGTCTCTGTATGAACGCCACCGTTTGCAATTGTTCCATAGGCTTCAGTCATTTGGATAGGTGAAATTCCATCACTCATACCACCTAGTGCCATGGCGGATAAGTTGACATCGTTAATTCTTCCACTTTCGACAACTGAAGTAATACCCATATCTTTTAAATATTCAATTGAATTTAAAGGTCCAATGTCGTTGGCGATAATGGCAGAAACAACATTCAATGATTGTTCGATACCATCTCTGACAGTCATGAGCCCCCAATATTTTGGAGTGCTCTGGTTTAGTGTACCGGTTTCATACCAGTTGAGAGGCCATCTGACTGATGGATCTGTTCCCAGATAAGTTGGTATATCATCTACAACTGTTCCGGCGGTCCATCTTCTTGAATCAATTGCAGGCAAGTAAACAGCTAAAGGTTTAATTGAAGAACCAGGTTGTCTAGGCTCAACTGCACGATTGTATATTTTTTGTCCTGTGATATTTCTGCCGCCAACCATAGCGCGCAATTCTCCAGTAGTGTAATCAGTGAGAACAAAAGCTGATTGTGGCTGAATGATTCCTTTTTCATCAATGCTGTAATTACCTTGGTGAATCAATAAATCTCCATTATCATTGATTGACAAGAAATCACTTGATTCAATGAAATCTTTGGAAATCACTAAATTTTTATTTTCGTCAAAAGATTTATACTCGTGAGGTATCCGAACATCTCTACCGGTATAGATGAATATGCTTGGCAAGTTGTAACTTGCCATTTTATTGTTTGCAACAACCCCGGCTTCAATCTGTTCAAGTGATAATGATTCAGTTCTGCCAGAATTGGTAGTAATTGATTGATCTTCTTCATCGTATGTGAAAGTGTTCTTTATATATACGTCGATATTTGATAAATTGTTATTCTCATCAAATCGAGATGCGAAAAAGAATCTGTTGTTTTTGAGCAGTATGATATTTCCATTGGTATCGATTTTATATTCATCTTTAGGAACTACTAGATTTTGATTTTCATCGACCATATTCTGATATTTATAAAGGACGATATTTCTATCTTCACTGATAATGTTCTTATTGTTGTCCATAAAGACAGTGACGCGTGGAAAATCCTCATAGTTGTTGAAAAGTCCCATTTTATTCAAAGCTTCTTTTAAAATGACAATGCTAGGATCAGTCATTCCTTTTCTCAACATTTGATCAGGTATATTTTCTTCTGTGACAGCACCTAATTCCAATAGTTTTGACCAAGTTCCAGGACCAACGACTCCATCTACTTGAATAGCATATCTACTTTGAAAATTTCTTACTGACGAGACAGTGGAATCTCCAAAATAATCTGAAAAATCTTTTTGATTGTAAATAGTTTCTACTATTTTCTGTAATCTTAAATCCATTGTCGAATAAATTTTAAAACCATTGTTGTAGAGGTATTGAGTTGCTTCTTCCTGAGTATAATCAAAGGCATCCATCAAGTCGTTTATGACATCTGTTTTAACCATATCAGAGAAATACGAAGAAATTTCAGTGTCCTTTACTTTACCGGGATGTATTTTTTCGTAAATATTGACAGCTTGCGCTGTTTCATAATCTGAATCACTCAATACACCGTTTTCATGCAGTACACGAATTACAGTAAGATATCTGTCGTGACTGGATTCGTTGAATACTATTGTATACGTAGAATCAGTATCGTCAATAATGATATTGTCTTCTGTCACATCTTTTTTTAACAAGGTTTTCATTGGAGAGTATGCAGTAGGGCTTTTTGGAATCCCTGCCAGAATAGCACTCTCAATGATATCTAAATCACTGGCGTTCTTGGAAAAATAAATTTCGGCAGCTGCTTGAACCCCGTTGGCGCCTGAGCCCAAATAAATTGTATTCAGGTAAGATTCAAGAATTTGCTCTTTGCTCAGATGTCGTTCCATCAATATAGTGTAATAAGCTTCCTTGACTTTACGGTCCAAAGAACGTTCTGTCATTGTATCTGTGAGATACAGATTTCTTGCTGCCTGTTGCGTAATTGTCGAGGTACCACTTATTCTGGAATCGGATGTGACCGAATCCCAAACAGCACCTAAAAGGCGAATATAATTGAATCCGGAATGCTCCCAAAATGTTTTATCTTCAACAGCAACATAGGCATCTACAAGATAAGATGACATTTCATCATATTTAATGACTGTCCTGTATCCACCGATTTGAAGCTTTTCAATCAGCTCTCCATTTACATCCAATAATTCTGCATTTTCTGTCCATAGTTCAGCAAAGCGTGTCGGATCAATAACAGGTGCTTCATCAACGATATTTTTCACAATATAAAAAACTGCACCGGCTCCAATCAAACCGCCAAGAATAATCGTTATAATAATTATATTTAAAATAACCCCTAATTTACTTCGTTTTTTTTCATTTTTTTTAGCCATAAAAAGCCTCCTAAAAATTTATCACTGATGATAATTATACCACACAAATATAATTTTTTGTACGACAATACTTTCAGTCTGTTATAATGATGTTATAAAAAAGAGGGTGTGAATACGTATGGAATTATTTAATAATGAAGTTGCTGAAAATATTGAACAAAAGGCAATTCTTGTAGGAATCAGTTTTGGCAGAGATGATATTGAAAATTCGATGGAAGAGCTTAAAAATCTAGCTGAAGCTGCTGGAGCAACTGTTCTTGACCAACTTATGCAAAATAGAGATAAAGTAGATGCAACTTTTTATATAGGAAAAGGTAAAGTCGAAGAAATAAAAAACGTCGCTGAGTTTCATGGTGCAAATTTGATTATATTCAATGATGAACTATCCGGTGCACAGATTAGAAATCTTGAAAGTGCTATTGAAATGAAAGTAATTGACCGAACGGCTCTTATTTTGGATATATTTGCTTTAAGGGCAAATTCGAGAGTTGCTAAATTGCAAGTAGAACTTGCTCAACTTAAATACAGATTGCCGAGATTGACTGGATTAGGGAAATCTCTGTCGAGACTTGCGGGAGGAATCGGCACAAGAGGACCTGGGGAGCAAAAACTGGAGCTTGACAGAAGGAAGATATACAAAAGAGTTTCAGATATTCAGAGCCTTTTAAGAGAAGCAGAAAAAGACAGAGAAACTCAGAAGGTGCAGCGAAAAAAACATCAGATGCCCATGGTAGCTTTGGTTGGCTATACAAACTCTGGAAAATCGACGTTAATGAATCAGATTTTAGAAAAATATGAATCTGAAGGAACTCAAGTTTTTACAAAAAATATGCTTTTTGCTACATTGGATACAAGTGTAAGAAAGATAACTTTAGATAAAAACAGAATATTTTTGCTCTCTGATACGGTTGGATTTGTAAGTAAATTGCCTCACAGCTTGATTGAAGCTTTTAAATCTACTTTGGAAGAAGTGGTAGATGCAGATGTATTAGTGCATATTGTTGATAGTGTGAACGAAAAGTATGAACATCAGATAGAAGTTACAAATAATGTATTGAAAGAAATAGGTGTCGTGGACAAGAAAAGCATTTATGTATTCAATAAAATAGATTTACTTAAAAATGAGATATATACAAAGTATTCCTATATTCCGATTTCTGCTAAAAATGACATTGGGATTGATCGGTTAATTGATGAAATATCTCAACTGGTATTTACAGATTTAAAAAAAGCGACTTTTGTGATTCCTTATAATGAAGGTGCGATATTGAATGAAATTATGAATCACTGTGAGACTATGGAAATGAAACATACAAATGACGGAACCGAGATAACTGTAGTCGCAGATATAATAATCAGAGGAAAGTATCAGAAATATATAAAATTATAGAGGTGTAATAAGTGTCTTATCGTTCAGTATTAAATTATTCAGAAACAGAGTATATTGTAGAAAAATCAAGATTCATTACTTATGTTAAGCCTGTTGATTCTGAAGAAGAAGCACAAAATTTCATTGAAGAAATAAAAAAGAAAAATTGGAATGCCAATCATAATGTACCTGTTTACATTATTGGAGAAAATATGGCGGTTCAAAAATTCAGTGATGATGGAGAGCCTTCAGGAACTGCTGGATATCCTGTTTTGGAAATGCTCCGAAAAGAAAATATAATCAATCTTGTTATTGTAATTACACGTTATTTTGGAGGTGTCAAACTTGGGAAAGGCGGTTTGATACGGGCTTATACACAAAGTGCAAAAATAGGAATTGAAGCATCCAACACCATAGAATATCGTGAAATGAATAAATTTCAACTGACGTATGCGTATAATTATCACGGAAAAATAGAAAATTATATCAGCAGTAGAATTGAAATCTTCGATATGAACTCTGAATTTTTAGAACAAGTCACAAAAGAAATTTTGATGCCTGTTGAAAATAAATTATTTTTTGATGAGTTGATTGAAATAACAGGAAATCAAATTGAGATCAAAAAAACAGCAACAGCGGATTATTCTATATTAAATGGAAAGATAGTGGGTGTAAAAAATGAGAAATATGATTAATGAAATGTTGAATAAAAAGAAATGGGCGGTAGTGGGTGCAACAAAAAATGAAACGAAATTTGGGTATCAAATTTTCATGATGCTTAAGGATTACGGTTATGAAGTTTATCCTGTCAATCCCATGTATGATGAAATTGAAGGCGAAAAATGCTACCCGTCTGTTAAAGATCTGCCTGTTATTGTGGATTGTGTGGATATTGTTATTCCACCAGATAAAAGTATTTTAACAATTGATGATGTAAAGGCATCTGGGATTGAGAATATTTGGTTTCAGCTTAATACCTTCAATGATGAAGTGATTAAAAAATCAAATGATTCTAAATTGAATACAGTGTATCACCATTGTATCATGGTGGAATTAAGAAATAGATAAAGGAGTTGATTTTAATGGATATTGAAATGAAGATAGAGAAGACAGTAGAATGGTTGAGAAATAAAGTAAATGAAGCGGGAGCAAAAGGATTAATTGTCGGGTTATCTGGTGGGATTGACTCTTCAGTAGTGGCATTTCTAATAAAAAAAGCTTTTCCAGAAAATTCATTAGGCATCATCATGCCGATACATTCGCAGTTAGTCGATCAAAATGATGCAGAAAGTTTGGCAAAGGTAGTAGATATAGATTATCACATTGTAGATTTATCTCAAGATCACCTCAATATTAAAGAAAAAGTACTTTCAAAATTAAAAGGCGATGTCAATGATAGAGGATCCGATTCCAACTTAAGAGCACGACTTAGGATGAGTACACTGTATACTTTCGCTAATGCATTGAATTATTTAGTTGTTGGAACTGATAATGCAGCTGAAGTTTTAACGGGTTATTTTACTAAATATGGTGATGGTGGCGTGGATATACTTCCCATTGCCCATTTAACAAAAAGAGAAGTCTATGAGTGGGGAAAATACTTGGGTGTTCCAAAATCAATTTTAGATCGTGCACCTTCTGCAGGACTTTGGGAAGGCCAAACTGATGAAGATGAAATGGGTGTTACATATAAGGCGATAGATGATTATATTGAAGGTAAGGAAATATCTGAAAAAGATAGAAAAGTCATTGAAAGGCTCTTTAATCAATCAAAGCATAAAAGAGAAATGCCACCTGCACCACCTAAATATCAATAAAACCTTTGTCGAAAGAGTGGAAGCTCTTTCGGTTTTTATGAAATTTTCTACAGAAAAGATTGGTTTTGAGAATATATTGATAAACCCTTTGCCCTGTGCTAAACTACATAAGTAAATATTATCAAGGAGTGAAGTAATGGGAAGAATAGGAACAATTATAAATAGAAAAGGTAAGCAAGACGCAAAAAAAGCTAAAATATTCACTAAAATGGCAAGAGTAATCATGGTGGCTGCTAAAGAAGGTGGCAGTGATCCTGAATATAATCCAACACTGAAAACAGCTATTGAAAAAGCAAAAGCTTCGAATATGCCGAATGACAATATTGACAGAGCAGTTAAAAAAGGTGCTGGTGAAATTGAGGGCATGATTTTTGAAGAAATGACTTATGAAGGTTATGGTCCTAGTGGTATAGCGGTATTAGCGGAAATACTGACTGACAATAAAAATAGAACTGCAGCTGATGTCAGAAGTTATTTTTCAAAATGCAAAGGCAATTTAGGTGCTAATGGCTGTGTGTCTTTCATGTTTGATAGAAAAGGTGTACTTGTCATTGATAAAATTGAAGGAATGGATCCTGAAGAAATTGAAATGGCAATCATTGAAGCAGGTGCTGAAGATTTATCTATTGAAGAGGACCATTTTGAAGTCTATACTTCAGTCGAAGAATTTGGTGCTGTTCGCGATGCACTTTCAGAAGCTGGATTTGAATTCAGCATGGCAGAACTCAGGTACTTGCCTCAAACGATGGTGACTTTGACAGATGAAGATGATATAAAAAATATGAACAAGCTGATTGATCTATTAGAAGATCATGATGATGTGCAAAACATTTATCATAACTGGGAAGAAATAGAATAACATTTAGAATAACTTGCCTCCAATTACAATTTGGAGGTTTTTTTGTTTTTATTATTTGGTAATTTAATACATAATTGAATAATAATAATAATTTATACAAATAAAGAAGGAAATCACAAACATTTGAAGAAATACTGTATTGTACTTATTTTTGTACAATATATAGACATTCAATTTGTTGAATGAGGAGGATGATTAATTTGGAGAAGGAAAGTTTGGTGTATAGTATTGATGGAAGACCCCCTTTAAATGTTGCTGTTCCACTTGGTTTTCAACATGTTTTGGCAATGTTTGCAGGAAATGTGACACCTCTGATCATTGTTGCCAATGTACTGGGTTTGGATTTGGCTGACAGAACATTCTTGATACAAGCAGCTATGTTCATTGCCGGGATTGTTACATTGATTCAGCTTTATCCTATTGGGCCGGTTGGTTCAAGATTACCAGTAGTAATGGGTACAAGTTTTGGATTTTTGCCTACGTGTATAGCGATAGGGAGTAAATACGGGTTGGCTGGTATATTGGGAGCTTCCTTTGTAGGTGGATTGTTTGAAGTGTTTCTAGGTGCGTTCTTGAAACCACTTAGAAAGTTTTTTCCTCCAGCTGTTACAGGAACAGTCCTGTTGTCCATCGGATTGTCATTGCTGCCGACAGGTATCAAGTATTTTGCAGGTGGTGTTGGAGCACCAGATTTTGGGTCTTATTCAAATTTATTATTGGGAACCATTGTATTGACAACTATTTTATTTTTCAAACAATTCACAAAAGGAATTTCAAGTATGTCGTCAATTCTTATAGGGTTAGTGGTAGGGTATCTTGTTGCCATACCAATGGGAAAAGTCAGCTTTGAAGCAGTTGGGGCTGCGGGTTGGTTTTCTTTTCCAACACCGCTTAAATTTGGAATGGTTTTTAAATTTGATGCTATCATAGCGATGATTTTGATGTACGTTGTTACAGCTGTTGAAACAGTAGGGGATATTTCAGGAATTACTATTGGAGGAGCAGGTAGAGAGGCAACTGACAAAGAATTGTCTGGTGGTGTCATGGCTGATGGATTGGGCAGTTCAATCGCAGCAGTGTTTGGCGTTTTGCCTAACACTTCATATTCACAAAATGTAGGCATCGTTGCTTTGACAGGAATCATGAATAGATTTGTCGTTGCTGTTGGGGCGTTATTTTTAATCATTGCAGGATTATTTCCGAAAGTTGGAGCGATTGTCGCAATTATGCCTCAAAGTGTTTTGGGAGGAGCTGCAATTGTCATGTTTTCAATGATTGCGGTCAGTGGTATCAATCTGATTACTTTAGATGAACTTAAAGGTCGAAACAGTATCATAGTAGCTGTAGCACTTGGTTTAGGTTTTGGTCTTGGTTCGGTACCAGAAGCTCTTGTAAGTTTACCAGAAAACTTGAAATTGATTTTCGGTGGATCTGGAATAGTCATTACAGGTTTATTGGCAGTATTTTTGAATGTTGTTTTGCCAAAAGAAGAAGTTGATGATGAAACGGATAAGGAATTTAAAATCTCTTGAAGGACTTTAAAACAAGTATAGATGCAATACCAATGTAAAATTAGACACTCCTCTATGTAAATAATTATTTAATACATAAAGGAGTTTTTTGCATTATATACAAATGATTTTTCTGAAGGTTTTCATATTGAATTAATTGTAAATTAAAGGTAGACTGGCTATGTGAAATAAAAATAATAATAGGAGTGGAATGCTTGAATATATATATGGTCATATTTTTTGCTGTTTCATTAAACTATCTGTTTATTGGAATCAATGTATTTTCAAAGGATTATTACAGTATTAAAAATAGAATTTTCTTCAATATGGCTTTTGCACTTTTTGCTTGGGCTGGAATCTATGCAATGATGTTTTTGATAACTGATCCTATAATGGCTGCTTTCACAAGAAAATTGACTGTTTTCACATGGGGAATTTTTTATACTGTCTTGTTTCAATTTATTCTGTTGATTTCAAATCAAGAGGGATTTATAAGGAAGAAACCATATTTAGGACATTTTCTTCTATATTCCCCTTCGCTAATGAATATCTATCTTTATTTCTTCAACCCAGTTTCTGCAGATGAATTGAATTTTACTTCTCGTGGATGGGTTTATGTCAATGCAATTGAAAGAGGATTTATATGGGATAATTATTTTTATGTCTACTATATGACTTTTACTGTATTGAGTTTAGTGTTTGCATATCGCTGGAGAAAAAACACGGTCGTAAAACGTGAAAAGAAACAAGCGAATATCGTTTTAGCTACAATATCCATTGCATTGTTGTTTGGAACGATTTTTGAGATTGTTTTACCTATAAATGGTGTTTTTTCCTTACCTGGTGTGACCACGATAATAGCGCTTATACCCTTCTACGGAATGTGGTATGCCAGTGAAAAACTGGGGTTGATAAGTTTCAAACCTGAAAAATTGTCAGTTGATGTGCTGCAAATGATGAGTGAAGGAATTATCTTGGAAAACAATAATGGGGACATTGAAATGATCAATTCAGGCGCGCGAGAAATTTTAGGTTATGACAACAATGATAATATTGAACATATTTCAAATATATTAATTGGAAATAGTATGGATTTAAACGAAATTAGCGCCATCGACGCAAGAGAAATTCAGTTGATGAATAAACAGGGCAACAGAATTGATGTGTTGATATCTACTATGCCGCTTTATGACAGCATAGGAGAAAAATACGGGAGTTTGAATATTTTTCAAGATATTTCAAACCTCAAAGAAGCACAAGTTAATTTGATGAAAATGAATGAAACGCTAGAAATCAAAGTTTTTGAAAGAACGGAAAGTCTCATTAAAAGTAACCGTCAGTTGCTCAGTGAGGTAAAAGAAAGAAAAATTGCAGAATATAATGTCAGAAAAATGGCTTATTATGATAGCTTGACAGATCTACCCAATCAACGTTATTTTAGCCAAAGGATTGAAGAAGCAATAAAAAATGCTGATAGCAACAGCAGTCAATTTGCAGTCCTGTTTATTGATCTGGACTTGTTCAAGAGAATCAATGACGCCATGGGACACTCAAAAGGTGATGAACTGTTGATCATTGTCGCTAATCGATTGAAAAATTTAATGAGACAAGGTGATTTTGTTGCTAGAAGTGGGGGAGACGAATTTCTCGTCATTATCGAAAATTTAAACAATAGAGAAGAATTGGAATTGATTTTGGATAGATTGTTAGATATTTTCAAAGAACCATTCATCATTGATAACCATGAATTCAATGTCACTTGCAGTGTGGGTGCATCGATTTATCCGGACCATGAAAACAATATGGAAGAATTGGTCAAATTTGCAGATATCGCCATGTATGAAGCAAAGGGAAGAGGACGAAATTTTTCAGTCATCTTTAATAATGATATGAAAGAAGGTTTGTTGCAGGAGCTGAATCTGACTAATGATTTATACAATGCAGTAAAAAATAATGAATTGGAACTATATTATCAACCTCAAGTTGATTCAAATGACAATAGTATAATAGGTGTTGAAGCGCTGATAAGATGGCATCATCCTAAATTGGGAATGATTCCGCCACTTTCTTTTATTCCAATGGCTGAAAAAACAGGATTGATATTGGAAATTGGAGAATGGGTCATAAAAACAGCTATCGATCAGAAAAAAAGAATGGAAAGAAAAAAACATCTTGAATGTGCCGATATCCGTCAATCTTTCAGTCAGCCAGTTTGTCAACAATAAAATTGTGAAATATGTAAAAGAGGGACTTGAATATGCGAGATTATCTGCAAAGGATATTGAGTTCGAAGTAACGGAAAATATCATGATGCAGGAGAGAAAGCATTCTCTTGAAATTTTACAGGAACTGAAAAAAATGGGGTTCAAGATATCCATAGATGATTTTGGTGTTGAATATTCATCGCTTAAATATATAAAGATGATGCCGATTGATAAGATAAAAATTGATAAATCTTTTGTTGATGGAATTGGGAATTGTAAAAAGGATGAAGCGATCATTAAATCGATTTTATCACTTGCGAAAAATTTGGAGTTATCTGTTGTAGCAGAAGGAATAGAAATTGATTCTCAAATGAATTTTTTAAAAGAAAATATGTGCAACCACATACAAGGGTATTATTATTTTAGACCTATGCCAGCCAAAGAATTGGAGATATTGATTGAAAATAAAGAATGGATTCATTGACCTTCAACTTGTTTGAAGGTTTTGTTTATTGTGGTAAAATAGATGTATCAATATGATACAGAAGGAGGGAAATATGTCGTCAAAAAAATTACTGGAAAACAACGAAATAATGATTAGTGTTTGGAATGAATATATAGAAAATAGTCATTTAATGAAAGAAAAGATGCGCGGAATAATTTCTGAAAGTTGGATATTGAGCAAGGAAAAGAATGTTGATCCGTTTGCGCAAACGATATATGAAGAACTTTCAAAAGAAAAAATGAAAGAGTTTTGTAAAAACTTTAAAGATATTTTAAAAATATCAAAACCCTTCATGGATGCGATATACAATACTGTAGGTGAAGACGGCATGGTAGTGCGATTGACAAATTCAGACGGTTATGTGATCGAGTGTTTTGGTGATGAAAATGAAATGGATGAGGAGTCGAGACATTTCTTCTATAAAGGAAAAAATATTAAAGAAGAATTTATAGGAACAAATGCGATTGGGCTGGCTCTTAGAAAGCAAATGCCAGTTCAGGTATTGGGTGCAGAACACTATAGGAAGAAATACCATGGTCTTACAACTTCAGCTGCGCCTATAAGAGGAATTGATGGAAAAATCATAGCAGTGCTGAGTATGTCGGGAAGCTATGATCTGGTCCATCCTCATACGCTTGGCATGGTCATGGCGAGTGCTTTGGCAATAGAGAGAGAAATGAAATTGATAAAAACAAATGAGAGTCTCTATAGAGCCAATATTCATCATGAAGCGGTCATGAAATCTATAAGAGAAGGAATTGTCACGATTGATCCAAATGGCATAATAACAGATGTCAATTATTTTACCGGTGAATTTTTAAAAAGGAGTCAAAAAGAATTAATTGGAAAACATATCGAAACAGTAATAGCGGGTGATAATTTAAAGAATATATTTCTTGATGATGGAAGTTCAGAAGAATTTGAAATGCAATTTAAAAGGAAAAGTGGATCCAAAAAAAATGTCATTGTAAATGCAATACCAATTCTTAATGAAAAAGGAAAATTGGATGAGTATTTGATTACCTTTAGAGAATCAAAAAAAGTTTACTCTCAAGCCAATAAAATATTTGGATCCAAGGCGATATATCATTTTGATGATATTATTGGGGATAGCAATGAGATTGAAGAGTCAAAGAGAATTGCGAATCTTGTTGCCAATTCAGAAGCGACGGTGCTTCTTCACGGTGAGAGTGGAACGGGTAAGGAGCTTTTTGCACAGAGTATTCATAACGCTTCAAGGAGAACAGAAAATTCCTTTGTGTTCATCAATTGCGGTGCGATTCCGAGAGATCTTGTAGCGAGTGAATTGTTCGGATATGAAGAGGGTGCTTTTACAGGAGCACGAAAGGGTGGCAACCCAGGCAAATTTGAATTGGCGGATGGTGGAACGCTTTTTTTGGATGAAATTGGAGATATGCCTTTGGATACACAGGCTAATCTGCTTCGTGTGCTTGAAACAAAAGAAGTTGTCAGAGTGGGTGGGCACGAGGTAATGCCAGTGAATGTTCGTGTAATAGCTGCAACCCATAAAGATTTGAAAGAGGAAGTGAGAAGAGGTAATTTTAGAGAAGATTTATATTATCGATTAAATGTAATGCCGATTCATACACCTTCACTTAGAGAGAGAAAAGAAGATATCAGAGAACTGATCAATCAATTTTATAAACAGTTTTCAACACAAAAGAGCAATAAGATTTTAATTGATGAAAATTTTTATAAAGTGATGACTGAGTATCATTGGCCGGGAAATGTAAGAGAACTTCAAAATGTGATGCAGATGGTTTGTAATCTGGTAAAAGAAGGAGACAAACTCTCGAATGAACATCTACCTCAATATATGAAGGAACAATTGAATGTTGAAAATTCTGAAGAAGTCCATATTGTAAAGCCGCTATATCTTTTGGAAAAAGAAGCACTCATAAAGGCTCTAAAAATATCAGAGTATAATCTAGTGCAAGCGGCAAAGCTTCTTGAAATTGGCAGGAGCACATTATATAGAAAAATTGAAAAATATAAAATTGAAATTAGATAGAAAATCACTTAAATAATGCATCATTATGAAACAATTGTTTCGTAATGGTGCATTATTTTATATAATATAATAAAGTATATGTATCAATATGAATCATTATCGTTTTCATCTCAAGAAAATAGACGGTCGATACAATAAAAACAAATTTAATAAGTGAGTTTAAAAAAAGAATTATAGGTTATTGCAAGGTTTAAAAGGTATATAATTATAAATAGCATATAGTGGCATGGAAATTGCTTTAATATATGGAGAGGTGAGAAATTGAAAAAATACATAGTTGTGAGTATACTTGCGATATTTTTTATTTTATTTACTGAGAAAATTTCATTGATTAATATTATTCTTGCTGTGATTGTTTCTAGTTTGGTTTATTCAATCAATCATTATGAATTGAAAGAGTTGAAACTATTCCGATTGAAGATGATACCACTGTGGTTTAAATATATTCTGATTTTGATAAAAGAGATATTTGTTGCAAATATGCAAGTAGCCAAGATAGCACTCAGCAAAAATATGAGAATTGATCCAATTATTATTGTATATGAAAGCTCTCTAAAAGGGGATTTTTTACTGACTATATTGGCGAACTCAATTACTTTGACACCGGGAACAATGTCTGTTGACTTAGTTGAGAATATTTTTTCGATACATTGTTTAAATGGATATTATGCTGATAATTTAAAAGAAAATATTTTTGAAAAAATATTACTTCAGATAGAAGGTGTTTTGCATGAATGATTTTTTATTGGGGTCAGCAATATTTCTTTCAATTGCAGTTTTGTTTTCAATGTTCCGTGTTGTAAAAGGGCCTTCTAATGGAGATCGAATTATTGGAATCAACGTTATCGGTACAAAGACAATGGTTATTATGGCTATTATCTCAAGTGTGCTAAAAGAACAATATTTTTTAGATGTTGTATTGGTATATGCATTGATCAGTTTTATAGCATCATTCATAGTATCACGTGAAATTTATGAAAATAGTAATGGAGATGATTTAAATGAGTAATCTTTTAGTGATTGTATTTATTTCATTAGGTATGTTTTTCTTCTTTGTCGGAACGATAGGAATTCTAAGATTTCCTGATGCGCTTACACGAGCTCATAGTGCTGCAAAAGCAGACACTTTGGGTGCTTTGCTGAGCTTAACTGGATTGGTGATTTATAACGGATTTGACATTTCCAATATAAAAATTCTGATGGTAATTATTTTCCTATGGACTACTAATCCGACTGCAACGCATATTATAGCAAGATCTATCATTAATGAGAAGAAGACAGCAGGTGAATCGAATGACATTGTTTAATGTGATATTGATAGCAATAATGATCATAGGTGCAATTGCATCGGTAATGGTTAAAAATATATTGAGTTCGGTTATTATATTTATGGTTTATTCACTGATGATGGCCATTGTATGGCAGCAGTTGAATGCCCCAGATATGGCAATTACTGAAGCGAGTGTCGGTGCAGGAGTCACGACCATATTATTTGTATTGGCATTGAGAAAAATGAGGATGATAAAAAAATGAAAAAACTATTTGCGGTTATGATAACAGTAGTATTTATTGGATTCTTGTTGATTGGCATTTCAGAAATGCCTCCGTTTGGATATGAAGATAACCCTGCAAACAATGAAGTCGCGAACCGTTATATTGAAGGAAGCATTGATGATACCGGAGCGATAAATGTTGTATCTGCCATGATATTGGATTACAGAGCATTTGATACTTACGTAGAGGCGTCAGTTATCTTTACAGCATTGATTGTTGTAATGGCTGTTTTAAAAGAAGGAGGAATCAAATTTGAAGACTAAAATAATTGAAAATATAGTTAAAATATTAATTCCATTGATTCAGGTATTTGGAATCTACGTCATTCTTTTTGGACACATTTCACCAGGCGGAGGATTTGCCGGAGGAAGTATTTTAGGCTCAAGCATCATTTTATTCAGATTTGTGTACGGAAGTGAGCACACTGATAAAAAGTATCCTTACAAGTATTTGATGAGAACAGTTTCAATTGCTTTGATAATGTACGGAAGTTTGAAAGGAATGCTGTTCATATTGGATCACTTTGGAATTGATAAAATTATTCCTGTTGGTGTTCCCAATACTTTCTTAAGTGGAGGTAGCATTATTCCACTCAATATTATGATTGGTCTTGTTGTCACAATCACTTTTTATTTTATAGCAATCTTGTTTGAAGAAGGAGAGCTTGAATATGAACATGCTAGCGAATAATTATCTTGAAGTAGGTGCAATTATTCTCTTTGGAATAGGATTTATGATTTTACTGCTCCATAATAATTTGATCAAAAAAATTATCGGCATGAATATCATGGATACATCGGTATTTCTTTTATTCATTACAATAGGCTATATAAAAGGAAAAGAAGCTCCTATTATTGTAGGTGGGAAATTGAATACAATCGGATATGTCAATCCAATTCCGGCAGGACTGATGTTGACTGGAATTGTTGTAGCAGTAAGTGTTACAGGTTTTATGCTGGCACTGACAATCAAACTCTATGAAAAGTATGGAACAATAGAGCTTGATGAAATACTAAAGATGAGGAGTGAGTAAAAATGAGTCAATTGATTCAATTGTTTCCCTTGCTTTCAATATTGATTTTACTTATTTTTGGTGCATTTTTAACGCCACTGCTCAAGAGAAAGAAAATCATTTTGAAATTACATATTGCAATAAACAGCTTGGTTACAGCATTAAGTTTTATAACACTTTTTTATGTTGCGAAATTCGGACCGTTTGTATTTCAAATAGGACATTATCCGGCGCCTTTTGGGATCGTGTTCAAAATCGGCCCAATTGAAAGCAGCATTGGGTTGATGTTTTCATTTGTCATGACGATGGTAATGTGGTACTCGATTTTCAGCTTGGAAAAAGAAATAAAGGAGAAAAGAGTTTCATTTTTTTATATTCTTAACTCCCTGTTGTTAGCTTCTTTGCTGGGAATTGTGTATACATCCGATATTTTTAACGGATATGTGTTTTTAGAAGTAAGTACTTTAGCTGCTTGCGGTATTATAATTGTAAAGGATAAAAAAGAAAATATAAAAGCGGCAATAAAATATTTATTGTTGAGCAGTCTTGGTTCAGGATTGGTATTAATGGGAATTGCATTTATCTATTCTATTTCAGGCCATCTAAATATGACTTATATTCACGGAGAGATAATTGCTGCAGCTTCTGATAAAACAAATTTACTTTTAATCAGTCTTATTTTATTCACTATTGGACTGGGCATAAAAAGTGCAATGTTTCCTATGCATGTTTGGTTGCCGGATGCGCATACCAACGCTCCTAGCCCATCTAGTGCAATTCTTTCCAGTTTAGTGATTAAAGCACCAGTCGTGTTTTTAATTAAAATATATTATCTTGTATATGGGATAGAATTTATTTCTAATTCTAATGTTTTTGAACTTCTTCTGATATTCGGCGGATTTGGCATGATTATGGGTTCGCTTTTTGCTAGAAGACAAAAGATATTAAAAAGGTTGATTGCCTATTCAAGCGTTGCTCAGATGGGATATATATTTTTAGGGATAGGTCTTGGAAATGAATTGGGACTAACAATTGCAATCTATCATATGATTGCCCATGGATTGACAAAATCTTCACTTTTCTTATCTGCGGGTTCATTCATCGAGCAGACAGGTTTCAAAAATATAGAAGATTTTAAAGGAATAGGAAAAGAAATGCCTGTAACACTCGGGATATTTACTTTGAGTGCATTATCTTTAATAGGAATACCTGTTTTACCGGGATTTATAAGTAAATGGAATTTAGCATTGGCATCGATAGAAAGTGGCAAAATCTATTTGCTGGCGATAATATTGATCAGCAGTTTATTGAATGCTGTCTATTATTTTCCTATTATAATCAATGGCTATTTCGGAGAAGACAATCTTGATGGAAAAGTGTTCAGATCTAAAAGTAAGCCTATAAAAGAACTGATACCGGTCATAATATTATCTCTGGTAATGGTAGCTGTAGGTTTTTTATCGGGTTCAGTCATCAATTTTATTAAAAGTGGCATTTCTATAATGTAAGAATTGGAGTTGGAAATTTGAATAATCTACTTATTTTATTGCCTTTGATGATACCGATTTTTGGCAGTCTATCAATGGCATTTTCAAAAATAATTAAAGATAAATATATGAAGCCTGCAGCGGTACTGATAGTAATTGTAAATTTTTTCTCAATATTTTTAATTAATAATCAGGTGAATATTGAAGTGCTTCATATCATAAAGATGAATGAATTTATTGATATATATTTTCGTGTTGACCAACTCGGGAAATTATTCAGTTATATGGCGGGTTCTTTATGGATCATCACAAGTTTTTATTCTCTGGAATACATGAAGCATGAGGGTAAAGAGAGACGGTATTTTACCTTTTTTATTCTTACTTTAGGTATTGTCATGGGAATTTCGTATTCAGGCAATTTATTTACATTGTATATTTATTATGAATTGTTGACTTTAAGCACTTTTCCACTAGTCATACATGCAGATTCATCTGAAGCACTTCAGATAGGGAAAAAATACATTATATACTCATTTGTCGGAGCTACTTTCATTATATTGGGAATGATGATTCTTTTCAGTATTACAGGTAATTTGAATTTTACCGGAGGTGGAATAAGCGATATTGTACTATATCCTGATAAAACATTATTGCTAATAAGCTTTTTATCCATGTTTATAGGTTTTGGTGTAAAGGCGGCGATGGTTCCTTTTCATTCATGGCTTCCTGCTGCAATGGTCGCACCGACTCCTGTGAGTGCACTGTTGCACGCGGTAGCAGTTGTGAAATCAGGTATATTTGCCTTGTTAAGGACCACGTATTATATCTTTGGTCCTGTTTTGGTAAAAGAACTCAATGGTGATAAATTTTTAATTCCACTAGTCATTGCAACAATTATAATGGGTTCAATGATTGCTCTTCATCAGGAGAACCTCAAAAAAAGATTGGCATATTCAACAATTTCACAATTGGGATATATAATATTAGGAATCTTGATGCTCAATCCTGAAGGCTTGATAGGTGCTATTTTGCATATGATTAATCACGCAGTCATAAAAATCACTCTGTTTTTTGTTGTTGGGTCAATTACATATATGACAGGTAAAAAATATATTAATGAAATTCATGGGTTAGGTAAAAAAATGCAAAAAACATTTTTAGTCTTTACAGTTGCGGCTATTTCTCTTGTTGGAATACCTCCCACCAATGGATTTGTAAGCAAATGGATGCTTGGGATAGGTGCCATGGATGCAGGACAGGTTTTATATATAATAATTCTATTGTTTAGCGCATTTTTAACAGCTGCATATTTGTTTCCAATTGCTGTTGAAGGATTTTTTAAAAAAGAGGAAATCATGACGGAAGAAGGAAATATGGACCCGCCTAAAATGATGATGGTTCCAATGGTTGTACTTGCAATAACAATTATATTTTTAGGGCTTTTTCCAAACGGACTTATTAGATTTATAGAAGTTATTGTGCAAGATGTTTTTTAGGAGGAAATGATAATGAACCAGTTGACAATTATTTTATCTATTCCCTTTATATCGGCAGGAATGAGTTATTTACTGGGAAGCTATAATGAAAAAATTAGAGATGCATTTAATGTAATCGTGACAGCTATTGTATTTTTACTTATTATTTCTCTTTATCCAAAAGTTTCTGCAACAACAATGGAATATTCTATTTCTGATATTATGGGAACTGGACTTCATTTAAAAATGGATAGCTTCAGGTACGCGTTGGTTTTTATTTCAGGATTGGGTTGGTTTCTTGGAACGATGTTCTCAACACAGTATATTACGCGCTATAAAAACAGAAATAGATATTATTTGTTTTTCATGCTCACCTATGGGTTTACTCTGGGTGTTTTCATGGCAGATAATTTATTGAACCTTTTTACTTTTTTTGAGGGGATGTCTCTTACATCTTATGCACTTGTTATTCATGACGAGGATAATTATTCTCATGATGCCGGCATTTCATATTTGTCTATGTCTCTAGCGGGTGGGCTTATCCTGCTGATGGGAATTTTCCTGGTTTTTGATTATACAAAAACTTTGGAAATAGGTGAGATTGGTAAAACGATACAACTGTTAACTCAAGTAAAACAATATATAATAGCGGGACTATTTATAATTGGCTTTGGAATTAAGGCAAGTATGTTTCCTTTGCATACATGGCTTCCAAAAGCGTACGCATCTGCACCAGCACCTGCGACAGCAATTTTGAGTGCAATTTTACTGAAAACAGGATTATTTGGGGTAATAATTACATTGGTGGAAATTTTAAATGCCAACTTAGCTGTTTCTTATGTTGTATTTATCATAGGATTGATCAATATCATGCTAGGTGGGATTATGGCTATCATGCAAAGAAATATCAAAAGAATCATTGCCTATTCGAGCATGAGTCAAACAGGATTTATGTTGCTAGGTATTGGAATGATAGGTATATTGGGTGATGATGGTGGTTTTGCATTAATTGCAACACTTCTTTATATGGTGAATCATGCCGTATTCAAATTATTGCTTTTTATGGCAGCAGGTATCATATACATGTATTTCAAAGAAATGAGTTTGAATAAAATATGGGGATTCGGGAAGCATAAAATCTTATTGAAAGGATTGTTTTTAGTTGGAATATTAGGCATCATAGGATTTCCTGGATTCAACGGGTTTACGTCTAAAACCCTTATCCATGAAGCGATTCTTGAAGCTCAACATCTTACTCATTATTTTATTTTCGAAATTGCAGAGTTGATATTCTATTTAGGTGGAGCGCTCACTGTCGCATACATGCTAAAGTTATTCATAGCAGTATTTGTAAAAGAAAACAAAGAATTTCAGGGGCAATATAAACTCAAGTTCAGAAAAAGAGCATTATTGCCATTATTTATTTTGGCAAGCATTATTATTTTCATTGGTCTATTCCCTGTTTATTTTATTGGATTGCTGAGTGGTACTGGCCAAATGTTCAACTACACTTTACCTTTGGAGTGGTCGTTTTTCACACGGGAATCATTGATGTCAAGCTTTTTGACAATGAGCTTCGGTATAATGATTTATACATTGATAGTTCAAAACCATTTAGTCATAAAAATGGAAAATCAGATGATTTATGTAAATCCATCATATAAATGGTTTAGTTTAGAAGATAATTTATATAAGCCTATTATAAAAAGTGTATTCAAAACACTTTCAGATATTTTTAAATACTTGGATGGTTGGCTTTTAAGTACAGCTAGATTGGCAATAAAAGCAGGGAGTGCCATAGGTAGTTTTGATGTTAAAGTCTTGCCTAAACTTGAATGGGACCGTTATACGATTGATTTGGAGCCTAATAAGATTAGAGAGAATATAAAAGAGAAAGTAACCGAATCAAAAGAGACAATTCAAAATTCTGTCAGTGATAAATTCAATGGTGAGAGTTTAAAAATGAAAGATATAATTGAAAGCTATAAAATTAAGTTGAGTGGAATTACCTTTTCAATATTTTTGTTGGGAATTGTTATTGTATTGAGTTATATTTTTATTTTTATTAAAAAGTAAAATACACCTGCATAGGTGTATTTTTTGCGTTAATTTGATAAAATATAGGTAGAGATCAAGGAGGAAGTAATTATGAAAAAACTAGTTTCAATAATTTTAATTGCTATCATTGTTTTAGCTGGATGCCAAAAAACAATAGATTATATTGAGACAGATTTGGACATAGTTTCAAGAAGAGTGCTCGATGATAACTCTGAAGTACTATATAGAAGTGACGACTTTGGAAGCGAAAATTTGATTACGATTATAGTTGACGGCAAAGAAAAAATAATTGAAGGCAAGATGCCATCACCTCCAGTTATCAATACTTCAATGGATAAATTTGCCTTCATTGATGAACTTGAATGGGAAGTGCTTGGAAATGTATGGGTCTATGATACATCCGATAAAAGTTTAAAAATGATTGTTGACTATAAAAATTATAAAGAGCTTACATCCAAGGTGCTCTTATGGTACGATGAGGATGTTCTTTTGATAATTATGGGATACCCCTATGGGACGGTTACAGTCGGTGGAAGCTTATATGGTTATTCAATGGAGCAGGAGAAATTGTTTTTATTGAAGGAACCTTTAAAGAATCAGGAGATTAAATCCTTGGAAAAAGAAGATAATGAAATCGTGTTGGAAATTGCAGAATTTGATGAAAATTACATGAATTATACGATAAATAAAGAAAAATTCAAGCTTGAAGATTGGAGTCAATATCAAGAGATGAACTAAAAAACTGATAATAAAAGAATTGGGGAATATTTTTGAAAGATATAAAACATGATATAGTGATAGTAATATTGACACTCGTTTATTTGCTGATTCTTATGAAAGCTATTGTTTTGAAACATGCAGCATTTGGCATTTTTTACGAAGAACTAGTCCACTCAAGTATTTGGCATTTATTGCCAAGACCCTATGGACAATTCAATTTTGTTCCTTTTGATACGATAAAACTTTATATGAACAATTATCATCTGCTGTCAAGAAATATAGTCATTGGGAATTTGATTGGAAATGTTGGATTGTTTGTACCGATAGGAATGTTGTTGAAAAGCTTTAAAAGTATAAAGATAAGCAATTTAAATGTCATATTATTAGGTCTTTTACTCAGTATTACATTGGAAATTCTACAATATATTTCTGGGCTGGGAATTGCAGATGTTGATGATTTGATATTGAATGTATCAGGAGTTGTTTTAGGGATTGTCATTGTAAATATTTTTACGAAGAATCATTTGAAAAATCAAGATAAATAAAAGGTGATGAACAGAAATTGAACGGCTGATTTTAAGGAGATGGATTTATGAATAAAGGATGGACAATAGCTTTTACTGTTATTTTGATAATAGTTGCATCAATTGGTTCAGCTTATCTGATGCGTTCGGTAGGAGAACTATCAATAGAAATTGATGAATTGAAAATGATTTTGAATAATCAAAATGATTCAGTTGAAAATCAGATTGAAATTATTGCAAAATTAGAAGAAGACAATAAAAATTTGATTGCGAACATGGAATTGTTATTGAGTGATAATATTCAATTGAATGAAAAAATGGATTTTCTGAAAGAAAAATTCATCGAACTTCCTGGTGTGGTCAATAAATTCGGAGTCATTGAAAAAATGACCGTTGGAAATGGTAGGATTCAATTTGAAATTGATCAAAAACAATGGTTGACGGGAGAAGAAGGAATGAGATACTTGATAGAGACATATGATCTAGAAATCTCACAAGCGGCTGATTTGATGCCGAACGGTTACTATATAAAAGACATTCCAGATGATGGAAAAGTTTATGAATTGACAAAAGAGGCTATAATAAAAATTATAAGTGAAAATGTGCTTGTAGACAGTGACTTGGCCTCATTGATTGAACATGTAAAAAGCAATGACGAGGTAAATAATTACCCACTCTTTGATTTTTATGTCATAGAAAACAATACAGTTGAAGTCACAGAGAAATATATTCCTTAAGGAGATTTGTGATGCATGAAATTAAAGCAAGCAATCAGTTGAATCAACAAACCATAAAGGATATTTATCATGTTGTTGATAAATGCAATCAACATGACAAAACACGCGGCAAAGTAAAAATTGACGACAGTATTAATTATTATCCCGAAATGAAATCTTTATTTCTTCTTTATGAGGATAATCAGCTTGTAAGTTTTATGAAATTATTCAGCGTTTTTCCATCTACAGTTGAAATTTCAGGATATACTTTGCCAGAATTTAGAGGCAGAGGGTATTTCAAAATTTTGAGAGAAAAGGTTATTGAGGAATCGATAAAATACAATTATAAGAAAATTACTTTTGTTATTGATTCAGCTTCAATTGAGGGACTGGAGTGGACACGGAAAAAATCGCTTCTATATGAAAATACTGAAGTGACGATGAAACTGGCCAATTATTCAAAAAATTTAAGCGGTGATCTTGAGGGAAAACTTATTTTATGTGAATTTGACTCCCTAGATGAAATGCTTTCACTTAATAATCAGATTTTTACAATGGAAGCTGACAGCGCATACAAGTATTTGAAAAAAGTTATTGAATATCCAAATAAAGAATTGTATTTCTTGAAAGAAAGTGGCTTGAACGTGGGGATGGGTGGTATTTATTACACAAATGACACTGCTGTTCTTTTTGGCATTGGAATATTAAAAGAACATAGGAAAAAGGGATACAGCAAAAAAATAGTATCAGCACTTATAGAGAAAGCTAAAGCGCATCATTATTCTGATATTGAACTAGAAGTAGATCAAGATAATTTAACTGCATACAGCCTCTATAAAAACATCGGATTTATAGAAACGTCTTCAATGTGTTATTTTAGTGAGTCAATATAAAAATAGGTGATTAATGAGCAATCTTTGTTATTTTAAATAAATGGCATAGGTTGTTTTTTTATTATACAAATTTAATTTGATAATGATTTAAAATAAGAAATACACAAATGAAAACACGAACTATAATCTTGTTTATTCCTCATATGTTTATTTGTATATGTTTCTTTTGATAAGGATTTATCAAAGTGTTGGCAAATGAAGGTTCTTGAATATTATTGACGTTTTAATCGAAAAAAAATATTTATATGTGCAAATTAGACATATATATATTGATTTTATAGAAGTTGGTGGTATTATAATTATAAATGTTAAAAAAATGTAACAAGGTTACAAAAAAAATTATAAGGGGGATATCTATGAAAAAGATATCATTATTGTTAGTGCTTGTACTTGTATTATCAATTGCATTAACTGCATGCAGCAGTTCATCAAACGATGTGGCAGTTGAAGAACCAACTCAAGAAGTTGTTAAATTTGGTGTATTTGAGCCATTAACTGGTGCAAATGCTGCTGGTGGAGCAATGGAAATTGAAGGTATTGAACTTGCTCAAGAATTATATCCAGAAGTTTTGGGTATGCCTATTGAATTAGTTGTTGTTGACAACAAGTCAGACAAAGTTGAAGCTGCAAATGCTGCAACAAAATTAGTTGACCAAGATAAAGTAAACGCAGTTATTGGTTCTTGGGGTTCTTCACTTTCTATGGCGGCAGGTCCAATTGTAATGGATGCTGGCATTCCTGCAGTAGGAACATCTTGTACTAACCCATTAGTGACATTAGGAAATGATTTTTACTTCAGAGTTACATTTATCGACTCTTTCCAAGGTGTTGTAATGGCAAATTATGCATATGAAGTATTAGGCGCTTCAAAAGTTGCTATCGTTCAAGAAATTTCAAATGACTATTCTGTTGGATTAGTGAAATTCTTTACTGATGAATTTATAAAATTGACTGGTGATGCAGATTCTATCGTTTATGTTGCTAACTACAATACAGGCGACCAAGATTTTACTGCACAACTTACAAATATCAAATCGATGAATCCAGATGCAATCTTTGCTCCTGGTAATTACAGTGAATCTGCAATGTTGATAAAACAAGCTAAAGAATTGGATATTACTACTCCTTTCTTAGGCGCAGATACTTGGGAAACTCCTGAATTTATAGAAATCGGTGGAGAAGCTGTCAATGGTACTGTATTCTCAACATTCTTTGATTCACAAGTTCCTTTAACACCTGAATCTGAAGTATTCTTAGATGCTTATAGAGCAAAATTCAACAAAGAACCAGCATCAGTTACTGCTTTAGCATATGATGCTTATATCTTATTGGTAAATGCTATTGAAAGAGCTGGTAGTGCAGATCCTGCGGCTATTAGAGATGCATTGGCTGAAACAACTGGATTTGACGGAGCAGCTGGTGTTATTGCTTTGGATGCCAACGGAGATGCTGTTAAGAATGCAGTTATCAAAACAATTGAAAACGGTGAATTTACTTACTTAACTACAATTGCACCTAAGTAATAATACTGAATGAAAAGAGTTGTGCAGATTGTTTGATCTGCACTCTTTTTTGATTATTTTGGAGGAACAAATATGTCACTAGAAACTTTTTTTCAACATTTAAGTAACGGTCTTGCACTGGGAAGCTTATATGCGCTAATTGCAATAGGTTATACAATGGTATATGGAATTCTCAGATTGATCAATTTTGCGCATGGCGATATTTTTATGATTTCCACGTATATTGTATTTTATGGCGTAACCATGTTCCTAATGCCTTGGTGGGTGGCTTTTGTCGTAGCTATTCTATTGACAGGAATCTTCGGAATATTGGTGGAGAGAGTGGCTTATAGACCATTGAGAGATTCTCCAAGAATATCAGTAATGATATCTGCTATTGGTGCTTCTTTTTTAATTGAGAATCTTGCTATTGTAATATTTGGTGGACGACCAAAAGCATTTCCAATACCTGATTATTTCAATCAAGTAGCACATTTCAATACAATATCAATTCCCTTTGCCAACTTTTTTATTCCTATAGTTACATTGACATCATTAGTTATTTTATTGTTTATTGTCAACAAAACAAAAACTGGAATGGCGATGCGTGCGGTATCCAAAGATTATGAAGCAGCGCGTTTAATGGGAATCAATGTAGACAATATTATTTCCATCACTTTTGGTATAGGTTCCATGCTAGCAGCTATCGGCGGTATTTTATGGGGTATAAAATATCCGAATTTGATCCCGCTTCTAGGAATAATGCCTGGACTTAAGGCTTTTATTGCAGCAGTTATAGGTGGAATCGGAGATATCAAAGGCGCTGTTATTGGTGGATTTTTATTGGGAATGTCTGAAATCATGATTATTGCATTCCTGCCTTCATTGACAGGATACAGAGATGCCTTCGCATTTATCCTGCTAATAGCTATTTTACTCTTTAAACCTTCTGGATTAATGGGTCAAAATGTAACGGAGAAGGTGTAATATGTTTAATAAGAAGAATTTATATAGAATGGGGCTTATACTCCTAACAGTGATTGTGCTAGCTATATTGAATAGTGTTTTAGGAAAATATCAAGTCAGAATTTTGAATTTAGCAGGGATATATATTGTATTAGGATTAAGTTTGAATTTAATTAATGGATTTACAGGGCTTTTTTCTCTTGGGCATGCTGGATTTATGGCTATAGGTGCGTATACAAGTGCTTTATTGACAATGTCTGCAGTACAAAAACAAGCTAATTTCTTTGTCCAACCTATTGTTCCTTGGCTTGCGAATATTGAATTGGGATTTTTACCGGCAATGATGATTGGTGGAATAGTATCAGCAATTATTGGAGCATTGCTTGCAGCTCCGATTTTAAGACTTAAAGATGATTATTTAGCAATTGCTACATTAGGTTTTGGAGAAATAATTCGTGTTATTTTTACAAATACACAAAGTTTGACAAACGGTGCATTAGGTTTAAAAGGACTAACGAGATTTACAAATGTCCCTTATAGCTGGGGTATTGCTCTCCTTACGATTATTTTCATGTTTTCACTTAGAAGAAGCAGTTATGGAAAAGCTTTTATGGCCATTAGAGAAGATGAAATAGCAGCAGAGGCAATGGGGATTGATTTGTTCAAACATAAATTATTGGCATTTACAATAGGATCTTTTTTTGCAGGAGTTGGAGGCGCGTTGTTAGCTCATTTGATGGGAACCATCGATCCTCTGATGTTCAGATTCCTGATGACTTTTAATATCCTATTGATTGTTGTTCTTGGAGGAATAGGGAGTATTTCAGGTACTGTTATTTCTGCAATTATAGTGACAGTATCAATGGAAGCACTTAGATTCCTTGACAGTGCAATAAATCTTGGATTTGTAGTAATACCGAGTGTGCCTGGAATGAGAATGGTATTGTTCTCAATGCTTCTAATGTTGGTCATCTTGTTCTATCAGCATGGTCTGATGGGACGAGACGAGATTACACTTGATACTTTAGGCGGATTTTTTGGTAAATTCAAGAAGAAGGAGGCCTAATAAATGACTATTTTGAGAACTGACCATATTACTATGAAATTTGGCGGACTGACTGCCGTTTCTGATTTAAATCTTGAAATACCTGAAAATGGCATTGTTGGCCTGATTGGACCAAATGGTGCGGGGAAAACAACTGTTTTCAATATGATTACAGGTGTATATGCGCCAACTACGGGAAATATTGTTTTTGATAAAAAAGATATTACAGGGATAAAGTCTCACTTGATTACAAAAAGTGGTATAGCAAGAACTTTTCAAAATATCAGATTGTTCAAAGATTTGACGGTGCTTGACAACGTAATGATTGCAAATCACTTGAGATTGAAATCAAATATCATTTCTTCTGTTTTGAGAACGCCTGACTATAGGGCAAAAGAAGATCATATTTTAAAAAAATCACTTCTATTGCTTGAAGAGGTTGGTCTTATTGAATATAAGGATGATAAAGCAAGTTCATTGCCTTATGGAAAACAAAGAAAACTTGAAATTGCACGTGCATTGGCTACTGAACCGAAATTACTGCTTTTAGATGAGCCAGCTGCGGGTATGAATCCACAAGAATCCATAGAATTGATGGAGTTTGTAAAGGAAATACGTGGCAAGTTCGATCTTTCAATTTTGATGATTGAACATCACATGCAGGTAATTATGGGTGTTTGTGAAAAAATATATGTGTTGGATTATGGTGTTAACATAGCCGAAGGAAACCCATATGAAATTCAAAACAATCCAAAAGTTATCGAAGCGTATTTAGGGGTGGACGAATGATTAAAATTACTGATTTACACGTTTATTATGGCGGAATTCACGCTATCAAAGGAATTTCATTAGAAGTTCCAAAGGGCAAGATTGTCAGTTTGATTGGTGCAAATGGCGCTGGAAAAAGCACGACTTTGCGAGCAATCATGAAACTTGAGAAACCAAAAGAAGGAACGATATCTTATAGAGATCAAGATATCACTTTTGAAAAAACTCAGAAACTTGTAAAAAATGGCTTGGTTTTAGTTCCTGAAGGAAGACGGGTTTTTACAAATTTGACAGTTGAAGAAAATTTGATTCTGGGTGCATATGCACGAAAAGATTCAGATGAAGTTCATAAAGATTTGGAATGGGTCTATGAGTTGTTTCCTAGACTTAAAGAAAGAAGAAAGCAAAAGGCAGGAACAATGTCTGGTGGAGAGCAGCAAATGCTTGCAGTTGGCCGTGCTCTTATGAGCAAGCCGGAAGTCTTGTTGATGGATGAACCTTCATTGGGATTGGCACCGCTAATAGTAAAAGATATATTCAATATCATAAGAAAAATAAACTCATTGGGTGTGACAATACTATTGATTGAACAGAATGCAAAAGTAGCCCTCGAGATTTCAGATTATGGTTATGTAATGGAAACGGGAAATATCGTTCTTGAAGGAAAAGGAAAAGATCTTCTTGAAGATGAAAATGTAAAAAAAGCCTATTTAGGCGCTTAAATGAAACTCAGCGAAAGCTGAGTTTTATTTCTTATTGAGGGTAAAAATCTTATTACATAGGATTTGGAGGAATAAAATGGATTTTAAAGAATTTAAGCAACATGCAAAGAGCAAATTAAGTGATCATTGGCCGATATTGATTGTAATCACCATAATTGTATTGATTGTATCAGGGATGGGAGACAATTCAGCACGTCAATTTTCAAATGGTTTTGCAGTTGATTATGGCAAAAGTGCAGGATCCTTGCTTTCTTTGATATTATCAGGACCCTTAGCGCTTGGAACCGCAAATTTCTATCTCAGGTTAGTTAATAAAAACGAGGCAAAAATCGAACGTTTTTTTGATGGCTTCAAAAATTTTCTTAATGCATTCGTTTTGCATGTCATGACGACGGTCTTTATATTACTTTGGACATTGCTGCTGATTGTACCTGGAATCATTGCTGCAATCAATTATTCGATGGCATTTTTGATCATGAGTGAAAATGAAGATATTTCGCCTATGGATGCCATAGAGAAAAGCAAGATGCTGATGAAAAATCACAAAATGGAATATTTTTCATTTATTTTAAGTTTTTTTGGATGGGTTATTATAGGAATACTCACTTTTGGATTGGGGTTTTTATATTTGTATCCGTACTTTTATGCGTCGAAAATTTATTTTTATCGTTCAATAAAAGGTGAAACAGAAGACTATGAATACATTTTGGAAAGCAAAAAGCCTTAGAAATTTTCTAAGGCTTTAATTGATTTCAAGTCCAATCATATAAGCATCATAGAATTTGCCATTGATGAAAAATTCTCTTGTAATTGTTCCTTCAATGACAAATCCTTTTTTTTTATAAAGGTGGATGGCCGAAGTATTATCAACTCTTACTTTCAAATTGATTTTACGTATGATTTCTGATTCCTTTGCCCAGTTGATAAAATAATCAAGCAATAGATTGCCAATACCTTTATTCCAATAATCACGTGAGACACTTATGCCAAATTCACCTATATGCTGTATTCTGGGTCTTTTCCCACCTGAAAAATTTAAACTTCCCACTATTTCACCCTTAATTTCTGCAATGAGATAAATCGCATTGCCAGTTTTCAAAATATCTCCAAGGAATGCTTTTTCATCCATGTTAGACATCGTAAATTCACCTTCTCCAAAAGTGAGATTGTCAGACTCTCCAGCTATTTTTTTTATGTATTCAATTAATTTTTCAGAATCTTCGACATGTGCATTTCGAATTATTAGATTATTCATTATATATACCTTCTTTAACTTAATTGATTTCATTATATATGAAATTTATCTGCATATAAATAAAAACCCCTCCGAAGAAGGGTTTTATATATTTTGACTATAAGCTTTCGATTGTGCTTAAGAATTCTTCCAATGGTTGATTTCCTACTAAATCAGCACCATCATTGAAGATGATCTTAGGAACGCCACTTACATTGAATTTGTTTGATAACTCACCAAATGTGTTTGCTTCAACCATTTCAGCATTTACCAATGGATTCAATAACGCAATTTTATGTGCTTTAGCAACTGCTCCTGGGCAGTGAGGACAAGATAAAGTAACAAATACTTTGATATTGACTGGCTTGTCGATGCCTTCAATTCTTGCAATCAATTCTGCAGGCAATTCTTCTCCAGCACCAGATACTTCTAAAACGCCAGTTATGAATGAGTTGATTTCATGTCCAGCAGGGATGCCATAATATTTAATACCTAGATCTTTGTTATTCTCATCCAATAATACTATTGCAGGTGTGTATTCAACATTTAATTCAGCAGCTTTTTCAGCATCAGCATTCATATCATAAACTGTCAAAGTAAGTTTATCACTTAATTCTGCCATTTCTTCCATGTAACCTTTTGTGTCTTCACAAGATTCACAATCGCTTTCTTGTACGAATACTGCGATGTTCACGTTTTTCTTCATTGGTTCAAAAATTTCTGTAATTTGTTTTCTGATATCATCATTTAAAAATGCCATGATATATTCCTCCTAGAATTTTATTTTAATTTATTAATATAATCATTCGCACTGAGTGCAGCTTTTGCGCCCTCAGCAGCTGAAATTATAATTTGTTTGTATGCAACATCTGTGATGTCACCCGCTGCGTAGATACCTTCTACATTGGTTTCAGCCTTGTTGTTTACAATGATTTCTTTCTTGTCATTCAAAGCAAGCAAGTTTTCAAATATTTCACTTTTTGGAAGATATCCGATTTCGACGAATAATCCATCTGCTTTGATTTCGATTTCTTTGTTTGATTTTTTGTCTAAGGCTACAATATGTGTCATCAACATTTCACCAAAAATTTCTTTAATCTGTGTTTGAAGATAAACTTCAACGTTTTTCAATCCATAAAGTTTGTCTACTAAAATTTTGTCCGCTCTAAAATCACTTCTATGCACCAACATGACTTTATTTGCAATTTTTGCCAGATCTATAGCCGCTTCTACTGCTGAATTTCCGCCACCTGTTACGATGACATCCCTCTCTGCAAATAAAGGACCATCACAAATAGCACAGTAGGCAACACCTCTACCCAAATATTCTTTTTCACCAGGAACATTCAACATTCTTGGCTTGCTACCTGTCGAAACAATGATTGTTTTTGCCTTGTAAGTTTTGCCGTTTGATGCAATAATTTCTTTAACTTCATTATTGATGACTTCTTTTACAAGTACATCTGAAGTGATCGGCACTTTGTATTCTTTGACATGCTCTTCAAACTTATGCATCAGTTCTTCACCTGTCAAATATTTATAGCCCAAATAATTTTCAACTGAAGAAGTATCAAGAACTTGTCCACCGATACGATCAGCTATGATTCCTACATTAAGTCCTTTTCTTTTTGCATATAGCGCTGCGTTGAGTCCGGCTGGTCCACCACCGATAATAATTGTATCGTATATTGTATTGGTATCCAGTTTATTCGACATTTCTTCAGCACTGAAACTTAAACTAAAATCTAATCCCATTTATTACACCTCATCATTCTTTATTGCGATTAACTATTTTACACACTGCAGACTCACTAAGTCCACCAAATAAATGACCGATTTCTTTCAACGAAAGGGTGGTCATTTTGCGAAAATTCAATAATTCTTGATTCCTGATATTTTTATTTGAAAGAAATTGATCAATGGTTACCTCATATTTCTTTGCAAGCGTTTCAATGACTGCCTTGCCTTGCTCAAAATCATGGATGCAGTTTTCTGTATTTTTACATGAAACATTGATTTTCATGCAGAATTCATCAGTAAATTGATCCCTGATCAGAATTCTTTCTTGAGGACTATTTGGCGGTGTAAAGTAAATTTCAAAATCAATCAAATTTTCAGTTTTATTAAAGCCATATTCACAACAATTTTTATGTTTATGCAAATTGCTGATGATTTCCTCTAAATGCTCAGGAGATTTAATCAAAGTACTTTTATATCTTTCATTAAATATTTTTCCCTGATTTTTAATATGGTAAGCGTAACTGATGTTGATAGATTTCATTATTTTTGAAATATCACTCCCATTGTCATAGATAATGAGTTTGTATTTCCTATCATCTGCCAGACAGTAGCCATAGATTTTAAAATTGAACTGATTTTTTTTATCTTTAAGTATATTGATAAATTCTTCTCTGTCCAATTCGTCTTCAAATATTTTTTTATCTGGAATACAGGATTGAATTATTAAATATGTGCCAAAAGGTATTTTTTCTCTTGCCTTACGAGGCATTTCCATCACCTCTGTTATTAAAGTAATATAAAAAGGAACTTTTGTCAAGTACCGTCCCTCTATTTTTTTTCAAAAGCAAGATATTTTATCAATTTATAGATTTCTATTATTAGCAGTGGAATAAAGCTGAATATGAAGACAATTGCAAATTGGCTTGGATTAAGCATGGTAACTTTAAAAATCTTTTGAGTGAATGGAAATACTAAGATAAAAAATTGCAGCAATGATGAAATAGCAATTGCTAAAAGAGAATATTTATTTGTGAACAAACCTTTGACAAATATGATAGATTTATCGGATCTCACATTGATAGAATGAATCAACTGTGAAAATGAGATGGTTAAGAAGGTCATAGTCCTTGCAACGGTCAAATCAAATTGCAAACCATATATAAAGACAACAAAAGAAATAAAACCTATTATGAGACCTTCTATGCCGATTTTGTAGATTAATCCATCAGAAAAAATGCTTTCGCTTTTACTCCTTGGAGGATGGTCAAGCAAGTCTGAATCTTTTGCTTCCACGCCAAGTGCCAATGCAGGAAAACTGTCAGTAATCAAGTTTACCCAGAGAATTTGAACTGGCAACAGTGGAATAGGGAGATTGAATAGGATGGCAAGCAAGAGCAAAATAATTTCTCCCATATTGCATGACAAAAGATAGTGGATCGCTTTCTTGATATTTGAATAGATAGCTCTGCCTTCTTCAATTGCTGTCACTATGGTTGAAAAATTATCGTCCATAAGAACAATCGAAGCGGCATTTCTTGAAACATCAGTACCGACTTTGCCCATGGCAACTCCAATTTCAGCCATTCGAAGAGCAGGTGCATCATTGACTCCATCACCCGTCATAGCGACAACTTGATTTTTGCTTTGCCATGCCTTTACAATACGAACCTTGTGCTCAGGAGCAACTCGTGCATAAACACTAAAAGACTCAATATTCTTGTAAAACACATCATCACTCATAAGATTGAGTTCTGAGCCGGTGATTACTTTTTCTCCTGTATTCAGTATGCCTAATTTTTCAGCAATCGCAGTAGCAGTCAATTGATGGTCACCTGTTATCATGATAGGGCGAATACCTGCCAGTTTGCATTTCTTGATGGCTTCATAGACTTCTTCACGTGGAGGGTCCATCATGGCAATCAAACCGATAAAAATCATACCTTCCTCAATAACTGTAAAAGATAAGTCTGATGGCATTTTTGAATGGTATTTTTTTGAGATGGCAAGCACTCTCAGAGCTTTAGAAGCAAACAATGCATTTTGTTCAAAAAGCACTTTTTTATATTCGTCAGTAAGAGATTGCTGCATGCCATCAGCAATCATAAAGTCACATCTTTTGATGATTTCATCAAGGGCACCTTTGGTATAGCTGATAAAGACATTCTCAAGGTGATGAATAGTGCTCATCATCTTTCTTTCAGAATCAAAAGGGAGACTTGCCATTCTCAACTGAGCTGAGTTGACTGTTTTTTTATCATAGCCTTTAGAAATGCCAAATTGTATCAGTGCAATCTCAGTAGGGTCGCCGATCTTATCAGTCGCATCATTGCATAGCACGCTGCCAAGAAGCAATTCATCCATTGCAGAAGTATCAAAAGTAAACACATCCTGAACAATCATTTTATTTTGTGTCAGTGTACCAGTTTTGTCAGAGCAAATGACAGAACTGCTCCCTAGAGTTTCAACTGCAGGCAATTTTTTTACGACCGCATTTTCCTGTGACAATCTTTGAACGCCAAGTGAGAGAACGATAGTGACAATGGCAGGTAGACCTTCAGGAATTGCGGCTACAGATAAACTGACAGCAGTAAAAAACATTTCGAAAATATCTCTGCCTTGAATAATTCCAAGTCCGAATATGATAGCACTTATGAGTAGAACAACCATTCCAAGTATTTTTCCTATTTCAGCCAATTTCACCTGAAGTGGCGTTGCTTCATTTTTTTCTTCTGTCATCAAACTGGCAATTTTACCGAGTTCAGTATGCATTCCAATGGCTGTGACGACAAATTTTCCAATACCATACGATACAGTTGTACCGGAGAAGACACAATTGAATTTATCTCCTAATGGAATATCTGATTTTAATATTACATCAGTATTTTTATCAACAGGGAGAGATTCACCTGTGAGGGTAGATTCTTCAATTTTTAAACTTTGGGCCTCAATCAAACGACCATCTGCAGGAATAGAATTACCTGCCTCAATAATCACAATATCCCCAGGGACTATGTACTTTGTGTCAATCTCAAGTTTTTCACCATCCCTCATGACCATGCATTTGGGAGCTGTAAGGGATTGCAGAGAGGCTATTGAACCTTCTGCCTTGATTTCCTGATAAGTACTGATGAGGGCATTTAGAATAATAATGGACAAAATAATGAACGCATCAGTTTTCTCGCCGATTGCGTAAGAAACTGCTGATGCGATCAATAATACTATGATCATAAATTCTTTAAAATTGAGAAAAAATCTTATAAAAACCGATTTTTTTTTTCTTTTGTCAAGTTGGTTCATTCCGTATTTTTCCTGATAATCAGAAACTTGAGAATGAGTCAATCCATTTTCTACATCAGTGTTGTGCAGATGAAGTGTTTCATTGATTCCAAGTGTATGCATAAATTCTCCTTATTTTACAACGCGCATGGTTTTATATGCGAGTTCGATACTGGGTTCTCTGGAAAAAGAATCTAAAATCTCTTCCCAAAGTTTTTCGGAAGTGGATCTCCTATGCCTTGGGTCAATCAAATATCTTAAACTCAATAATACACCATCTGATTTGACATCCAAGTAGACGATAGGTGTCAGATTATTATAAAAAATCATGAATTTTCTGGAGGCTTCTTTTAGATTTTTTTCTGCATCTTTGCTTAAATAAGAGGCATGAACCGCTGCAATTCTATTCATAATATCTTTGGCTTTTTTCCAGTCACTCTCAAAAGTGATCAACACTTCAATTTCATTCCAGATATGGCTGAACCCTTTAGTATAATTGGCCATGGGATCAGTGAAAATTTTGCTGTTTGGAATATGTATGATCCGACCGGTGCTCTGGTCAGCATGAACCCAATTTCCGATTTCCATCAAGGTGAACTGAAAAAGCCGTTGATCGATGACATCACCGGATATACCAGAAATCTCAATGCGGTCGCCAACGATAAATGGTTTTCTCAAGACAATGAAAAGAAATGCCGCAATGTTGGCAATAAGATCCTTCAAAGCGATGGCTATACCGGCAGACAACAGACCAAAGTATGTAGAAAGGCTAGGCATTCCTTCAGACCAAATAATGAAAGTGACAATCATTAATATAACGGTATAGCCATAGGTTATTCCTTTTTTTGTTTTATAGTAACGCTGTACATCATCAATTCTATTATGCAGGAATTTCAGAAGGTACTTGTAAATGAAAAAAGTCACTATAACGGTTATGGCTGAGTAAATTATTTTCATAGTAAGTGGATTGTTTATATCTAGCAAATCACTCATAGACATCCTCCTTCGTGCTATATTTATCCATTATATCTTTCGACAAACTCAAATCTCTCATTATTGATACCTTTAAAGAAAATAATTCTTGAACTTCCAACAATTCTAGGTTCTCCAATAATTTCTATCCTATGTTCATTGAGCATTTTAATTTTTTTATCAAGGGATTCAACTTTAAAAGCCAAATGATCGATAGGACCAGGATAATTGCGTTCTTCATTGCTGCTTTTATAGATCAGTTCAATATGAGTGCCGCCGGCATCTAAAAAAACAAGTCTCATTTCAGGATACTCATATTCTTTTACAATTTTGCAATCTAGTAGATCAGTGTAAAATTTTATTGATTTTTCCATGTCACGTACATATATACCTATATGGCCAAATTTATTCATTAAAATCACTCCATTTCTTGTCTTTATTCTACACAAAAATGTATAATAAAAAAAGAAGATATTTTATTACGGAGTTGACGGATATGAAAAAAAATTGATTCTCACGGAAGTTGCTTTAATGTTGTTCATTACTTTAGCATTGATTGGCTATAAGGCAAAATTGGATAAAGAAAACCGTCAAGAAACATTGGAAGAACTTGCCATAACAATCTCTGAAAGTGTTTATCTCGGGCAAAGAAATAATATTGAAAATATTTCAACCGAGACAGCACTTGCTGAAATTGATATGTCGATGGAAAAAGTTAAAGGCATAAACATAAAAAGTGTTCAATTACAATCTTACAGTGATGAATACAAAAAAGAAAAAAGTGTCACAGTGGTATCAAAAATTATTGAAAATCCATTCAAGACTTCAATTTTTCATAGAATGAAATTTGTAGAATTAGATAATGTATGGATTTTGTATGATTTTACCGCTGAATCCAATTAAATTTTATAAAAATTAGTAGAAAAATATTATTCAAGGAGGAATTAATTATGAATTTTAAAGAGGCTAGAGAAAATGTACGTAAAATTGAAGGATTTTCATGTCGTGCCTGCAAGGAATGTAACGGGGTTGTATGTCGAGGTGAAATACCTGGCGTAGGCGGTAAAGGCACTGGCTCTGGGTTTATTAGAAATTATAATAAAGTACAGGAAATTCTATTGAATATGGATACTTTATATACACCTGAGAAAGTGGATACTTCAATAGAACTTTTCGGGAAAACATTCAATTTGCCGATATTTGCGGCACCTATTGGAGGACTTTTTACGATTTATGGGGATAAATTAACAGACTATGAATATTCAAAACATATATTGGAAGGATGTAAATTAGGTGGCGGTGCAGGATTTTTAGGCGACGGTATCAAAGAAGAACATTTTGAAGGCCCGATGAGTGCTTTGAAAGATGTCAGTGGATGGGGAGTACCGACAATCAAACCTTGGGAAAATGAAGAGATTTTTCATAAACTTGACCGTGCAGAGGAAGAAGGTGCTATGGCTATAGCTATGGATGTCGATGCTGCAGGGCTTTCAATTTTAGCTGCAGCAGGAAAGCCTGTGAGTCCTAAATCAGAAGCAGATTTGAAGGCTTATGTCGCACATACTGATATACCTTTTATCGTCAAGGGAATCATGACCGTACAAGGCGCACTTAAAGCTTTGGAAGCTGGAGCTTACGGTATAGTTGTATCAAATCATGGTGGAAGAGTATTGGATCACACACCTTCAACAGTTGAAGTTCTGCCTGAAATTGCAGCAGCAGTCAAAGGAAAAATGAAAATATTCATCGATGGCGGCATCAGAAGCGGTTATGATGTACTCAAGGTATTGGCTCTTGGAGCTGATGCAGTACTTATAGGTAGACCATATGCTGTTGCAGCATATGGTGGTGGAACTGAAGCAGTGAAATCATATACAGAACAGTTGGGAGCAGAACTAAAGGATGCCATGATTATGACGGGTTGCTTGAAATTAAGTGATATTAATGAAAGTAAAATATATGTGAAATAAAGGCTTTATAGCCTTTATTTTGTATATTTTCAAGGAGGAAGTTATGAATAGTTCAAATTTGTTGAATCTTTTGGATTATAATGAATTCATTATTGAAAAAAAAGAGCAACTAAAAAAAGAATTTCATTTTGACAATATGTATCTTTATTTGAAAAACACGTTCAAGAACCAAGAAATATATTCATTTTGCACTGTAGAAGATAAATCTGAAAGCGCAGAAATCAATCGCTGCATAATGAATTTCAACAGCAAAGAAAAAATGGATGTGGATGAGGAATATAAATTCGAAAATTTTACTTTTAAATTAGTTGATGATTCGGAGAATTTTGTTTTTGAAAAATCTAAATTTGAAATCTATATAGAATTGAATAATTATTCAAAATATAGAGAAGCACCATTTGGTTTTGTAGTTTTTTCATTTACAAAAGATAAAAAACATCATGATATAAAGTCGCTGATTAAAGAAAATTCCCAGTTGGAGATATTTTTAAAAGAATTGGTTGTATTTAAATATCAATTGTTGTCCTACTGTAAAATTTATGAGTCCATTGATCAATTCACTGAAATATTGAAATTGAAATATCATTACATGCCATACCATATGAGCAATGTTGCAAATTTGGCGATTGAAATGTCTAATAAGCTCAATCTTGATTCATATAGTGTTTTAAATTTATATTTTGCTTCAATCATACATGACGTAGGTAAAATATATATTTCAGATGATATCTTAAATAAACCTGATAAACTTACAAATGAAGAATTCGATGTGGTTAAAACTCATTCGGAATTGAGCTGCACAATTGCAAAAACGATTTTTTGTGGAACGGATGATTTAGTAGATGTTCCATTGTTTGTCAGGCATCATCATGAGAGATTTGACGGAAGAGGATACCCTGATGGTCTTGTGAAAGATGAAATTCCTTTTTTGAGTCAAATTATAGGGATATGTGATGCTGTTGATGCTATGAGATCAAATAAGCCTTATGCGGGTGCAGGGAGTTTTGAAGAGATTGTAAAAGAGTTGAAAAAATGTTCCGGGTCACAGTTCAATCCAAAATTGGTTGACGTGATGATTGATGTATTAATGGAAGTCTACGATAATAAATATTATCTCGACATAGAAAAATTGAAATATATTCCAAATACATCTTTGAATTTTATTGATAAAAAAACAAATACACATCATTCAGTAATGGGAACTTTCAATTTTATTGTCGGAAAAGCAAAATTCATAATCAAAAACAAAGAAATAATGGACAGCATAAAATCAATAGAAAAGTTATCAGAGGCTAAAATAAGCTATATCTATATGGATAACCTTTATGAATATCATGTTGATATTAATGCGATTGAAGATGATGAAATTTCTCTGTCCAATTTGATTAAAATACCAGGAGATCAATTGTTTTCAGTAAATTGGGTTGTAAAAGGAAATTTGATGATTGAAATGAAGACTATTCCTATTATGATTTTCAGAATTGGCGCAAAAGGATTGGCATTTAAAATGGATTCAGCAATCGGTTCTCAAATTTTAAAATATAATGTAAGCGAAGGCAAAGTTCAATTCAAACTTGAATTGGAAGGCATGGTGGATATATATAAATTGGAAGTTAAAATTATCAGATATTATTTGTTCAATAATGATTATCGCTTTGTTTTGGAGTATGTAAATATTCCAGAGAAGGATCGAGACACATTATTTAAATACCTGTTTAGAAAACAGATAAAAGAAAAAATGATAACTCAAAAAGGTCACAGCTAAGTAATTGTGATCTTTTTTTATGGATATTTTGTATGGTTCGATGAAAACAACAATGACGTATATGATTCAGGAGAGAAAGTTGCCTCAGAAATAGTGGTTAAGTTGTTGCATGGAAATGAAATAATGGCTTCAATAAAGACAACCCCTTGTACAAAAGATTAAGAATCTTTTAGTATCAAGAGGTTGTTATTTGCTTTGTTATTTTTTCAATCAATGATTCAAAGTTTTCTGTGAATATTTTGTTGTCAGAATGTTTTCTTTTCTTTATGTGGGAATAGATTTTATGTTTTCTTCTCATGTTTTCATTGAAATGTCTCTGATTTAGTAGTTGATCAATATTATCTTGTGTGATATACATTCCGTTTTGGGTAATGACATGAGAACCTTTCGACAAGGCCATGGCAGCCAGTCCATAATCCTGAGTAATTATGATATCATTCTTGTCTGAATGGTTTACGATATAGAAATCGGCACTGTCCCGAGATATATCTACAGTCACGACTTCAGCATAATCACTTGATATATTATGGGCATAATTTTTTACAATGACTGCTTCAATTCTCTTTTCTTTTGCAATGGCAACTGCTGTTTCAACAACAGGACAACCATCCGCATCTATAAATAATTTCATTTCATCACCTAATTCATTATAGCAAATTTGATGGAAGATTAAAGGGTTTGCTGATATACTTATAAAAAACTCGTAAGGAGAATGGTATTATGGATTTTGCATCTTTAGGTTATGATGCTTTTATGTATTATTTTGAAAAAAGAGGACTAGAGAAATTGAGAAGTGAATTGTTAAGCGGAGTCAATGGCAATGTTTTAGAGCTTGGTCCGGGAACAGGCATCAACTTGCAGTACTATAATAGAAATATAATTGAATCATTGACATATATCGATATAAAATTCAAGCCAAGCCTTGAAGAAAAAGCAAAGAAAATATGTCCATCTGTTACGCTTATTCAAGGGGATGCAGAGAAACTGCCATTTGCTGATAAAACTTTTGACAGTGTTGTTTTTACGTTGGTTTTTTGTAGTGTCATCAATCCAAGAATAGGTCTTGAAGAAGTTAAAAGAGTTTTAAAAGATGATGGTAAAATTTATTTCATGGAGCATGTTGAACCTCACAAAGGATGGATGAAACCAGTTTTCAATAAAATCAATCCAGCTTGGCATTCTTTTTCCGGAGGATGCAATCTAAACAGAAATACATTTACTGAATTTGAAAAAGCTGGAATTGAAGCTGTTTTGATTGGCAAAAAATTCAATGATATTTTTATAGCAGGCGTTGGAATTAAAAAAATGTCACGTGATTGACATAATGGACTGATATTATTAAAGAAAAAGATTTGAAAGAAGGACAAAAATGGAACTACTTATAAATGTAGTGTTGGCATGGTCAGCGGTGATACTGGTCGTTTTATTATCAATTATATGGATTCTAAGAATTTACATTAAAAAAAAGGCTATAAAAAATCGAAAAAAATTTATTTATAGAGTTAATCGTATTTTGAGGAAAAATCATAAATCAATAGGAATTTCAATGGTTTTAGTTGGGATTTTACATGGTGTTTTTTCCAGCTATGATATTTTGAGTTTTAATCTTGGAACATTGCTGTCTGTTATGACAATATTACTAGGATTGACATTTTATTTAAGGAAAAAATTTCCAGTCGAAAGAATATGGATGAAAATTCATCGGCTACTAGTTGTTGCAGTCGTGATTTTAATACCAATGCATATTGTTGAGGTAGGCGGTGTGGTAGGATTTGACAGGTTGCTAGCTGAATTCACTGAAACTGAAATTGTGTATGATGATATGACGGGCAATATTTATCAAGATGGTGTTTATACAGGTGTTGGTCGCGGGTATAGGGATGGGTTGACAGTTGAAGTAACGCTCAGCAACAATTTGATTGAAGATATTCAAATTGTTTCTCATAATGAGAGAGGATATGAGTATTATATGCCTGCATTTGATCAAGTGCCTGAAGAAATAATCGACAGCCAAAGTTTGAACGTAGATGTTGTTTCAGGTTCGACCTATTCATCAAGAGGAATCATTCAAGGTGTATGTGATGCTTTAACAACAGCTTTAGTATCTGGTGAAGTTCTAAAGGACACACCTATCGTCACAACAGAAGAAGAACATACCGGCGGTGGAAATGGTACTGGCAACGGGAAAGGAAAGAATAGAATAAATGAAGAGGAAACTGATAATTGATGATCTTGAAAGAGATGTCGATATTCAATGGAAGAATATAAAGAATATCATACTGAAGATAAAAGATGATGGGACGATTGTAATAAGTGCGCCGAAAGGCGTACTTATTCAAAGAATCAATCTTTTCTTGGAAGAACATATCGAATGGATTGAAAATAGAATCAGTGTCATAGAGCGGAATAAAAAAAAGAAATGGCAGCTTGAGAATGGTGGAACTATAAGGATTTTAGGAATAGATTATAAAGTCAATATTTTTGCATCTGATGAAAATTTTATAAAATTGAATATGAATCAATTCGATATTTATACAAAGAAATCAGAAAATCTGGACTATAGTATGAAAATAGTAGATAAGTGGATTAGAAATGAGTCGGCTAAAGTGTTTCAAGAATCATTTGAGAGCACTATACAAAACATGATTTCATACAAAAAATACAAGATTGATATAAAGCCTAGGAAAATGTCAAAGAGGTGGGGAACTTGCTATCCGCAAAAGGCAGTTATTCATCTTAATAGCAAGTTGTTTCATGCGCCGAAAGAATTGATCGATTATGTAGTCATTCATGAAATCATTCATTTAAAGGTGCCAAACCATTCTGAAAAGTTCTACAGTGAAATGGAAATTTACTGTGAAAATTGGAAAGAAAAAAGAAAAAAATTAAATTCTGAATATTATGGTTATTTGTAAAAGACAATATTTGTCTTTTGTTTTTTTGTGATTTGAGATATCATTAAGATAATAACTGTCAATAAATATTAGTTAATGATAATAAATATCAAAAAAATATGTTAAATGGAGGATTTTATGCAAAAATATGATTTAATTGTGATAGGAATGGGACCGGCTGGAATGACAATTTCCGGGATGGCTTCACATATGGGAATGAAGGTTCTAGGCATTGATGCACACAAAGTTGGTGGAGAATGCTTGAACAATGGGTGCATACCAAGTAAGTCTTTATTGAAAGCGGCATCTTTGAAAGAAGCTGCTTCACATTTAGAAAATTTCGGATTGAAACTTAATGGAGATATTGAAGTTGATAGTCCGATGCAAGTAGTGCAAAAGCAGTTGGAAATGCTGACTGGACCAAGTTTGCTTGAAAAATTCAATCTTGTGGATTTAGTCATAAAAAAAGGATTTGCAAAATTCTTAGATGAGCATTCTATTGAAGTCAATGGTGAAAGATACACGGCTGACCTCATCTTCATCGCAACGGGAACAAAACCTTTTATTCCACCGATACCTGGTATAAATGACGTGCCGATACTTACTAACTTGAATATGTTTCAATTGGAAAACATACCTAAACAATTGTCTATCATAGGTGGCGGTGCAATTGGAACTGAAATGGCACAAGCCTTTTCAAGACTTGGAAGTGAGGTTGTTTTGGTTCAAATGGATCCCCATTTGATTCCTGCAGGTGATAAAGAAGCTGCTGAAGTATTAGAAGACAGCTTTAGAAAAGAAGGAATTCAGGTATTCAATTCAACTGCGATATCGAAAGTAGAGCAAATAGATGGAAAAATTATTATGCATACAGATAAAGGTTCATTTGAATCAGATAAACTCTTAGTTGCGACTGGAAGACAACCTGTATTAGAGCCATTAGCTCTTGAAAATGCGGGAATAGAATATACAAAAAAGGGTATTGTTGTGGATGAATTCAATCGGACAAACAAGAAAAATATTTATGCAATCGGAGATTGCAATGGTCAGTGGTTGCTTTCACATGCAGCGATGCATCAAGCAATGGTTTCTTTGATGCAGGCGCTTAGCGGGAAAGAAGACGCAAAATACAATCGTTCAAATTTCCCAGTGCCATGGTCAGTATTCACTTCACCGGAGGTTGCACAAGTAGGAATGACTGAAAAGCAGATTAAGGAAAAAGGCATTGCCTATATGGTTGTCAAAGAGAATTACAATACTTATGCTAGGGCGATTACTGACGGTGCGACTGAAGGCTTTGTGAAAGTACTGACAGATTCTAAAGGTACTATTTATGGCGTTACCATTGTCGGAGAAGTAGCAAGTGAGTTGATCCAGGAGTGGACAATGGCTATTCAGAATCAACTTACTATGTTCAATGTATTAATGATGCAGCATTCATTTCCTACAATTTCACTGTTGAACAAGACAGTTGCTGAGAAGTGGATGATGATGATGGCAAAAATGGGTGATATTAGAAATTTATTATAAAATTAATCAAAAAAGATATTGGTAATGTAAATCAATATCTTTTTTATATTTTAATTTATTTAAAAAGGATATTTAAGCTAGTTGTTGAATAAGAAGTGAGGGGGAGTTTTTAATGGAAAATTTTAAACATATTTTTGGACCAGTTCCTTCTCGCAGATTGGGTTTGTCTCTTGGAATCAGTCCGATACCTGAAGGATATTGTAATTATTCATGTATTTATTGTCAATTGGGACGAACCGACAATATGACGAATACAAGGCAATATTTTTATAAAGTATCTGAGATAATTGATGAATTTAAAATTTGGCTTGATACTGGAAAAAAAGTAGATGTAATAACTATTGTAGGAGAAGGGGAACCTACTTTATTCCGAAATTTAGGACAATTGATTAGAGAGATAAAAAAATTGACTAAAATTCCTGTCGCTGTAATTACAAATGGCGGATTGCTTTATGAAGAAGAAGTACGAGAAGATTTAAGTTATGCTGATATCGTATTGCCTTCTTTTGATGCATCCAATAAAGAAGATTTTGTAAAAATAAACAGACCCTATGGGAAATTGGACTGCTTCAAAGTATTGAATGGATTGAAAATATTTTCTGAAGTTTATCAAGGGCAGCTTTGGATAGAAACAATGCTGATTAAAGATTATAATGATTCGGATGAAAAATTGTTTAGTTTAAAAAGAATTCTGGATGAAATCAAATATGACCGATTATTTATAAATACACCAGTGAGACCACCTGCAGAAAAATATGTTGAAGAGCCCACAAATAAAGCTATTGAAAGGGCTGTGGAAATATTGGGAGGAACAGCAATCAATCATCTTGCTTCAAATGGATTTTCAAGTGATATAAAGGATGATTACGAAGCGATCAAGAGCATTATAAAAAGGCATCCCATGAATCAATATGAGATCAAATCTTTTTTAGAATCAAGAGATTGTGAAGAAATAGCAAAAATTCAAGATAGGTTGAAAAATGATGAAGAAGTAACCTCGATTCAATATAAAGGCTATATAACTTACAGAATTTAAAAGATTACCTTTGGTGTAGTCTTTTTTTTTTGAATAAAATTAAAAACGCAATCCCCTTCTATAATTTAAATTTAGGAGGGGTTAGTTTTTATCAGCGAATAATCGCTGATGTATGTTTTTTGTCAATAGAATATGATATAATTAAACAAGAACAATAGTTTGTACTTAGAGGTGTTAAGTTAATGAAAGTCATAAAAACCGTTAGGCATAAAATTTCATCCCTTTCAGATATTTTAATGAATACGCTTCGCATCTACCGTGATGCGTTAGGTCTCATTATTAATGTTGTTAACGAGGAATGGGAAGAAATTCTAAAACTAAACACTTCAAAAGAACGTTTTAATTTTGTAGAGAAGCTAATTCATGCTACAAAAGATAATCCTTCACTTAAATACGAAGATTTTGACATTATGTTCTATAAATTCCCCGCTTATTTTAGAAGAGGTGCCAAAGCAGAGGCAATCGGTATCGTTTCAAGTTATCGCTCAAATCTGCAAAATCACGAAAACAAGAAATTTTATCTCCATGTTCCCTATGAGAAAAATGTTCCACTTAAAGACAGAAAACTAAAGGAAATGACGATTGTTGCTGTAGACCTTGGGTTAACCCATAGTGCGGTCTGCTCTTTGATGAAATCCGATGGCACTGTCACGGATCGATTGTTTATCAATCAGTAGAAAAAGACCAATTATTTCATCGTCTCGGTAGGCTTAAAAAAGCACAAAAGAAGTCTGGGATTAACAGTAAAAATATCTTTACAAATCATTGGCGGAAAATCAATAACCTTCAAAAGCAGATTGTTAATGACACTGCTAGTCAAATCATTATGTTTGCCGAGAAAAACGATGCTGATGTCATTGCCTTTGAGCATCTCGGCAAATTCAAGATGCCAAAAGGTCAAAGCCCCTGGACTGTTCGATTTCGCCAGAAAATGCAGTACTGGGCGAAATCCAAGATTCAACACCTCTGAAAAGAAGTGGTATCAAGCTGCGGCGAAAGTTCCAGAGCTTGAGCTCAGGACCCAATGCATTAATTAGCCTCGCTAAAGCTATATAGGGTTTACGACTCTGTTCTGCGCAGCAAGCGCTGTATTTATGACAGAGAGTCTAACTGTTAAAGCAGTTAGAAGCACCTTCTAAAGTTGTGAAGCAATTTAGGAGGTGAGGTTCACTATGGTACAATGATTTATACAATGAATCTGGAGAGATGAAATGAATAAAACAACTAAAATGATGATAAGTATGCGATTAATTTATTCTATATTTAAAAGTTTTATATTTATTTTTGTGAATATTTATTTGTGGAAATCAGGAAATAATTTCCAATCAGTAGCTGTGTTCAATATTTTCAATTATTTGGGTGCTACTGTTTCGTTTTATCTGGCAAATTTGATTGCTTTAAAAAACATGCGATTCAATTATATTATTTCGTCAATGTGTTTTTTATTTGTTTTTGGGTTGACAGCAGTATTGGGAGATTCAATATCTCAGTATGCATTGCTTATAGGACTTTTAGGTGGTTTTGGAGATGGTTTTTTCTTCTTCAATTTAAACACATTTCAAGCTGACGAACTGGATAAATATGAGATGGACCGATTCATGAGTATAATTGGTGGAATGAATAAGGCGAGCACGATTATAACACCCATAGTTTCAGGTATAATCATTGAGCAATTTGGATTTATATTTATGATATATATACTTTTAGCATTAATTATCATTCAATTTGTGATATCCATTAAAATGCCAAATAAAAAAATCAAAAGCATGGGAAAGATAAGAATAAAAGAGTCTTTTGGAAACAGAGCATACCGTAAAATAGTATGGACGAATTTGCTGCAAACACCTTATAGTCAATTTTCAATCATGGCGAATAGTGTTTTTCTTTACAGTCTGTGGACGAGTGAATTGGTTATAGGATTTTTAAACGCATTGTTTTCAGTGGTTTCAATATTCATGTTTTTCTTCTATCGCATGATGCTCAAGAAAATAGAAAGAAAGAGACTGATGTTGGTGGGTGCATTATCTAGTTCATTAGTATTGTTGCTATTAATCAAACCGACATTGACGACTTTTATAATTTTTGGAATTACTTTATCGTTGGGAAGTGCATTTTTCTCAACACCACTTGTCGGTATTCAATTGGGAACAGCGAAAATATATTCGGATAATGAAAGTGAAATGCTTGGAAATTTGATTTTACGGGTTATTCTTCTCAATATTGGTAGGATTGGATTTTTCATACTGGCATATTTCTTCTATCAAGATTTCACATCTCCAATATTTATTGTTTTTTTAATATATAATTTTTTTGGCCCATTGCTTTCATATCAGTTGGCAAATAATGAAATTTGATAAGGAGAATGTAAATGAGGAATATTTCATTGACTGAAGGAAATGTAAGAAAAATATTGATTGATTTGACAGGTCCAATGATTTTCGGCATGCTTGGACTCATCATTTTCAATTTGGTGGATACATTTTATGTCAGTATTCTAGGAACTGAAGAACTTGCTGCATTGTCATTCACATATCCAGTAGTCCTGATTCTCAACAGTATTTCACTTGGTATTGGAATGGGCACAGCATCAGTTGTTTCAAGAGCTGCAGGAGAAAAAAACGTCGAAAAAATCAGACAATATGCAACAGACAGTTTAAGTCTGGGTGTTATAATTGTCTTTATATTTATGATTGTCGGATTGAACACTATCGAGCCTGTTTTTAAATTGCTGGGAGCAAATGAAACGGTTATGCCTATTATTATTTCTTATATGAGGATTTGGTATATTGGAACGATGTTTGTTGTAATTCCAATGATAGGAAATAATTCAATACGTGCTCTTGGTGATACGAAAATACCTAGTATTATTATGATGGTAGCTGCAGTTGTCAATACGATTCTAGATCCGATTTTAATCTTTGGATGGGGACCGTTCCCAAGACTTGAAGTGCCAGGAGCGGCCATAGCGACCGTTTTTTCACGTATGATCACATTTAGCGTGGCTATTTATGTACTGGGCTACAGAGATAAAATAATATCTTTCAAAGGCATGAGTAAAAATTCTGTTTTTGAATCATGGAAAAAAATTCTCTATATAGGTGCACCAAATGCATTGGTAAAAATGATTCAGCCACTGGGTGTTGGCATGATAACAAGATTATTGGCGAGCATCAGCATTGAAGCAGTCGCAGGATTTGGAATTGCTGCAAAAGTAGAAAGGTTTGCCATTATAATAATAGGAGCACTTTCTGTAGTAATGGTTCCTTTTATAGGACAAAATTACGGTGGAAAGTTCTATGATAGAATAAAAGAAAGTTTGAAGAATAGTTACTATATATCATTTGCTTCATCTATATTTGTATATGCAGTACTGCTTGTTTTTTCCAATTTAATTGCTGGAGTATTCAGTGACAACTTAGAAGTTATCAATGTTTTTAACTCATACATTAAAGTGGTTCCTTTATTCTACGGATTCTATGGCATTCAGCTGATAGGCAATTCATTTTTCAATGCTATCAATAAGCCATTTGAAGCAACAATGATTACTGCACTTCAGATGTTTATTATCTTTGTTCCTCTGAGTTTGCTTCTTGCAAACATTTTAGGATATTTAGGCATCTTTGTTTCGTTGGGAATTTCATTTATGTTGGCAGGCATCGTTGCTTTTCTGTTGATGAACAAAAAATTAAAAGAGTGGTACAAATGACAAAAGTGGCATTTGTCAATAGCAGTGAAAATCGAGGGGCAAATAAATGTCCCTTTGGTCAAGGATTTTTTAAAGAGGTATACCGCTTGGAAGGCGATGGATATAGAGCAAACTGGAACAGACAAGTGAGTATATTTGATGTTTCAAGTCTCAATCAACTGAATCAAGAAGAAAGAAAAGCATGTGAAGCGACATACTCTGAAAATCTCACAACGGATGGGACAGTCATTCATAATTTGCCAATAGGAACACGACTTCAAATAAGGAAGCTGTGTTTTATGTGACTCAGATTGGAAAACCTTTTGAAAATGATTGAGCAACTCATACACCAAGAGAAGTCATCATGCATGCAGAAGGTACTTTTGTTATTGTTGTCAAATCTGCAACTGTTAAAATTGATGATGATGTTAAGATATTATAATGCGTCTAAAAACGCATTTTTTTATGCTATTTAGTTGTTTTAATGGTATGATTACAAAGGAATAATTCTAAAGGATGATATTATGGAAAATTGGAAACGAAATTTATATATTTTATGGTTCACACAAATACTTTCAGTTATGAGTTTTGGTTTTGGGTTGCCTTTTCTGCCTTTTTACATTCAAGAATTGGGTGTTGTCGAACCTGCAAAAATTACCTTGTTCACAGGTATTTTAAGTACAGCACCTGCAATTACAATGGCGATCATGGCACCTGTATGGGGAATACTATCTGATCGATATGGCAGAAAATTGATGATTATGAGGGCGATGTTTGCAGCAGTATTTGTTATCGGGGGAATGGGTTTTGTGAGCAATGTATACCAATTGGTAGCTCTTAGAACAGCGCAGGGCTTATTTACTGGAACGATAACAGCCGCAACGACTTTTGTTGCTTCAGATTCTCCAAAGGATAAATTGTCTTTTTCACTTGGATTCATGTCATCATCAACTTTTATAGGATTTTCACTAGGGCCAGTTCTTGGCGGTTATTTTGCAGAAAGCATCGGCTATCGTTTTAGTTTTTATGCTGGAGCAGCGTTGATGTTGATTGGTTTCATACTTGTTACATTTTTAGTGAGAGAAGATAAAGAAAAGATTAAAATCAACAATGTGAATAAAGTAAAAGGCGGATATAAAAAAATATTTACACCATTAATACTGGGGCTGTTGATTGTACTCTTTTTATTGAGAGTGACGCGTTCGATTTTTTCACCTTATTTGCCACTGTTTATTCAAGAAATGTTGGATACCAGCATCGGCGCAGCAAAATTGACAGGGTACGCCAATGGTGTCGTCGGGTTTGCAACTGCTCTAGCAGGGCTTACAATTTCGAGAATGGGAGATCGTTTAAACAAATTGAACCTATCGATTGTTTTATTGTTATTCAGTATTGTTTTCGCAATCGGAATCAATTTCACAAAGACCTTGCCGCAATTTATCATTGTCTATGGAATTCTATTCTTTTTTCTAGGGGGGCTCGAGCCGATTATCATTTCAACGACGGCGCAAAACACGCCAGATGCATTAAGGGGATCACTCTTCGGTTTTCAAGGGCTTGTAGGAAGTCTTGGATGGATGGTTTCACCTATGACCGGTGCTGTAATATCTATGCAATATGGCATTAAAAGTATTCTATGGGTGATTCCAGTCGTCATTGCAATCAACATGATTACTTTGGCAATTATTAAATCAAAAAAAATTGATTCATAAATATATTTACCAATATTTTTTGTGGGTATCAAGTACAGACAAGGAGCGTGAATAAATGAAAAGAATAATATTTATAATTGCATCTGCTGTTCTTATATTTTCAGGATGCACTGCTAATGATACTGTTGTAGAGGATATGGAAATTGTTATTGATGAACAGAATCTTGAGATTGATTCATTGAATGATGAAATAGATTATTTGAATGCTCTTAACAGTGCATTGAAGAATGATTTACGTGAAGTCAGCGACATGCTTGACAGCAATCTCCAAAGCGACTTGATTAAAACTGCTTTTGATGTCATGAATCTTATAAACAATGAAGACTGGATGAATCTTTCAGCTTTTATTCATCCGGATTCAGGTGTAAGAGTGAGTCCGTATCAATATGTCGATATCAATAATGATCAAGTTTTTTCACAAAATGATATCTATAATATACTGGCGAGTTCAACAACATATAATTGGGGTTATTTTGATGGTTCAGGGGATTCAATCAATCTCAATTTTAAAGATTATTATCAGAGATTCATTTATGATCACGATTTTTACAATGCCCAGATCATAGGTAACAATTTGATTGTTTCAAATGGAAATACGATTAATAATATAGTGTCAACTTATGGAAATGCATCATTTGTGGAATTCTATTTTCCAGGTTTTGACCCACAATATGAAGGCATGGATTGGAGAAGTTTGACACTTGTATTTGAAAATGTCAATGGAAACTGGTATCTGGTAGGAATCGTACATGGTGAATGGACAATATAACCCGTTATTTATTAATGGGTTTTTATTTTTTTTGTGATAAAATTATATCTATAGAAAGAGTGGGGAGATGAAGAAATGTACAAAGTCAATCCTGTAAAGAAAGTGGCAGCTATTCATGATTTATCAGGGTTTGGAAGAGCCTCTTTAACAGCAATCATACCTGTGTTATCTTCGATGGGTGTTCAGGTTTGTCCGATACCTACGGCAATTTTATCGACACATACAGGTGGTTTCAGTGATTTTACATATGTTGATCTTACAGATACAATGGAGGATTATATAAAGCATTGGGAAAAGCTTGAATTGGAATTTGATTGTATCTACAGTGGATTTTTAGGATCCGTGAGGCAGATAGAAATCGTATCAAATGCTATTGATATATTTTCAACTGAAAGCAACTTCATAGTTGTCGATCCTGTTATGGGTGATGATGGAAACTTGTATGCAACTATGAGTTTGGAAATGGTTGAATCTATGAAAAAACTAGTAAGTAAGGCAGATATTATAACGCCTAATTTCACTGAAGCAGCATATCTATTGAATAAGCCATATAATTTGGAAATTGAAGAGGAAGAAATTAAGATATGGCTTAGAGAGCTTTCATCGATGGGCCCTAAAATTGTTGTGTTGACGAGTGTGCCTCAATCTGAATCTGAAAAATTGACAAGCGTCATTGCATATAATAAAGAAAATGATGTTTTTTGGAAAGTCAGCTGTACTTATATACCGGCCTCTTACCCAGGAACAGGAGATGCCTTTGCCAGTGTAGTTATAGGGAGCCTTTTGCAGGGAGACAGTTTGCCCATTTCACTTGAGAGGGGTGTTCAGTTCATCACTACAGCGATAAAAGCCAGTTATGGGTTTGACTATCCCAAGAGAGAGGGTGTTCTCCTAGAAAGAGTATTAGACTCTCTGAAGATGCCTGTCATGTCTAGTAGTTATGAATTGATGAAATAGGATGTTTCAATAATATTCATGAAATAATAAATGTTATAGAATGAGGTGTTTGATTGAAAAACATAGATGATCCATGGATCAAAATAAAGGAGAACAATGACATTGATGATAAACATTCAATAGAAGAACTTCAAAACATTTGTATTCTTCATGACCATGCTGCATTCAAACTTGAATTGGATTACAAGTTTGAAGATTCAAAAGTTTCAATTAAAGAAAATAAAATGGATAATATGAATGAATGGATGTATTTCAATGGCAATCAGCTCATTGGCTATATGGGAATCATGCAATTTGGTGATAATCATTCTCCGGTTGAAATCAACGGTATGGTTCATCCGGAATTTAGGAAGCAAGGTGTGTTTAAAAAGCTTTATTTCCTTGTGCGAGATGAATTGAAAAGAAGAAAAGTAAAAAGGATATTGTTGTTATGTGATAGAAAGTCCATTGCAGGGCAGGCATTCATGGCGTGGACAAATGCATTATATCTATTTTCAGAATATGAAATGCACCTAGATAAAATGAAATTCATGGAAATGGAAAAACAAAATCAAGAAATTACATTAAGAAAAGCAAGCAATGCGGATGCTAAAGAAGTAGACAGGCAAGATAAAATCTATTTTAACAGAGGAAATGAAGATGAGATCAGTACTGAAAATATGATGATGCCTGAAGAAGAAGAAAAAAGAGGAATGACTATTTACCTTGCTGAAAAAGGAAATGAAATAGTAGGAAAAGTGCATATTCAATTTCTTTCCGGTATTGGAGGTATCTATGGGTTGGGTATTGTGCCTGAATATAGAGGGAAAGGCTATGGCCGTGCTGTCATTATGGGTGCTATCAATATCTTGATTGGTATGCAAGCAGATGAAATCATGCTTCAAGTCGAGGCCCGAAATGAAAAAGCACTGAATTTGTATAAGTCTTGTGGGTTCATTGAAACTTCGACAATGGATTATTTTCAAATAAACATATAAAGTTGAATCAGCTTGTGAAGGCTGATTTTTTTACGCCATAATTCTTACATAATAGGTACATATAATAAGATTAATCACATGAAAGGAGTGTTGGATAATGTCATTATGGTTAATAGTAATTGGAGTAGTAGTGTACCTATATGTTTCTAACGGCAATACTAAATCAATTGTGCATCGAAATGAAAGTGAAGCACTAGAACAGTTGAAATTAAAATATGTTAATAATGAGATTGATGATGAAACATTTATAAAGATGAAATCAGTTTTATATAAATAGAGGAGGATTATAAAATGACAAGTGCACATTTAATAACAAGAGGCGGAGACTTTTTTGAACCATCAATTAGATATTTCGGCGGTGCTTATTTCTGGATACCCCAATTGATTGGACTTGCAGTGCTGATTGGTGTTGTCGTACTGTTGGCAAGACATTTCAAAAAGACGCGTGATACTTACATTGAAAATCACAGTGAAGCAATAGAACTTTTGAAACTTAAGTTTGTTAATGGCGAAGTTGATGAAGTAGAATACAAAAAGAAACTTTCTTTATTAAAATAGGCCAATATAATTGGCCTATTTTCCTTTTACAGATATAATAGCATAAAGGACGGATGAAAATGGATTTTAAAATTCTCATAGTGGAAGATGAAAAAGAAATTAGAGAAATCATAGGGAAATATTTAATTAAAGAAGGATATAAAGTATTTAGCGCTTCAGATGGAATTGAAGGACTAAAAATATTTAATGAAGAGCAGCCCCATTTAGCAATACTTGATGTCATGATGCCTGGTATTTCAGGATTTGATGTTTTGAAAGAAATAAGAAGCTTGGGTGATATACCCGTGATTATGCTTACTGCAAAGCATCAAGAAGCAAATCGAATAGATGGATTTAGTTTAGGTGCTGATGACTATGTACCAAAACCATTCAGTCCTAAAGAACTTGTCATGAGAGTAAGTGCTGTTTTAAAAAGAAGTTATAAAAGTTCAATAAATCACAGCTATATATCTTATGGACCCTTTAAATTAGATAATGACAATCAAAAATTATTTAAAAATTCAGAAGAGATATTTCTGACATCAAAAGAATATCAGATTATGGAAGTTTTTTTAAATCATATAGGTATTCTTTTAACTAGAGAGCAACTGATTGAAAAAGCTTTTGGCGAGTATTACGATGGCTTTGACAGAGCCATCGACAGTCAGATTAAAAAAATAAGACAAAAAATAGAAAAAGATAATAAAAATCCTGAATATTTGAAGACAAAATACGGTTCAGGTTATATATTTGGAGGTTGAAAATGACTTATAGAAAACACATGATCATTGCCATAATATTAATTGTCTTCTTCTCTATTTTTTTTAATGCGATTGTTTCTGGGAGAACTCTTGATTTGTATTTTAAAGGATACGTAGAAGAACAGTATCAAAAGACAATTGATGAAGTTATAGACTATTCAAAAAATATATTGGATGGGGACATTGATAATTTTATTCAGGCAAGTATAGAACTTCAAAATCATCTGGAAGAGATGATTGTAGGAATAAGCATATTTGATAAAAATCAGAATAATATCATATCTGTAAGTGAAGATAGAATGCTTTCACACCCAAATATGATGAACCGCTATGATTTCATTGAAGAACGATATTATGAAATCAATGGTGATGAAGGTTTGATGGGGTATGTTGTGGTCGAGCGAATAAAAGCATCAACTGATAGTGAGTCTGCAATGTTGTTTCAATTATTTCTGATTAGAACAATTGCTTTTTCAGGAATGATGACTTTAATTATTTCTATCATTGTTATCTTGGTTTTCAGTAAAAGATTGACAAAAGATTTATCTAATACAGCTTTGTTTGCAGAGAAAATTGACACAGATGAATTCTATAGGATAAAGAGATCTAAAATAAAGGAAGTGCAGAGCATCCAAAAGAGTTTAATCAACCTTTCTACAAAACTTAAGACAAAAGAGCAGATTAGAAAAGAGAAGGCTGATAAATTAGCTCATGAAGCAAAAACACCATTGACCATTTTGAAATCTAATATGGAGGGTGTGCTGGATGATGTGATTGATGTGAATAAAAAAAGAGTTGAAATTTGGATAAATGAGGTCAATCGCCTAGCTGAATTAGTAGAAAACATAGCAAGTATTGTTGATTATCAAGAAGAAGCGATCAAACTTGATAAAAATAAGATCAGTGTTAATGAAATGATTGAGAAAATATCAAAATCAATGGAGCTTCAATTTGAAAAAAAGAATATTTTATTTGAAATACAATTATTGAACGAGGATATTATAATTAACTCAGATGAAAATTTAATAGCGCAAAGCATTTACAATCTATTGTCGAATGCCTTCAAATATTCATATGAGGATTCAGCGGTGATGCTAAAAGTAGAGAAATCAGACTCAGAAATAAAGTTCAATGTTATTGATGAAGGTATAGGTATCGACAAGAATGAGATTGAAAATATATTTGATGCTTATTTCAGAGGAAACAATCATGACAAGATAGATGGCAAAGGCATGGGATTAAACATTGTAAAAATGAATACTGAAGTATTGGGTGGAAGAGTTGAAGTCAAAAGCAATGATAATAAAGGAATGACTTTTACAATTGTTATACCTGTTTGATAAGAATTACACTTAAAAATACAGCTTTTAAAGCTGTATTTTTTATTGTATTAAGCTTTTGTTAATCTTTCTCAAAATTGAGGGCATTCTATTGACAGTGTAAAAATAAAGGCGTATATTTATTGAGGTTTGTAAAATTTGGAGGGGTGTAAATGAGAATAGGTAGAGATAAGTTAGTCCTATTGAGTTTGATGATTTTTGTTGTCGGTGGATTTTTGTATTTTAATGTGACTGGAACTCAAATGAATTTTAATCAGCATACTGCTGAATTTATAGAGGAATCAAATTTTTATGGAATCCAATTCAATATAGAAAATGAACCTATTAAAAACGAAACTAGATATAACAACGAGATGAAATTAGATTTTAAATTTTGGGGAGTTCCACTGATTTAGAGAGGGAGATGTTAAAATGCAAGAACATTTAATAGTAGGTGTTTCACTGTTTTCTTTGACATATTTGTTGATTGTGTCAGAAAAAGTCAATAGAACAGCAATCGCATTATTTGGCGCCATATTAATGTTGATTTTCAATGTTGAAAAGCAAGAGGTTGCTTTTGGACATATTGACTTTAATACGATTGGTTTATTGGTAGGCATGATGATTATGGTCAATGTCATGAAGAGAACAGGCATATTTGAGTACATGGCTATTAAAACTGCAAAAGTTTCCAAGGGAGATCCATGGAAAATTGTATTCTTATTTTCACTTTTGACAGGTGTTTCATCTGCCTTATTAGATAATGTAACAACAATCTTGCTTGTAGTGCCGGTAACGATTGTTATTGCGAATGCACTCGATCTTAATCCTATTCCTTTTCTAGTTCCAGAAGTCTTGATAGCGAATATTGGTGGTACAGCAACTTTGATTGGTGATCCACCCAATATTATGATCGGAAGTGCGACTGGTTTAGGTTTTATGGATTTTTTGATTAATTTAGGTCCGATAGTAGTCGTTATAATTTTTGTTACACTTTATATACTGAAAAAAGTGTACGGCAGCCAATTGATTGCAAGTGATGAAAAACGTAAAAAGATATTGTCTATGAATGAGCATCTTGCGATTAAAGATAAATCTTTACTTATAAAAAGTTTGACTGTGTTGGGAATTACAATAATAGGATTTATGTTACATCAAAGTTTTCACTATGAATCGGCGACGGTTGCATTATTAGGAGGTTCATTCCTATTATTGATCAGTAAAATTGATCCTGAAGAAATATTAATGGAAATCGAGTGGCCTACAATCTTTTTCTTTGCTTCACTGTTCATACTTGTAGGCGCTTTAGAAGATGTAGGTGCTATAGAATTTCTTGCAGGAAAAATGCTGCTGCTAACAAAAGGTAATCTGTTTTTCACAGTCATGTTTGTATTGTGGGGTTCAGCGATCGCGTCAGCATTTTTGGACAACATTCCCTTTGTAGCTACAATGATTCCTCTTATTAAAAGTCTAGCGGTTCTTTCAGCAATCAACATTACACCATTGTGGTGGGCTCTTGCCTTAGGAGCTTGTCTAGGAGGCAATGGAACATTGATTGGTGCTTCTGCAAATGTTATAGTAAGTGGTATGTTGAAAAAACAAGGATATGAGCTTAGCTTTGGAGAATATATGAAAGTCGGGTTTCCTGTAATGCTTGTTTCAATAGTATTATCATCAGTATATATGATAGTATTTTACTTATAAGGAGGATTTACATATGAAAAAACTTGTAGATGCTGAAGTTGCAATTCAAACAATGAAGTTGAGGCAATTAGGTGCCAAAATAAGAGTAATAAATAGCAAAATGTGTTATGTTGTTTTTGATTTAGGTAGCTTTAAAGTAAAATATGCTTATAATGTCAATAAAGACGGCAACTATTTCTTAGAAAGAATAGCGCCTTATCCGCTTCCTTTAAGAGAGTTCGAGAATGAAGAAGGCGTTGTCAATATTATAGAAATAGATATAGAGCAATTTCAAAATGCTTTGAAAAGCCATAATATCAATTCTTTTATTGATATCAATCAAAAATTAAATAAAACTATAAGAAAATTTGAAGATTTATTTTTGTATTATAATGTCTCAGAAGAAAAAACCAGTAAAATATATAACATGCTGAAAGAAATCAATGAAGAAATTGATTCAGCAAAAGCGGATTCTAAAAGATTGTATTTTAAAAAAGAACCTGAAAATTTATAAAATGATACAAAAACAGAACTCTAGGGTTCTGTTTTTATATGCAAATTTGGTTTACATAATTAATAATAAGGGTATAAAAGATAAGTAAAAAATAAGGGCCGTTTACAAATATTCAATGCTAGAGGGAGGTTTATTATGATTAAAAAAGGGAGCATGGTAATTTTTGTTTTAGTCATTACACTAATTCTATACGGATGCGGTGGAACTGAAAAACCAACAGCAGATATTGATGAAGACAAAGATGAAACAACGATTAAAACTGAAGAATCTGAAGTGACTGTCACAACAAACATGAATGAGAGCATAGACATTCCAGAGGGGTATCCTGAAGATATATTGCCAATATATAAAGGATTGTTCATTGCAACTGCAGCTAAAAACTTGGATGGTTCATTTGCGGTTATCGGTTTTTCAAACGACAGCATAGATGATATATCTACTTATTATGAAAACATTTTCAAAGATGCAGTAGTAGTGATGACATCTGTAGACAGTGAAAACTACATGAATATGGGAACGTTGAAAGGTAATACATATACCGTTTCTGCTGCACCATATGTAGAAGATTTGGGATATAAAACTTCTGTAACTATCATTTTAATGCCAATAGGAAGCGATACTGATGAACAAGAAGATGAGTATGATTCTGGTGAATTGACTGTTAGAGAAGGGATAATCATACCTGATAATTATCCAGAAGATCTTGTTCCATTTTATTCAAAAGATGAATCAGAAATTGCATTTTCTATGAAACAAGGTGATAGAGATGTAATTGGATATGTTTCTACATCAGAGCCGCAAGAAATATATGATTTTTATTATAATCTTTTAAAGAATGAAAATAATTTTAAAGTTCAAGACTTGGGTGAATTTGCTGTAATAGCTTGTGAAATTGAGGGAATAAATTTTGAAGTAGGCGTCAGTGAAAACAGTGAATCTTCAGGTGAAGACGATATTTACAAAACACTTGTACAGATATTTTATTATTGATGGTGTTTAGTGCCTCAGTCTATGACTGAGGTTATTTTTTTGCTTATTTATTTATTTGATTAGTTTGATATAATTAAACTAATTCGGGTATCAAATTAAAAGCTTAGATAGGAAGTGAAGCAGATGGTTCAACTGATAAAAAAAATGAATCAAACAGTATTATTTGTTATTATTAGCTGCATTCTCATTTTTATCTGGTGGATGACGATTGATAAATTTGACAACTATATTATTGAATCAAAAAATATTCTTTTTCAAAGTGAAAGTGAAAATGCTGTAAAACATATTGCCGAAGTATTTGATGGCAAAATGAAGCTTAGCAAATCATTGAAAGCATTTGTTGAATTGCAAGGAGACGGATTGACACAAGAAATCGTAGATCAGTATGGGAATTCAAGCCAATTAGTCGATGAAAATGTTGTCAATTTCAATATTGCGCCTGATGGCATCATTGAATTTGCATATCCTAAAGAAGAAAATGAAATGGTAATCGGACACAATCTAATAATGGATGAGCGAGATATAGTCCAAAAGGATATTTTACATGCGATTGAAACGGGTAAAAGCATCATAACTGGACCTGTAGATTTGATTAAAGGTGGTAAAGGCATTATTATTAGAGACCCCATTTTTATTGATAATGAATTTTGGGGATTTGCAACAATTGTATTGGATGCAAAGGTAATTACTGATGTGATAGATAACTACAATGAATTAGGTCAGTATCAATATTTCATTTCAAGTGAAGATAATCTTTTCAACTATGGTGCTTATTTCAATAAGGAAGAATCAGATATTATATTAAAAATACCTAATGTGGTGCTTGATTTGAAGATAAGTGGAAAAATAAATGATGAATTTAATTTTTTAAATGAAAAAAATATCAGATACTTCAAATATTTTAGTTTTTTTGTTTTATTGTTGCTGATTTATATTTCATTCGATTTGACTCATACCAATAAATTGTTGAGTAAAAGAGTCGATTCAATGATTTATTTTGATAAATTGACATCACTTCCAAACAGAAGATCCCTAGAAAAAAGAATGAATGAAATTATGGGAAGTAATACTTTCTATTTAGCTTTTGCCGATCTGGATGATTTTAAGTACATCAATGACACACAAGGGCATACTATAGGAGATCATTTACTTAAGCAGATATCAGGGGTATTGTTGAAATATTCCACAAGTAAAGTGAAAATTTATAGATGGGGTGGCGATGAGTTCGTTTTTATTTTTGAGAATCACTCTTATGACGAAGTCAAGAATCTGGTTTCAAAAATACTCAGTGAATTCACTAATCCGTTTAAAATAGAAGAAAATAATTTTAAAATATCGATGAGTGCAGGTATTGTAAAATACCCAGATGATTCCGAAAACATTGATGATTTGATCAAGAGTGCAGATACTGCTATGTATAGCATAAAAGAAAAATGTAAAAATGGATTTGTTTTTTTTAATGATATTAGCACTGATGCCTATTACGAAAAAATTGCCATCAGCAACAGAATGAAAGATAAAAACTTTGTAAATGACTTGGTTGTTCATTATCAACCAAAAGTGCAAATAAACAACAATAAAATAATGGGGATGGAGGCTCTTGTAAGACTTAAAAATGATGACGGCACCCTTATTTCACCTGACAAATTCATTAAGATTGCTGAAGATAAGGGTTATATCAATCTTATTGATCGATTTGTAATCAACAAGGTTTTTAGCGAATCCAAGGGGATAATTGAGCAATATGGTTTGAAAGTTTCCATTAACTTGTCGGCAAAGAATATCAATTGGGATTTTGTAAAATATATTGAAGAGCAGATGGCAATATATAATATTGAATCAAGGTATATTGAGTTTGAATTGACAGAAACAGCTGCCATACAAAATATTGAGTCTGTAGTAGAGATATTGGTATATCTGAATTCGCTGGGGATTTCCATCGCAATTGATGATTTTGGTAAAGGATATGGTGCACTTAATTATCTGCTTAAATTCCCGATTGCTACAATCAAAATAGACAAAGAATTTATTGATGATATTATGGGAAATGTCACAGGCAATAAAATTATTGAATCGATTATAGAGTTGTCAAAAAATTTAGGAATAGTAACAGTGGCTGAAGGGGTGGAATCATATTTCCAACTGGATTATCTAAAGACGATAAAATGCGATGATTATCAAGGATATCTGTATTGCAAGCCAGTACCTTATGAAAAATTCATAGAAATAATAAAAACCAGAGAATGTTGATCTTCTCTGGTTATTTCATTATTCTAAATATGCTTTAATATTATGGACTATGTGATCATTCACCATTTCAATTTCTTTAGTTTCAATATCTTGACCGTCCAAAACATATCTTATTGTTCCAGTCGATAATCCGCCTTCGTTTATAATTTCAATATTATAGAAAGTATCATTGAAACGGTATTTGACTGTGTATGATTGCCATGTGTTTGGTATGCAAGGTTCAATCATCAATTTATCTCCTCTACGTTTAATTCCCAAGATAGAATCCATAGCAACACGATACATCCAACCGGATGCTCCAGTATACCAAGACCAGCCACCGCGTCCAATGTGAGGAGCGACATTATAGACATCGGCTGAAATGGCATAAGGTTCAACCTTATAATGATTGGCTCTGAAAATCGAACGCGTATGATTGACTGGATTCAACATTTGATACAGTTCGAAAGCTTTAGATCCTTCTCCCAATAAAGCGTAGGCATAAATAACCCAGGCAGAAGCGTGAGTGTATTGACCGCCATTTTCTCTTAGGCCTTTCGCATAACTTTTGATGTAACCAGGATTATGTTCAGATTTATCAAAAGGAGGTGTAAAAAGTAGAATCATTCCCTTATCTTTTAGAATCAAATGATTTCTCACAGAATTCATTGCAGTCAACATTCTTTCTTTATCAGCCAATCCAGATATGACAGCCCAGCTTTGTGGCAGAGAATCAATCATACATTCTGAATTTACAATGGAACCCAGTGGTGTGCCGTCATCATAATAAGCGCGCTTATACCATGAGCCATCCCAACCGTTTTTTTCAATGGATGAAACAATGCTGTGGAGTTGATTTGAGAGCTCATTTTTTTTAATAGAATCATTTTTATATTCGCAAACTTTGATGAATTGCTTTACAATATAGCCTAAAAACCATCCAAGCCATATGCTTTCACCCTTACCTTTGATCCCAACTTCATTCATGCCATCATTCCAGTCTCCTCCGCCCATAAGTGGGATTCCATGTACACCATAGCGCATCGCTTTTTCTATTGCTCTAATGCAATGCAGATAGAGGGTTTCTTTGTAGGAAGTAACACCAGGTGTAAAATAAGTTTCGTTTTCATTTTCTTCAAGTAGATCGCCTGTTACATATGATATCTTTTGATCAAGTATTTGATAGTCTTCTGTCACTGTCAAATATTCGGAAACAACATAAGGCAACCACAGCAAGTCATCTGAAAAGCGTGTTCGAATGCCTTTTTCAGTGACTCCTGGGTGCCACCAATGCAATACATCACCTTCAGGAAACTGATGAGCGGCATGCAGCAATATCTGTCTTTTAGTTAATTCTGGATCAATTAGAATCATATTGAGTGCATCTTGAAGCTGGTCTCTGTAACCAAAAGCTCCACCGGTCTGGTAAAATGCACTTCTAGCTTTTATTCGACAAGCAATTGTCTGGTAAGGCAACCAACCATTGATCATTACATCAAACTTGTTGTCTGGGGTTTGAATTTGGATGGTGTTCAACAATGTTTTCCAATAATTCTGTACTTTTTCAAATTCTACTTTTACATTTTCAATCTTTCTATAGTATTTAACATTTCGGCGCATTTCATCATCAAATTGCTCTTGACCAATAGTGAAGATAAACTCCTTTTCTTCCATTGCTTTTAAAGTCAATGAAATTTGAAGACATCCACATGGATCAAATCCTCCACCAACCTGATCTTTAAAAGCATCCATATGCAAAAGATTATTGAAAGAGAATTCAGCTTTATTTCCTGTATAGGACAACAAAATTTCTGAGCTGCTTAAATACATGACTCTGTTTGGATATTGATAATTATATGGATTGATGATTTTCAGTGTTTCATTGTCATTCATTTCAGTAATTATATATTTCTTGGTTTTCTCAGGATGTGTGCCTAGTACTGGATTAACATAAAGAAAACTTGATAAGTTCCTTGTTTCATTTGACATATTTTTTATAGTGATATGAAATATTTTAACTGGATTTTTCAGTGGAACAAAAACGGTCATATTCAAATCCAAATTTAAAGCTTGACTTATAAATTTGGTGTAACCTTTTCCGTGATGGATTTCATAATTAATATCCTTTCCAAGTGGATCAGGAGTCAATGACCATAATTCACCATATGTTTCATCGCGCAGAAAAACTACTTCCTGAGGATTGTTGAAAATTGTGTCATTTAGCCATGGTGTCAATTTATTTTCGTTGCTGTTTTCAGACCAAGTGTATCCACCTCCATTTTCAGAAATGATACATCCAAAATCATCATTTGAAATGACATTGATCCAAGGCAGAGGTGTGACGATATTGTTCTCTAGTTTTATGATATACTCATGTGTCTCTTCACAAAATCCGCCATAACCATTGAAATATTTCAATTGTCTTATAATGCTTTCTCGCGGAATATTTTTGAGTGCATATTTTTTATAATTATGTTCAGCGTATTTTCTGATGACAGGTTTGATTTTAGTTTGATGAAATAGATTTTCCAATTCACAATCTATGATTACATTTGCAGACGCATAAAGTAAATTTCGATCTGAATCAGAAATTTGAAAATTATTTAAAACAAAGACACCAATTGATTTAGGTTCTGAATGGTAGCCGAATTTTTTTGAAATCATATCGGTAATTTCTTCTTCAAGATTTTTATAATAACTAATTTCTTCATTGTTCAAAATAACAAGATTTACTGGTAATCCTTTTAATTTCCAATATTCTTTTCCTTTTATCAATGTCCAAAGTGCTTCCTTATGTTCAAGAGTTTTTATTGAAATCAAGATTATTGGCACATCTCCTGATATCCCATATTTCCAAAGTTCACATTGATTCAAATTGTTTTTTCGAATTATTTCATTGTATTTTTCCCTGTTTGGATTGATATAAATTAATTGAGAAATCATGTTTTGATAAATATTGATTTCTTCAGTATCAATATCGAGATAAGTCATTTCAACCTGTGACTGAATAGCAGATAAATCCAATTGATCTTTGATAACGTAAGTATTTTTATATTTAGCAATTAATTCAATGATTTTACTTCTCGATTCAGAAACCCCCATTTCAAAAGTAATTTCCACTTTTTGATGTGGGTCAATTTGAATACATTTTCTAAGGCTCAAGATTGGTTCAAGCACAACGCCTTCAGTATTATCCAGAAGCTTATCTAAAGCGATTGGATTTGATAAATTTCTACCTCTTCCGATAAATGTATTTCTATTTGTTTCATATTGTATAGAACCGAAATCTTTTCCGTCATAAGCAATAGACATGAAAACATAGGTTTCATTCTCTTTTGGATCTCTAGGCTTTCTAACTGCAATCAAACTTTGAGTCTCCTTATCAAATTCAGTAGAAATAAAAAGATTGTTGAAAGCAGGATGTGCTAAATCAGCATCTTGCATATTGAGAACAAGTTCAGCGAAACTTGTGATTTCAATAGATACTGGTATGTTTTTTTTATTCAATAGAGTTATTTTTCTCATCTCGACATTATCTTCTGGTGAAACCCATATATCCATATGTGTACTTATTTGATGGTCTTCTCTTACGATTTCTGCTTTGTTGAGTGAAAATCTTACCTCATAATCTTTGAAATCACTTTGGATAGGGGAGTTTCCTATTGACCAACGGCTTCCATCTTCAATATTTTTAAAATAAAAAGTATAGCCATAATAACGATTATCTAGTTCACTTCTGAAACGTGTAATCATTTTATTTTGATATTGGCTGTATCCAATACCGTTATTTGCAATCATGACATTATAATTCTTGTTTGAAATAATATGGCAATGTGGTATAACGTCGAATTTTTCAGAATGTATACAAGTGAATACAATTTCATGACTTTTAAATTCTACTATTTTACGTTCTTTTTCTTTAAGCTCTTTTATTATTGATATGCGATATGGCAATTTTTCCTGCAAGAATAATTCTCCCATTTTTACAAGAGGATTTGCATGAAATCTTTTTTGCATGATATTGTCATTTAAAAAATTATTGATTGAAAGCAGACTCATTCCCAAATGATGTGCCATATAACTTTGAACAATTTTTTTGTCAACTGAATTGCCAATACGCTCTCGAGTATAATCAATAGCTTCATAAAGGCCATAAATACCTTCAGCACCTTCATTTCTTAGTTTGTCAAGGTTATCAAGGCTGCTTTTTTTATCGAAATTCAGAGCAAAATAACTCGAATACGGTGATACAACATAATCGTTGATAAGCCCTCGTTTAAATCCAATATTGGGTACACCGAATGCTTTGTACTGATAATTAAGATCTAAATCGAAAAAATAATAACTTGATTCAGAAACACCCCATGGTTTATTTTTTAATTTTCCGTAATTTTTTTGAGAAGTAATAACGGAATGATAAGTTTCATCAAAAATACTGTATGGATACGTTTTCATAATCAAGGACGGCATGAAATATTCAAACATTGTTCCAGACCAAGAAGCCAGTGATCGGTGTTTATTATAGAGAGTATATGTCCTGCTGAGTTTATACCAGTGATCTGCGGGTACCTGTTTTGTAAGTATTGCAATCAAGCTTGTAATCCTGGACTCAGATGCGATCAAATCATAATAGCTGTTGGTCAATTGATTGTTTTCACAGTCATAGCCGATTGAAAATAGATTTTTATTGAAGTCAAATAATTTATCGAATTTTGTATTGGAAACTAAGCGATCGATAATATGCGCCATTCTATCAAGATTTCTTAATATATCTTCAAAATTGCAGATGATGCTTTTTATCTTATTTTCAAGTAAATTGATGCAATGTGCATCATATTCCGGATTCCTTTTCTTCTGTTTGATATCCATCAGAATATTGACATAGAATGCCTTTACTTCAATCAAAGTCATATCCATGCGAAGAGAGCCAATTTTATTGCGGATCATAAGAAATTCAGGCTTTTGAGACAAACCAATTTCATCTTTGTATTCAAATAGAGTGAAATACATGTGATGTTCATGAATCAATTCACTTACAGTTTCAAATGTTTTTTTCGAACACGATTTTGATAATTGAATGAAATTATTGAGAAAATCAATCCATTCATCTGCAGTTTTTCCAGTGATACTGCCAAAATCATCAATGAGATTAAGTAAAGGTTTATTAATTCCTTGTGTCAGTTCACAGGTCTCTCTTAATCCCTGTACGATATCGTCATCAATAACTGGTTTATTTTTGTACTCAATTAAACTTTCCTTAAGAACCATTAAATAGCCAACTAAGTTGCCGCTGTCTACAGATGATACATATCTTGGCCTAAGTACTGAAAGATTTTTCGTACTGTACCAGTTATACAAGTGACCTTCCCATTTTTCCATCTTGTCGATAGATAACAACATGCGATTAACCATTTGAATCATTCGTGTAATTGATAAAAACCCCATATCTCTTGCGGATATGATTGCAAGAAGGCCAAGTCCAATATTGGTTGGAGAAGTTCTTTCAGCAATCCCTTTAGGGGGATAGACTTGAAAATTATCTGGAGGCAAATAGTGAGTAGATTTAGTAGATAAATCTTCATAATAAGACCAGATATGGCGAGCATCTTTTCGTAAAATATCTATTTCTTCAGTTGTGGAAGATTCATGAATTTCTACTGTTTTATCAAGAAGGTAGGCAAAATAGGGTGAAGATGCCCAAATTAAAGCAAGTAAAAATGCAAAAATCAAATTTTCAGGTCGCATCCATAAGACCAGCAATAAGAAAAATAGCAATTCGAAGTAAATAATTTTCATTTGTTTAAACAAGTATTTAAGTCCATATTTTGTTTCTTTTTCTTTTATGGCAGCAGTTGTCCACTCTAACATATATTTTTTTGTTACTATCGTGCGATATAAAGAAATTGCTATGGCAGACAATGTGATAGCAGCTTCAAATGGTAAAAAAATCAATTGTAGGAAAGTGTATTGTAACGTTCCTTTTAAATTGAATTTTATCTTTCTGATTTGTTTGTATTCTTTATTTGGAGTGTAAATTTTTTTAAATATGAAAGTATCCAGCCATTCAATCAAAACAGGTAAAAAAACAAAAATAAATATGAGGAAAATCCAATTGACTATGGGTTTAGGCAAAAAAGTAAATGCACCTATTAAAATGATAAAGAGACAAATAGAATTCAAACTGCGTCTCAGATTATCAAATATTTCCCATTTGTTCAAAATAGAAAGAGGATTTTCAATCCATTCTTCATTATAATTTTTGACTCTTGACGATAACCAGCCAATTAATTGCCAGTCTCCTCTGATCCAACGATGAAGTCTGAAGAGATAAGAAATGTATTTAGTCGGGTGTGTGTCAATAAAGCTGATATCAGATGTAAAAGCCGCTCTGATATGGCTTCCCTCAAGCAAATCATGGCTGAGGACTTTGTTCTGAGGGATTGCTTTATTGAGGATTTTTGAGAAAAGTTCTAAATTGTAGATGCCCTTTCCAAAAAAAATTCCGTCACTGAAAACATCTTGATAAAGATCAGAAAAACCTTCGATATAGATACTCTGACCAGAGGAACGTGCATAAATTTGAGTAAATTTGGAAGTGCAAGAATGTTCAAGACCAATGCAAACATGAGGTTGAATTATACCATATCCCTCTATAACGCGATTGCTTTTTTCATCATAAACAGCTTCATTAAGGGGATGAGCTATAGTCCCGATTAATTTATAAGCTGAATCGATAGGAAGCTGTGTATCTTCATCCAAAGTGATAATATATTTAATTTTACCGACAAGTGGGGTAATATCACTTGACATTACAATGTGAGAAGTGTTTTTATCACCTGAAATCAAATTATTGAATTCAGTAAGTGAGCCACGTTTCCTTTCCCAGCATATCCATTTTTCCTGTTTTGCATTATACTGTCTTTTCCTTTGAAAATAATAGAAAATAGGAGTTGCCCTAGGGTACTTTTTATTGAGTGCTTTTACTTCATTAATAGCTACCTTAATTAAATTATTGTCGTATTTTTCAAATTCTGAATTGGCATCTGGAAATTCCCCTAGCAATGCAAAGTATAAATTATCAAATTTGTTTCCTAAATAATATTGTTCGATTTTTTCAAACATTTCCTTGACGTGTTCTTCTGATGTAATCAAAGTGGGGAAAACTGAGAAAGTTGATAAATCAGCTGGAATGCCTTTGCTTAAATCTAATTTCGGCAAAAATGCAGCTGGAAATATTTTCTGCAGAAAATAATTCAATAATTTAATAAAGACATCACTGATTGGAATAACAAAAAGCAAGGTCAGAAATGCAGAAGTCAAAATATCTATAGTCATTCTAAATATGTATCCGAACACAAATAATGAAATTAGTGTTGTAAATAGTGCAATTTCAAAGATATAAACGTGTGCTGAGTATTCTACTTTAAAAAATTTCCTTTCTTTTAACCCAATACTTTCCAGTAATTCTTTCTTGCCGTTAGCTATAATATAATAACCAACATGATTCTTTTTTGGGAGATCGATGTTATTATTGGAAAGCTTGAGTGAAGTCATAGCAATCTTGGTTTCTGAAATGCCATACTTTTCTGCAAGTTTTTCCAATTTTTTGCGATAGTAATTTCTAGAATGAAAATCCATCTGATTGTAAATTCCTGATGGATCATCTTTAAGCATATTTTCTACAACAGAAACATCTTCAAAAATTTTATGCCAGTTAAGCATGGAAATTTTATTTAATGAAGTAAATAGATTTCCAATAAATATATTTGATGATGATTGAGATATATGAGAAAATTCAATTGTCTTCTCAATATTTGTATTGAATTCTTTCAACTTTGTCTCCAAATAATCGAATGTTGAAAAAAACTTTTGTTGGTCATTATTTAATTTTCTGACAAGAGACTCTATAAAAACAGGAGATAAATCAGCTGTGTTTTCTAGAATTTCACTGACAGCTTTTAAAGTATTTTCAGGATTTTCTGAGTCAATCGCCTGTGCACTCAATTTTCCAAGCTGAAAAGTATGAATTTCTTTAGTGACAACAGCAATTTTTTCTATGACAGCAAGTGTTAACATGGTGCTGAAAGCCCATATTTCCGCAATTGAAAGTATTTTTACATTTTGATAAGTTTTTAGAAAATCGATAATCGCATTTTCATCGAAATTGCCATTTGTCATTTTTATCAATTCTATAGCTAAAGGATAAATACGCGGATATCCTTTAAAAACAGTATCAGTTAAAATTCCCAACTGCAATTTTTCTTTTCTTGATAGTGACAAACGCAAGTGATTGACTTGTTCTTCCACTTTATAAAAATTGTCCAATATCCATACAGTACCTGGAACTAAGTCTTCATTCTCAGAAGCTATGTGTGATAATTCATTCGAGTAATTCACAATCAAAGTAAAATTTGATTCCATTCGTTGAAGCATGTTTTTAAGAGGGTAGTGAGCAAATTTGAAATTGCTTTCAAGCGCAAATTTCTCTATGTCTGATTTTAAATGAGTTGTAATCAACATTAATATCAGCTCCGATTTTTCAAATATATAACTTTTTTATACCCTTTAAATGTTGAAATTACTCGATTGTAAGAATTACAAGAATAAATTATTATCTATCGATAAAAGATACTGATAAGAAAAATTAATCATATGTAAAAAGCAAAAAAAAAGAGAAGACAAAATTTGTCTTCTCACCATTTTCCATGTCTTCGCTGATGGCCATTTCCCATTGGCATTATTGGTTCTTGATTTTCAATAACCAACCGTTTGCCGTTAATCAGACTATCTGCTACTTTTTTTCTAGCATCTTTATAAATTCGTTGTAAAGTTGTTCTTCCGATATTCATCTCATCAGCACAAGCTTGTTGATCATAATTCTCAAGATCCATCAAACGCAGACTTTCAACTTCTTCAATTTTCAATATAATGACATCTTCATGATATTTTTGTCCCATCGGTCCAAATTCAATAAATTCAGGATTGAATCCAATGTTTCTTCGTTTTCTTGGTCTAGGAATTACAATCACACCCTCGGATTACTTATTCTTTACAATGTTTTCTAATTCAGCAATTCTATTCTTTAATGATTGTACTTCATTGTTATTAGTTTCGTCAACAGCATAACCTCTTCCGAAACCTAGAATACCTCTTCCAGAACCGAATCTGCTGTTTCCTCTTCCACGTCCAAATCCAAAGAATGTTCCTCTTTCAGTTGTGCCATCTGCACATTGTCCCATTCTTCTTCCTGTCATTGGACCTTGTCCTGCTGGTCCTCTTCTATCTCCTGCTGGCATAATGATACCTCCTATTTATTATTTAGTTATTGACATATGTCACTTACAATATTAGTATAACATGTTATGGACATATGTCAACAATAAAACAAATATTTTTCAGAGTAAATATTTATCTTAATTTTATATATGCAAAGTTCTTTTATAGATGCCAATTTTTTTATATTAAAGTAACAAAAAACTAATTAGTAATATAATGGATAATTAATACTCATCTATGATATGATTGGTTCAAGATATAATTGTTGCATAGATAGATAGATGATGTATGTTTTATCTATATAATAAAGGTGGGTGATTTAGTGAATCGTACAGCTTTATCAATCAATATGCTTTTACTTTTAAAGACTAGAGGAAAAATGAAAAAGAAAGAAATTGCAGATGCATTGGAAACCAATCAAAGAAATATAATAGAATTTAAAAGGGAACTTGAAACTGCTGGATACTGTATCGGGTATGAAAATGGTCGTTATGGAGGCTATTTTTTAATGGATCGTGCAATTCTTCCTGTTTCAAATTTGACAGTCAATGAGAAGAACGCATTGAAGCGATTTGATGAATATACAGATTATAATAAAGATTTTCTGCTTTATAAGGATTTGAAATCAGCGTTGCTTAAGACGATTGTCGCCAATGAAGTCATGAATGAGAATTATGAAGTATTGCAAGTTGTGAAAAAATTCCCCCTTGCGAAAGATCCAAAAGAATTGCAGGATATTTATCTAAAAGTTCATACTGCTATCATCAATCGGCAGAAACTTAAAATAATTTATCATTCTTTCAGTTCAGAAAATAAAAACGAAAGAGTCATTCATCCATATGAAATGTTTCAATACAATGATTCGTGGTATATGGTAGGAAGGCAGGAAGAATCGGAAGAACTTCGAAGTTTCAAACTGGCACGGATTTCTGAAATCGATATTATGGATAGAAAGTTTCTTGTAGATAAAAATTTTGATATTTCAGATTATATCAATGATTTTGGCATCGAAATAAAAGGGCAGACACAACGTATTAAACTGAAAATATTTAAACCTTATATCAGTGTCGTCTCAGAGATAATCATAGGAGAAAATCAGCTGATAACTAATCATGGAGATCATATAGAGTTGGAAGTTACTATTAAGGGCGATTTTATTGTCAAACAATTTATCTTAGGTATGGGAAGCGGATGTGAAGTTTTAGAACCTCTAGCTTTAAGAGAAAGTATGATTCAAGAAATTAATAGAACTAGGGGAATTTACAGTGATGATGTGATTGATAAAAACACATTGGAAATATGATTTTAATTGAAATAAAATAAAAGTAACTCCCTTGACCTATTATGTCATGGGAGTTACTTTGTAGTGATGAAAGTTCTCTGCTAATGTATCAATCGATAAAATTAAAAAATTCATTCTAAAGTATCTTTTATAATCAAACCCAATAACTGAGATATACTGATAGCTTGTTGTGGAGAAACAATGGCACCTTTAAGATCTTCAGGATTGATGAATACAGCATCAATGTCACAATTGCTTAAATCGACGCCTGAAAGTTTGCTTCCCGCCATTTGTGAAGCGTGGAAGTCGACATTTTTAAAAAATGCACTGTGTAATTTGATGTTCTGGAAGTCAGAAAAGCGAAATTGAGATTCAATTATATGGATCTTTTTAAAGTGAGAGAAACACAAATTCGCATATTCAGCGCTGCATTGTTCAAATAAGACATCTTGAAAAGTAGAATCACTTAAATCCAAACCCGTCAATTTGCAATTCTTGAATTTGGTTCTGAAAAGAATAGATTTTCCTAATTTTACATTAGATAAATCACAATTTTCAAAGCAGACATCTTCTATGTCAGCTTTTGAAAAATCAACATTTGAAAAGGTTACATTTGAAAATTTGAGTTGTTTAAAGGCCATTTTTTCTATGGTCTGATTCGTGATATCACAGTCCCTTATCGCATTTCCATATAATAGACCTTCATCTTCAAATAGAATATCTAGAGGAGCGATGTCCATTAATTCATTGGGAATTTGTGGCTGTGTCAATTTAAAATGTTTTATTTTGGATTTCATATTTACCCTCATTTACTTAATAAGTTTATTGTGTTCTTGATTTAGTATAACATGGAAGGAAACTGGGAATTCAGAAAAACATAAAAAATTAACAAATTCAATATAAACAATCGGTAATATTTAAGATGGACTGAGAACAAATCATGAAATGATATATTTATAGATCATAATAAAATGACTAAGGCTTCCAAATAGAATGAATATATGGAAGATTTCGTGAAAACCAAATTTCCATATTTTTATTTTTTTTGACTTTGTGCCGTAAATCACAGCACCGATAGAATAGGAAAGACCACCTATAATCAATAAAAAGATTGCAGTATGTGGAAGTGCTTTATACAGTGGAAATAAGACAAATAGTGCCGCCCAACCTAATCCAAGATAGAAACTTGTGTATAGCCATCTAGGTGCATTCAACCAAAATATTTTCATGATACTGCCTGTAATGGCCAGGGACCAGATAACGGATATGAAAATATAACCGATTTTTCCTTTAAGTGTTATAAGGCAAATAGGTGTATATGAAGCAGCTATAAGAAAATAAATCATGATATGATCAAGTTTTCTATATAAAAGTAAATTTTTATAGACACCATGGTAAATAGATGATGTCAAATACAAACTGATAAGACCCATTGAAAATATAATTGATGACAATATTTTAATGGCATCTCGTGATTCAACAGATACTTTCAGCAGTAGGATCAGACCTATGATTGATAAAATAGCACCGATAAAATGAGTGATAGAATTGATTGGTTCTCTGATGGTTAGTTTCATGACATCCTCCTCATATAGTATTTATTACTATGTTACACATTTATGATAAGCCTGTACAATAACTAAGTCAATAGAATATTTTATTTTTGCAAAAATTACATGCATAAAAAAACGACCATAGGGGTCGTTTTAATTCAATCCAATTTTTTTGTGAATTTGAAAGCTGTAACGCCAATCAAGACTGTGATGATGACCAACATTGAAACTGTTGCATTCAAAAGATAAGAGATGCCAACACCTTTTAAAATGATGCCTCGCAATATCACTAAAAAGTGTGTGATTGGAAAGGTGATACTAATCCACTGAATGACCAGTGGCATGGATTCCCTCGGAAACATGAAACCGGACAAGAGAACACTCGGAAGCAAGAATGCCAAAGTGCCTTGTATAGCTTGCCCTTGATTTTTTGCAACTGTTGATATGAGCATCCCCATGGCCAAGGCGCCAACGAGAAATATAAAACCTAAAAGAATGAGTTCGAGCATGCTGCCTGCGACACTGACACCAAATATCCATCGACTTAAAAGCATGACAACCGCAAAATCGTAACTGCCTATGGCGATATACGGAATCAACTTGCCGATAATTAGTTCAAGAGAGGTAACAGGAGTCATGATTAGTTGTTCGATTGTTCCGAGCTCCTTTTCTCTGACCATGGCTAAAGCGGTCAAGATGATAGTAATGTTTTGAAGAATCAATCCTACAACGCCAGGTATGTTAAATTTGGCACTTTCCAATGTAGGATTGTACATTACCATTGGTTTTGCGCTAACACCAACTGGAGCTATAGATTTTGCATTGACTGTACTGTTGTAATGATTGGAAATCACCATGGCGTAGTTGACTGCTGTTCGAGCGATGGTCGGATCAGAACCGTCCACCAATATTTGAATTTCAGAAGATTCACCGCGGTTCAATTTTTTAGAGTAATCTGGCGGAATGATCAAACCTGTTTTTGCATCACCTTTTTTAATAGTATCTTCAACATCTTCTACTGAAAAACCTCTTGAGAAATCGTTGAAGTAATGTGAGTGTGTAAATGACGCGATCAAAGCTCTGCTTTGTTCAGTATTGTCACCATCATAGATACTCAAATTGACATTGTTGACATCAGCATTGACTGCGAAACCGAAAATGAGCAACATCATGATTGGCAGAAAAAATGAAATGACAAGACTGGGCTTGTCGCGTTTTATATGAATAAATTCCTTTTTAGTAATGGTCCATACGCGATAAAGTTTGAATTTATTCATAGCGGTCACCTCTGATGGAAGCCTTCATTTTTTTGTAAGACATGATTTCTGAATTCTTGGTATTTTCCAATTCATATTTGATGAAAATATCTTCAAGATTGTCAAAACCAGTGTTTTTGTAATGACCTTCAGGTGTATCGATGGATATGATATTTCCCTTGTAGATGAAACCTATTCGGTCACAGACTTCAGCTTCATCCATGTAATGGGTAGTGACGAGTATCGTGACACCTTCAGTTGAAAGACGAATGATAGTTTCCCAGAAAGCACGTCTTGAAACGGGATCTACACCAGCCGTAGGCTCATCTAGAACAAGAAGCGTCGGATCATGAATCAAGGCACATGAAAGAGAAAGCCTTTGTTTTTGACCACCAGACAATGTGCGGGCCAATGCGTTTTCTTTACCTTCCAAAGCCGCCATGGCAATGAGCGATACTGATTTTTCCTTTATTTCATTTTTTTTCATGCCAAATATCTGACCGTAAAAATACATGTTTTCAAGGACAGTCAAATCACCATAAAGGCTGAAGTGCTGGGACATGTAGCCGATTCGGCTTTTTATGGCTTCGGTATCTTCAAGTAGATTGAATCCGAAAATATTTCCTGTACCTTCAGTTGGTGTCACAACACCACATAGCATGCGTATGGTCGTAGATTTTCCAGATCCGTTGGGTCCTAAAAGTCCGAAAATTTCACCTTTTTCAATATTGAATGAAATACCGTCCACAGCTGTGAACTTTCCAAATGTTTTTTTTAGATTTTTTATATCAATGACAACTTCACGCATTAATTCTCCACCTCTTCAACCACTACTTTCAACAGCATGCCTGGATGAAGCGAATCACTGCGATCAAGACTGAGTTCAACTTCAAAGACCAATCGCTCTCTATCTTTTACCGTCACAATGTTCAGGGGTGTGAACATTGCCTGGTTGGCAATATGTATGATCGTGGCATCGATAGGAACCATATCTGGATTGTTCGCATCTGTCACAGCCAACGTTTGACCTAATTTTATTGTCGCCAAATCTGATTCATTGATATAAATTTTGACTTTCAATTCAGAAGGATTATAAAGTGTCATGACAGATGTACCAGATGGGATGAATTCACCTATTTCATAATTGACAGTTTCTACAATGCCATTTTGTTTTGAAACGACAAATTGTCCATCAGCCATGTTTTTTGTGCGGTCAACACTCAGTTGAGCGGATTCAAGGGTTAAAGTCGCGATTTCAATGTCATTTGAATCAAAACCGGTTGAAACCATATTGAGTTGCTGTTCAGCATTGTCCAGATCAATCTTTACCAGATTCCTTTGTTTTTCAGATGTCTCTACTTCTGTTTCCAAGCGTGACAAGGCCAAATCTGAAGCATCCCTGTTTTCAAGTGCAGTGTGGTATGCCAATTCACTGTTGTTCAAGTCATTTTGGCTAATCGATCCTGCTTCAAAAAGCACTTTTGCATTGTTGTAATCCAAAATTTTTTGATCAAGCATCATATTTGCCAAATTTGCTGCAAGGGTCGCCTCCTGATATGCCGATTTCTTTTCAATTAGCGTATTGGTCAGAATTTCCAGATTTACTGTCAGTGACTTGATAGCATTCTGATAGATCTGAAGTTCTTCAGGTCTGACAGATGAAGTTCCTTTTTTAAGCTGAGCAGAAGCGAGGGCCAACTGTTTTTGAGCTTCGGCAACTTGATAGTCCAAATCTTGATTGTCGATTATAGCAACAGTCTGGTCGATTTCAACTGAATCCCCTTCAGAAACATTCAATGTTTCCAACAAACCAGAAGTTTTTGCGCTGATTTTGTAAGTGCTACCAACGGCCTCACCGTAGTATATATCACCTGAGAGCGTATTTTTTTGACCATATGAAATGAGTAAGGTTCCAGTGATGGCGATGATGATAATGGGAATAATTTGTTTTTTATTCATGTTAAACTCCTTTTCAATCTTCTTCTTTGAATGTAATGATGAAGATTGCCATGATATTATTTTTTGGAAAACTATTCTTTTATTGTATCACTTTTAAAAATGTATGTATAAAAAAAATAAAAATGAATAAATTGACAATGAAATATTAAAGAACATTCACAACTAGTATTTAATACTATATAATTGAATGAAAAGGGGTAGATGAAAATGTTGGATTTCAATGAGATAAAGTATGAAGATATTCCTAAGATTGATTTATATATGGATCAAGTGACAAGTTTTCTTGATGATGTTCTAGAAGGATATAAGATCAATGATGACGATAAAATAATGACAAAGACCATGATCAACAATTACGTGAAGGCCAATATCATCGATAAACCGGTCAAGAAAAAATATTCTCAAGATCACATGGCGAAAATGATCATGATATTTTTCTTCAAAAACATTATTTCAATGGACGAAATTGAAAAGATATTCTCTATGGATATTGAAACAAAGGCGCTTTATGAAAAATTCAACGCAATCAACAAGAAATTTTATGAGGAGTCTGAGAAGCAGATGGATGGTTATGCTATGAAAGAAGAGAAAATGGAAGTAATTCTCTCTCTTATTATTCAGGCGGATATCAATAAGCGCTTAGCGGAAATGCTGATTAAAGCATTATAGATAAAATATTGCTTCTGTTTGGTCAAAAAATTTCGTATACAACAACGGAGGAATGCAAATGATGGAGATTTCACTGAATCACATAGAAAAGTATTATGGGGCTAATCGTATACTGAGTGATGTCAACTTTGAAATTAAAACGGGTGAAAAAATAGGAATAATAGGACGAAATGGAAGCGGAAAAACAACGCTATTCAAACTTATTTCAGGTCAAGAGGAATATCAGGGCGGACAGCTTTTTATCAGGAAAAATACAAAAATAGCTTATTTGAACCAGATACCAAAGTACAATAATGTAATGAAAGTGATAGATGTTCTGAAGATGCCATTTGATGAAATATTTTCACTTCAGCTACAAATGAGAGATATGGAAGCGCAGATGGCCCATATATCAGGGGAACACTTGCAGGAACTGATGAGCAAGTACGCACTTATTCAGCAGCAGCATGAACTGTTAGGAGCCTACTCTGTTGAGGAAGAACTTTCAAAAATAGTATCGGGTTTTGAATTTGACAATGATTTTCTGAATCAATCTTACGAGTTGCTTAGTGGAGGGCAAAAGACCCTTGTTGAGTTTGCAAAGATTCTTCTAGAAAAAGCAGATGTACTTTTACTTGATGAACCTACGAATCATCTTGATTTTAAGACTATCGACTGGTTGGAAAAATACCTGAAAGATTATCATGGTGCAGTCCTTATCATTTCCCATGACCGTTATTTTCTAGATCAAGTTGTGACAGAAATAGTTGAATTGGAAGATGGAAAGAGTGAAATATTTGATGGCAATTATTCGTATTTTATAAAAGAGAAGGAAAGACGTTATCAAGAAATGACGCGTCTTTATGAAAATCAGCAGAAGAAGCTTAAATCCATGCAACAGGCTGTCTATAGATTCAGAGAGTGGGGAAGGGTTGCTGATAGTGAAATGTTTTTCAAAAAAGCGAAAAACATGGAGAAGCGTATTGAAAGAATGGACAAAATCGATAAACCAAGGATTAACAGAAGAAATCTCATGATCAATTTGAAAGATCAGAACAGATCTGGAAAAGAAGTTCTGATCATTGAAAATTTAAGAAAATCCTTTGGTGACAATCTTCTCTTCAATAAATTGAATTTATCTGTATTCTATCAAGATTCATTTGCGCTTGTGGGCTCTAATGGATCTGGTAAATCAACAATACTAAAAGCCGTTCTCAATTATGCGCTAGATGGAAGCTATCCTGAATATATCCAAGATGGAGGAAGTATAAAAATTGCTAAAAGTGCCAAAATTGCTTTTTTAGAACAAGAAGTTACCTTTGACAATGAAGAAATCACACTGCTTGAATCGCTTACTTTAAATAGAGTAATGACAGATAATGAGGCAAGAGCTGTTCTTGCGGGCTATCTTTTTTCTCAAGATGATGTCTTTAAAAAAATAAAAGACTTATCAGGAGGTGAAAGAAGTCGGCTGAGATTATGTCATTTATTACTCGATGAAGTGAATTTCATGATACTTGACGAACCGACCAATCATCTGGACATTCCTTCAAGAGAAATGCTGGAAGAAGCTTTGATGAATTTCAGCGGAACAATTTTCTTTATTTCCCACGACCGCTATTTTATAAATAGATTGGCTCAAGAGATTTATGAACTGGATGATAAAGGGTTAAAAAGATATATTGGCGGTTATGAAGATTATATGTCTATAAAAAACAGGGTAGAAACGAGAAAAGTAAATATTCCTAAAAAAGAAAAAAATATTTCAGTAAAAACAGCCAATTCAAATGAAAAGAAAAGCAGAAATAACTATAAGATTAATAAGTTGGAATCTGATATACAAGAATTGGAAGTTCTAATTATTGAAATTGAAGAGAAAATGCTTGCAAAGGCATCTGATTATGACGAATTGATGCGACTGACGATATTAAAAAATGAAGCAGATGAAAAATATGAAAAGATGATGGATGATTATTTAACTTTAATTGATTGAAAATTACTATTGACTCTCCTAATGTAGGAGAGTTTTTTTTAATAGATGCTTGCAATTTAAAAAATATATGTTAATATTATAATGGTTATGGGACGAATAAAATGTATAGGGACAAAAACGTACCCTGAAAGGCAGATGAATATGATAAGAGTAGGTATTAATGGATTTGGAAGAATAGGTAGAAATTATTTTAGAGCAATCAATCAAATGGAAAACTGTGAAGTAGTAGCAATCAATGACTTGGGTGATTCTAAAATGTTGGCACATTTATTGAAATATGATTCAATTCACAGTATTTTTGATGCAGATATTTCACATGGTGAAAAGGAGATTATTGTGAATGGAAAATCAATTGTTGTCCATTCAGAGAGAATGCCTAAAGATATTCCTTGGGGAGACTACAATGTAGATATAGTAGTTGAAGCAACAGGTATCTTCAGAAAAGGTGAAGAAGTACAGGCGCATATTGATGCAGGAGCAAAGAAAGTTATCATTACTGCACCTGCAAAGAATGAGGATATAACTATTGTCATGGGAGTCAACCATGATAAATATGATAATGGAAAACATCATATTGTTTCAAATGCGTCTTGTACGACAAATTGTCTAGCGCCAGTGGCTAAAGTAATCAATGAGAAATTTGGCATTCAAAGAGGTCTTATGACGACTGTGCATGCCATGACTAATGATCAGAGAACTCTAGATCTTCCTCATGAAGATTATAGAAGAGCAAGAGCGGCTTCTGTTTCAATAATTCCTACGACAACAGGTGCGGCAGCTGCGGTAGCTCTGGTACTTCCAGAATTGAAAGGAAAATTAAATGGCTTTGCCATGAGGGTTCCAACGCCAA
>JAFGAC010000107.1 GCA_016933835.1 Clostridiales bacterium
GATATGATTCTAAAGAATATCTGGGCATTAAAGAGTTTCTTTACATTATCACCTCTTGGAATTATGATGTTATTATTTTATTCGAGTTATGGGTGGTTTGGACTTATATTATTTTTTGGACCGTTGTTTGTTGCTCGCTATTCTTTCAAATTGTACTTGAATATGAAAAATATTTACTTAGAAACAATTGTCGCACTCACTAAAGCGATTGATGCAAAGGATGAGTATACAAAGGGACATTCGGTAAGAGTTTCAGAATATTCTGTGATGATTGGCAAAGAGATGAAAATGAGTGAGCCACGATTGGAAATTTTAAAAACAGCAGCATTATTACATGATGTTGGGAAAATTGGGATTAGCGACAATATTCTTTTGAAACCTGGAAAACTGGACGATGATGAAATGCAAATTATCAGAAGTCATCCAGAAATGGGTGCTAAAATTATCGATGGCATAGAGTTCTTAGATAAAGCAAGATTATTTGTCAGCCAGCATCATGAAAGATATGATGGAAAAGGATATCCTTTTCAGATTAAAGGAAAAGACATGCCAGCCGAGTCCTGCATAATGGCGGTAGCTGATGCATTTGATGCCATGACTACGGATAGATCTTATCGCAAGGGATTTTCTGAAGAACGTGCAATGGAAATTTTGATTGAAGAAAAAGGCAAACAGTTTTCTCCTGATGTAGTTGAAGCAATGGTAGCCATTAAAGAGAAACAAGGAAGTGTTATCATATATGTTGATTGAGTCAATAATTCTTGCTTTTGTTTTTGGATTTATTTTTGGTGGCGAGTTAAAAAATCTAGAAAAGATAGATTTAAAAAAAATGTATTTAGTTTTATTGGCATTTTCGATAGAATACATAGCAGGATTACTAATAAATGGGAGCGATCTTATAATTAGAGAAAACATCCTTGACTTTACATATATAATTCAAATATGGGTTTATTTGCTTTTGGCTTTGTTTTTTGTTTTTAATTTTAAATATCTAGGTATTAAATTTCTTGCATTTGGAAGTTTTTTAAATTTTCTTGTTATTATGATTAATCGTGGAATGATGCCAGTAAAAACCGAACTTGCTTTAAAATTAGGTTATTATAATTCTATAGAAAGCCTGATGTCCGGAAAAGTATTTGGCCATGAAGCTTTGAATTTTATAACGAGTCAGTGGATTTTCTTAGCAGATATCATAGATATACCGCCACCTTATTTTTTTCCTAAAACTATCAGTATAGGGGATATATTTATTGGGTTTGGTGTTTTTTTCTTGATATTTTTTAACATGTTTTATTCAAAAGACGAAAATAATCCAATATAAGAATAGATGGAGGTTTTATATGTTTATCGAAGCGATGATTATAGGATTAATCATTTCTTTTCTTAGAGGGGGAAGAATGGATAATCTCAATTACCTTGAAATAAAAGCTTGGTATTTAATTATTTTTGGAATGGGATTGCAACTATTGCCAGTATTTATTTCAGGATATACTTTTATCCTTTATTTTCAAATGATAGGAATTATTTTTGTATTGACTGTTATTATCATGAATATTAAATTGAAGGGATTTTGGTTAATGTTGATTGGTGGAATGCTCAATTTTACAGCTGTAGTATTGAATCATTTCAAAATGCCAGTTAATCCTGTGTTTATAGAAAACAATAATTTTTCAGGCTTTATGGATACTGTGGTGGATGGAGAAATAGTTAATTATATAGCCAATTCAGTTGGTGGTTGGTCGGCAATCTTGGGAAAAATAATGATGACACCTTCTTGGTATCCTTTTCCACGATTATTGTCTATAGGTGATGTAATTATATCATTAGGCATTATGTGGTTCATTTATGGGGAATCAAAAAATAAAAATCTTCATCGAAAAAGTAAAATGGTTCAATACACATATAAATCAAGGATTTGAGGGTACTCAAATCCTTTTTATGTTATAATAATATGGAAATGAAAATTTTAAGGAGATGGGAAATATGGGCTTTTTAGATAAAATAATGGGTTCTTTTACTGAACGTGAAATAAACAAGATGATGAAAACAGCTGAAGAAATTATTCAGCTTGAAGAAAAATATATTGCAATGACAGATATAGAACTTAAAAATATGACAAATGTTTTTAAAGAACAACTTTCAAGCGGTATGAAACTTGATGATATCATGAAGGATGCCTTTGCAGTAGTAAAAGAAGCATCGAAGAGAACAATCGGTCTGATTCACTATCCAGTGCAACTTGTAGGAGGGATTGTTCTTCACCAAGGACGCATTGCAGAAATGAAGACAGGTGAAGGAAAAACTTTAGTCGCTACATTGCCTATTTATCTCAATGCGCTTGAAGGCAAGGGTGTTCATGTAGTCACAGTCAATGATTATCTGGCAACAAGAGACAGAGCATGGATGGGGAAAATTTTTGAATTTCTCGGACTTACAGTAGGTGTCATTACAAATGATGTTAAAGGTGAAGAGAGAACAGCAGCGTATCAGGCAGATATCACTTATGGAACCAATAATGAATTTGGATTTGATTATTTAAGAGATAATATGGCAATATTCAAGAAAGATAGATTTCAAAGAGAATTGCATTACGCAATAATTGATGAGGTTGACAGTATTTTGATTGATGAGGCAAGAACTCCTTTGATTATTTCAGGATCAGGCAGAAAATCAACAAATTTATACGCTATTGCAGATCAATTTGCGCAAACATTAAAAAATGAAGTTGATATCACTATTGACGAAAAAGCCAAATCTGTTATTCTCACTGAAGAATCAGGTATAGATAAAGCAGAAAGATACTTCAGCATTGACAATTTAAGTGACCCATCGCATATTGAAATTTCTCATCATATCAACCAAGCTATGAAAGCAAGATTTATCATGAAAAAAGATGTAGATTATGTTGTGAAAGACGGAGAAATCATTATAGTTGATGAATTCACAGGACGTTTGATGAATGGTAGAAGATACTCAAGCGGATTGCATCAAGCAATTGAGGCAAAAGAAAATATTGAAATAAGAAAAGAATCACAGACACTTGCAACAATTACATTGCAGAATTATTTCAGAATGTATGACAAATTGGCAGGTATGACAGGAACTGCAAAAACCGAAGAAGATGAATTTAAACATATATATAATATGGATGTTTTGACAATTCCAACAAATAAACCTGTAATAAGAGAAGATTTCAGTGATGTTGTCTATAATTCTTTAAAGGGAAAATTTAAGAATGTAGTGGAAGAAATAGAAGAAAAATATGCAGTAGGACAACCAGTCTTGGTAGGTACTATATCCATTGAGACTTCTGAATATTTGAGTGGACTTTTAAAAAGAAAAGGGATTAAGCATGAAGTACTCAATGCTAAACATCATGACAGAGAAGCAGAGATTGTTGCTCAGGCTGGTAGATTTGGTGCAGTTACAATTGCAACAAATATGGCGGGAAGAGGAACCGATATTGTCTTGGGTGGAAATGCAGTATTCATGGCAAAAAAAGAACTTGCAAAGCGTGGTTATGATTCGGAAGTTATCAGCTATGTAGACAGCAACATAGAATACGAGCATGAAGATATTGAAAAAGCAAAAGATGAATACAAAGATCTTTTAATTGAATACAAGAAAAAAATAGATGAAGATTCTCAAAAAGTAAAAGAAGTTGGAGGTCTCCATATTATAGGAACTGAGAGACATGAATCAAGAAGAATTGACAATCAGCTGCGAGGACGTTCAGGGCGTCAAGGTGATCCTGGTTCTTCACGTTTCTATCTGTCTCTCGAAGATGACTTGTTGAGATTGTTTATGGGTGATAGCGCAAAAGCTATGTTGGATAAATTGGGATTCGATGAGGACATGCCTATTGAAGCCAAAATACTTTCTAAATCGATTGAAAGTGCACAAAAGAAAGTCGAAGGAAGAAACTTTGGAATTCGTAAACATGTTTTGCAATATGATGATGTCATGAACAAACAAAGAAAAATTGTTTATGAAGAAAGAAATAAAGTACTTGAAGGCGAAAATCTAAAGGACCATATTTGGAATATGGTGACTGAAGTTGTTGATGAAGCAATTTCTCTTTATACATCTAATTCAAATTTTCCAGAAGAATGGGATTTAGAAGGATTGAATGAAAATTTGCATCAATTTTTCGTTCCAAAAGCTTTCTTTGAAAATGAAAATATTGAAATCCTGGATAAAGAGATTTTGAAAGAGAAAATACTGAATTTTGCAGAAGAAGCCTATAAGATAAAAGAAGAAGAAATTGGTCTTGATCGTGTGCGTGAACTTGAAAGAATCATTTTGCTAAGGATTGTCGACAATCATTGGATTGATCATATTGATGCAATGGATCAATTGAAACAAGGTATTGGACTAAGGGCAATAGGAAATGACAATCCTGTGACAGCCTATCAGATCGAGGGTTTTCAAATGTTCGGAGATATGATTGATTCCATCAAACATGAAACAGTTAAATTTGTTTACAATGTTCAAGTCAACACAAAGTTTGAAAATCAAGAAGTTGTGAGAATTGATGAAGCAAAGTTCAAAACAGTTTCAAAGAAAGATAAAGTTGGTAGAAATGATCCATGTCCTTGTGGAAGCGGATTGAAATACAAAAAATGCTGTGGGAAAGATGCGTAGGTGAAAAAATGTTAGATCAGAGATGTAAAAATGATTTGTCAAAATTTGAAGAAAAATTAATAGAATTGAGGGTTTCTCTTTGACTTGGATAAAAAGATTGAAAGAGTAGATGAAATAGACCAGTTTCTTTCTGAACCTGGTATTTGGGATGATGTAGAAAAGAGTCAGAAATATCTGATTGAAAGTAAAGGCTTGCGGGATGATGTAAATCAATATAAAGCTATTGAATCAGATATTGAAGAATTGAAAATTTTATGTGAACTTATTGAAATCGAACCTGATCCATTAATGGAAAAAGAGGCGGAAGAACTATTTGAGAAAACAGAAAATGATTTAGAAAGTTTTAATTTGCAGACTTTGCTCAGCGGTCCATATGATCAAAGAAATGCGATACTTTCAATTCACTCTGGAACAGGAGGGCTTGATGCCCAAGACTGGTCAGAAATGCTATTTCGAATGTTCAGTCGATGGGCAGAAAGAAAAGGTTATCGTGTGACAATACTCGATTTGATTAGAGACACAGAAACGGGGATTAAGAATGTTACGCTTATGATTGAAGGTAAATATGCCTACGGTTATTTAAAAGCAGAAAAAGGTGTTCATCGGTTAGTTAGAATTTCTCCCTTTGACTCATCTGGCAAGAGACATACTTCCTTCTCATCTGTAGATGTCATGCCTGAGATTGATGATTCTATTGAAGTGGATATAAATCCTGTTGATTTGAAAATTGATACCTACCGTGCTTCTGGTGCTGGAGGGCAGCATGTCAATAAAACTGATTCTGCGGTACGCATAACGCATTTGCCGACGGGTATTGCTGTTCAGTGTCAAAATGAGCGTTCTCAGCATTCAAATAAAGCGACAGCAATGAAAATGCTCATGGGGAAATTAATTGAATTAAAGGAAATTGAGCATAAAGAAGCTATCGATGATCTAGCTGGAGATTATTCGCAAATTGCATGGGGATCTCAAATCAGGTCATATGTATTTCATCCCTATAATCTTGTGAAAGATCATCGCACAAATACAGAAGTTGGAAACATACAGAGTGTCATGGATGGCAATTTAGATCCTTTTATTGATGCGTATCTTAAACAACAAATAAAATAACCTGAGAAGAAAATTCTTGGGTTTCTTCATGAGGAGTGGTCAATTGAGGCAGATTTTAGTTACAGGTGGAGCCGGTTTTATAGGTTCACATTTTATTAATCATATATTATCTGAAAAACCTGAAATCAAAGTCGTGAATTTTGATGCGCTGACTTATGCTGCTGATTGTAGTAACATTAAAGCCAATGACAGATATACATTTATTAAGGGCAGTATAACAAATGACGATGAATTAGCTATCCTTTTCAACGATTACCATTTCGATGCGATTATAAATTTTGCAGCTGAAACACATGTTGATAGAAGTATTCAAAATGGATTTGTTTTTACTGAAACAAATATTTTAGGATTGCATAAGCTAATACAAAAATCAATGGACAATAATGTAAATAAATTTATTCAGATTTCAACGGATGAAGTATATGGTGCCAATAATTCTGAGATACCTTTTGAAGAGACGTCTCCAGTTAATCCAGAGAATCCGTATTCTGCTAGTAAAGCAGGTGCAGACCTTCTTATTGCGGCATTCAACAATACTTTTGGCTACAAAGTTATTATTATACGAAGCTCGAATAATTATGGAGAGAAACAGTATCCGGAGAAACTGATACCAATCAGCATAAAAAGGTTGATTGAGGGTAAAAAAATAGAGCTATATGGAGATGGAAAACAAAAAAGAGATTGGCTCAGTGTACACGACAATGTAAAAATAATTTCATCTATATTATTTGATGGCAATAATGGAGAAATTTACAATATATGCTCAGGCATTGAAAAAGAAAATAGAGATATTGCAAGGGCAATTATTAATGCAATAAATATTCTTATTGGAACAAAATATTGTGAAGAAAATGATATTCAGTATGTAGAAGATAGAAAAGGACATGACTATAAATATACGATGTCAAATAGAAAAATCATGAAAGAGTTTGATATAAAAAACTTCAGAAATTTTGAAGAAGAAATTCTTGAAGTGACTAGACATTATCTTAAAGAGTTCGAGGTGATTAAGTAATGATTCCGTTTAATCTAACAACAGTAAACGAATTTGATTTCGAGTATCTTTATAAAAATATTGAATTTAAGGAAAAACTTAAAGAAAAATTTCATAGAGAATTTAATATAAAAAACAGTTATTTTACGACATCATGTTCAAGTGCCCTTGACATGGCTGCTGAAATTATAGAAATAAATCCCGGAGACGAAGTGATTCTACCTTCATATACTTATGTAACAACAGCAATGGGATTTGTGAAACGAGGAGCAAAACTGATTTTCGCAGATATATCAGAAGATAATTTTGTAATGGATTTTGAGGATGTCAAAAGAAAAATAACTTCAAAAACGAAGGCAATTGTACCCGTCCATTATGCGGGTATATCAATGGATATGGATCCACTTGTCGAATTAGCCAATTCTGAAAAAATATATGTAATTGAAGATGCGGCACAAGGAGTAGACGCTCAATACAAAGATTCTTATCTTGGCACAATTGGTGATATGGGAACATACAGCTTTCATTACACTAAAAATATTTCCTGCGGAGAAGGCGGTGCGCTATTATTAAATAATAGTAAGCTTGAGGATAAAGCAAATGTAGTTTTTGAAAAAGGCACTGATAGGCATTCATTTATTAAGGGGATAACTGATAAGTATTCGTGGGTTGGTCTAGGTGGAAGCTATGAGATGTCAGAATATTTGATGGCAATATTGTTAGGCCAAATGGATAAGAAAGAAATGATTATGAAAGAAAGAAAAAGAGTGTATGATTATTATCAGGTATTGCTTGATAAAGAAATACAATATAAAAAACCTGTTATTCCTGAATATTCGAAATCAAATTATCACATATTTCCCATTTTATTAAAGAGTGAGGAAATTAGAAATGAGATTATTTTCAAAATGAAAGAAGAAGGAATTCACACAACATTTCATTATCAACCATTACATCTTTCGCAATTTGGGAAAAGAAAAGGGTATCAGCAATTTGAATTGCCAATGACTGAAAAAATATCGAAGCAAATAATTAGATTGCCGATTTACCCGGATTTGAAAGATGAGCAAATAGAATTTATTAGTGAGACATTGAATAAAATAATACTGGGGGGCAAATGATGGATTTTATAATTGGTAAAATAGCAAAAGAGCTGAATATACGAACGGTACAAGTGCAGAAGACAATTGAATTGATTGATGAAGGAAATACCATTCCATTTATTGCAAGGTATCGTAAAGAGGTTCATGAGGGTTTAGATGATGAAGTATTGAGGAATCTGGAAGAGAGGTTAAAATATCTGAGAAACCTTGAATCCAGAAAAGAAGAAGTCATTCGTTTGATTGATGAGCAGGGAAAGCTGACTCATGAGATAGAAAATGATATCAAAAGTGCAGAAGTTCTTCAGAGAGTGGAGGATTTGTATCGACCTTTCAAACAGAAAAAGAGCACAAGAGCTTCAAAGGCTAAAGAAAGAGGCCTTGAACCTTTGGCTGTTCTGATTACAAGTTTTCTATTTACAGGCGATATTGAAAGGGAAGCTTCAAAGTTTATTAATGAAGAAAATGGGATTTTGACAGCAAAAGATGCATTGGATGGTGCTAAAGATATCATTTCAGAGCAAGTATCTGATAATCCAAAATATCGCATATGGATAAAGGATTTTATTGTTAATAACGGTAAAGTGGTATCGGATGCAATTAAAAAAGAAGAACGTACTGTTTATGATATGTATTATAAATATGAAGAAAGCATTAAGTCAATTGCAAACCATCGTGTTTTGGCGATCAACAGAGGAGAAAAAGAGAATATTCTAAAGGTGAAATTGGCGTACGATGAAAATGCAATTACAGAATATCTTATAAAAAATGAGATTATACAAGAAAATAAAGTCACGAATGAATTCTATGAAGAAGCTATTTTAGATGGTTTCAAAAGACTCATTAGTCCTTCGGTAGAACGGGAAACTAGAAACAATTTGACTGAAGCGGCAGAAGAAGATGCAATAAAAGTTTTTGGCAAGAATACAAAACCTCTTTTAATGCATCCTCCAATAAAGGGAGCGCGAGTTTTAGGAGTCGATCCTTCTTTTCGAACAGGTTGTAAACTTGCAGTTATAGATGAATTTGGAAAATTTATTGATTCTACTACAATTTACCCAAATGAGCCGCAAAACGAGATTGAAAAATCAGGAAAGATTGTAAAAGAAGTCATTTTGAAGCATAATATCGACTTGATTGCCATTGGAAATGGTACGGCATCAAGAGAAACTGAGACATTTATCGCAAATGTCTTAAGTGAATTAGGCAAAGATATTTCCTATGCCATTGTCAGTGAAGCAGGTGCTTCGGTTTATTCAGCATCCAAACTTGCCACAGAAGAGTTTCCTGATGTCAATGTTTCTATCAGAGGTGCGATATCTATTGGAAGAAGACTTCAAGACCCACTGGCTGAATTAGTCAAGATAGACCCTAAAAGTATCGGCGTAGGTCAATATCAGCATGATGTGAACCAAAAGAAACTTGAAGAGAGTCTAAGCAATGTAGTTGAAGATTGTGTAAATACAGTTGGTGTAGATTTGAATACTGCATCAGTTTCATTGCTTAGCTATATTGCTGGTATCAGCAGCGGAATTGCTAAAAATATTGTAGAATACAGAGAAGAAACAGAAACTTTCACTTCGAGGAAAGAACTGTTAAAAGTTAAGAGATTGGGTAACAAGGTATATGAACAAGCAGCCGGATTTTTAAGAATTCCTGAGAGCAAGAATCCTTTGGATAATACAGGTGTTCATCCCGAAAGTTATAAAGTTGCAGAAGAATTGTTGAAAGAACTTGGCTATACATTAAACGATGTGAAAGAACATCATTTAGAGGGCATTGTTGAAAAAACAGAGGGGAATATAAAAGTGCTTTCAGATAAACTGGGCATCGGATTATTGACATTAAAAGATATTGTCAAAGAACTTCAAAAACCTGGACGTGATCCTAGAGAAGATATGCCCAAGTCAGCACTTCGAAAAGATATTATGAAATTTGAAGATCTTGAAATTGGCATGATTGTTTCTGGAACTGTTCGAAATGTCGTGAACTTTGGAGCCTTTGTCGATATAGGCATAAAAAATGATGGATTAGTTCATATTTCTGAATTAAGTGATAAATTCATTAAAAATCCAATGGATGTTGTAAAAGTTGGTGATATTGTCACTGCTAAAATAATAAAACTTGACGGAGAAAGACACAAAGTATCTTTAAGTATGAAAGGCCTTTAGAGAAATAAGATTTTATCTTATTTCTTCTTTTATATATATAAAAAATATTTTATAATTGAGAGAGAGAGGAGTGTATTTATGATATTGATTAAAAATGCTTTAATATACACAATGGAAAATGATGAAATCATTAAAAATGGTGATATTTTAATAGAAAATGACAAAATAATAAAAATAGGCAAGAATATTCAAGTTGAAGGTGCAAGAATTATAGATGCTAAAGGGAAGATGGTGTTGCCTGGTTTTATTGATGCGCATTGTCACCTTGGAATGTGGGAAGATGGCATTGGATTTGAAGGTGCTGATGGAAATGAGATGACTGATCCGATAACACCTCATTTAAGAGCAATTGACGCCATAAATCCAATGGATAGAACTTTTGAAGAGGCTAGAGAAGCAGGAGTTACAATGGCGGCGACAGGCCCTGGAAGTGCAAATGTTATAGGTGGTACCTTTGTAGCTATCAAAACTTATGGCAACCGGATTGATGATATGATAGTGAAAGATCCACTGGCAATGAAGTGTGCTTTTGGAGAAAACCCTAAACGTGTTTATCATGATAAGAAGACTTCACCGAGCACTAGAATGGCAATAGCAGCTGAACTAAGAAATACTTTGTTCAAGGCAAAAGCATATTTGGACAAGAAAGTGGATGCAGGTGAAGATATGTCAAAAATGCCTGAATTTGATTTTAAAATGGAAGCAATGATTCCAGTCATGAAAAAAGAAATTCCATTGAAGGCACATGCTCATCGTGCAGATGATATTTTGACTGCCATTAGAATAGCGAAAGAATTTGATTTGAAATTATCACTTGAACATTGTACTGAAGGTCATTTGATTGCAGATCATTTGGCGAAAGAAGGATATCCGGCTATATGTGGGCCGAGTTTATCAGAAAGATCAAAATTTGAATTAAAGAATTTAACTTTTGAAACACCGGGAATTTTATCCAAAGCGGGAATGAAAATTGCAATTATGACAGATGCACCGGTAATTCCGCTGCAATATTTATCACTTGCTGCGGCACTAAGTGTGAAATCGGGTATGGAAGAAAATGAAGCTCTTAAAGCGATTACAATTAATCCGGCAGAAATACTGGGACTGGAAAGCCGAGTAGGGAGTATCAAAGTGGGAAAAGATGCAGATTTGGTTATATGGCATGAGCATCCATTTAAAATGGAAGCAAAGACGGCATTTGTCATTATTAATGGCAAAGTAATATATGAGAATGAGTAACATTTGACTAGTTTCCTTAATTTTATGTTTTTTTTAAGGGTTTTAGGATATAAATAAATAGAGTTTGATGAAAGGAGTGGTTAAATGGGAGATGCATTTAAACCAGGCTGTAGACCACCTGTACCACAGGTAAAATCAGAAGAAACTCAAGTTGAAGTAAATCTTGATGAAAAAGTAGAAAAAAGGGGGAAAAGTATGATTAAGGTAGGACATCCTGCACCGGATTTTACGCTTAATGCGTATCACAAAGGAGAATTTAAACAATTTAGTTTATCAGAATTTAAAGGGAAATGGGTAATGCTTTGTTTTTATCCAGGAGACTTTACATTCGTCTGAGCAACTGAAGTTTCAGCAGTTGCTGAAAATGCACAAAGATTTTATGATTTGGATATAGAAATTCTTTCTGTAAGTGTAGACAGTATTTTTGTTCATAAAATGTGGAATGATAACGAATTGAGTAAAATGGTTGATGGCGGTGTTCCATTCCCGATGTTATCAGATGGTGGCGGAAAAGTGGGCAGTCTATACGGTGTTTATGACGAAACGGGTGGAGTTGAAAATCGTGGAAGATTTATCATTGATCCTGATGGAATCATTCAAGGTTTTGAAGTCTTGACACCTCCTGTTGGAAGAAATCTTGAAGAGACAATTCGTCAATTCAAAGCATTCCAATTGGTTAGAAAATCAGGTGGAACTGAGGCAACACCAGCTGAATGGATGCCAGGAGATGAAACATTAAAACCAGGACCAGAATTAGTAGGGAATATTTGGAAAGTATGGTCTCCAAAAAAATAAATTAGGTAAAAACTATGAGGAACCTCCTATAAAATAAAGGGGTTCCTTTTCTTTTTAAATTTGATAAACTTAGGTATAATGGTTAGAGAATATCTGGAGGTTTATTACATGAAAATCAAGATACACAATTTAGAAGATATGGTCAGATTGGGAAAAATATTATCTGAGAACATTAATGATCAGTCAATTATATGTCTTACTGGAGATCTAGGAGCTGGAAAAACAACTTTGACTCAAGCGATAATGAAAGGACTGGGGATTGATGAGCCTATTACAAGTCCAACTTACACAACTGTCAATGAATATGACAATTCTATAAAAATTTTTCATTTTGATGTTTATCGCATTAATGATATCGATGAAATGTTTGAAATAGGATTTGACGATTATATGGATCAAAAGGCAATAAAAATAATTGAATGGGCTAATATTATTGAAGAAATCATACCTGAAGATTCGATTTGGATCAATATAATATACACAGATGATGCAAACGAAAGATTGGTTGAAATTAATGGAATTGATTTGGAGGTGTATTATGATAGTATTGGGAATTGATGCATCAACACAGACAGCAGGTGTCGCCATTGTGAATAATGAGATGCTCATGGGAGAAATCACTATCAATACTACCATCACTCATTCAGAAAAATTGATGGTAATTGTGGACCAACTATTCAGTAATCTTAATCTTAAGCTCGATGATATTGATGGAATTGCAGTTACGATTGGGCCCGGATCTTTTACTGGAGTCAGGATCGGAATGGCAACAGCACTAGGATTGGCAAAGGCAAAAAATATATCTTTGGCAGGTATATCTACAATTGAAGGACTTGCTTATAACAATAAAAATTATAGAGGGATTATCTGTCCTATTCAAGATGCCAGGAGAAATCAAATTTATACAGGTTTCTTTAAATTTGAAGGAGATAATTTAGTGAGATTAAGTCCTGATATGGCAATTTCCATAGCTGAATTTGTTGAAAAAGCCAATACATACGAAGAGGATATTCTTTTAGCTGGACCTGATGCGAATAAATTCATAGAAGAAATTAAATTGAAATGTGATAGGGAAGTGACAGTTTCACCATTTAATTTATCACTTCCACGAGCGTCATCAATTGCGTATCTATCAATGACAAAGGAATTCGGTAAAAATATTACCCCTAATTATGTAAGAAAATCACAAGCAGAGACAAGTTATGAAGAAATTCATGGAAAGAGTGTATATGATGAATGAAATAAATATTAGAGAGATGACAGTTGATGATATTGATTCTATTCATGAAATTGAAGTGAAATCTTTCACTGTGCCTTGGTCAAAAAATGCCTTCTATCAGGAAATTGCTGAAAATAATGCCGCGTTTTATTTTGTGATTTCTTTCAATAAAAAACTGATTGGATATATGGGTATATGGAAAATTTTTGACGAAGGTCATATAACCAATATTGCTTTGGATAATGAATATAGAGGTCAAGGATTGTCGAAAAAGCTTTTGGCCCATGTAATTGAGAAAATGACTGATAAAGGTGTAATCCACTATACTCTGGAAGTTAGAGAATCAAATCAAGTAGCTCAAAATCTTTATAAAGGATTTGGATTTTCTGTCAAAGGTAAAAGAAAAAAATACTATGCAGATACAAATGAAGATGCGCTGCTTATGTGGTTAAGTTTGAATTAAAATCCTGTGTTCTGAAATTGTTATATAAAAACTTATAAAGAAAGGAAAGTATGATAATGTCTTTTTTACTTATCATACAAGAAATTTATGAATGATATCATTATTTTAGCTATAGAATCAAGTTGTGATGAAACCTCAGTTGCAGTCATTAAAAATGGTAGAGAAATACTGTCTAATATAATCTATTCACAAATTGGAATACATAAAAAATTTGGTGGCGTTGTTCCTGAAATTGCATCACGTAGACATATTGACAAAATTGATCTTATTGTTGAACAATCTTTAGAGCAAAGCAAACTTAAATTAGAAGATATGGATGCAATTGCAGTCACGTATGGACCGGGATTAGTAGGTGCTCTTCTAGTAGGTGTCAGCTATTCGAAGGCGTTGGCATATGGTTTGCAAAAACCGCTGATTCCAGTTAATCATATTGACGGTCATATTGCAGCCAACTATCTTGCCTTTTCCGATCTAAAGCCACCTTATATTGCATTGATTGTTTCAGGAGGACATACTCACATAGTAGATGTTACCGATTATGGAAAGTATATAGTATTGGGAAGAACACGCGATGACGCTGTCGGAGAAGCTTATGATAAAGTTGCAAGGACTTTGGGATTTGGATATCCAGGAGGACCGTTTATTGATGAAGCAGCAAAATTAGGAAATCCTAATGCTATAAATTTTCCAAGAAGTTATCTAGAGGAAGGTTCCTATGATTTTAGCTTTTCAGGTATTAAATCTGCAGTGTTGAATTATTTAAACAGTGCAAAAATGAAGGGAATAGAGATAAATAAAAATGATGTAGCAGCTTCTTTTCAGGAAGCTATTATGGATGTTTTAATTAATAAGATTATAAAAGCTTCACTTGAATTCAATCATGATAAAATTATAATAGCAGGTGGTGTCGCAGCAAATTCAAGATTGAGAGAACGTTTGAAAGAAGAAGCAAAAAAACATCATTTAGAGGTTCTTTATCCTCCTCTTTCGTTATGTACGGATAACGCGGCAATGATAGGATCTGCTGCCTATTATCAATTTAAGAATGAAAAATTCGCAAATTTGGAATTGAATGCCGTGCCAAATCTCAAACTATAATTTGTGGATAAGTCTATAGTAAACAATATGTAAACTAAATGATTGTTGAAAAAAATGTGGATTAGCCTGTGGATAAAGTGGATAACTCTTCTAAATCCCATAAAACCTCACTTTTAATTGTGGAGTAATAATTCACTGATTTTGTGGACAAATCTAATTCATAAAATTAATTAATAATAAAAAAGCCCGTAGACTTTTTAGTCTTCGGGCTTATTCTAATGTACTCTCAAGAAAATCCATTATTTCAGATACTTTTCTTATTTTTTCTGCAAAATCATCCGGAATTTCAATATCAAATTCTCCTTCGATTGCAATTATTATTTCTGCAGCATCAATAGAATCAGCATTTAAATCATCAACTAGATCAGTATCATATGTGATATCGTCAAGGTTTTTAACACCCATCTGCTCTGCTATAATTTGTTGTATAAGTTCAAACATGATTACCCTCCTTTTTTATGTATATTTACATTATATACAAACTCAAAAAGATGTCTATAATAAATTTTCCCATTCAGTGTATGCTTTCTTAATATCATTTTCCAATTGAATAATTTCTTTATTTAATTGAATAAGTTTTTCTTGATCAGAGTATATTTGGATGTCACATTGAAGTTTATGGATTTCTTCAATTCTCGATTCCATTGTATGAATTCTATTCTCCAAATTAGCGGTTTTATCTCTTGCTTCTTTTTTATTTCTTTTATTTTCTCTTTCTAATTTTGATAATTCTTTTCTTTCTGTTTTTGATATTTTTGAGGAATCATTTTCGACTTGAGCATATTGAAGCATCTGATTTTTCTTAAATGAGTAATAATCATAATTTCCTAAATATTCAGTCAGTCCATCATCTTCTAATTCAAATATTTTATTGCAAACTTTATTAAGAAAATATCTGTCGTGTGAAATTGTAAACATTGTACCTTCATAATTTAAGAGAGCATTTTCAAGTGTTTCTCTTGAAATGATATCTAAATGATTGGTGGGTTCATCAAGCATTAAGAAGTTGTTTTTTGAGAGCATCAGCTTCAGGAGTGATAATCTTGATTTTTCACCACCGCTTAATATGCTTATCTCCTTAAAAACATCATCACCAGTGAAAAGAAAAGAACCTAAGTATTTTCTGATTTCTGTTTCATCAACAGTAGGCATTAGATTTTGAATTTCTTCCAACATGGTGTGATTATCGCTAATATTTTTTAAATCTTGATCATAGTAACCGAGTGTGACATGATGCCCTTTTGTAAAAGAACCTTTATCAGGAGATATAAAATTGACCAAGATTTTGAAAAGGGTAGATTTTCCAATGCCGTTTCTACCTATCAGTCCAATTTTATCTCCTTTAAAGATCTCAAATGATATGTTTTCAAAAAGCGGTGTTTCACTGTAACTTTTACTGATTTCTTCAACACTGAATACATGATTGCCGCTTGCTAGCCCAATATCAAAATTAAGATTGATATTTTTATTCAGCCAAAATGGTTTTTGAATTTTTTCTATTTTATCGAGTTTATGTTCTCTATCTTTTGCTCTCTTAGCCATTTTTTCAGTGCCAGTTTGTTTAAACTTCCTAATCATTTCTTCTTCTCGTTTCATGAGAAGTTGATTTTTTTGATAGAATTTCATGTCATGTTCATAATTGAGTCTTTTTTGATTAATATATTCACTGTAGTTGCCATAGTAGAGTTTGCCATTGTTGAATTCTAGTTCATAGATTTTTAGCACTATTTTATCTAAGAAATAACGATCATGGGATACAATCACTACTGCACCACGATAAGTTGAAAGATAATTTTCAAGCCATTTTACAGATTCGATATCTAAGTGATTTGTAGGTTCATCCAATAATAAAAGATCATATTCAGTCAATAGGAGTTTAGCGAGATTGAGGCGTGTCTTTTGTCCACCGCTTAGTGTCGATAGTGTACGTGCAAAATCCTCTTCCGTGAAACCTAATCCGAGTAAAACACCTCTAGTTTTACTGTGATAGGCGTAACCATCTTTTTGATTGAACTCATCAGAAATATTTGAATATTCATGTAATAAGGCCTGATCGTGAGGATGTTTTGTTAATAAATTCTCAATGTTGCGTAGATTTGTCTCCATTTCTATTAAATTCTTAAAGGGTTCAAGACAATAATCGTACAGAACAACATTATCTGAAAATGATTCTGATTGTCTCAAATATCCTATATTTAAATCTTTCGCATAAAAAATTTGTCCTTCATCATAAGAAATATTACCTGTCATTATATTGAACAAGGTAGATTTGCCAGCTCCATTGTTGCCAACAATCCCTATTTTTTCACCTTCATTGACAGTAAGAGTTATTTTTTCCAGAATTTTATCAATGCCATATGATTTTGAAATATCTTTTAATGTTACAAGTATCATTTGCTAACCTCCGATAGTATAGAAATATTTTATCATAGGACTTATAGTAATGAAAGTTATATGCAATTAGTTAATTAATTGACAAATAAATTCAAAAAATGATATAATTAAACAATAAATTAGTTGAGGTGATTAAATGTCTAACAATAGAATATCAATGGCCGTAATCAGAAGGCTTCCAAAATATCACAGATATCTAAGAGAATTATTGGATAAAGGGATCAACAGAATTTCTTCGAAGGAATTGAGTGAAATTATCGGGTTCACTGCTTCTCAAATACGACAAGATCTGAACAACTTTGGGGGATTCGGTCAACAAGGTTATGGCTATAATGTTGAAGATCTATATAATGAAATAGGTCTTATTTTAGGACTTACAAATACATACAGCACAGTTATAGTTGGTGCTGGTAATTTGGGGCAAGCATTAGCCAATTATAATTTTGGTACGCATGGTTTCAAACTTGAAGGCATGTTTGATGTGAATCCTAAACTGATTGGTCTTAAGATAAGAGATATTGAAATAAAAGATATGGACTTATTGCAAGGCGAGATTAAAAATAAAAATATTGATATCGCCTATATTTGTACTTCTAAAGATGCTGCGCAAGAAGTAGCAGATAGACTTGTAAAGTGCGGTGTAAAAGCGATTTGGAATTTTGCGCCAATTGATCTTAAAATTGAAGATGAAAATATTATTGTTGAAAATGTTCATTTGATTGACAGTTTATTGACATTATCATATTTTTTAAAGGACCAATAACCTATGTTATTCATAGGTTTTTATTAACTTTAAAAATTTATAATAATAAAATCATGAAAAAGTGGAGGGATAATATGAGAGAAGTTGTAATTGTAAGTGCTGCTAGAACGGCAGTTGGATCATTTGGTGGTATGCTAAAAGACATTCAACCTCAAGAATTGGGCAAAATCGTAATTAAAGAAGCAATCAAGAGAGCGAATATAACACCTGATATGGTGAATGAAGTTTATTTTGGAAGTGTATTGCAGGCTGGATATGGTCAAGGAATTGCAAGGCAATCTTCAATTGGTGCTGGAATTCCAGTAGAAGTGCCGGCTACAACTATCAACATGATTTGTGGATCAGGTCTAAAAACAGTTTCCTTGGCAGCTAATTCTATCGCAGTTGGCGAAAATGATATTATTATTGCTGGTGGAACTGAAAACATGTCTATGGCACCCTACCTCTTGAAAAATGCGCGATGGGGATATCGCATGGGTGAAGGTGAAATTTATGACGTTATGGTTAAAGATGGTCTTTGGGATGTTTTTAATGATTATCATATGGGAATCACTGCTGAGAATATTGTAGAACAATGGAATTTAACAAGAGAAGAGCAAGATGAATTTTCTTACAACAGTCAAATAAAAGCTTTTAAAGCAAGAGAATCAGGAAGATTTGACGATGAAATTGTTCCTGTAGAAATACCACAAAGAAGAAAAGATCCGATAATTTTCAACAAAGATGAGTACATTAAAGACGATGCGACTTTAGAAAAATTGATGAAGCTAAGACCTGCATTTAAAAAAGATGGATCCGTTACTGCAGGAAGTTCATCTGGAATTAATGATGGAGCTGCCGCATTGCTACTTATGAGTAAAGAAAAAGCTGAAGAACTTGGATTGGAAATTTTAGGAACTGTTATGAGTCATGCTTCAGCGGGAGTTGATCCGAGTATTATGGGAACTGGACCAATTCCAGCAACAAAAAAAGCGTTGAAATTAGCGGGATTGACTGTCGATGATCTTGATTTGGTAGAAGCAAATGAAGCCTTTGCAGCACAATCACTTGCTGTAATTAAAGATTTAGGATTGAATACTGATATTACTAATGTAAATGGTGGTGCAATAGCAATTGGTCATCCAATTGGTGCAAGTGGAGCAAGAATATTAGTGACTTTACTTTATGAAATGAAGAAAAGAGATTCGAAATATGGCTTGGCAACATTGTGTATCGGCGGTGGAATGGGCGAAGCTGTTATTATCAAGAGATAATAATGGCAGTCTATTATGATGAAATTAAAATTCTGACTGAAAAACTTTTTCATAAATTAATTCAATATTCTGCCATGAAATTTACTTATGAGAATAAAGAAATATATTTTATTGATTTAATCATCTTATCTGAAATCATGAGTAAAAATGAAATATCATCAATGAATGAATGGATGGATTATTTTGAGATTAAAAGGATTGAAACGAAGAAATCAATTAATCGATTAATCAATAATAAATTTCTTACTAAAGAACAGAATTTGATGGATAAAAGAAAAGTTATGATCAATGTAACTGAAAAGGGTTTGGATGTTTTAAAAACATTTGATTATTCTGAAGAAAGCTATTTGAATTTTATCTTAAGAGATATGACAGTAAATGAAGAAAAAACAATATTGAAGTTTTTAAGCAAGTTAAATCAATTGACTGTAGATAAATATAAAAAATAACCCCTTGAAATTATTCAAGGGGTATTTCTAACCTATTTAGGTTGTGGTGCGTCTACTGGACAAACGTTTGCACAAGCACCGCAATCGATACAAGCATCTTCGTCTATAACGTAGATTGAATCACCTTGAGAAATTGCACTAACTGGACATTCTGCTTCACATGCACCACAGCTGATACAAGAGTCATTAATAATATAAGCCATTTTATTACCTCCTTATATTTCATTTAGCATTTAAATTATATATAATAATCTTATTAATAACAATGATAAATTGAGTAAAATAGAGGATTTGAGGGTAAAATATAATGATTCTCATTTTAAATAGAAGGGGTGATAATTATTAAAGTATATGCATTGGTTGGATCAAGCGGAACAGGTAAAAGCTATAAAGCGCTTAATATAGCAAAATTGAAGGATATTGAATACATAATAGATGATGGGATATTGATTTCACACAGTAAAAAAATCGGAGGATTTTCAGCAAAAAAAGAATCGACCAAAATGGCAGCTGTTAAACGTGCAATATTTCATTTTTCTGATCATAGAGAAGAAATGAAGTCGCTTATTGAAAAAGAGCAACCTGAAAGTTTATTGATAATTGGCACTTCCAATAAAATGGTGAAGCAAATAGCTGATAATTTAGGAATTTCTCCTATTGATCATATCTATCAAATTGAGGATGTGTCAAGTGCTGATGAGATAAATAAGGCATTGCTAAGCAGAAGAAAAGATGGGAAACATGTTATCCCTCTTCCTACAGTTGAAGTTAAAAAAGACTTCTCGGGTTATTTCATGGACAAGTTGAAGATATTAGTGAAAAAAAAAGGCAGCAAATCAGAAATAGCTGAAAAAACAATTATTAGACCGACTTTTAGTTATATAGGGCATTATTCAATATCGATGAAAGCTTTACTTCAAATTATTTCCTTCAGTTTATATGGCAATCCAGGTGTTTTTAGATTTATAAAAGGTCGAATTATAGAGGATTACGATGGAATTGCAATTATTTGTGAAGTAAGCGTGACAGATATACATCACCTTCTTGAACTTGGAAGAGAGGTTCAAAAACTAATAAAGAGAAACGTTGAAGATATGACAGGTCTAAATGTTAAAAATGTGCAAGTAAATATTAGAAATATTAATATATTATAACGTTTTCTCGCTTTACAATCACGGTATATATGTTATAATTTAAACGGATTTAATAAATATTTAACAATCTACAAAAAATGAAAAAAAGGAGATATGCCTGATGGAGTACATTAAAAAAGTATTAGAAGAAGTAAAAGCTCGTAATGCAAATGAATCAGAATTTTTACAAGCAGTTGAAGAAGTTTTTGAATCTTTGGAGCCAGTTATGAAAATGCATCCTGAATGGGTGGAAGCAAATATTCTTGGTAGAATTACTGAGCCAGAAAGACAAATCATTTTTAGAGTACCTTGGGTTGATGATAATGGAAATATTCAAGTCAACAGAGGGTTTAGAGTACAATTTAATGGAGCGATTGGACCATACAAAGGTGGACTTCGTTTTCATAAATCAGTATATATTGGAATTATCAAATTTTTAGGATTCGAGCAGATATTTAAAAACTCTTTAACTGGTTTACCTATTGGTGGTGGCAAGGGTGGTTCTGACTTTGATCCAAGAGGAAAATCAGATGGAGAAGTTATGAGATTTTGTCAAAGTTTCATGACAGAATTATATAGACATATAGGACCAGATGTTGATGTACCTGCAGGAGATATTGGTGTTGGTGGAAGAGAAATCGGATACCTTTATGGACAGTACAGAAGAATTAGAGGAGCATTTGAGAATGGTGTCTTGACTGGTAAAGGTTTGACTTACGGTGGATCATTAATAAGACCTGAAGCTACAGGATATGGTATCACTTATTTCACTAGAGAAATTTTAAGTGCGCATGGTGAGACATTAGAAGGCAAAACTGTTGCATTATCAGGATTTGGAAATGTAACATGGGGAACTGCAAAGAAATTGACTGAACTAGGTGCTAAAGTTGTTACTATTTCAGGACCAGATGGTTATGTATATGATGCTGCAGGTGTTTCAGGTGAGAAAATTGATTTCTTGGTTGAATTGAGAAATAGCGGCAAAGATATGGTTAAGCCATATGCTGAAAAATTTGGTGCAGATTATTTCCCTGGTGAAAAGCCTTGGGGCGTTAAAGCTGATATCGTGATTCCATGTGCAACTCAAAATGAAGTTCATTTAGAGGATGCGAAAAAAATAGTAGCTAATGGCGTAAAATTCTTTACTGAAGGATCTAATATGCCGACTACAAATGAAGCTGTTTCTTACTTGATGGAAAATGGTGTAATCGTTGGTCCTGCTAAAGCAGCCAATGCAGGTGGCGTTGCTACTTCAGCACTTGAAATGTCTCAAAATTCTATGAGATATTCATGGACAGCAGAGGAAGTAGATGCTAAATTACAACAAATTATGAAAACAATTCATACAAATTCACAAGAAGCTTCTGAGAAGTATGGATTAGGATATAACTTGGTTGCTGGAGCTAATATTGCTGGCTTCGTTAAAGTAGCTGAAGCAATGTTCCAACAAGGAAATTACTAATAGATAAAGACAGAGGGATAGGTTTAATTTTAAACCTATCCCTTTTTTTTAAAAATAATTTTTAATTAATTTTCTTGATAAGAATATAGGAGATTATAAAACTGATTACTGCCAAAAAGAACATTGTGCCAAAGCCAAGCAAATCTACAAAAAATCCCATAATAAGGGGTCCGATTATTGCTGCGAGGCTAGAAGCAAAATAATAGAGGCCTGTATAGGTTCCAATTTCTTCTTCAGGTGCTTGTGAGATAATCAATGGATATGAATTGATATTAATCAGAGCCCATCCTATACCACCGGTGGCAAAGAAAAACATCATCGCGTGATTGTAATTAAGTCCAAATAAACTGAAATCGGTTCTAATAAAAGATAAAATTAAAAAGCTGATAATTAAAGCGATCAATCCAAATTGTATCGTTTTTTTCTTTCCGAGTTTTGTACCTATATAGCCACTTGGTATGGCGAATATCAAGAAAAACAAGGCGAAGAATAGAATAATGAAAGTGCCTATTTTTACTGATGCGCCTAAATACAAAACAGTATAGTTGCTGAAAGTTGCCAAAACCCCTTGATAACCTAAAAACCATGTGAATATGGCACCAAGTATGTAAAAAGAATTATAGTTCCCAGAATTTTTAATTTCTTTTAACGAATGTATAATGCTGATTTTATCTTCTCTGGCAATTGAACCTTTCACTGGTTCTTTAATGAAAAAATAAAGCAGAATCAATGATACAACTATTAGTACGCTAGCAATGAGAAAAGGAAGACTTTTACTTTTCTCGTATAGAACAGCACCAATGCTGAAAACTAAAACAGATGCAAGTCCACCCATAAAATTGATAATGCCATTTGCCTTTGATCTTTCATTTTCAGGTGTAATGTCAGGCATAAGTGCTATAGTTGGCGCTCTGTAAATCGCCATTGATAAATTAAGAAAAAATATGACAGCTATTAGATATATGAAGGAATTAAAATGTGGCAGCAATGTAAAAAAAACAGCTGATAGTGGAATGCCAATAATTAGATAGGGCATCCGACGACCCAATTTCGAATTCGTACGGTCACTTAAAGCAGCAAAATATGGAATTAATGAGACGGCTAATATATTATCAAAAGTCATAATGGTGTTGATTTTAAATTGAGAATCTATGTAAGTTCGTAAAAATAGTGGGACATAAAAATCGTATAGTTGCCATACCAAACTTATTGAAAAAAAACCAAGACCAAGCAAAAAAATCTTTCGGTAATTAAACGTTTTCATATTGATCTCCTTTTTAATTTATTTTTTTAATTTTTTTAATGCTTCCCGCAAACCTTTATCTTTTCCGAGTTTTAAGTTATGAATATTGATCATGTGTTTATACAATCCAATTATGGCAATAAGAATACTGATAAAAAACGTTATTACGGGCGCTTTATATATCAGGAGAATGAATGGAAAAATAAAAAACATACTTAGAGAACCTACAAAAACATGATTTGAGATAAAAGCAACAAATATAAAAAGCAAATTCATAAAGAGCCCTAATTTTAAATCGAGTGCATACATAAAACCGATGAATGAAGCCGCGCCTTTACCTCCTTTGAAGTCAAAAGGAAGAGGGAAAATATGACCTAAAAATACGCCGAAGCCCATGAAAAATGTATTTGTAAATGATGCATTAAAAAATATTTTTGCAATCGTTAAAGGGATGAAGGCTTTTAAAATATCAATGAGTGCCACTGCAATTCCATATCGCCATCCCATCACATCAGTAACGTTTGAAGCGCCGGCGTTACCACTGCCTTTTTCTCTGATATCAAATTTACCGACATTCTTGCTGATTATCAATGCGCCTTCAATCCATCCAAATAAATATCCAATGGTTAAATGTAAAAAAGACATTAAATCATCTCCTTAGAAACATTTTACCATAATTCCAACTAAAATTTACTTGTATATTGGGGTAAATATGATGAAATTTTATTAAACATTTACAAAAGGGTGTATAGTTTATATAATTGTATTTAAGAAAGAAGATGATTATGGATATGAAAGAGACTTTGAAATTATCAATTGAAGATATTTTAAATTTGAAAGAAATGCAAAATACCGTCGTGCTTTCTGGATTTGACCAATTAGATAAAAAAGTAAATAAAATAAATATAATAGTGGATCCCGATATTAAAATTTGGATTAATTCAGAAGATTTTTTACTTAGTACTTCATTTTTCTACAAAGCAATGAGTATTGATGAACAAATCAATTTTATCAAATTACTGATTAAAGAGAATGTATCTTGTTTGGGAGTGAAATTTTCACCACATTTTGAACAATTAGAGCAAAAAGTTCTAGAGTTTGCTGAAAAAGAAAAATTTGTAATCATGAAGATAGATTATAATGTCTCTTTTACAAATATTATAGCTTCAATTTATGATGCCCTTTTTGTCAGACAGATGGATGTAATCAATAAAATTACAAAGGTTCATGATGAAGCAATGGATTTATTGCTTGAAGGCGGAAATATTTTTGATATTATCAATACTCTGGAAAACGAAACTAAAAGCCGGGTATTTGTCGTTGATAATTATTATGACAAATATTATCACAGCAATAGAAAGGATAGCGAAGTATTCATTAAAAGTGCTAATACTTTTAGTCACAACAATAGATTGGGAGAAATATCAAAAGGTGTTTTAAAAACTGTATCTATAGGCAGTACTATTTATAATAGATATGTTTTTCCTCTTAGAGTTAAGAATGAAATTTATGGTTATATTATTTCATTCATTGAAGATGCTTATTATATTAATATGAGTATTCAGTTGATTGAATCTGTAGCTACGGTTATTTCCTTATATTTTTTCAATCAATTATCACTCGAAGAAGTTGAAATAAGCTATAGAAGTGAGTTTTTAGAAAATTTGTTTTCTGAAGACCAAAATAGAATCAATAAAGCCATTGATCGATCGATTTTCTTTAATATGTCTAAAGAAGGCAGTTATCAGGTAGCTCAATTTATTTTTGATAAAGATATCAATGAAAACCAACAAATTTTCAAACATCTTCATAGAATAAAATCATATATAAGTAATTTTGAACAAGCAAATGTATTAGCTGTTGTAAATAATAGAATAAATCTACTATACAAATTCGATAAACACACACAAGGTAATTTAATTGATAAATTTTCGAATAAAGGTAATTTCGAACAAAATTATCAAGTAGTCTTTGGTAGAAAGGTCAATCAATTATCCGACGTCAATAGAAGTTATCAAGATTGCAAAAAAATTGCTAACAATCCAGGTATATTATTAGATAACTATATAGTCAATTATGAGAATTTAGGTGTATATAGACTTTTGATAAATGAGCATATTTCTGATGAAATAGTTGATTTTTATAATATGAATTTAAAGGATTTAGTTGATTATGATGAAAAAAGAGGAACAAATTTGGTAGAGACACTAGAAGCCTATTTTATAAGTAATGGTAATTTAAGGAAAATGTCAGAAATATTGTTTACACATTACAATACTATATTGTATAGAATGGAAAGAATTGAAACAATAACGAACAAGAAAATTGACAATGAAGATGACAGATTCAACTTGCATACATCGCTTAAAATATTAAAATTATTATCACAACATAAAGATGCATAATTATGCATCTTTTGATTTTTTTTTATTAAAGTTTAATAAATTGATTTAATTATGCTAAAATAAGATTAGTGGACTTTTGTTCATAAATTACATAACATAGGAGGGTATTTATGGGTAGCAATCAAAGTTTCATAGCAAAATATTTTGAATTTGATAAGCATAAAACAAACTTATCAACAGAAGTAAATGCTGGTATTACAACTTTTATGACAATGGCATATATTCTAATTGTCAATCCAATCATTTTATCGAACACAGGCATGGACTTCCAAGCAGTGTTTACTGCTACAGCTTTATCTTCATTACTTGCAACATTAGTAATGGGACTATATGCAAAGCTTCCGTTTGCTTTAGCTCCAGGTATGGGTCTTAATGCATTTTTCGCTTTCACAGTTGTTCTTGGAATGGGAAAAACATGGGAATTTGCATTAACTGCAGTTTTCTTAGAAGGTATCATTTTTATTTTATTGACTATTTTCAATGTAAGAGAAGCAATCATCAACAGTATTCCTATGGGAATAAAAAAAGCTATTTCAGTTGGTATTGGTTTATTTATCGCATTTATCGGATTATCGAATGCAGGTATTATCCAAGCTGGCGGAGGAACTCCATTATTTCTTGGCGACGTGACATCAGGTGGTGCATTATTGGCACTTATAGGTCTACTTATTACAAGTATCCTTCTTGTTAAAAAAGTAAAAGGTGCCTTACTAATTGGTATTATTGCAACAACTATAGTTGGTTTTCCTATGGGAATTACAGTATTACCAACAGCTATAGTTCAAGCACCTCCATCTATGGCTCCAATATTCTTTAAATTCCAATGGGATCAAGTATTTACACTAGATATGTTAGTTGTATTATTTACTTTCTTATTTGTTGACATGTTTGATACAGTTGGAACACTTATTGGTGTTTCTACAAAAGCAGGTATGTTAGATGAAGAAGGTAAAGTTCCTAACGCAAAAAAAGCTCTAATGGCAGATGCACTTGGCACAACTTTTGGTGCAATCTTCGGTACTTCAACAGTTACTACTTATGTTGAATCTGCTGCTGGCGTATCTGAAGGCGGAAGAACTGGATTTACTGCTGTTACAACAGCGGGAATGTTTGCTTTGGCATTATTCCTTTCTCCAATATTCATTATGATTCCTGGTGCAGCGACTGCTCCAGCATTGATATTAGTTGGATTATTCATGTTGTCTCCAATTACTGAAATCAATTTCGAAGATTATTCTGAATCAATTCCAGCTTTTGTTACATTGTTATTTATGCCTTTGACATACAGTATCTCGGATGGTATCGTATTCGGTATAATTTCATATGTTTTGATTAAGCTTTTAACTGGAAAGAGCAAAGATATATCTCCTATGACTTATGTCATTGCTGCAATTTTCGTTCTTAAGTTCTTAGTATAAAAATTAATTTTAATAAAGAAAATAAGCCTCCTATTTTAGCATTGAAATAGGAGGTTTATTTTTATGTGTTTTTAAGAAAAACTTTTGATATAATGGCACTGGTGATAATGTGAAAGTATATGAAAACAATGGAAGAATTACAATAGAAAATGTGCAAGGATTCAATTTAAAAAACACTTTTGAAAATGGACAATGTTTCAGATGGCGTGAATGTGAAGATGGTTCTTACTCAGGTATTGCATTTGGGAAAATGTTGAACATAAAAAAAGTTTTAAATAAGATTGAAATATATCCAACTAATTTGAAAGAATACAATGAAATTTGGAAGAATTATTTTGATATGGAAACTGATTATCAAGAAATAATTGATGATTTGAAAGGTAAAGATAAATATTTAGATCAAGCTTTTGAGATGATAGATGGGTTGAGGATTTTAAAACAAGAGCCATGGGAAACAACTATCAGCTTCATTATTTCTGCAAATAATAATATTCCAAGAATAAAAAAGATTATCGAAACTATCAGTCTTCAATTCGGGGAAAAAACAGATGAAGAACACTATGCTTTTCCTACAGCAGTTGAAATAAGTGAAGGGTCTATTCAAGAATTAAGAGAATGTGGTGCAGGCTTTAGAGACAAATATATTTATAATGCGGCATGCAAGATTTGTGATGAATCAATAAATTTAAATGATTTGATAGAGATGGACACTAATGAAGCAAAAAAAATTCTTTTAAATTTTAATGGGATTGGCAATAAAGTCGCAGAATGTGTTTTGCTGTTTTCGATGAACAAGTATGATGTTTTTCCTGAGGATACTTGGGTGAAAAAAATAGTGAAGAATTTATACGAAGAGGAATCTAAAGAATTTTCGAATGTCAGAGATTTTTTCAATTATAAATTTGGTCAGTATTCAGGTTATGCACAACAGGTACTATTTTATTGGGCAAGATTAACTAATTTAGGGGTGAAATAATGTTAGGATCAATAGTAAATGCAGCAGCGGTTTTTATTGGAGGATTTATAGGACTTGTTTTTAGAAAAGGTATCCCTGAACGTTTCAACAACACGGTAATTCATGGTGTAGGATTGGCAGTGATTTTAATTGGATTAATGGGTGCTATGGAAGTCAGCAATATTCTACTTTTAATAATAAGTTTGCTTATTGGTGGAATTATTGGAGAACTGATAGGAATTGAAGCAGGTTTAGAGAATTTCGGAAAAAAATTGGAAATGAAATTTTCTAAAGATGGTAACGATATTGCAAAAGGGTTTGTAACAACGACCTTAATGTTTTGCGTCGGTTCGATGTCAATAATAGGCGCCTTGGAAGGTGGACTTACGGGAGAACACACAACTTTATTTGCTAAGTCGGTTATCGATTTCTTTGTTTCAATTGTTTTTGCATCCACTATGGGAATAGGTGTAATCTTTTCAGGGTTTTCAGTTTTATTCTACGAAGGCAGTATTGCTGCATTGGCATTTACTTTAAAAGATGTCCTTGTTGGTGAAGTAATTACAGATATGTCTGCTGTAGGTGGATTGCTGATTGCTGCTTTAGGATTTAAGATGGTCTTTGGAGCTGATATTAAAGTGGGTAATTTACTGCCAGCTATGATTATTCCTGTTATATATTATACAGTGATGAATCTGTTTTAAGTTAATAATAAGTGCAATTAAAAAGAGCGAAAGCTCTTTTCTTGTATTATGAAAAATAATGGGTAAAAAAGTTTGAAATGTACATTCATGTTATTAGCACTCTTTATAAGAGAGTGCTAAATAATACTTGAATTTTTAGTTGTTTTATACTAAAATAAGTTTAGAAAATCTAAAAGGAGGTGCTATTATGAATTTAAAACCACTTGGGAAAAGAGTTGTAATTAAAAGAATTGAAGCAGTGGAAAAAACTAAAAGTGGCATTGTTTTATCGAATCAGTCAAAAGAACAGCCTCAAATTGCGACAGTCATTGCTGTAGCTAATGATGATATGGAAGTAAAAGTAGGCGACCGTGTCGTTTTTTCGAAATTTTCAGGCACTGATATTAAAATAGAAGGTGAAGAGTTTACTGTAATTGAAGAAGATTCATTACTTGCTGTAATAAAATAAAGGAGTGTTACTTAATGGCTAAAGATATAAAATTTGGAGAAGAGTCAAGGCGTAAGCTTGAAGCTGGCGTAAACGCGCTTGCCGATACAGTTAAAGTGACATTAGGTCCTAAAGGAAGAAATGTCATACTAGAAAAGAAATTTGGGGCGCCATTGATTACAAATGATGGTGTGACGATTGCTAGAGAAATAGAACTTGAAGATGCTTTTGAAAATATGGGAGCACAGCTTGTTAAAGAGGTGGCGACAAAGACAAATGATGTTGCCGGTGATGGAACAACTACGGCTACAGTCCTTGCTCAAGCAATTATTCGCGAGGGCATTAAAAATGTTGCAGCAGGTGCAAATCCAATGCAATTGAAGTTAGGAATAGAAAAAGCTGTTTTAGCGGCAGTTGAATCAATAAAAGCAAGTTCAACTGTTATAGACAATAAAGATGAAATTGCTGATGTAGCATCTGTATCAGCTTCAGATCCAGCAATAGGGCAATTGATTTCAGAAGCCATGGATAAGGTAGGAAGAGACGGTGTTATCACTGTTGAAGAATCAAAAGCAATGATTACTGATTTAAATGTTGTAGAAGGCATGCAGTTTGACAGAGGATATATTTCTGCCTATATGGTTACTGATGCTGATAAAATGGAAGTTTCTTATGAAAATCCATATATTCTGATTACGGATAAAAAAATAACGAATTTTCAAGAATTACTACCGATTTTAGAAAAGATATTAGAAAAAGGAAGACGACTTCTGATAATTTCTGAAGATCTTGAAGGAGATGCACTAGCTACTATTGTCATCAACAAATTGAGAGGCACTTTCGAAGCAGTAGGGGTAAAAGCTCCTGGTTTTGGTGATAGAAGAAAAGCGATGCTTGAAGATATAGCTATTGTAACAGGTGGTACTGTCATTACTGATGAACTTGGTTATGATTTGAAAGAAGCGACGCTTGATATGTTGGGTCAGGCAAAATCAATTAGAGTGGATAAAGAGAACACGACAATTATTGATGGTGCTGGAGATTCAAATATGATACGCGATCGCATTTCTCAAATTAGACGACAGATAGAAGAGACTACTTCAGATTTTGATAGAGAAAAATTATTGGAACGTTTAGCTAAATTAGCTGGCGGTGTGGCAGTTATTCAAGTAGGCGCTGCTACAGAAGTTGAAATGAAAGAGAAAAAACTTAGAATTGAAGATGCATTGAACGCTACAAGAGCAGCTGTTGAAGAAGGCATTGTACCTGGTGGTGGAACTGCTTTTGTCAACGCTATAGAAGCTGTAAATGCTGTTATTGAAAATCTTTCTGGTGATGTGAAAACAGGTGCGTTGATTATCAAACGTGCATTAGAAGAACCAGTTAGACAGATTGCAGCGAATGCAGGGGCTGAAGGTTCTGTAGTTGTAGAAGCATTGAAAAATGCTGGAAAAGGCATTGGATTTAATGCATTGACTGGTGAATATGTAGATATGATAAAATCGGGAATCGTAGATCCTACGAAAGTTACTAGAAGTGCATTGCAAAATGCGGCATCTATTTCTGCAATGTTCTTAACAACAGAAGCTGCAGTAGTGGATATTAAAGAAAATGAACCTGCAATGCCACCAATGGGTGGAATGCCAGGAATGATGTAAAAAGAAGGAGCTGAGTAGTCAGCTCTTTTTTGTAGATAAATAAATAGATTTTTGGAGTGAATTTGAATGAAAGAAATTAAATATAAAAAAGAGATTGAGGCATTTCTTCATAAAGATGAAATAGTCACGCAAAATATTTTAGGAATTATTGAAAATATTGATCATGAGAAATTAAAATTTTTTGTAGATGATGAAGTAAACATATCGATTTTTATGATGAACGATGGTTTTTTCAATTATGTGTTCACACAGGATAAAACAGCAATTGGAAAATTAAAGCCTTTGATTGATTCTTTTGAAGATGAAGTTGAGTTTTCTGCAGTAAGTAAAGAAATTGCAGATGAAATTATCAAAATGTATTCACTTGAATGGGAGGAGCCTTGCTATCTTTATTACATTCCTTATGATAAAAAGATTGAAATGAATGTGAAAGATTATATTGAGAAATTGCAAATTAAAAACGCAGAAGAAGTCAATGAATATTATACTTATAAGAACAGTACAAGCTTAGATAGAATTAAAAATGATATCCTAAAAAGAGAGTCATCGTGCGTAAATATTGACAATGAACTTAGATCATGGGTACTGGTTCATGAAGATAATTCAATGGGAATCATGTATACAAAAAAAGAATATTTAAAGATGGGTTATGCACATGATTTGACACTTGATTTAGCTAAAAAATTATTGAAACAAAAGAAGATGCCATTCATAAATATTGTTGTTGAAAATTTTAAATCTATAGGATTAGCTGAAAAATCTGGATTTCAGAGATATGGGGAAGTAGTATGGTTTGGTATTAGAAGGAAATAGGTCGCATTGATGCGACCTATTATAATGTCATTGATATTGCAGTTGATATAAATTGTAATAGATTCCCTGATTTTTTAGGAGTTCATCATGGGTGCCTGATTCTCTTATTTTTCCTTTATGCAATACTATTATTTTATCTGCATTTTTAATTGTGCTAAGTCTGTGAGCTACTACAAAAGTTGTCCGTCCTTTGATAATTTTTTCTATGGCATCTTGTATGAAGGATTCAGTTTCAGTATCTATACTCGAGGTCGCTTCATCAAGAATCAGCAGATCAGGTTTGAATACCAAAGCTCTCGCAAAAGATAGAAGTTGTCTTTGACCCTGTGATAATGTTGAGCCTCTTTCAGTAACTTGAGAATCATATTGATGATCCAATTTCTCAATGAAATTTGACGCGTTGACATATTCTGCTACAGACCTTATTTCATCTATAGGAATATTGTTGTACAGACTGATGTTTTTTTTGATATCACCCGAGAAAAGAAAAACATCCTGAAGTACTGTGCTTATTCTTTCTCTTAAGACATATTTGTCATAGTCCTTAATATTAATGTCGTCAATCAAAATATCGCCTCTTTGAATATCATACATTCTCGTCAGCAAATTCATGATGGTAGTTTTTCCTGAACCGGTTGCGCCAACAAAAGCGATGGTTTCACCAGGATTTGCTTTAAATGAAACATCTCTCAGAACAGGTTCACCTTCTTTATATTCAAACCATACATTTCTAAATTCAACTGTTCCTTCAATTTTTTCAAGAGGCACAGGATTTGTACTGTTTTTAATTGTTTCAGGTTCATCAAATATTAAAAATATTCTTTCTAATGATGACATGGCCGCTTGAAGAATATTGAACTTTTCAGTCAAATCAAAAATAGGCCTGAAAAACAAATTAACATAAGTTGTGAATGCGATTAACACCCCAAATTCTAAAGTGTTTCCTAGAATACCTTTTCCACCATAAAAAATAAGAAGTGCCAAAGATATTGAATAGATAAAACGGACAGAGGGTCTGAAAATGGCGAAAATTTTGATTTCTCTTTTAGAAGCTTCCAAATGCTCATTGTTTATTTTGTTGAACTTGTCAAACCTATTTTTTTCTTGATTGAATATCTGAATGATTTTAATGCCTGAAATATTCTCACTCAAAGTCGCGTTGATTTTTGCCAATTTCACTCTAACCGCTCTGTAGGCTTTTCTTGCTTTCACTCGAAATATGATAGATGAAATTACTACAAATGGCACTGTAGACAATGCTATTAAAGTCAGCTTGACATTTAAAGAAAACATGATTATGATGCTGCCAATGATAATTAAAAAGTCTTTTAAAAATGTTACGATAACATTTGTATACATTTCGCTGATATTGTTCATATCATTAGTAACCCTTGTAACTAATCTTCCTATTGGCGTTTTTTCATAATAACTCAAGGACATTTTTTCTAAATGTGAGAACAAGTCGTTTCTTAAATCAAATACTATTTTTTGACCGACAAAATTAAGCAAATATATTTGTGTATAATCCAAGAAAAATCCTAAAATCAGAATAATAAAAAACATGAGAGTCAGAAAATACACTTTACTGATATTAAGTTCTCTAAGTGATCTATATTCAGCATCTGTCAGTAAATATGTATTCTCTTCTCTTATCAGATTTTGGTCGGCAACATAAATTTTCGAATCTTTATTTCCTAATGAATAACTGATATTATCATATTTAAATTTACCTGCTTTATCTTCTTGTAAAAATATTTTTGCAGGAGATATATGATCATCGATGACTATCTTTATCATATAAGGTTTTAGCAGGTCAATTGCAGTAACTGACAATAAAAGCACTGTGCTGATCAAAAGAGGAATGAAAAATTTCTTTGTGTATTTGTTGAGTCTCTTGATTAAGTTAATATCGAAGGATTTTTCTATTTGTTGTTCTTCATAGTTATTGTGTGTATTCATAAAATTTACGCCTCCTTCGATAGAACAGCTTCAATGAGTTGTTTTTCGTAAATTGAATAATAGAGACCTTTTATTTCTAAAAGTTCGAGGTGATTACCATATTCAATTATTTCTCCATCATCAATAACAGCGATTGCATCGAGGTTTTTTAATGTAGAAATGCGATGGGATATAATTATAGCTGTTCGTGAGGTTAATTCACCGTTTAAATATTTTAAGAGTCTCTCTTCTGTATCTGTATCAACGGCCGACAAAGAGTCATCGAGCACGAGAATCTTTGGATTTTTATAGAGTGCCCGCGCAATTGAAATCCTTTGTTTTTGACCACCTGACAAGTTGATGCCTCTTTCACCTAATAATGTTTGAAAGCCATTCGGAAAATTTAGGATTTCATTTTCGATTTGGCTGATTCTTGAAGTCTCTATTATGCGTTGTTTATCAATTGCCTGGTCAGAAAAAGCAATATTTTCCTCGATGCTCGATGAAAACAAAAAATTATCTTGTGGGACAACACCGAACAAGTTTCGTGTTTTTTCACTGGAGTATGAAAGAATGTCTTTATTTCCAATATAAATCATTCCCGGATCAACTTGATAGAGCCTTGTAAGAAGATTGACCAGAGTTGTTTTGCCGCTGCCTGTTCTGCCGAGAATGCCAAGTGAAGTACCACATGGTATTTTTAGATTGATGTTTTTGAGGACGGGATTCACAGTATTGGGATAAGAGAAAAATAAGTTTTTAAATTCAATGTCGATATTGTCAAAATTCTCAGTGTTTTTATCTATAATTTCCGAAGTAGAATCAAGTAAAATATTGATTCTTTTCATAGAAGCAATACCTCTTTGAAGTACATTGACAACGAATCCTATGGCCATCATCGGCCAAGTCAATATTTCTATATAGGAAATAAAAGCAACAAAATCACCAAGAGTCATTATGCCTTGAATAACAAGCTTTGAACCATAGGCTAAAATGATTAAAAGGCTCATGGTTGATATTAATGTTATTAATGGATGCATTGCGCCATAAAGTTTAACAAGCTTCATATTGGATTTGAGATTGCTCATATTGCTTATATTGAAATCTTCAAGATTTTTATTTTCTTGGTGAAATGATTTAATGACACGGATACCTGAAAATGATTCTTGAACTTTTTCAGACATATTTGAAAAAAACTCTTGAACTGATTTGAACCTAGATTGTATTATTTTACCAAAAAATCCGACTGACAATGCAATAAAAGGCATTGGAAGTAACGCTATCAGTGTTAATTTAAAATTTAAATTTATGGCCATGATGATGATAGTCATGAGGGTAAGAAAGACAGCATCGACAAACATGACAATGCCGATTCCGAAAGCTGCTCCAATGGCGTTGAGATCATTTGTTGCATGCGCCATCAAATCGCCAGTCTTGTTTTTATTGAAAAAATTTTGACTTAATGATTCGATGTGTTTAAATAATTTATTTCTTAGCCAATATTCTAGTTCTCTGGAAGTCAACATTATCAAAATCCTCCAAAGATATCTTGAAATGGCAATACCCACTGCAACAACCAAAATCAGGGCAGGATAAACCCAGAGGTTATTTGCAGCAAGTGTTGAGTCAGTTATAGCATTGGTAAATGATCTCATAATCTGCGGTGTAATCAACTGTAAGGCATCGACGACGATTAAGACGATGATGCCGTAGATATACTTAGATTTTTTTTCTTTTAAGAACCCCAAAATATGTCTAAATGTATATAGCATTAATTTCCTCCGATAGTATATTTATAGTTCTATTCTAATTAAAAAAAAGATTTTAGTCTATGGGATCGGGTATAAAAGACATAAGAAATTTGAAAGAGGGGGAGGACTATGCAAGCTATTCAATGGGATAAAAGATTTTGTCTGGGTGTTGACATGATAGACAACCAACACCAGGAGATCTTTAGACTATTTAAAAACTTATATGATAAATACACTTCAAATGAATTTGAAGATTTGGTTGATGAATTAATATATTTTTTAGATGAATATATTACATATCATTTTAATCAGGAAGAAGAATTGCAAGAATTCATCAATTACCCTCTTGCTGAAGAACACAAAATATTTCATAAGAAATTTATTGAAGAATTCAATGAATACAGGAAAAAGGTTAAAGATCACATTGAACCTTTGTATGCTGTTCAAGGGCTTAACATGCTTGCAGAATGGTTAATTGAACATATTCAAAATGAAGATTACAAAATGGTGAAATTTATCCAAGATAATAATTATTAAAAGTATTGACAAGTGATTGTTAATTTGATAATTTAATAGGCATTATAAGCTCATATATTTTCGATGTTATGGTTCGAATGTTTCTACGGGATATCCTTAAATTATCCCACTATGAGTGAAGTTAAATGTATTTTTTGACTGCATTTAAATTTCACTTTGTGTGAAATTTATGCAGTTTTTTTATTTTTAGAAAGGGGAATGGCAAATGGAAGGAAAATTGATCAAAGAAGGCTTAACTTACGATGACGTGCTTTTGATTCCACAGAGATCTGATATTTTACCGAGTCATGTTAATCTTGAAACAAGAGTCACTAAAAAAATAAAAATAAATATACCCATAATGAGTGCAGGAATGGATACGGTAACTGAAGCTCGTTTAGCTATTGCAATTGCAAGGGAAGGTGGAATAGGCATCATTCATAAGAATATGTCAGTTCAGAAACAAGCACTTGAAGTTGATAAGGTTAAAAGAAGCGAACATGGTGTTATAGTAGATCCATTTTTTTTATCGCCTGAACATAAAGTGAAGGATGCTTTAGAATTGATGGGAAGATATAGAATTTCAGGAGTACCTATTGTTGATGATAAGATGATTCTGAAAGGAATTTTGACCAATAGAGACGTTCGATTTGAAACTGATTATGAAAAAGAAATAGGACTTGTCATGACAAAAGAAAACCTTGTTATTGCAAAAGAAGGAACATCTCTAGCTGAAGCAGAAAAAATATTGAAATCAAGAAAGATTGAGAAATTGCCATTAGTTGATAGTGAGGGTCATTTGAAAGGACTTATTACTATTAAAGATATTGAAAAAGTGATATTGTTTCCATTAAGAGCGACTGATGATAAAGGCCGATTGTTGGTCGGTGCGGCTGTAGGTATAGGAAGAGACATGGATGATAGAATAAAAGCGCTTGTAAAAGCAGGTACAGATTTAATTGTACTTGACTCAGCCCATGGCCATTCCATCAATATCATAAATGCTGTAAAAAGCATAAAACAAAGTTATCCAGAACTTCAAGTTGTAGCCGGAAATGTTGCTACTAGTGAAGCAACAGTAGATTTAATAGAGGCAGGAGCAGATGCGGTTAAAGTTGGGATTGGACCTGGTTCAATTTGCACGACGAGAGTAGTAGCGGGAGTTGGTGTTCCTCAAATAACAGCTGTGTACGACTGTGCAAAAGCAGCTAAACCTTATGGAGTTCCTGTAATAGCAGACGGAGGTATCAAATACTCCGGAGATATAGTAAAGGCAATTGCTGCCGGAGCAGATTTAGTAATGCTTGGTTCTCTTTTTGCAGGTACTGAAGAGAGTCCTGGGGATACAGTAATGTTCAAGGGAAGAAGTTTTAAATCTTATCGTGGAATGGGTTCGATTGGTGCAATGCAAGCAGGCAGTAAAGACAGATATTTTCAAAATGACACTGATAAATTTGTTCCTGAAGGTGTTGAAGGACGAGTACCATATCGCGGTGTACTGAAGGAAATCATTTATCAATTACTTGGTGGCATAAAATCTGGAATGGGATATTGTGGTACTAAAGATATTGAATCTTTGAAGGAAAATGGCACTTTTATTAAGATAACGAATGCGGGTTTGAAAGAATCCCATCCACATGATATTCAAATTACCGAAGAACCACCAAATTATAGTAGAAGGGATTAGGTGAGTATATGGAAAATAGAGAAATGATCATCATTGTTGATTTTGGTGGACAATATAATCAATTGATTGCTAGAAGAGTTCGTGAAAATAAAGTATATTCAGAAGTATATTCATATAAAAATGCATTGAAAGCTATAAAAGAAAAAAAACCACAGGGAATTATTTTTACAGGCGGACCTAACTCAGTCTATCTGGATGATGCACCAAGTATTGAAAAAGAAATATTTGAAATGGGTATTCCAGTGTTGGGCATTTGTTATGGAATGCAGTTGATGGCGCATATTCTCGGAGGTAAAGTTCAAAAGGCGACAACTAGAGAATATGGAAAAGTGAAGTTGAATATTTTAGGCAGTGATTTATTATTCGACGATATTGAGAACAATTCAACTTGCTGGATGTCGCACTTTGATTATGTAGAAGAAATTCCTGAAGGATTTCAAGTGACAGCTACAACAGAAAACACTGCAATAGCAGCTATGAGGGATGATTCTAAAAAGTTGTATGGCGTTCAATTTCATGCAGAAGTAGAGCATACACCATTTGGAAGGCAGCTAATTAAAAATTTCTTGTTTGATATCGCCGGTTGTCAAGGAAAATGGGACATGGGGAATTTCATTGATCAAGCTGTAAAAGATATAAAAGATGAAGCAGGAAACAGCAAAGTGATAGTAGGACTTTCAGGAGGTGTTGATTCTTCAGTTGCAGCATTATTGGTCCATGAAGCCGTTGGTGATAATTTAACTGCCATTTTTGTTGATCATGGTTTGCTCCGAAAAGATGAGGGAGATCAAGTAGAGGAAATTTTCAGGGGAGAATTCAATATCAATCTTATAAGAGTAGATGCAAAAGAACGATTTTTAAGTAGACTTAAAGGTATTAGTGATCCTGAATCTAAAAGAAAAATAATTGGAGAAGAATTCATCAGAGTTTTTGAAGAAGAAGCCAATAAAATAGAGGATGTAAAATACCTGGTTCAAGGTACTGTTTACCCAGATGTCATTGAATCGGGAACTGATACAGCAGAAGTGATTAAATCTCATCACAATGTGGGCGGACTCCCTGAAGATATGGACTTCAAATTGATTGAACCATTACGCCAACTGTTCAAAGACGAAGTTCGTGAAGTGGGGACTAAATTGGGACTTAGAGAAGATTTAGTCTGGAGACAGCCTTTTCCAGGACCAGGACTAGCTATACGCATCATGGGAGAAATAACTGATGAAGCATTGCATATGGTGAGAGAATCAGACTTTATCCTGAGGGATGAAATAAGAAAAGCGGGTCTTGAAAGAGATATATGGCAGTATTTCACCGTTTTACCCAATATAAAATCAGTAGGTGTCATGGGAGATGAAAGAACATATTCACATGCAATAGGAATAAGAGCCGTCACTTCTATTGATGGAATGACAAGCGATTGGGCAAAGATTCCCTATGAAGTATTGGATAAGATATCTTCAAGAATCGTCAATGAAGTTGATAACGTCAATAGAATTCTTTACGACATTACGAGTAAACCACCATCAACAATTGAGTGGGAATA
>JAFGAC010000108.1 GCA_016933835.1 Clostridiales bacterium
ATGCAATTTATCATAGAAAATTTTATGTGCAGAATCTTCGTATTAATTGGCCACAACGTTTTCGGGTATGGTTCGTTGCCTGGATCAGGGCGCTCACTTGTCTGGGTACACTGAAGAGCATTAAATGAGCTAACCTCCGAAAGAGCACTTTGCCGGCAATGAACTATACCCGGTGTTGTGCACAGGGCATTATTGATTTGGCTATAAATAATAATCTAGAAATAGATTAAAACACAAATAGTATAATCTTTATGCTTGTTATTTATTTTTTTGTTACTGGAAAATCTTCAAGGTCTAAAATCATTGAGCAAATCTCAATATTAAACCATTCAGAAAACATTTTATATGTTCTATTTTTAGGCCATTCTTCCTCATCTGTGCACCAATCATTAAGTTCATTTATAAAAATGTCATCATAATTCTTTTTAATCCATTTTAAGACGGCATCATTATTATACATCTCTTTAACCAGATAGATATTGTTTTCGTCTTTAGAGTTCATTGGCTCATCATCTGGAAATACTGAATGCTCCCAATCGTAAAAAGGCTTTTTTGGTCTTACTATTATGGCATTTCTATTTATTGTATCGTAAAAGTATGGTATTGGTTCAAAATCCATTATTACTATTTTTATGTTTCAGGGTTCTTTATTTGCCTTGTGCACAACATTTTCGGGTATGGACAGTGGCGGAGATCGGAGCGGTTAGGTATCCAGGTAGAACTGAGTTGCTATTGAAAAACTTTGATTCGCAACCTTCAAGCCCGCCATTGGCTATACCCGGTGTTGTGGCCAGTTAATTATTTATTTTAAAATCTACATGGTAATGATCATCATGAACCATATCAATTGTTTTTGTGAGATACTTGGCAAAATAAATCTTTCTTCTTTTTATCTCTCTCCCTGTAGTAGTGTTAAATAAATCATCTTTAAGATCTATTTTAAGTATTACTTTACTAATAGATAGTCCATTTCTTTTTGCAGAATTGTCTAAGGCAATGATATGTTTTGCCAAAGTTTCAAAATCGATATTTACATTCTTATTTATTTTAAGTTTACCAGAAGAATCAAAATTTAACAAATAATGCCACAGTCCCAGCCTATCATAGAATATTATCTGTTTCCCTTTTTTTATTTTTGGAACCATAAAATCAACACTTAATCCATTCATATGAGTGCGATGTATTAATGTTTTTCCTCCTTTTTTAAGTGAGCATTCCATAATTCGAAACTTCATCCCTTGACATGTTTTTTCACATTCTTCATATGAATCAAGTATGGTATAATACAGTTTTGAATGTACATAACAGTTACCAATTAAGAAATAGCTAATTGGGCTGAAATATTTTGAATTATTTGTTTTATAGTCAATTTGATAAGCATTTTTTATACTACCATTTCCTGGTGTTCCTGTGGATACACTTACTCCAGAATTCTTATAAAAGACATTTGGAGCGCACGCAATTGCTAATCCAATTATCACAAGTAGAGAAATTATTAATGTTATCCAATGTCGATTCATAAAGCGGATTTTAATTGGCCACAACGTTGACGCTAAGAACAGGCCGAAAGCAACAGGGCGCAAAGTTGTCTGGTTATTATAAAAGCACAAGTTATGC
>JAFGAC010000109.1 GCA_016933835.1 Clostridiales bacterium
AACAGAAAAACTGTAGATAAGTATTTTAATGCGTACAAAGCTGATTTAAATCAACTAGAGTCGGAAGATATAAATACTAAAGAAATCTAGGAAAAGATTGTAGCACCTCCTGAATACAATTCAAGTAATAGGCGTCCCTATAAGTACACAGCTGAAATCGATGCTATTCTTGATCGAATACTTGCATCTGAGTATGAGAAAAGGAAGTTATTAGGTGGATTTGAAGTGTTCTTTCACGACCAGACTTTATTAAAACTAGTGAGAGATGAATTGCTCTAAGTACTGGTATAAGAGGCGTGTATTAGGTTTCGTGTTTGAACCAGACTTTATTCTAAAAGGACAACTGATTCTGTTAATTTTAAATTAATTTTTCTTTTAAATTTTTAACAAAATAAAGGGGCTATCGGGAAATAGATAGCCCCTTTATTTAATGAAATTATTCGAGTTTTCTTGAAAAAATGTCGCTGTCTATATTAAAGAGAAATACCTTGTTTTGAAAGATTTCAAAAGTTGAGTATTAGACATAACTTGTAGAAGGTGATTCAAACATTATTTTCCATTCTACGCCGTCTTTGGATTGAAAAAAATCACCATTGCTTCTCATTGCATAAAAATTTTCATCGTATATGATTTTTGAAAATTCACCATCGAGGGTATCCGGATTTATTGCTGACATGGTATTGTCTGAATATGAATAAAGACCGCGTTGTGTTGCTAGAATCACTCGATTTCCATCAGTTGCGATATCTGTGACAAATCCATAGTAGCCTTCTGAATAAGGAATTTGAGTCCATTCTGTGTAATCGTTTCCAACCATGAAATTAGATTCACCGCCTGCATAATACATACCGTTACTGTAATCAATCACTAGTGCAAGATCACCGGCATGAACTTTCATATAATCGATTTCAGGTGTTGTCCAATTGAGACCGTCTTCTGAAATCATAATGAAACCGATATTATCAGTGCCGATGAATTTGCCGTCTGCATATGTAACAGCAGTCAATCCATTGTAAAAGCAACTGTTGTCACTAAGTAAAGTCCAATTTTCTGCATCGTTTGATTGCCAATAGTAGTAGCGGCTGTCGGACGTAGCCATGAAGTATTTTGAACCATCAGTAAATATGAAATTAAATGGTGAGCCTGTGTTTTCTAAAACTGTCTTAAAGTTTTCACCATCAGTTGAAACAGATATAAAATCATAACCATATACAATCATTTTGTCGGTGACTAATGAGCATTTATTAAGATAATGATACAATTATTTAAACATCAAGTCCATTTAATTCAAAAAAACAACAAGACGAGATACCTTGTTATAGCGGAGAGGGTATCTATAATCTAATTTTTATTGTGCTGGGGAAAGAGTTATGGAGTTATTGCAACCTTGATTTTAATTGCTATACAGATAGTTATTTAGATATGCAAATAGTTTTTACTAAATGAATTCTGAGTATAAAGCTATTGATAAAAAAGGATGATTTTAATCATCCTTTTCATGTGAGTATTGTTATTATTTTATTGACGTAATTGAAGAATACCAAGAGACCCATTCCGATGATGATGAAACCTGTGAGATATTTAATAGTGTCGTAAGTTTTTTGCTTGATGTTGATTTGTGTTATGAATCGATTTAAAAGGAATGTTGTTATGATGAACGGAACACTGAATCCCAGTGAATAAACAAGCATATAGACAATTCCTGAATAGAGGGTCAAGGTGCTGGCCATCAGAAGAAGGATTGATCCTAGAATAGGACCTATGCAAGGCGTCCATCCAAAGCTGAAAATGACACCAAGTAAAAAAGCGTTGAAAAAAAGATTTTTTGTCGCTTTAAATTTGAATTTCTTTTCTTTGTTCAAGAAATTGAATTTTATGAAATTCATGTGGTGAAGACCAAAAATAATCATTAGTGAACCACTTAGCTTTCTGAAGAGGTCATTGTTGATGTTGAGATACCTTCCAAATGCAGTGGCTGTCAATCCAAAAAGAGAAAAGACCAACATAAGGCCCAGAACAAAACCTAATGAAATAAGTATGTTGTCTTTTATTGATTTTTTTTCGTCATCAAAGTTTCCGGTGATGTAGCTTATGTAAAGGGGCATTAAAGGCAGAATGCAAGGGGATAAAAAAGTGAGAACGCCTGCAGTGAATACGCCTATAATTGATATAGATGTCATGTGAATTCCTCCTTATTGATATTATACGATTTTTTAACATGTTCTTGAAGATATTTCATTTCTATTTGAAAAGTTATAGAATGGAAGAAGAGATGTGAGAAAGGATGATATTAATGAGAGTTTTAGAAAATAGAGAACCCCAAAGAGTTTTGTTTTATTTTGAAGAACTTACAAAAATACCAAGAGAGAGTGGCAATGAAAAGGCAGTCAGTGATTTTCTAGTTGAATTTGCAAAAGAAAATAAGCTTGAATATTTTCAAGACAGTGCCATGAATGTTGTTGTGAAAAAGCAAGGAAGCAAGGGATACGAAAATCATGAAGCGGTAATTTTGCAGGGACATATAGATATGGTCTGTGCAAAGGATAAAGACAAAGTCATTGATTTTAAAAAAGATTCATTGGAAATACTAGTTGATGGAGATTTTATCCGAGCGAAAGGTACGACATTAGGAGCAGACAACGGTATTGCAGTTGCCATGTCTTTGGCATTATTAGAGGACAAAGCTGCAGTTCATCCACCATTGGAAGTATTGTTTACAACTGAAGAAGAGACGGGCATGGGTGGTGCATCTAATGTCGACGGGAGTCTTTTTAATGGAAAAACCTTGATTAATATCGATTCTGAAGAAGAAGGTGAGTTCTGTGTCAGCTGTGCAGGTGGTGTGAGAATCAAGTTTCATCAGCCGTATAAAACAGTAAAAAATACATACAGTAAAACTTATGAAATTGAAATAGCGGGTTTAACTGGTGGACATTCTGGAATTGAGATTCATAAAGGAAGAGCTAATGCGATAAGGCTTTTGGGAAGAACTTTAGAGAGTCTAAGTAAGGATATCGGCATTGTGAAAGTTGATGGTGGAGAAAAAATGAATGCCATTGCCAAGAGGGCAAAGGCAGTTATCAGTGCGAATCGTGATTTGACTGAAGATATCAAGGAGCTTGAAAAAATATTCAAGAATGAACATTTGACGACAGATGAGAAATTGGAAATGAACATCAGAGAAGTAGAGAAAGAATCCGAGATGATGAATACATCTTCAGCAAATCGGTTGATTGATGTGATGCTTTTGATGGTTAACGGCGTTCAGTCGATGTCTGCTCATATAGAAGGACTTGTAGAGAGTTCGAGCAACATAGGCGTATTATCAACTGATAAAGATGAAGTTGTCTTTGAAAGCGCGGCGCGATCTTCAGTAGAGAGTTTAAAGAAAAAAATGATTGCTCAGTTTGAATCACTTGCATCACTTTCAGGAGGCAAAGTTGTTTTAGAATCAGATTATCCTGAATGGCCATTCAATCCAGATTCTAAAATCAGAGATTTGATGAAGTCTGTCTATAAGGATATGTACGGTGAAGAGGCTAAAATAATGGCAATTCATGCGGGCCTTGAATGTGGGATACTGAAGCGTCAGATTGGCGATATCGATATGATATCTTTTGGACCTAATATGTGGGATGTCCACACGCCGAATGAGCATGTATCTATAAGTTCTATCGAAAGAAGCTATGTATTTTTGAAAGAAGTCTTGATTAAATTATAGTAAAAAATCAATAACTTTAAATTTATGGGGTATCATTGAAAAAGTGGTTTTTATAAGGAGGGAAAAGAGAATGATTTTAAAAAATGTCCGAGAACTTCGTGCAGAGAATGAATATCTTCGAGAAAAAAGAAGAATTGAAAGATGGGGATATTTAAGCTTTGGTTTTATATTAGGGGTATTTTTGGCTTTCTTTGGGATAGAAATGTCTAAGAAAGATTTGCCTAGAAAAGCAAGAGACCAGTATATTGTCTATCGTGAGCGGGCTAAGAATATTGGAAAAAGAAAAGTAGAGGAAATAAAAGAAGAATTGGAATAAAGAAATAAGGATGCCTGAGAAGGCATCCTTATTTTCTAAATATAGAAGAAAAACCAACTAATCACGATATACACTCATGATTAGCTGGTTTCTTAACTTTTTACCTTAAATTTATGACTGCATTGCTTGCAGGTGATCATGAGAGTTCCCTTGTTCTTTGGGATTCTCAACTTGCTTCTGCATTCAGGACATTCAATAATTTTGAAATTTACAAGTGACAGGATCCTTGCTTGATCAAAACCAATAGCTACTTCATTTCCAATTATAAAAGTGGGTACCCCACGGGCACCGAAGCGTACAAGTTCTTGTTGAGCCGATTGATCCTTGGATACATCTTTTTCTATATAAGAGATACCTTGGCTTTTCAAGAATTTCTTTGCACTTGTGCAGTGTGGTCATGTAGGTGTTGTGTAAATAATGACATTTTCCATAATAAACCCTCCAAAGCTATTTTATTAATTTTAGCATAGATTTAAAAGAAGTTTTTATTATTTGTGAAAAAATGTTAAAATATTAGATGTATATGCATTTCAGCTAATTATGGAGAGTGAAAATTAAAATGAGATATTCAGAAGAGCTAAAAGGTACATTGAAAATTGTATTTATATATTTGATTTTTGGATTGCTGTGGATAACATGGTCTGATTTGATTCTCACTTTGCTTATAAAAGATCCCAATCGATATGCGATGATTCAAACCTATAAAGGTTGGTTATTTATTATAATCACAGGAGGAATGCTGTTTTATCTGATAAAGACAAATTATGATAAGATTAATCTTCTCAATGATGATTTGAATACAAAAGAAGAATTTATTCAACAAATGTACAATGATACAACGACTGCCATTGTTCAGAGAAATATGAATGGAAAAATTTTGCGAGTCAATAAATATTTCACTCAGCTGACAGGTTATGTTAATAGTGAGGTAGTAGGAAAAGATTGTTATGAAATTTTCTCGATAGATAAATCTGAAGGAAAAATTATTTTAGAAGAAATAGTAAGGGACAGCCAAAATAAAGACTATGAGACTAAACTGACGGGTAAGAATGGTGATGCTGTTTATATACGATGGAACAATACGGTTTTTAGAAATAATGAAGCGACAACTATTATGTCTTTTGGTGTAGATATCACAAAAGAAAAAATTAAAGAAAAAGAATTAGAATATTATGCCTACCATGATCGTTTGACGGGTCTAGGAAACAGATATAATTTAGAGATACGGCTTAAGGAAATGATTGAGAAAGAAATTCCTTTTTCCTTGTTTCATATAGATATCAATCATTTTAATGAGCTCAACGACATTCATTCACATCAAATTGGAGATCTTTTAATTCAGAAAGTATCAAAAATGCTTAGAAGCAGATTTGAAGAAAATGATATTTATCGTTGGCCAGGTGATGAAATGATGTTAATTTCAGATGTAGTTGATATCTTTGAGATTTCAGAAAAGGCTAATGAAATATTCAGATTGCTTAACCAAAAATGGACAATCAGTCAAGTCTCAATCAATAATTCTGTGAGTGTGGGAGCTGTTATATATCCTGAGCATGGAAGGTATTCAACAGAACTCATAAGAAATGTAGATATTGCCATTAACAAGGCAAAAGAGCAAGATGGATTTAGATTATTTGATTTTGAAATTCAACGTGAGATTGAAAATTATGTCATGATTAAAGAAAAATTAGAAAAGGCTATTTTAAACGATGAATTTATTTTTAATTTTCAACCGATTTATAACATTGAAAAACAAAAGATTGTCACATTGGAAGTGCTGCTCAGATGGTATTCTGAGGAAATTGGAGATGTGAGTCCTTCAGAATTTATCAGCATTGCTGAGAAAACTGATTTAATTATAGAAATAGACCGTTGGGTAATTAAACATGCATTTGAATTTATTGAGAAGAATGTTGAAAAACTGAAAGATATTACAGTAGCAATCAATGTTTCAACAAAGACTTTTAAGTCTTTTGAATTCATCGAGTATTTAGAGAAACTGCTAAAGTCAGTAGCAGTAGATCCAGCTCAAATTGAGTTTGAAATTACAGAGTATTCAATTATAGATAATATAAACAGTTCTTTGATGATTATGGATTCTTTGAAGTTGCTGGGCTTTAAAATTGCACTTGATGACTTTGGAACTAAATATTCGTCATTGAATTATCTTGGGAGATTGCCTTTTGATTATTTGAAAATTGACAAATCTTATGTTGACCATGTGCTTTTGGATGGAAAACAAAAAATAATTGTCAGCCAGTTGATTCAATTGGCCAATAAAATAGGGATTCAGACGATTGCAGAAGGAATCGAAACAAAAGCACAGGAAGAAATTATCGCTTCATTCGGATGTGAATTGGGGCAAGGGTACTTTTTTTCAAGACCTGTCAATGAGAAAGCACTCTTCAATATACTCATAAAGGATGAGATGATCGATGAAAGTGTTTCATGAAAAGATGAATCAATATATTGCTGATAATGCTATAGAATGTGATCATTTGTATTTTGAAGTGTCTACACATTCAGTTGAAGAAGCGGCAATGGCAACAAATGCATCACCTGAGGACTTTGTGAAAAATATCTGTCTGATGAGTGAATCGCTTGGACTTATTGTGGCAATTGTTAAAGGAGAAAACCGTGTTTCGACAAAAAAAGTTGCAAAGATCTTGGAAATTGCAAGACCAGAAACAGCTTCAATAGATGAAATACTTCAATTTACAGGCTACCCCATTGGAGGTGTTCCTTCCTTTGGATATGAGGCAGTCATTTTGATTGACGAGAAAGTCATGGAAAAGGATTTTGTCTACACAGGTGGAGGCACAGCCAATTCGTTGGTCAAGATTTCTACGTTGGAGTTGCTCAGAGCAAGTGGTGGAAGAATAGTGAATATCAGTAAGTAGATTTTTATGAAATGCGACACGTCCGCATTAACGTTAAAAAACAAATTAAAAGGTTCCAATAAATGTACAAAACACATTTATCGGAACCTTTTCTTATTTTCATTTTGTAACATTTCTTAAAAATCCCCACATAATGGAAAATTATGGTAAACTGAAATTACAAAAAAATGAGGAGGGGTAATGTGAACATACCAAATTCAACAACGGGAATCTATCATATTGTATTGGGAACAAGAATTGAGGACGGGGTTTTTAAAGAACGGGAAGACTATAAAAGAATGATGGAGATTATAAAACTTTACAAGGAGTCTTTTGGCGTAAAGCTTTTGGGGTACTCTTTTACCCCTCTGTTGGTTCATCTGATTGTAAATGATAAAAAAGGTAATTTGGGAGAATTCATACACTTGATAGTGGAAACTTACACAGCGTATTTTTATAAGGCGTATTTCATTAGTGAGATTTTTCATAATAAAATCAAGGTAAAATCGATAGATTCGTATGAGGTTTTTACAGACACGTATAAATATATACATAAAATGGGAGAGAATAGTTTAAAACGCTTTCAAATCTATGATTTTAAAAATAAAGATATTTACTTGGATGCTGATTATGTGCTTAGCGCACTGGGTTCAAAGAAAGATACATCAAAAGAAGAAATGAATAAACTGTCTGTGATGGAAATATCTGAGAGGTATCAAATTCAAATGAAGGAATTGGAGTATTTCCCACAAGAAAAGAAAACAAAGAGAATACAAAGAGCAGAAAAATTTATGGAAAGTTTTTTGACGAAGCATCATATTGCGCTTGATGATTTAAATAAGGAAGACTATTTTAATAAGAAATTGGAATTGATCAGATCATTTCGAAATCAAACAGATTTAAGCTATAGAGATATTGGTGAAATATTGGGGATGAGCCATACAAGCATCATCAGATTGTGGAAGAAAGCATATGAACAAGATATTATTAGTCATGTTTCTCAATAGTATTCTAATGAATCCCACTTTTTTAATCTATGAGAAAGACTATATGAGAAATTTTCAAGATAATATAGCAATCAGAAATGAAACGATTGAAGTGACATTGGAAAAATCTGAATATGCTTTCATTAGCTTAGGATTTGAATATGCATTGATTGCTGCCTTTCCTGAAAGATATGAGTATCTGATGAGTTTGATAGATAGAGAGAGGAATGATAGAAAGCTAGTGGGAAAAGATGAGAGCATTGTTGAAGTGGAACTTGAAAATAGAAAGATCACTGTTCATTCAAGCAATGAACGAGTAGTTGTAGAATGGGAAAGGTGAAATATATGAAAAAAATGCTGTTGCTGCTGGTCCTTTTGATAGTATTTTCTGGGGTTTCTTTCGCACTGGTCAAAGATTCAATAAATGGATTGGAATTGAATGATCTTTTGCTTAGAGATTTAGATATTGTCGTTTATGGTGATTACGGTGATATACCAATGAATAATTTTGAAATTGTAAATGATGGCTATTATGTTTTTGGTGGAAAATTAGGAGAGTATCGTTATCATGGGTTTGATGCGCTTTTTAATCCCTACTCAAATGAAAAATTTCCTGATGATGCCACAAGCTATTCTAAATTATCAATGAAGAATTGGTTGGAAGAAGGATGGCGTTTGAAAAATTATAAAGATGATATATATTACAGTTACATAAAAAGTCACGCCAATCTTTCGACAGATTTCTTGAAGGAAGCATATTTAAAGATGCTTCCTTTTCAAATTTCAGAAAATGATGATGTATATAAGTATCTTTATGTGTCGCAATTTCCAACTATCATGCAATCTGGACAGGGAATCATGTGGCATGAGACAGAAAATGGCATCTGGTATCAAAGTTTTTCATTGAAGAAACTTGAAGATAAACTGCCAGTGGATGTGAGGATAGAACTTCTAGATCTTGATGAAAATGATTTTGACTTTTCTGATGAGAGAAAAAGTATTGATCTTAAAGTGAATGGAGAGCTGTTGGATCAATCATTCATTCATGATGAGATACAAAGGAGTATTAAATATAATAGAGAAGATATTCAAAAGTTCGTATTTAATATCAATGGAGAAATTATTGAAACCTATCCGAATGGTGATTTTAACCAGGCTTCTGTCAAACGGACCATCGATTTAAGTGCAATTGATATGGAAAGAGGCTACCTGGATATTAATCTGTCAGTTCAAGTTGTCTATCTGAATGATGCAGTTTCACAGACATCAAATATGACTGAACGCTATTTTTTTGAAGGGAGCGATAACTATATTCTTTCCTATTTCAATACAGGAAACATCATAATTGAGGATAGCTTGAAATTATGTGATATTTCCTATTTTGACTTAAGCAGAGGAATGATTGACACGTATGAAATAACTTTTGAGAATAGAGGAATAGAGAAAACTTTTATTTTATCAGCTGGAGATATCAATGAAAGAGTGAAGGATTATCTTTTGGATTTTCTCTTGGTCAATGAAGTACCTATAAACAGTGAAATAAGAATTAGGCAAGAAATTTTTGGTGAGTTCGGGACTTCACTATACTCTCAAAAAATTAAAATCCTGAAAATGGATGAAGGAATTGAAATGAAAATTTCTATTCCAGACAAGGTTTTCGATGTAGCGAACATCAACGCTGTCAATCGTACCGATATGACAGGAGTCATGCAAAAATCAATATATGTTGATCATCAGAAAATAAGCTTCGACTATTTTTTCTCAGGAAATTATCATTATGGGATGACAGATAGAGACAAGCTTGTGCCAATTGATGTGACTATGACTTCCTTTGAGGGGATAGATTATGAATATCATACATGGCTTCTGGTCGAATCATCTAAACCCAATATCAATTTTGTCCAAAGTGAAATGGCGAGAGAAAATAGGGAACTGATTTTCATAAACAAGGAAGAAACCGTCAATTCAATTGATAAACTTGCAAACTTTCCGGTGACTTATGAAATTCAAATAGAAGATGAAGATGAAGATGAAGAAGTGAAATGGATTCAAGATGGTTTTATTATTTCATTCAGCAATTCAGGTGTCTATGAAATGCTGGTGACGGCAGACAACGGCATGCAGCAATCAAATGAAAAATACCGTATTGTCGTTTTGGAAGATTTAAAACCGTTCATCTATTTAAATCTTTATGACAATCAAATCTATAGAGGGGAGAATCTTCAAATAGATTATGACTATTTAAGTGTCGATGGAGATGAAATCATTGAAGAAAGTCTATTTGTCTATGAAGATTTGGACAGCAATGGCATCTATGAGAAGAATTATCCTTATAGTGAGGACAAAACCTTCAGTCAATTGGGAAATTATAAATTGACTGCAAGGGTAAAAGAAAAATTGAATGAAACAGTGGTTGAGAGAAATTTCATGGTAGATAATAAGATGCCTATTACAAACCTTTCATTAATGAAGAAGTCAGATATTGAAAAAGTGGATTTGTTGATTTTAATGAATGAAAAAAACGAAAAAATCATAAATAACATCAATGAATATGAGCTTCTTTTGAGTGAAAAAGGTTATGATGCGAAGGTAGATTATTTTTTCGATGGAGAAGACTACTATGAAACAAGTGTTGTTGAAACGGTGGACTATGGGAATGTGGAACCTGCGGAAGCAATCTTTTATGATGAAAATGGCTTTACAGGAACACTGGACTTGATAGAAACACAGGATCTCGGTGAATTTGTAGATTTAGGAGCCTACAAAACCAAGAAAACCTGCACGAGTGTGCCTGTTTATGGTCAAATCAGAAGTTGTGACAGATGTGGCACATATATCAATCCTCTTGGATTTAGAATGTGCAAATTTTGTTATGTAGTTGTAGACACTGTTACTGAATGCACGACTAAGAAATACTGGGTCTCAGATATTCAATGGGTGCCTGATTATGTGGGAATCTATTCTGGAACAGTTTCAAAGACAATCATAAATATCTATGAGGATACATTCAGAGAGGATTCAAGGAAAGTCATTTTCTACCTTGACCCCACAGATGACCAATTGATAGAGTGGCAGTATAAGTCAGAACTGCTTATTTCAGTTAATGAAAATGACATCCCCTTAGAAATTGATCAAGTTTTCAAGACAAGTGAAAACTATCCATATTCATATTTAATCAATGAACCTTTTGATTTACTCTATGGCAATTTTGACTTTGAAGAGGATCCTATAGTTAAAGAGGAATTCGTGTTTTTTCATAATCCATATGCTGTAGACAATTCTGAAATTTATGAGAACAACAACAATATATGGTTGCTGAATGAACCTGTTTCATTCAATAATCCTGGCTTGTACGAAGTGAAACGGAGAATTTTCGATTCAGTCAATCCGAAAATTTTTTCAAAACAATCCAATGAAGCAACTCAGTTTATAAAAATTCATAGATTGCCCATCGTAAATTTTGATATCAATCAAGGGGACCAACTGGAACTTGTTGATTTTTCCTATGATCCTGACTATGAATTCTCCAGGGATGACAAAGGAATTGTAGCAAATGCCATCATCATAGAAGATGAATCTGGAAATAAAATTTATGACCTTCCTGAATCACTCTTGCCAGGTGAATACATTATCACATATTCTGCAAAGGATATCGACGGGGCATGGGGGAGTTTTACAAAATCTGTAGAGATTAAAGCCGATGTCGCCAATCTGACGGCGGCTGTCAATCCGAAGGTCGTTTCCATTACTGATGAAGTAAAACTGCACAATATTAAACTCTATGGCAACAGCATCTACGGTGTTAAAATTGATATCTATAAAAATGATGAATTTGTTGAGAACATTGTCAATAAACTATATTCAATTACAAGCAGTGGCAGGACAATAGAGGATATTGTTTATGAAGTGCCTGAAAACTTTCTTGATGGCCAGTACTATTTTGTAATCACTTTCAGGGACTATAGAAATTCAAGCAAAGGCATGACTTACTACTATGGATTCTCAGTGTATTCGCCAATCCATCTCAGACTTTTGGAGATTGAAAATGCCGTAGAAGGCGAATACACATATATCTATGCGACGACAGAAGATTATGTGAACAACGTCTATATTTTCGATGGTCAAAGGCTGAGACGGATGTATTTGAAGGATGGGATATGGACAGTCCAATCAAGAGCAAAAGAGGGCATGTATATCAGAGCGACACTCAACAATCAAGTTGAACAGCTTCCCATTAATTTCGATTACCCTGAGACTTTTGACAGTGTTTTAAAAATAACAGGGGATTGGAACTATTGGAGAGGACAGTACAATATTCTTGATGAAAAGATTTCTTATAATCCACTGCGCTTCATGGCCTATGAAAACATCCATATCACTTTGGAAGGTATTGAAGATTTTGAAGGACAAGTACTTATAGATTTGGATAATCGCTTGGATCTGACGGATGAATATCCAAAACAACTGAGTAAAACTGATGGGGTTTACACAGATAGCTTCAGATTGCCCCTTGCTCAAAGCTCTCTTTCCTATTCGGGTAAAAGGATGACTGATGCCTATTCAATCAGTGTCACATACGATGTACAGACTATAAAAAAATACTTTGAAATTACTGGAAACATCTATGATCGGGTCTATGTGCAACCGGGATTTTAGAGCTGTAAAATAAAAAAGAGATGCTGCATATTAAATAATCACGTTGACTTTGTGTTATAATCAATACGATAACGAAAGGGTGATGAGGATGATGAAAAAGAGGATTCTAGTATTTGTATTGATTGCAGTGATGATGGTTTCAGCCAGCTCGATGTCGTTTGCAGAGGTGAACTACGATAAGTTTGAACTGTTTTTGAACTACATTGAAAAATATTATTATCAGGATGTTTCTGAAGAGGAAATGATGGATCAGGTTTACAAAGCCATGTTCAACAGCCTGGATAATCATAGTGATTACTTTACTAAAGAAGAGTATTCAGTCTTTTCAGAAGATAATGACGGCAGCTTTGGCGGTATCGGCGTGTCCATAACGACTGAAAAAGGCTATGTGAAGGTCATGCAGATGTTTGAAGGGTCTCCTGCCATCAGCAGTGGCATGCAAGTGGATGATTATATCATCAAAGTCAATGGTGAATCTATTTTTGAGGTGCCTCTAGATGTAGCCGCTTCTAAAATAAGAGGTGAAATTGGGACTGATGTCAATCTGACAATAGTAAGAAATGGAAAAGAAATTGAGATAACAATTACTAGAGATTTGATTGTCATCAAAAATGTTGAATACAAGATGATAGATGGCGATATCGCGTATCTTAAAATAGCAAGATTTGCTGAAAACATAGATGTAGAAGTGCAGGATGCCATCAAAATGTTTATTGACAACAAGGCAAAAGGCATTATTGTGGATCTCAGAAACAATCCAGGAGGTTTAGTCAGTGTTGTTGTTAAAATAGCGGATCTTTTCCTTCCTCAAGGTGACCCTATTCTTCAGATTGACTATAAAGCGTATAATGATGAATTCTTTGAATCTAAAATAGATGGTTTAACGCAACCCATGGTCGTTTTAGTCAATAAAAGCAGTGCAAGTGCTTCAGAAATATTCGCAAGCGCCATGCAAGACAATGACAGAGCGGTAATAATAGGCGAAACTACTTATGGCAAGGGAACTGTACAAACAGTCATTCCTCTTTCTGATAAAACAGGTTTTAAAATGACAATAGCAGAGTATCTTTCTGCAAAAAGCAACAAGATTGACGGCATAGGCGTTGTGCCCGATATTGAACTTATTCAAAAAAATATCATTCAAACTGATTTTGCGCCACTCAATCAAAAAAGAGATATCTATCTAGGTGAAGTCAGTCTCAATGTCTATGGCGTACAGCAAAGATTGAATGCGCTAGGTGAAACTTTATTGGCAGACGGTATCTTTGGAAAGAAAACCCTAGCTGCAATCAACAACTTCGAAAAGAATCAATCACTAAAACTAAACACAAGATTGACTGTGGCAACAGCCAAAGCATTGGATGACTACATCAACAACTCAAGTGAAAGAGACATTGTTCTAGATAAGGCGTTGGAGCTGTTGAAGTAATTATGACTTATCCTTGCATCTTTGATGCAACGGAAGGTCAGATGTCGCGCAGTCTGAATATACTATTCAGCTAACGAAGCCGACCAATTATGACTAATCTCAAATCCTTTAGATGAAATGGAAGGTCAAACACAAAGACAACAAGAAGCTCATACGATATTTAAGGATTCTGTCGTTGTCACTGCGGAATATATTCTATAGCACAGAAAGAAATTGATTGTGACGTAATAGAAATCTTCAGAAGAAATAGGATTTCGTTCTGGAGGAGCAATGACCTAGCTAATCTAATAGCATAGCAGGTCAGATGTCGCGCAGTCTGAATATACTATTCAGCTAACGAAGCCGACCAATTATGACTAATCTCAAATCCTGTAGGTTTAATGGAAAGACAAACGCATAGAGATTTCTCAAGGATATACTTATCGAAATTAAGCATTAAATAAATTGGAAAAATCTTATATCGAGTCTATAGATTCGGGCCAGTTCATGATTGACTTCTTTAACAAAATCAATGATCACTATGACGCAATCTTTTTTGATTGAAAAGATATACTGTGCTACACACCTGTGACCTGCCATCCGCTTAATTAGCGAGGTCACAAAAGTAATGAAACTGTAATGTTTAGGGCTTTGTAATACTGGTATAATGTCAGTAGGACAAAGCTCTGTATTATTTTACAGTTGTATTACAGCGGCTATTGGTGATTGTATTTATTGGTAATCTTTGATACAATCATAATCGGAATTGATGTATAGCATCGATTCTATAAAAAAATTTTTTTATACATACAAAAAGGAGGAATTATTACAATGAAGAAAATTATTTCATTAGTATTAGTATTAGTACTAGTACTAGGTAGTTTCCCAGTATTCGCTGACACAGCGACTTATGGCGAGCAATTGCAAGCTTTAGGTCTTGTGAAAGGCGTAGATGCTGAAGGAACTCTTGACGAAATGAACACTTTAACTCGTGCTCAAATGATGGTTGTACTATCAAGATTGTACGGAGTTGAAGAAACTGCAATGAATTTTGCATTACCTTCTACTTTTACTGATGTAGCTGTAGATGCATGGTATGCACCTTATGTTGCATATGCTCAATTACAAGGATGGACAGTCGGTAATGGCGATGGAACTTTTAGCCCAGAAGCTACTTTAACAGCTCAACAAGCTGCTACATTCTTATTGAGAGCTTTAGGTTACAGTGATCAAACTGGCGATTTCACTTATGAAGGTGCTGTTGAATTTGCAGCTACTCTTGGTGTTTCTGCTGTTACTTCTGATCCTCTTTTAAGAGGCGAATTGTTTGAAATGATGTTCAAAACAATCAATGCTGTTGCTAAAAACGGCGAAGTTTTAGGCGTCACTTTAGGTGTTTTAGTTCAAAATGAAGTAGAAATTGTTTCAGCTGTTGTTACAGATGTAAACAAGATTACTGTTACTTTCAATCAACCAGTTGACAATACTTTGGCTACTGTTAAGTTGATGAAAGGTTTAGCTACTTACAGCACTACTAAAGTATGGAGCGAAGATATGACTTCTGTTGTATTGACTTCATCTTTAAGCAAGTTAAGTTCAGCTGATTACACAGTACAAGTTACTGGTTTGACTGAAGAAGCTTTAGTTGTTGATGTTACAGTTGATGATGAAGAAGTTGCTGGTGTTGACGTTGTTACTACAAATGTTGACATTGATGCAGAAGTTGTTGTTGAATTAAACGTTTTCAATCAGTATGGAACTCTTTATTCAACACCTGCTACTGCAAATTTAACTGCTACAGTTTATGAAACTTTAGATGCAACTTTCTCTGATGCTGATAAAGCAGCAGAAAATGATGAAGATGCATACAATATGACATTGACTTACACTGTTGATCTTGATGGTGATGACGGCGATGATGTTGTTGCTGGAGATACTTTTAAATTAACTGTAGTTTATAGCAGTTTTGTAGATGCACAAGTAGTTACTTTTGGTGATGCACCAGAATTAGCTGATCTTTCTTTTGGTAATGTTTTACCTTTAGAAGATGAGACTAAAATATTTGAAGATACTGATAACTTAGTTGTTGAATATACAGCAGTTGATCAGTACGGTAATGAATACGTATTGACAGTTGATGATCTTGCTGATATCACATGGGCTTCATCTGATCTTTCAGTTGCTAATTGGGCTGATTTAGATGTAAATTCTGATGATGAATTGACTATTGATGCACTTGCTGAAGGTGACACTGTTATCACTGCAATTATTGGTGAATATGGCGTTGTTGCACAATTCTCAATGGTTGTTGAAACTGAATCTTATGTTGATGCTGTCGCTTTATCTGCTCCAAGTGAATTGGTTGCTGCTGGAGAAACTGCAGAATTGTTATTCGTTGCTTATGATCAATTTGGTGAAGTGATTGACAATGATGATGTAACTAATGTACTTGTTAATGGTGCTACTCCAGAATTTGACGGAGAATATTTATTAGTTGATACAATGGTAGAAGATGATTTTGATGTTGAAGTTACTTTAGATGAAGACTCAGCTACAAAAGATAGTGGTGATGTATTAGATACAGTTACTTTCTATGTTGAAGAAGCAGCTTATGCAATGGAAGTTACTGAATTCAATTTCCCAACATTATTTGAAGTTGCTGGCGCTACAGCTACATTGACTTACGAAGATATAGTTGTTGTTGACCAATATGGTAGAGATTTTGAAGTTGCTGATGGGGACTTAACTGTTGTTTCTAATGCTGATGCTGGAGATGAAGTATTCACTTTAGCTGGATTAGTTTTCACATCAGGAAACACTGCTGGATCTGAAGAATTTACTTTAGAAGTTGTTACAACTGGTGAAGAGTTCGAAGCTGATGGTTATGTAATAACTTACGACTTTGAATTAGAAATTGTTGAATCAGACGATATCACTTCATATGCATTTGATGAAGTTGGAACAGTATATGGTGGAATTGCTTACTATAATGGTACAGATGATTCTAGTTATGTTGTAACTACAGAAATTCTTGGTAAAACGTCTGCTGGAGCTGATGTTGTACTTGTAGCTGGTAAAGTTGATTTGTTGACTTCTTCTTCTACGAAACTTGTAGTTACTGGATTAGATGTTAACGGTACAGGTTTAGCTGATGATGATGACAACGTTGTTGTTACTCTTAAAGCATTTGATGATGAAGGTGCATTATTAGCAACTGCTACTGTAACTGTTTCTGGAGCAGATCCAGTACTTACAGTAGTAGAGTTAGATGCTGATTATGAGTTTACAACTGGAGATGATGTAGTCGATGTTCTTTATGCTGAAGATCAATATGGTATTGAAGTTGTAGAACAAGGAACTTGGTATCAATATAATGAAGATGGCGATTATATTGTAGATTCAAAATCATTATCAACTTTGAGTGCAAGTGCTTATTCAATAAAATATGTTTCTTTAGATGGAAACTTTGTTGTTACTGCTGATTTAGATAGATAAATTTAAATTAAGCTTATAGTTAAAATTTGGTGGTCAGGATAATCCTGACCACTTTTTTGTTTGCGAGGCATGTTGCCGAGCTTAGGGTTAAGGTGCCGGGTATGGAGTTAGGTGCCGGGTATGGAGTTATTGCTGATCTGAGTTGGGTCTGCTTTTTTTTGTTTTTTGTAAATTCATCTAAAGATTGTTTCATTATTACAGTATTGTTGTTAATCTGTAATGTAGTATCAAAATTATTAAATGAATATGACAAATGTTTGTCAAGTGTTATAAAAGATAATAATAAGGTATACATTAATAGTAGCGGGAAACTGCTTTGTATATAATTGGAGATTATTGAGGAGGAATAGAGAAAATGAAAAAAATTATATCATTAGTATTAGTGTTGGTACTTGTATTAGGTAGTTTGCCAACCTTTGCAGCTGTACAGACCTATGGTGAAAAGTTGTATGATATGGGTTTAGTAAAAGGAATTGATGACGAAGGTACTTTGGCAGAGGGTGATTCGTTGACACGTGCTCAAATGGCGGTTGTGTTGTCGAGAATGTATGGTGTTGAGGAAACGGCTATGAATTATGCCTTCGCATCAACATTTACTGATGTTTCATCAGATGCTTGGTATGGCCCTTATATCGCTTATGCGCAAAGTAGAGGTTGGACTATTGGCTATGGTGATGGTACTTATGGTCCAAATGACACGTTGACATCTGCTCAGGCTGCAACGTTCTTATTGAGGACTTTAGGTTATAGCAGTGTAAGTGATTTTGTATGGAGTGATGCAATAACATATGCTGCTACTTTGGGAATCAATGTACAGATTATGAATCAGAATGCTATAAAAAGAGGCGAAGTTTTCGAATTCATGTATAAAGCTGTATACTCATTGACTAAAAATGGTGTATTGATGGCGACAGTTTTAGGAATTGATACTGAAGAATTAGCTATTGTTTCAGTTGAAGTCATAGATGTCAATAAAATCAAAGTGACATTCAATAAACCAGTTGATACTGCAAATGCAGTAATCACTTTATTGAAAGGTGTGACAACTAGCAGTTTCACTTCTGTATGGAGTGCAGATAAGATGAGTGTTGTTTTAACGTCACCTTTGTCAAAGCTGACTTCAGCTAGTTACAGTGTAAAAATTACAGGAGTGGGAGATCAACCTTTGCTTGATGAAGTAACGGTGGTTGATGAAGAAATTGCAGGCGTAGAAGTGATGACAAAACGAGTTGAAGTCGTTGCATCAAGCGGGAGTATAGTGACAGCTTATGTCAATGTATACAATCAGTATGGTACTCTTTACAGTGGAGCCATTGCAAGTAATTTATCAGCAACAATATATGAAACACTAGAAGCTACGTTTGGAACTGTAACAAAAACAACTTCAGATGATTCTGATTACAGTTTTAATGTTACTTTCCCAGTGACATATACTGCAGGAAATGAAATAGTATCAGGAGATACATTTAGATTAACAGCTATTTATGGAGGTCGTACTAATATTGCAACAGTGACTTTTGAAGAACCATCAAAAGTAGCAGATATTTCTTTTGGTGATGTGATGCCACTAGAAGGTTACACAAGAATCTATGAAGGAGATTTAAATTTAGTTGTACCTTATGATGCAGTCGATCAATACGGTGATGCATATACATTGGATTCTGCTAGTGAAATAACATGGGCATCATCGGATTCAACAGTTGTTTCAACAAGCAGCATCTTTGTCAATGCTGATGGTGAAGTGACAATTGATGCAGGCGTTGAGGGAACGACTACTATTACGGCAGTTATTGAAGCGTACTCAAAAACAGCACAATTTGAAGTGACGGTTGTTGCAGAACCAACTGTAGACACAGTAGATTTGTATGAACCGACTGTGCTTGTGGCTGATGGAGAGACTGCAGAACTAAAAATAGTTGCGCATGATCAATTTGGATCTTTAATAGAAAGTGAAAACATTACAGGTTTGACTTACACTGCAACAGGCGGTGCTACAGTTGTACTTGATGGAGATTATTTAAAGGTTGAAGCAGCTGAAGGTGATTTCACAGTGACAGTTAAAAAAGGAACAGACGAATTAGCTTCTGCTACTTTTACAGTAGAAGCTGAAGCGGTTGCAAGTTCTATAGAATCAGTCGACTTTTCAAGAACGTTCAATGTGGATGCAGCTGCATTGCTTGCAGTGGAGGATGTAACTGTGTTGGATCAATATGGAAGAGATTTTGAAGTGTCAACTGCCGCTTTATCAGTTGCACATACTTCAGGAGATGTACTGTTTGATATAAATAAAATTCTATTTGGAACAGATGCAGGAAAATGGTCGTTTGAATCTAATGGAACAACTGGAACTGAAGAAGTTACAGTTACTGTAGGAAGTGCGACTTATGCTATGTCTATAAAAGTGGTTGCATCAACGGATGTTCTTTCATATGAATTTGATTCAATAGGCACTGTTTATGCAAATCCAGATGACCTATCTAAATTTTATGTTGATGTAGAATTGATTGGTCGAACTACATCTGGAGAAAAAGTAGTACTAGTAGAGGATAAAATTGACCAATTGACATCTTCATCATCAGCATTGGTGGTAATAGATACTGCAACAATTACTGGTGGAAATCCTGAGGAAGATTCTACGGCTGTTTTGAGAGCTTTTGACAATGAAGGTAATTTGTTGGCTTCTAAAACAGTTCAAATTTCTGTTGCTGAGCCTGAGTTGACAACTATTGAATTGAATGACGTTACTTTTATGGCTACAATATCGACTTATGCAGATGTTTTTATGGCATATGACCAATATGGCGTAGAATTTGATGAAGAGGGCATATGGTATGTGGATTCAGTAAAAGTTGGTACTACTTGTAATGACGGTAGTGGGACTACGTTGTCATCAGGAGAGCATACAGTTAAGTTTATTTCCTGCGATGGAGAGACAATAATCACTGAAGATATTTTAGTGATACCAGCTATTATTTAAAAAATGGAACGGCTCACGGGTTTCCTGTGAGTCGTTTTTATTGAATTTGATGATTGTCAGTATGAATTTATGTCATAATTTTAAAATAAAAAATATTTGTGACCTAGTTGTCACAATTTTATCATAATGTTATGATATAAATGTTAGGCAGAGATAGAAAGTGGTGATTGAATGAAGCAAAGAATAGGAATCGCATTTGTAGTTATAAGTCTGTTAGTGAGTGGTTTATCATTTGCAGAGGTATCTTTGGAAAACAACCCGACACTTAAAATAATGGATATCGAAATAGCGGTAGCGGAGTTAGACCAAGGTGATGCACAGGATATTGCAGATAAAATGCATGAAACGCTTAGAAAGTTCGCTTTTCTAGAAAGAATTGGAAGACCGGTCAGTAAAACGACTGAATTTAATGTGATTTACACGAGAGATACCATAGTTGCTATGTCGGATTACGGTTTTCAGACAAGAGTCGATATGAAAACATTGACGCAGAACAGCTTGGAAGTGGCTGTGAATCAAATGCTGGTTGGATATTATTCAGCTTTGGAAAATTTAAAGATTGTTGAAAAACAAATAGATAATGAAGAAACCAAAGTTCAAATAGTAGAAGAAAAATACAAATTAGGTTTGATTAGTGAATTTGAACTTAAAGAAGCAAGATATCAATATGATTTGGTATTGAGCACGAAGATATCAGCTGAAAACAGCATAAAATCTCTTATCAGACAGATGAATGGTTTGCTCGGAAACAGTGATATCGATGCAACAATAGAATATGCTTGGAATTTTGAGATAAATCAATTGAAACCACTTGATGAATACATGGCAATGGCTTTGGAAAACAGATATGATGTGTATGACTTGGATAAGCAGATTGAACTCAAAGAACTTCAAGTGAAAATTTATACTTCTCAGGCTAACTATTATTTGACTGAATACAGAATTAATTCGGATTATTTGAAAACAAAAAATGAATTGGATCAATTAAAAATAGATAAAGAGATTGTTCGTGATAGGATCGAGAATGAAATAATAGAAGATTATAACAATGCTTTACAAGCATATAATGATTATCTAAAAACAAAAAATACATTTGAGAATCAAGTGTACAATAGCTATTTAATAGAAAAACAATACAATTTAGGTTATATTACAAAAACAGATATGATTGACTTTTCACTCGGTTTGGATCAATTGGAGATGGGAGTCAATGCATCACTTTTAAACTACAATAATTTAGTGAATACATTGGATTATGCAACGGGGATAGGATACACAGTAAATGTAGGAGGTAATATGTAATGAAGAAAATATTGATTATAACTGTAATCTCAGTGCTTGCATTGACTGCTTCAGTTGGTTTTTCAAGCGATTTGTATAATTTTGATGTTTTAAATGAAATGGCAATGGCTAATGATCTTCAAATCAAGATTAATGAGTTGACGATTACACAGAATGAACTGGAATTGGAAGATGCACTTTGGGAATCAAGATTCTTTGGCGTAAAGACACCGGATCCAGAAAAATCATATTCAAATATGGTAATTAGAGATGTCAACCCGATCAATGCTGAAACTGCACTTATGAATTCAGAAAAAGAGTATGACAACTATATTGAGAATATTAGCTCTGATTTAGATATATTGTTGATGGACTGGAAATTGATGGGGATGCAGATCGAAAATTTAGAGAATCAATTGGTTTATCAGGAACTAGTCTACAATAATGATATTAAAGAAAATGAACTTGGCTTGATGTCTGATTATCAACTGGATGCAAGTCTGATGACACTCAATAATATGAAATTGGATCATGAGAATCTTTTGATTGACCAAGCTAATCTTTTTAGAAATATCGAGGCTTTTGTAGGTCAAGATTTAGATATGGAAAAAGGTATTGAGTTTACTGTTGAAGCTGAAAATTATGGAGCATTGCTTGATTATGAGACTGCCTTAGCGAATGATATGACGGTTTATGAAAAATTAAAAGATGTTGAAACAAGTCAAATTATGTACAATTATGCTGTTAAATTATTTCAATTCGATGATTTGAATTTATCTAAATCAATGTATGATCTAGAAATTGCTAAGCTCAACTATGAGAATGCGGTGAACAATTTCAATATAAGTTACCACAATGATTTTGACAATTTGAGCTACTTGAAAGAGAAGTATGACTTAGCAGTAGATTCTTATAATCTTTACAAGGAAAGTTATAATATTTCAAGTGAAAAATATGCAAGAGGCCTTATCAGTTATGAAACACTGCTTTCAGAAGAAATTAAATTGAAAAACAGTGAATACAACATGATGAGTGCTATGGTGGGATATAATAAAGCTGTTTTAGGCTTTGAGAGCAATTACTAAGTAATTGCTCTTCTTTTTTAGCAAAATTATGATAAAATAAAAAAGTATGAATTTATTTTACATAAGGGGTGGAAGATTTGATAAAAAGCAATCGATTAATCAATATACTTATTGCACTGGTAGTTTCCTTTGTTCCAATGATTGTCCTATATAAATCTGTAAAGTTGGATCAATTTTCAAGTTTGATATATGGGCAAGCGGCGGGAAAAGGTGATCTGTTCAGTTGGTACAAAGGGCAGGTATTCATAGCGACGAGTGCGATATTGCTTATTGTCTATCTTTTTATGCTCTGGGGGGGAAAAAAATACAAATTCAAGATTGATTATAAGTTTATATTCTTAGGTTTATTTTCAATTTTCATGGCAATATCATATTATTTCTCTCCGCTCAAAGAGATTGCATTGATTGGTATTTATGGCAGATATGAAGGTTATTATATCTGGATTGCTTATATTTTAATATTTTGGATTGTCTCAAATATAGATTTTAAGGAAAGAGATATCAGATTCATTATCTATACCTTGATGATTTCATCAACAATCATTTCAATCATCGGACTTATGCAATTTTATGGCAAGGATGTTTTTGTGACAGAAGCATTTAACAAATTTGCCAATCTGTTTGTCAAAAATAAAGTGGTCCTGAACAATAGCAGTACGATGGCTTATGGAACTTTATACAACAGTAATTATGTGGGCAGTTATGCAGTATTGGTTATCAGCATGATTCTATCATCGCTTACAAATGAAAAAAGAAGGATTGTAAAAGGGCTTATGGTTGCAACTATAATCATCAATTTTTTCTTTTTGCTAGCGAGCCAGTCAAGAGCAGGATATTTGGGATTGGCTGTATTTGCAGCACTGGGTGTATTCTTTTTCATTAAAAATATTTATAAAAATAAATGGATTGTTTTGATGGGTGCAGGTATCCTAGTGGTTGGATTCTTAGGGTATAATCAGCTATACAATGAAAATTATATCAATGAATTCAAATCATTGCTTGAAATAAATACATTGTTTGAAAATTCTGTGCCGCCTGTTTTAAATGATTTAAACATCGAAAACAATGAGATTGCCGTTACAACATTGGATGATAGTAAAGTCGTTTTTGATTTTTCAGATATCAATAATGTGATTATTTCGGAGAATGGAAAAGAAATGACATATACAATGGAAGATAACGTGATTAACATCGATGGATTCGAAAGAGATTGGAAAATGATATATAATCAAACAAGCAAAAAATTTAATCTCAGTGTTAAAAAACGTGGAATGGAATTCTTGATTATGGATAAAGGGATATTCGTAAAGGGAATTAGAGGAGAATATTACAAGTTGGATGATGTAGATGATAAATCATATATATCAGATAAATTTGCATCTAATCGGGGTTATTTATGGAATCGTTCTATTGATATTGTAGTAAGCAGACCGATTGTAGGCATTGGTGCAGATATTTATGTGTTTAGATTTCCTCAAAACGACATATTAGGGCGAATCAATAATCGAATCAGTATGACGCTTATTTCGGACAAACCTCATTCATTGTACCTTCAGATGGCAATCAATTTCGGGATTCCATTTCTTATCGCTTTTTTGTTTCTGATAGGTATCAGTATTTATAAAGGTTTTAGAGAAGGATTGGATGCTAAGAAAATATTGGCGCTTGGATTAGTAGGTTATTTAGTAGCGGGAGTATTCAATGACAGCATTGTAGCTGTATCGCCTGTATTTTGGGTAATGCTGGGGTTGCTGAATTCGAAATTTACATTGGAAAAAAAACATTCTTAAAAGGTGCCAGGTATGGAGTTATGGAGTTATTGCAGATCTGAGTTGGGTCTGTTTTTTTGTTATGAACCTGTATATAGAAATTTTCTGAATTTATAGGAATTTAGTTATAGAGGCTGAGAAATGAATTAATTTACTTAAAGGAAACATGCATACATTCGGTTAATTTTTTCTTTTCAATGTTCTAGAATAAACATATCCACTAGAGCGATGAAAGAAGATGATAATGATGAAAAGAAAGTATCTATCCGTAAAAAATGATTTTGTTTTTAAAAAGCTGTTTGGTGAACCAGGTAATGAAGAAATATTGAAATCTTTTCTAGAAGCTGTTCTAGGAATAAAAATCTTGAAAGTAGCCCCTAGAAGAGATACCATTCTTTTAAAGGACATACAATCGGAAAAAACGGGTATATTAGATGTAAGAGCGACATTGGATTCAAATAAAGAAATAAATATCGAAATGCAAGTAAATCCTGATAACAACATGTTTAAAAGAACCTTTTTCTATACTTCAAAACTATATACAGAAGGTTTTGAAGCTGGAAAAATGTACAATGAACTTAAGAAAGTCATCTCGATTAATATTTTATCCCATGATTTTCTAAAGAGTAACCGCTGTCATACTATTTACAAACTTGCCAATCAGGATAACAATTCAGAAGACTATAATGAGGTTGTTGAAATTCATTTTATAGAAACACGGAAGTTGATTTTGGACCATGAAGTACAGACTGATTTAAGAGATTGGATTAGATTTATTGATAGCGAGGAAGACGAGGTGATCAATGTGTTAAGCGATGAAAACAAAGACATAAAAGTTGCGAAAGAAAAACTGGAATGGTTGAGTCGTGATGAAGAAACGAGAATTATTGCAGAGAATCGGGCTAAGTATTTGTCAGATTTGAATTCAAGTATTGCATGTGCGAAAGCGGAAGGAAAAGCGGAAGGAAAAGCAGAAATTGTCAAGAGAATGATCAACAATGGCATTACTGCTGAAGATATTGTTTCAATGACTGGAATTGATAAAAAAGAAATTGATCAGATTATAAGCGAATATAAATGAAGTTTTAAATAACGTGCGGGGTTAGAGTTATTTCAGATCTGGATTGGGTCTGCTTTTAAGGCTACGGTGTCGGGTAAAGAATCATTGAGTTACAAAAATTATGAACAAATTCTGAAACAAAGGTCTGTTTGGTACGGTAAAAGTGTAAGTGTTAGCATCAAAATGATGTTGCATTTGCACTTATTTTTTTTACAATTACAATAAGAGTGTAATTGGTCTAACGTGGGTATTTTGGATTTCTACATCCGACATAAAAACTGTCAGCCATCTCTTGTTGTAAGCATTCGTTTAAGCAGTTTGAACTATAAGACGTTCGAGTAATGACATTGAATGACATTGTGCAGGGTATGAATTTTTGAAATTTTTGAATCGTGAAATTTTTTATTTAAAAGGTGCCGGGTATGGAGTTATGGAGTTATGGAGTTATGGAGTTATTAAAATTAAAAGAATGAATGATTAACTGATAATAAGTGATATAAATGATGAGGAAAGAAAAAGAAGTTAGTATTTTAGAAAAAATGAAGGAAAATATTTACAAAAAGTGATATGTTTATTGGAAATTTGATATAATAAGTGAAAACAAGATGGAGATTGTATTGATGACGATAATAAATCAGTTGGATAAAAATAAAATTAAGAAGGGGATATTGATTTGGATTTTATTTGTGGTTATTGTTGCTATCCCTTTGGCGGTGCGTTTGAGAACAAATGTATTGACTGGATCAGTCGCAATGCTCTATGGAGGGTTTTATAGCCATATTGATGTGTTCCACAAATTCAAATCAGAATTATTGTTGATGATAGGATTTATCTCATTTGTATTGTTGCTGTTCAACTATAAAAAATTTATCAATGTTGAAAAGAGCTTGGTTGCAAAACTGGTATTTTTGTATCTTCTTTTCATTATAGCCTCTACGGTGGCGTCGCAATATTTTGATATTGCTCTTTTTGGAATAATAGAACGTTACGAAGGTTTTTTTGCTCAGTTATCTTATATAGTTTTATTTTATTTGGCATATCTTATTTTTGATGATAATCTAACGAAATGGATGTATCTATTCTTTTTGGTCAGTGGAGTATCAATGGCAATTATAGGCTTGATGCAGTATTTTGAAGTGGATTTATTTCAAATGACATGGTTTCAAAAGATGATAAGCAGCAGTGATTTTCAATTTGGCAGTAGCGGATTCAAGCAAAATTTCTCCAGTAGAACCGTTGTCGGGATGTTGTACAATCCTAATTATATGGGTTCCTATGAAGCGTTGATGATTCCAATGCTATTATCGGGCATGTATTATTTCAAATCGAATTTTAACAAGATGATATTTGCTGTTGGTGGAATTTTATCAGTTGTCGTATTGATTCTTTCACACTCTTCAGCAGGAATTCTTGGAATAATTAGTGCGCTTGTTGTATTCTTGATTTTAAAATTCGCGAAACTTGACAAACGGTTAATAATTGGAATTTTTGTGACTGTACTAGTTACATTCGTTGTTTTTTGGCCACATATTAGTCGGTTTACAGGGGATATATGGCGGTCTTTCATATTTGAAGAAAACATTATGGTTGAAAAAGTTAAAATTCTTGATGATGAAATCTTTGTTGAAATGAACGATATAGGAAAAGATTTCAGCGTCAAGTACAATAGAGAGACTTCTGAGTTAGATTTTTATGATGATCTTCATCAATTGAAGCAAGTAGGTGTCGTTTCAAACACAGGAGAGTATTATCCTTTGGACAGTACTTATGGTTTTGTGACTGTCAATGCAAATATTGCAGGAGTGACGCTGAATTTTTATCCGCTTGATTTGAAAATGAATGAATTTGGGAATAAGGAACTTGTGATGCCTAAATTGCTTTATCTTCGACCTGTAGACAAGGAGATAATTGAAGAAAAAATTGTAAACCACATGGATTGGATTAAGGTCAGAAAGACAAATCGAAGAATCATAAATGTTAAAAGTGATGGACAACTGAAAGTATACGCTCTTGGTCAAAATTATCAAGATGAAGTAATTTTGGCAGAATCTTATTTTTTCGAGGGTTATGAGCATGCTGGAAGTGGACGCGGATATATTTGGTCTCGTTCATTGCCGCTTTTGAAGGATTACCTTGTTATAGGTGCAGGACCTGATGTCTATGCCTATGTGTATCCGCAAAATGATATTCTTGGAAAATTGAACTATATGAGCAATGCTTATGGGATTGTTGACAAGCCACATAACACTTATCTTCAGATTGCTATCAATCACGGCGTTGCAGGACTGTTCTTCTATTTAGCGGCATTAGCGGTGTTTTTATTCAGTGTATTGAAGAAAAACTTACATGGCAATCAAATCATGAACGGTATTTTTTACAGTATAGTCGCTTTTTCTGTGACAATTTTTTTCAATGACAGTGTTGTTTCAATTGCTCCGATGTTTTGGTTAATCTTGGGGTATGGAACTTTAATTATAGAGGATATGTAAAGTTGAATGTGACATAGTTAACTAGAATAGTAGGCAAAAAAAGAGAAGTCAATGAAAAAAATAAAAGCATTGGCGTGTTTTGAAAATCATATTCCATTCATGGTGGAGGATATGCAATTTTGTGTTATTGCACGGGATTTTAATATAAGAACAGAGAGGTTCTTTAGACTTTCTGCGTTTTAATATCTAATTTTTAAAAATTTATTGTGGTTTGACAGATAATTCAATAACAGCTCTGAGAATAGTAGTTGAAATATCTGAATTCATTTCAACAAGAATAGATTTTTTTGAAGACTGTTGTTCAATCACAAGCAGTGAATTTGATTCAAGAATAAAAGTTTCATTTGCCAGTTTAAAGTTGATAGGAGTATCAAAAGTATAAAAAATTTCGAATGTCTCATGAGAATCATTTTTGTGCGTTATGGTCAGTGATAATGAATGATCAATCTGAATCTTCTTTAATGAGCCTTTAACACCCTTTGCAAGCATTAGATTAAAGTCTTGTACTTTTCCATGGCTGATGGTTTCTATGTCGCCAGGAAATTCATAAATATCAAAGGGGTTTAATAGAATTTCATTCATTTCATCATGTTTCAGTGATAAAAGACCATTGAGTGGGGTAATAAATCGATGGATATCAGGCAGTATTGTAAAAACAGATTGATCTGTTTCTACTGTCGCAGAACTGATTCTGAATTTAAAATCTAAATTTTTATAGGAAGATGAAGTGGGATAAATTATCATTTGTGTTGTTTTGCCTCCGGACCATGCGGAAGTGATAAAATTTGACGGGTGAAGTATTAAATAATTAACAGTCATTGGGATCTCCTTTTGATATTAATCTTATATAAATAATAGCATAAACTACCCTCATATGCACTATTGTGGTGAGTTGTGAAACTCCAGTTTTAATCAGTTTACCTCCGCCGTCTCAGCATTTAAAATCTTTGACTTCTGATATAAAAGACTATTGTCATGCAGCTAGGAATAGATAAATCACAAAACAAGCAAATTTAATTATTTTGGGTGATTTCTTCTTATTTTACATTAATTTTTATAAATAAACGCAATAAAGACAGTTCGTTCTAATTGATCCTCATTTCATAGAAGAGGGGTATTCTCGTTTCAAATTGATAAAAATTTTGATAGCACAGGGTATGGTTAGGTGATATAATCATAAAAAACATTGGAACGGATGAGAAAATATGTTAAAACTGATAATTAGAATACTGATAGTTTTTTTTATGGCAATTATGATAATTCCGAGTTTTGCCGTTGCAGAAACGATAAGAGTGGGAATCTATCAGAATCCACCTTTGGTAGGTCTTTCCGAAGAAGGAGTGCCGGAAGGTTTTTTTGTAGATATTTTAAATTTTATTGCAGAAAAAGAGGACTGGCAAATTGATTATCAGTTCGATTTTTTGGATGAAGATTTCAAAAAAATTGAAAATGGGGAAATTGATCTCTTATTGGCTATTGCATATTCTCCTGAAAGATCAAATACATATTTTTTTAATCAAGAAACGATTTATACTAACTGGGGACAGATATATGCTAATAAAGATGAGAAAATAGAAAGCTTTTTAGATTTGGAAGGAAAGACGCTGGGTGTTGAAAAGGGAGATATTCATTATATCGGGCCAAATGGCATAAAAAACCTGTTAGAAGGCTTTAATGTCAAGGTGAATTATGAAGAATACCCTGGTCGCGTTGAAATGTTCAGGGATCTTGAATCTGGAAAAATTGATGCGATAGTTGTCAGCAGGCTATTTGGCGAATATTATAAATCTAACTATGATATACACTTGACACCGATCCAATTCAATCCTATAAAAATAAAAATGATTGCGGGCAGCGAGCAAAATCAATATTTACTTGATGTCATTGATTGCCATCTGATTTTGATGAAAAATGACGACAATTCCATTTATCACACTGCACTCAACAGTTTTTTAAGTCTCGATTCAAAACCGAAGTTGAGTGAAACTGCGCTGAGACTTTTGTTGATATTGGTGACGACACTGATTATTTCAAGTATGGGGTTTATTGTCAGCAGAAGGACAATTAGAAAACAGAACAAAGATATGATAGAGCAGAACAATCAATTGAAACGATTGATCAATTATCAGACTGAATTGACTGCAATTACAAAAATGGAAGAACTTTTCATAGAGCTTGTCAACCAATTGAAATTGATTTTGAATATGGATGCGATCAATGTTGTTTCTATTCTTCAAAAGGATGATGAACTTGTATTGGATACGAGAGATTTTATTTCTGGAGAGTATATACAATACGAAAATAAAAATATTGATGTAGTGCCATTTAAATATATGAACCATGAAATATTAAATGAGTTTACAAGATCAAATGAAAAAATCAAGTATCTAAAGCATGCTGTTGTCGCTAAATTTGGAAGTTCATATAATAATAATGGTTATTTGTACATTGAAGCAGATATCAAAGTAATTGAGAAAGAGATTTTTAGTATTTATATCTTCAATGTGCTTTTGAATTTAAAGTCGATTATCACCAATATTGCAAGAAATAGAGATCAGATGAAACTGTTTGTTTCATTGGGTGAGCTTATAGAAAAAAGAGATGCAAGTGTTGCCAATCATGTAAAAAGGGTTTCAGAAGCGACGAAATATTTGGCTGAAAAATGTAAATACAGTGATGAGAGGATTTACAATATTGTAATTGCCAGCTCTATTCACGATATTGGAAAAATATACGTACCGGACTATATTTTGAATAAGCCAGGGAAACTGACTGCTGAAGAATTTGAAATTATTAAAACTCATTCAACTGACAGCTTTAAAATGATTGATGATTTGAATCAATCATTATCCAAAATGGTGCATGAGGTGGTTAGGTACCATCATGAAAATTGGGATGGGACAGGATACCCTGAAGGATTGCGTGAAGAGGAAATTCCTCATGAAGCAAGAATAGTCAGTGTAATAGATGTATTTGAGGCTTTGACTCATGAAAGGCCATATAAGAAGGCGTGGCTTTTTGAGGAAGCATCAAAGTATATTTTTGAAAACAGGGGCATTAAATTTGATCCTTTGATAGTGGATGAGTTCATGAAAGTGAATGAGGAAATATGCCGGATTTTTAAAAAGTATCCGGATTAAAAAAATAAGCCCTTTATAGAGGGCTTATTAAAATAGGAGAATTAATGATTCACAAGAAAAAGTTTTTATAGAGAAACTTTCTTCTTACATTAATTAATAGGTAAATTTTTAACAAATTTCCTATTAATTTAAGTATAAATGAAGAAAATGAAGAATGCAACAATTTTGTGATATATTTTTAACAAAACGTGATAGGCAGAATATTAAGGTGTTGTTTTTCTTTTAATAACTTTCTCAATTTGATACTATATTCACGGAGGTATATAAATGTATATAGAGCGACTAAAGGATATAAAATTAAATGAAAAAAACATATATGGATCAAAAGCGGCGAACCTTGGATTCTTGATTAGAGAAGGATTCAAAGTGCCATGCGGAGTGGTTTTAGGTATTGAAAATATTGAAGATATTGACTACACGCAAGTGAAATCTTACCTGTCTTATGATAAATTATATTCTGTCAGATCAAGTTCAACCTTTGAAGATGGAGATCAGTTGTCTTATGCAGGTCAGTATGAAACAATATTAGGCGTCCATATGGATAATATTGAAGAAGCGATTGTAAAAGTCCATGATAGCCAAAATAATATAAGGGTTTCAAGTTACTCTGAAAGTGATATGAAAGGACACTATTTTGGTGTCATTGTTCAAGAAATGGTAAATGCAGATGTCTCAGGTGTCATTTTTACAGCAAATCCCATAAACTCTGACAGAAAGCAAATGGTGATTGAATCTATTTATGGATTAGGAGAAAATATTGTTTCAGGTTTGGTAAATACAGACAGATATACCTATGATAAAGAGAAAAAAGATTTGTTGGAAGTTGTTTCAAATATTAAAGATAAGCGACTTGTTATTAAGGAAAATCAATTAGTTGATGAAATTATTATGGATGAAGAGCCATCACTCAAGTATGAAATGAGTCTAAAAGTATTTGATGTTGCTATGGCAATAGAAAAGTCCTATGGCAGTCCTCAGGATATTGAGTATGCAATATTTGAAGGAGAAGTACACATTCTTCAAAGCAGACCGATTACTACCTTGTGGCCGGAAGTTGAGGATGTAGAAAAGAACCATATTCTGCTTTCTTTCAATGCGATACAAGTAATGATGGATCCCATAACACCCCTTGGAATGAGTACCTTGAAAGATGTGCTTGCTATAAAATCAAAGACAGGGAAATCTTATCTGAACCATATCAATGGTTATATTTATGTTGATGTGCACGCACTATTATCAAATCGTTACTTGAAGAAAACAATCAGTAAATTTTTAATGTTTGCTGATACAGATATGAAAGCTATTTATGATCAAATGAAAATAGAAAAAAATTCAAGGGCAAAAGATTTTTTTGTGTTTATCAGTATGATGAAATTTGCTTTTCCTAAAGCTTTAAGTGCATTCAGGAGAGTCAGGTCAAGAAATTACATGAAGTATGTCGATGAAGCTGAAGCGCTTGTCATGAACTATGATGTGGTTTTCAGACAAGAAGAAAAAAAGGTTGAGAGCATTGAACAAAGAATCAATGTCATAGAAGAAACATTAGACGGTATTTTAATGAAATTGTTTAAGGATATGATGCCGAATATCGCGGCAGGAATCATAGGAAGATCACGCATTACTAAAAAATATGGCAATGACGTACTGGACATTGTTGAAAAAGGCGTTGAAGGGAACCTTTCAACTGAGATGGGATTATCTTTAGAAAGACTGTCTGATTATTTGTTGATTCACTATAAAGGTATCGATAATTATAAAGTAATAAAGGAAATTGTCAATCATGATAGCGCTTTTGCATCTCTTTATAATGGATTCATTGATAAGTTTGGATTCCGTGGCGTTGGTGAAATAGATTTAGGAAAGCCAAGATACAGAGAAGACACAGAGAGCTTTGATAAATTAATCTATTCCCAATATGAAAATGGAGAGATAGGAAAGACGATAGAGAGATTTCAAGCAATGAAAAAAAGAGCTCTCAGCTACCAAGTTGAAGATATTGCGAAAGACCAAATGATTGGTTCTTTTCGTGCTTTGATGGCATTGAGGGAGCATCCAAAGTACGCAATCAGTAAAATGTTGTGGGCTGTCAAAGAGGTTTATTTATCAGTAGCTGATGATTTTGTACATCTGGGGAAGATTGATGATAGAAATGATATTTTTTATCTCTATAAAGAAGAGATTCAAGAAGATAGGGAGTCCTATCTTGAGTTGATAATCGACAGAAAAAAACAATATTTAAAACAAAAGAAAATGAAATTTCCAAAAATAATGACAGCTGACGGTAAATGTTATTATAACAAAGTGATTCCTAGAAAAGGAGTTATTGTAGGAACTGGGGCTTCATCTGGCAGAATAAAAGCGCAAGTTACCATAGCATATACGATAGATGATATAAAGAATTTGAAGGGCAAAATATTGGTGACAAGATTCACAGATCCAGGATGGACGCCAGTATTTAATCAAATCAGTGGACTGATTACTGAGGTGGGCGGACTAATGACCCATGGCAGTGTTGTGGCTAGAGAATATGGACTCCCGGCTGTCGTAGGGGTAAAAGATGCAACTGCACTCTTTAAAGAAGGTCAGTGGGTTACAATTGATGGAAATCTTGGAACGATAGAAATAAATAATAATTTAGATAACCCCTTGTAAAAGGGGTTGTTTTTATTTATAATAAAACCGACCAGTCAGTCAGGAGGAGAAAAAAATGAAAAATAAATGGATAATAGGATTAATTTTAATAGTATTTGTTATGAGTGGATGCACAGCAACAACAGAGGATATAATAGCAAAAGAAGTTTATGTTCCGGTAGAAGTCATGCAGGCAGAAGAAGGAAGCATATCAAAAACATTGACTTTTACGGGAGAAATTTCTTCGGAAGCTTCAGTAGTAGTTACGCCAATGCTGATGAGTGCTGAGGAAGCTTTGCAAGTGCTTGTAAAAGTTGGGGATTACGTTGACAAAGATCAAGTGATGGCTGTGTTGTCTGCTGACAATACATCAGATCAAGTTGAAAGCTCAAGATTGCAGTATGAGTTGGCTAAAAGCAGCTATGATGCGCAGTATGAATCATACTTGAATGCGGTAGAAAGCTTCGAGAAAATTAAGTTGTTATATGAAGCAGGTGCTGTGAGCAAGTCTGAATATGATGGTGCAAAATTAAGAGCCTCAGATTCACAATTGTCTCTTCTAAAAGATCAGCTCAATCAAGCCAAGTTTGCTTATAATAATTCATTGGGAAATTTGGATGATTTGAATTTGAAAGCACCAGTCAGCGGCATTATCAGTGAAATAAATATATCAGAAAATAATATGGTATCTTCACAAAACACCATTACGGTTCTTAATCTTGAAAATTTAGAAGTTAGTTTCTATATACCAGAAGGAAAGATTGGAACTGTAAAACCAGGGATGCCTGTAACTATTTCAATACCTTCAATCAATAAGACCTTCGATTCAGTGGTTGAATGGATTAACCCACAAAAGGATGCAGGAAAAAACATGTATAAAGGCAATCTTCTTTTAAAAAATATGGATGAAGAAATTTATCCGGGGATGAAAGCATTTGTAGATGTGAAGCTTTCAAACGACACGACATATCTTCTACCTGTCGATGCAATCATGTTTGACGAAGAATATTATGTCTATGTTGTAAATCAAGAAAAGCCTTTAAGAACAATTGTTGAAATTGGAGAAGATAATGGTGAAAAAATAGAAATTCTATCAGGTCTTACTGGAGATGAATTCATTATAGTAAAAGGTCAGAATTTTGTAAAAGAGGATTCAATAGTAAAAGTCGTAAGGGGGCAATAAGATGAAGATATCTAATATATCAATCAATCGCCCTGTTACAGTAATAATGCTGACACTTATTGTGATTTTACTCGGAGTCGTCAGTCTTCTAAACTTATCAGTGGATTTATATCCTGAAATCAATGTGCCAGTTGCAATAGTTTCCACTTCTTATAGTGGTGCGGGTCCTCAAGAGATTGAAAACTTAGTAACGAGACCACTAGAAGGATCGCTTGCAACAGTCAGCGGATTGACTGACATTACCTCTCAGTCTTCTGAGGGCAATTCAATTGTCATTTTAATGTTTGATTTTGGAATAGACATGGAAAGCGCTGCGCTTGAGATGAGAGAAAAAGTAGATATGGTAAAAACATTTTTGCCCGATGATGCTACTGCGCCTCGTGTGTTTAAAATTGATCCAAATGCAATGCCGATTATGACATTGAGCATCAATTCAAAGGGAAATATTGAAGAAACCCAGGCAATCGTTGAAGATAAAATAGTATCACGACTTGAAAGAATTGAAGGAATTGCATCAGTCAATCTTTCGGGAGGGTTAAGCCAAGAGGTTGTTGTTGAGATTGATCAATTGGCTCTTAACATGTATAATCTATCATTCAATCAACTTAAAAGTGTTTTGATTTCAGAAAACATCAACCTTCCTTCAGGTGAAATAGAAAGAGGAGATAAGAAACTTCCGCTTAGAATCGTTGGAGAATTTGAATCGATAGAAGATATTTCAAATCTACCGATTCTTTTGTCAGATGGCAGCGTCATCAGATTGAAAGATGTCGCCAAAGTAAAACTTGTCAATGAAGATATAAGCAATATCAATCGCTTGAATGGAGAGGTTTCCATAGGTGTGAACCTGTCTAAACAGACAGACTATAACACTGTTAAAGTGGCTCAGCTTGTGCAGGAAGAGATTGCTAAACTAGAAAAGGAACTGGATGATGTAGATATAGAAGTTATCTATGATGCCTCTGTCTTTATCAATCGTTCAATCAGCAATGTGGCAGCCAGTGGTATCATCGGTGGATTCTTGGCTGTCCTGATCTTGTATCTGTTTTTGAGAAATGTTAGAACTACTACTGTTATTGCCATATCGATACCGATATCAATCATCGCAACTTTCTCATTGATCTATTTCTATGGGATTACACTTAATCTTATGACCTTGGGCGGGCTTGCACTGGGACTGGGGATGCTCGTCGACAATTCAATCGTTGTTCTTGAAAACATCTACAGGTACAGGGATATGGGCTATTCAAGAGTGGATGCGGCAAGAGAAGGAACTAATGAAGTATCGATGGCAGTTGTAGCATCAACCTTGACAACAGTTGCTGTTTTCTTGCCAATTGTGTTCGTTGAAGGTGTGACATCAATTCTATTCAAGGAATTGGCATTGACGGTGACATTTTCACTTTTAGCGTCTTTGGTAGTTGCACTTACTTTAGTGCCGATGTTGTCATCAATTATTTTAAAAGTAGATCATTCAGTTGATGAGAAAAAAAGATTTTCCATATTTGACAAGGGATTTGAAAAAGTTCAAAATTTCTATCAAAGACTTTTGAAAATAGCAATCAGAAGAAGAAAAATTACCATTGCACTGGGCGTTGGCATATTTATTCTGTCATTGGGGTTACTTGCCTTTATTGGGGCAGAGTTCATACCTTCCATGGATGAAGGCAGTATAGAAATAAGTGTGGATCTTCCAAACAGCACAAGATTTGAAACAACACTTGATCTTGTTGATAAAATGGAAGTCGATTTAGAACAGATTGCTGAAATTGAATCAATTTATACTAGTGTAGGAACATCTGGGATGGGTTTTATCCAAAACATATCTGGAAATACAGGAGCAATTACAGCTAAACTTGTCGCAAGAAGTGAAAGAGATAAAACGACATTTGAAGTAGCTGATGAAATAAGGGAAATGTACAAAGATTATGCCGGGGCTCAGATTAGTGTCAGTGCAACGCAGAATCAAGGATTTGGAGCCATGAGTGCACCAATATCCATTGAACTTAAAGGTGATAATCTGGATGTTCTAAAAGACTATTCAGATAGAATTGTTGAATTGGCTAAAGGAATTGAAGGAACTAGGGAAGTTTCATCTTCTCTTGAAGAAGAACAGGATGAACTTGTTTTGGCCATTGACCGTGAAAAAGCATCCTTCTATGGGGTTACTGGTGCATCAGTTGCTCAGTATGTAAGAGATTTGACAAAAGGAACGACACTTACAAACTACAAGACTGATGGACAGGAAATTTCAATTAAAGTTATCGGGGATGAATCAATCAGAGGATCAATTGATGATTTAAGGAATTTGATGATTGAGACACCTTATGGTTTAGTAAGTTTGGATGAATTGGCAAGTCGTTTGGAAGTCGTGAAGAGCCCTATTACAATCACAAGATCTAACCAGGCGAGAATTGTAACAATCTCCATGAGTACTTTTGGAAGAGATTTAAGGAGTATTTCTCAAGACGTAGAAGATGGTTTGAAGCAGATGGTTTTACCTGATGGTTATTCATACTATGTCGGTGGTCAAAATGAAGATTTGGTAGAATCTTTTGCCTCATTGGCACAGGCTTTAGTATTGGCGATTCTTCTTGTCTATATGATTATGGCCTCCCAATTTGAAAACATTAAATATCCATTGATTATCATGTTCACTTTGCCGCTTGCCTTATCTGGAAGTTTGATTGCCTTGTTTATTACAGGCCGATTAATCAGCGTACCGGCTATTATCGGCGTAATTATGCTGGCAGGTATTGTTGTCAACAATGCTATTGTGCTGGTGGATTATATCAATACTTTGAGAAGCAAGGGGAAAACGCTGAAAGAAGCTGTTTTAGAGGCTTCAAGAGTTAGATTGAGACCTATTTTAATGACGACATTCACAACTATTTTGGGGCTTTTGCCAATGTCTCTAGGGATTGGAGAAGGTGCTGAAACAACCGCACCATTGGCAACAGTTGTTATTGGAGGACTTTTATTTTCAACGATTCTGACAATCGTATTCATACCAACAGTTTATCTTGTTTTCAACAGCAAAAAATTGAGGGAGGAAGAGGCGCTTGAAAAATTATAAAGAAAAAGAAATTCTTGTTTTTCAAGCAGCTTGGGAGCTTTTCTCAGAGAAGGGTTTCCACGAGACAAAAATAAGTGAAATAGCAAAAAAAGCAGGAATAGGAAAAGGCACTATATATGAATACTTCAGCAGCAAGGAAGAATTGGCTGCTGGAATGATTATCTTTAATCTAGAAAATGCTCACCAGGAGTTGATGATTTCCATCAGTGAAGTGGAATCTCCTGAAGATAAGATGAGAGCTATTGGTGAAAGTGATATCAAACAGGGAATGGGAATAATGAAAACTATGAAGATCCTTCAAATGGTGGAAAATTTTGATAAAGAAGCCATTAAGGTCAACGTATTTGATATTATGAACAAGAGATTTGTACTGATTGGAGAAATCATCGCTGAAGGTATTGCAAAAGGTGTTTTTAATCTGAATAACCCAATCAACGGAGCGCTGATGTTCATAGGGACTATGAATAATGCGCTAATGGTTAGCAATTTTACTGAAAACAACCTCGTAAATCTTCATGAAGTCTTGGATTTTGTTATAGAGAAATTAAAGAAATAAATTATCTGAGTTTGAATTACTCATGACTGAAGTCATGGGTGTTCTGGCGCTGAGTATAAAGAACCCTTTCTTCCAAGAAATTGAAGAGGGGGTTCTTTATTATATTTTTGTTGATACTTTTAAAAAAATAGAAAAAAACAAAGAAAAAAATAAAGAAAGAAAAAGTTTTGCTTGTCACATAGCTGTAACATGTAAGAATTATTATGAGGTTATAAAATTGATATGGAGGCGACTATATGAAACGGAAAATGATTTATCTTTTGATAGCTATTGTAGCAATTTCTGCTTATCCCCTATATAATTACTTTTCTGCAGATGATGCAGGCACTGAAGTTATAGAGAAAATAAGTGAGGTAAAAGTAAAAACAGATGATTTGAGGATCACACAATTGGCAGATGGCAATCTGGCTATCCCAAACTTTGAAATAATAGCTGATTATGAAGGAGTTGTATCTCAGCTGAATTACAAACCTGGTGATTATGTTGAAGAGGGGGCAGTAATAGCTGTTTTAGCTGCAACTGACCAAGTATCTTTAACGCAGGATTGGCAACAGGATGAAACGAAATTCAACAGTGATCTGCTGGATATTGAAAAAAACATTGCAGACCAGAAAATAAGCATTGAGAAATATGGCAATGATTTGCTTGAAGGAGAGAATTTACTGGATTTGATGAATGACTATCCAGAAATGTATTCTATAAATGAAAAGAAAAATCAGGAAACTTTGGTTTTGGAAATAAAGAGTGATCTTGATTTTGCTAAAAAACAGTTGAATGCCTACTACAATGAATATAGCTCTTTAAAAGATGCCTATGCAAATGCACAGGAGGACTATGAAATGTCAAAAGGGGCTTCAATCATCGCTACGCAAGAGGGAACAATATTATCAATGAATTATGAGTTAGGCAGTGAAGTAAGATCAAGCAATACTTTTGCGACAATTGGAGATAAATCAAAAGCCTATGTCATTGCTGAAGTTTCTGAACTGGATATGGGTCTTATTGAAGTGGGGCAAAGAGCTATCCTTAATTTTGAAATCGATTATGGAAGAGAATATTCAGGAATTGTTGAATATATTAGCCCCGTTGGAAAAGTGGACAACAACGGTATCGTCACTTATGAAATAAGCATAAATGTTGAAGATGAATTGAACAAGGTTCTTGATGGATTAAGCACATTGGTTGAATTTGTCATCAAAGAGAAGAAGGATGTGCTAGTAATACCTAATAGTGCTGTTAAAATAATTGATTCAAAGCAACAAGTTGAAATTAAAACTGAAACTGGCAGTGAAGTGAGAGAAATCATGACAGGATTTACTGATGGCGTGAGTGCGGAAGTCTTAACAGGATTGTCAGAAGGCGATATAATACTTATAAGAACGACAAGCAGGTGATAAAAGATGAAAATTGAAGAATTGATTCGTCTGATATTTGCGAATATAAAGGCAAATAAATTTAGAGTATTTTTAACAATGCTTGGAATAATTGTAGGAGCAGCTACAATCATCATGGTTGTAGGTATCGGCAAGGCGTCACAGGAAGCGGTAGAAGATCAATTTGCCATGCTTAATGTAGGAACCTTGTATATCCAGTCGGCATCTGGTTCGGGAACTACTTTTAAACTTTCTTTAGATGATATGCAGATGATTGTAGATGATTCTGAGTATATTGCGGCTGCAACAATAACAAATGCAACACGAGGAACTATTGCATCGAGCAGTGGGAGCTTTGATGGTTCAATCAATGGTGTGCAAGACAATTTCGATGATCTCAGCAATCTGAACATGTATGCAGGTGTTTTTATTGAACCCGGAGACAGTGAAGATAGAAGGCGAATAGCTGTTCTTGGACTTGACATGGCAGAAGCCATCTTTGAAGATCCTTTCTTGGCCATAGGAGAACAAGTTACAATCTCTGGACGTAAGTATGAAGTAGTGGGTGTTCTCGATCGTGTAGGGGATGCAGTACAGGGTATTGCGGTGGATGAAAGTGTGTTCATGCCTTATGAAACTGTAGAAAATTATATATTAGGATCAACTTCAAAACCTAAAATCATTGCAGTTGCAAAGGATATCGATTCGGTGGCACCTGCAATTACAGAAATTGAAGAAATGTTTTTAGTTGAATATAGAAGCATAGGCGGTGCAGATATAATGATTAAAGATGCTGGAAGCAAATTGGTTGCAGCTCAGGATTCTGCAAGAACCATGTCTGTTCTACTTATTTCAATAGCTGTCATAACATTGATAGTAGGTGGTATCGGTATAATGAATGTTCTCTTTGTTTCAGTCAAAGAAAGAACAAAAGAAATTGGAATATTAAAAGCACTGGGTGCTAAAAAAAGTGATATTCTATTAGAGTTTCTATTGGAATCAGTAATTATAAGTGGCATGGGTGGCATAATGGGAATAGCTTTCAGTTTTATACTGACACCTGGCATTGAATATTTACAGGTAGCTGTATCACCAAGTGTTCAGGGATATGTGCTGGCGTTTGTATTTTCAATCGTGACTGGAACATTCTTTGGCTATTATCCGGCAACTAGAGCAGCTGCTCTGAAACCGATTGATGCACTTAGATATGAATAGGAGGAATAATAAAATGAAAAAAATGGGTTTATTATTATTAATGATTATATTGGTGATGGGTGTTCTTTCGGGATGCTCTTCAGATACGACAACAGAGGTTGCTGACGATCAAACAACAATTGAGGATACAACAGTTGTAGTGGATAAAGTCTTTCCTGATAGAAAAGCAGAAGTTTATGGTGTAGTTCAGACAATCATTGGAAATGAAGTAACCGTCAATCTTGTTGCACCAAGCGCTGCAGGTGCTGCAGATGCGGATCCTGATGCAGTAGAACTTACTGATGAAGAAAAAGCAGCTAAACAAGCAGCTAATCAAGCGGCAGGTGGAGGCGCAGGAGCGGGTGGTGGAATAACCAAAGAAATCGTTCTATCTGGTGAATCAACTGATGTGATCATACCTGTAGGGACACCGCTATATATGGGTGGAACAGCAGATGCAGAACCAATTCAAATGGAGATTGCAGATATCATGAATGGATCAGTTGTTAAAGTATGGTTGATTGACGGAGGTGAAGGGGATGTGAGCTTGGCTGAATTTGTGCAAGTCATTACCCGCTAATCATGAATGAATATGTTATAGAAATGAAGGATTTAGGAAAATCCTATTATATGGGTAAGAATGAAGTCGAAGTATTGAAAGGTGTCAATTTTTCAGTCAAAAAAGGTGAATTTGTAGCGATATTGGGTCCGTCCGGTTCAGGAAAATCAACACTTATGAATATTATTGGTCTAATAGACACTAAGACAAGAGGACAGTATTTGCTTGATGATATTAGTGTCGAAGAATTCAGTGAAGATCAGATGGCTAAACTCAGAAATGATAAAATTGGATTTGTTTTTCAAAAGTTTAATCTACTTTCTAGATTTACAGCGCTTCACAATGTTGAAATGCCTCTTATTCTGAGAGGAGAGACAAAAGTGACTGCATCAAAAACAGCATTGGCTATTCTTGAAAGTGTAGGTCTCGGAGATAGGTATCATCATAAACCTATCGAGCTAAGTGGAGGTCAACAGCAAAGAGTGGCTATTGCAAGAGCGCTTGTAGGTAATCCAGAATTGATACTGGCAGATGAGCCGACAGGAAATCTGGATTCTGAAAGTGGAGAAGAGATTATGGAAATTCTACTCAATCTGAATAAAAAAGGAAATACAATTGTTTTAATCACCCATGAAAGAGATGTAGCTGAAAAAGCACAGAGAATCATCCATTTAAAAGATGGATTAGTTGTAGAAGAGGAGAGGAGTTAATTCCTCTTCTTGTTTTTTTACAGTTAAATTGTTAATATGTAATTAGTAAATATTGGAATGGAGAACAATTCTGATTATTGATGGAAGCCATCAGTATAATAGGTGTATAGTGAGCTGGGAAGTGACTAAAATGTATGAGAAGGAACTAAAAGTTGCAATAGAATTGGCTGTTGAAGCTGGTAAAAGGATACTTAAAATCTACAATAGTGATACTTATGATATCACTATTAAAATAGATGAATCACCTGTTACAACCGCAGACCATATGGCAAATGAGTTGATTGTCAAAGGATTGTATAAGGAGTTCCCGCAGTATGCCATTTTAGCTGAGGAAAGCATAGATAATCTTGAAAGATTGAACTATGAATCCTGCTGGCTCGTAGATCCCTTAGATGGTACAAAAGAATTCATTAAGCACAATGATGAGTTTTCTGTGAATATCGCTTTAGTTTATAAGCAAAGACCAGTTCTTGGAGTCATATATAATCCAGTCACTGAAGAATTGTATTATGCTATTGAAAATGAAGGTTCATTTTATGAACAGACAAATAAAGTTTTAAAAGAAATTGCTGTATCAGAGAAAGTTGATGAAATAAGGGCACTTAGAAGTCGTTCTAGAATATCTCCAAAATTGACAGAGATGTATGATAATGAAAAAAAAATCAAGGAAGTCATAAAAATGGGAAGCTCATTGAAAGGCTGCACAATTGCAAAAGGTGAAGCTGAAATATACTACAGTTTGGGTAAAACCATGGAGTGGGATACGGCGGCAATGGAAATTATAGTGCTTGAAGCAGGTGGCGTTTTCAAACAGCTTGATGATACTGTAATGCTTTACAATAGAAGAAATAGCACAAACAAAGGCTTTTATATACTGAATAAAGTAGAAAATAAAATACAATTTAAGGGTGAATGAATTTGACGAATGAATTAATAGTTTTACTGACATCAATGGCACCAATTTCTGAATTGAGAGGAGCGATACCTCTTGGAATCAATTTAGGATTGATACCACTGGAAAGTCTTGCGCTCTCTTTGATTGGAAATCTTCTTATTGTACCGATTCTATTATTGATTGTAAAACCTGTTTTTACATATTTTAAAACATTGAAGCAATTCAGACTGTGGATCAACAAGTATGAAGATCGGGCCGCCAATAAAGTGAAGAATTACAGAAAGTACCGCTTGCTTGGATTATTTTTGCTTGTAGCGGTTCCGATACCGACAACGGGTGTCTATACGGGTGCCGTTGCAGCAAATGTACTAAATATCAGCTTTAAAAATGCTTGGATCGCCATTTCTATGGGAGTTTTAGTTGCAGGTGGGATTGTTTATATGATCAGCTTGAATTTAATACATCTTCTATAAGCAAATTCAAGTATTTATTAGAATCAAAAATTAGGAAAATCATAAAAATTCTTGACGAAAGTTTTGAATAAATATATACTATTTCAGTATTTAATTGTAGAAACCGCACCCATTAAATTAAGGGTGCCCTACCTATACTAGCACGGATAAAAGTGGTAGGTCATCCTATATGGGTGATCTGTCACTCTTTTTTTGTAAAAATTCAGGAGGTATAAAAATGGCTACCAAGTATATTTTTGTTACAGGTGGTGTTGTTTCATCACTAGGAAAGGGAATTACAGCAGCGTCACTAGGTCAATTGTTGAAAGCAAGAGGAATCAGCGTATCAATGCAAAAATTTGATCCATACATCAATGTTGATCCAGGTACGATGAGTCCCTATCAGCATGGAGAGGTCTATGTAACTGAAGATGGAGCGGAAACCGATCTTGATTTAGGTCATTATGAACGTTTTGTCGATGTCAATCTATCTAAATATTCAAATGTAACTACCGGTAAAATTTATTGGTCTGTTTTGAATAAAGAGAGAAAAGGCGCCTATTTAGGTGCGACTGTTCAAGTAATCCCTCATATAACAAATGAGATTAAGGAAAGAGCTTACAGGATTGCTAAAACTGATAACCCAGATGTCGTTATTACAGAAATAGGGGGAACTGTTGGAGATATTGAATCCCTTCCTTTTCTAGAGGCAATAAGACAAATCAAATTTGACATAGGAAAAGAAAATGTCATGTATATTCATGTGACATTGGTTCCTTATTTAGAAAAAGCAGGAGAACTCAAGACTAAACCGACACAGCATAGCGTCAAGGAATTGCGGGAAATAGGAATTCAACCTGACCTGATTATTTGCAGAACTCAGAAATACATTAGCGATGAAATCAAGGCTAAAATAGGTCTCTTTTGTAATCTAGATGCAGATAATGTCATCAGCAATATGGATGCTGAAAGCCTTTATGAAGTACCTTTGATGCTAGAAAAAGAAGGACTAGCTGAAAAGACTTGTAAGAGACTGGGGTTAGATTGCAAAGAAGCTGATTTGACAGAGTGGAAAAAAATAGTTGAAATCGAAAAAAAATTAGCGGATTCTGTTAATATCGCTTTAGTTGGAAAGTATGTTCAGCTTAAGGATGCGTACCTTTCAGTGGCTGAAGCATTGAAACATGCTGGACTCGCAAATAATGTCGCTGTAAATATCGACTGGATCAATTCAGAAAATGTTACACTTAAAAATGCAAAAGAACTATTGAAGAATGCAGATGGCATATTGATACCAGGTGGTTTTGGAGACAGAGGAATTGATGGCAAGATATTTGCCACTCAATATGCAAGAGAAAACAAAGTGCCTTATTTTGGCATCTGTCTGGGAATGCAATTGGCATCAGTTGAATTTGCCAGAAATGTGTTAGGATATGAAGGGGCACATAGCAGTGAATTGGATCCAGAAACGTTGTATCCTGTCATAGATATAATGCCTGAACAGCTTGATCTTGAGATGATGGGCGGCACAATGAGATTAGGTTTATATCCATGTAAAGTCAAACCAGATACAAAAGCATATGAAGCTTATGGCAGTGATTTGATCTATGAAAGACATCGCCATAGATATGAGTTCAATAACAAATATAGAGAAGATTTTTCTAAAGAAGGTTTTATGATCAGTGGTTTGTCACCTGATGAAAGATTGGTGGAAATAATAGAGCTCAAGAATCATCCTTGGTTTGTTGCAAGCCAATTTCATCCTGAATTTAAATCAAGGCCGACAAAAGCGCAACCTCTTTTTAGAGAATTTATTAGAGCAGCAACAGAAAACAGAAAGAAAATCATTTAATGTTCCTGCGAAACTAGGGGTAGCATACAAAAAAGAAAATTGAGCAAATAAAAGACACGCTTTGAATGCATAGATCAAAGCGTGTTTATTCTTTTTCAAATAAAGGTTTTTCATAATACTCATAAAGCAAGTCGTTTATCTTGAATAAGCTCATTTTTTTTTGAATGCCAAATTTTATGATAGCATCTCGCTTGACTTTGGTGTACAGTGGAGAATATCCAGAAATTTTTAACAGTCTTTGAATTTCATCATGAGAAGCTGAAATGGCTATTCCTATTTGTATGATTTTATCTCTTGAGCCTCTTCTAGTACCTGAAATTATCTGATAGATATAAGTTCGATCAATCTGTGTCTGTTTAACAATTTCTGCACCTGAAGTATTGTATTTATGTAATAATGAATCCATATAATCTTTAAAATCTACTGATTTATAGACAAAATCCAATTTGTCTAAATAATTGTCGATGCTAGTGGCGGTTTTTAAAATTTGATCAAGTTCATGGGTGTTTAAAGTTTTTTTCATTGATAATCACCTCGCGATATGCATATTATAACATATTAACAGAAAAATGTTTTTAATATATAATAGTATAAGCAAAATAAATGATGGAGGTTTGCTATGGAATTCAACATTGATTTTGAAGGCATGAAGAAAAAAATAAAAACTATTGAAAGCGTTTTTGACTTCGAAATCAAAGTTCTATATCGGCTTTCTGAGGATGAGAAAGATGTTTTCTTGATTGATTATCATAATACAAAAATGAAGTTGCGTATAATTGATGAGTCAGAAAAAGAAATAAAAAAAATTTTAATGCTATCAAAAGTGCAGAATGAGAATATTGAGAAAATAAGATTTTATAAGGTTTCAAATGGGAAAATATATATATTGACTAATTATTTTGAAGGGATTACTTTATTTGATTATGTTGAATTCAATGGTGTTCTAAGTGAAAAAGATGCTTTGAGTATAACCAAGAAAATTTCTCTTTTACTTGGCTATTTACATAAAGTAAATCCATATCCTTTGATTTTTAGAGATCTTCAGCCTAAGAACATAATTATTGATAATGGATTGATTTACTTGATTGATTTAGAAACTATCAGTGTTGCTTTACCGGATCAAAATCATGATGAAGATTTAATTGGTACCGTTGGATTCATGGCACCTGAGCAATACGGATTCGGTCAAGCGGATACACGTACCGATATTTATAATTTAGGGAAGTGTTTATATTTTATGTTATCAGGCAAGTTGCCTGTATTAAATCATCAAAATATTGATTATTCAGCGATTCAAGGGAAATCAAGCACATTGAAAATTTTAAAAAAAATGACAGAATTTTCTCCTGACCGAAGATTTCAGAATGTGGATAAAATTGTTGCAAGTATTGATAGAAAAGGCAGAAAAAATTATTTGTATATGAGTATAGCTGTGGTTGTTGTTTTTTTTACCATAGTAATAGTTGCTTTGATTAATGATTTTATTATATCAAGAGCAGCAGAAGAAGCTAATTCATCAATTAAAGATACTACATCTATCGTATTGGAAAATGCTGTACCTGTTCATTTTATGCCTCTGGAGTTTGAAATTTACGAGTATGATAAATCTTTTGACCATGTTGATTGGCGTCCACTGGTATTCGATTCATCTGATATAGTAAACAATGATTCTAGCATGAATATTACCTACGGAATTCATGAGAACAATGTGTATATAAGATATCAGATGGACTTACATAAAAAATTCAATAATATAAGTTTTAACTTTAGTGAAAATAGATATGGACTCAACAGTTTTCTGGATATCTCTTTCAATCCAGGAAGGTATGACTATATTCAAAGTTTTGATATGCTTGAATTGAATTATTTTGTGAAACAAAATTATGATGTTGAAAATCTCATGGATTTGGCGATTGGAGACGAGAATGGTGAAGTCTATAATATAGATATTAAACAAGTATTTATAGAAAATTCAAGTATTCTTGCTGCTGAAAAACACACTGTTGCAATAAATGGTTATGACTTCTCAACAGGAGATAGCGTAGAAGATTTGGAAATTGAAATTGATACAATTGCTATAGATACTGATGTTGGAAGCAACAAATATCAATTCTCAGATTGGAATTGCTATCAAGTGAATATTGATCAAGTGAATTATTTAAAACAAATAAATTATTTAAAATCCTTTAGGGATGAAAATTTCAATTTGCCTATGCTTAAATCAGTTGAAAATCGAATACAGGGATTTATAAAAGACTGTATCTTCACGAATAATTTGACGACTGCAAGAATTTATTTGATAGAAAAAACAGGAGCTGATGCCATAATAGTGAATAGAAAAGATTATATGTTTTATGAGTTTCAGTATTTTTCTTTTGAGATAGATCCTTTAAAAGAGTATATTTTAGGGTATGAAATAATCGATGGATCGAATTATTTTGATAGAGCGGGATATATTGGTGAAAAAGGCATTGTAAAAAATTTCAATGATGCAGACATCATCACTGCTGAATCGATTGAAAAAAGAAGTTATAATTTGAATCTAGTATCAAAATATAAAAAGCCATTGATTAATTAATCGATGGCTTTATTCATTATCACTAAAAAGTGGTTTTAAGTGAGATTCCTGCAAAAGTATATTTGATTCAGCGACAGTCATTTTTTTAAGTAATGAGTAGGAAATGACAAGATCTCGTTTGTCTTTTGAATTAAGTGGGGAATGCTTCGCGAGAAGTAAAAGTGATTGTGTTTCTTTCAAAGTGCATTCAGAAGCAAGTGCAATTTGTATCACTTTGTCTCTACTGGCATGCCGTGTATCAGAAAATATCTGGTAGATATAAGTTCGACCGATACGCGTTCTATTGAATATATCGATTTTTGACAGATTTTTTTTATGTATAAGCGATTCAAGATATTCACCTAGAGAAGAAGATTCATAGTTGCTGTTGAAATTATCAAGAAGATCATTAAGTGAATCGTGTTGATCGATATGTGATTCATAAATTAGAAAATCAAAAGGATGTTCCATAATATTAACCCCCATTAATTATATATTACAATATTCAGTTTAAAATGAAAACAAAATACTGATAAATATAACTAAATTTTCGAAAATTGAAGGTATTGGACAATGGGTATATAATAATAATAGTGGGAGTTGATACGATGGATAAAAAACTCGTTGAAGAAACTTTAAGAAAAATCATTTTATTAGATGAGCAAGCAGAAAATATGAAGGAAAAAATTGAAACTGATTCTAAAGAAAAAGAAAAGTCATTTAGAAAAGAACTAAAAGAAATGGAAACTGAGTATTTAGAAGATGTTCGAGCAAAAAGCCGCGAAGTATATAAAAAAATCGTAGAAGAGGCCGATGAGGAAAAAAATAAAATAATTGAAGATTCACTGAATAAAAGTCAGGAATTGGAGAAATTGCTCGCTGAAAAGAAAGATGAATTGATAAAAAGTGTTTTTTTAGATTTATTCAAGGTGAAATTGGGTGATTAGATGAATAATGTTACTTTGCATAGTGCTTCTAATTCAAAAGCTAAAGCATTGATGGGAAGACTTCTAAGTGATTTGGATTACAAGAAGCTTGAGGAAACTAAAAATTTTAATGAATTCTTATTGTATTTAACAAAAAATACTTTTTACAGTAATGTTTTCCCTATAGTTGATGATATTATTCATAGAAATCAAGTCGAGATAGGGATGAAAAAAAATATACTGAAAAATTTCGAAAAATTTTATCATTATTATAATGATGATTATCGAAAATTATTCAAGATACTTTTCATGCGATATGAAATTGAAAATTTAAAACTTTTTTTAAGGGCTTTAACCAGGAATGAAGAGATTCAGCATTTAAAAGAACATTTGATTACTTCGGAAATCTATTCTTCTTTAGATTATTCTCGGCTTCTGAAATCTAGAAATATAGGTGAATTCATTGAATCGCTTTCGGGCACTCAATATTATCAATTATTGAAAGTATATTTGGTGGAAGAATCTGAAAAAATGCAATTTTATATGGAGATGGTATTGGATCGTGTGTATTTCAGAAACCTTAAGGAAATTATCATCAAGTTGCAAGGTAAAGATAAAAAACTGATGGAAGAACTTCTTGGTGTCAATTCAGATCTTCTAAATATTCAATGGATATATAGAGCTAAAAAATTCTATTTTCTGAGTCCAGAAGAAATACTCAATTATACATTGGAAAGTGGTTTGAAATATGATTTCAAGCGGTTGAAAGTGTTTTGCTATATGGATCCAATCGAGGATTTAGTGAATATAATAATGAAAACTGAGTATAAAGTACTTTTTTCTGATGGTGATATATTTATGGAAAGGAATATGGAAAGATATCTTTTTTATTTACTTGATAGTTTAATCAAAAAAGGAAATCAGACAATCATAATTCCAATTGCATACATGCATAAATTGGAATATGAAGCCAGGGACCTGTATAGCATATTGGAAGGCATCAAATATGAAGTGAAAAACATCGATGAATATTTAGTTCGAATCTTGCAGTAGGGGGGTGATGTATTGGCAGTTCAAAAAATGACTTTATTCAATGTAGTCAGTCAGATGAAAGATCTCAATAGAATATTGAGAGATTTGATTGTGATGGGATTTGTAGAATTTAAGAACTCATTTGAAGATATTGATGAAAGTAATTTTTCTCTGACAATGATGAAAGAAAATGCTGACGAAATAGTTGAATTGCTTGAAATCAATCACTGTGAAAAAAACAGTGCCATTCGAACGTCACGAGAAAAACTGGAATATATATTAAGTGGAATTGAGTTCAAACCAACTGTTGAAAAGAGAATGATGGTTGGGGATTATACATTTGCTGAGGTCGAGGAGAGTATCAATAGGATTCATGATCACTTTAGAGAACTAACTGGAGATATAGATAAATACAGATCTAAATTGGAAGAACTTGATATTCTGAATTGTGATCAGTGTTTGAATGGAATCAATGTTGATTTAAAAAAATTGATCAATCTAGAAAATTTTATCGTTAAATGGGGTTATTTAACACAAGAAAACAGACACAAAATAGAAAAAAATTATGAAAATATTTCAGCAGCTGTCTTGCATCTTGGATCTGATAAGGAGAAAGAAGTCTATATGGTCATATCTCCTAAAGAACTGGAATTGGAGACGGATAGAATTCTTAGAAGCGTTAATTTTTTTGAAATAAAACCTGCAACTGAATTTTTTGATTATCCGGATATAATGTTCAAGAAAATGGATAATGAAAGAAAGAGACTTAAAACTAAATTGAAAGATTTGGCGGAGGTATCAAAAAAATATTTGGAAGATTATCATGAAGAAATAAATCAATGTTACTCCAGAATAATCATGCACCAGAAGATTGACGATGTTAAAGAAAAACTTGCTGTGACAAAGAATTTTGTCTATATGTCAGTCTGGATTCCTGAAAATGAAACAACGTGCATGGAAAAATATTTTGAAGTATATGGAGATACGGTTATTTTAGCCAGAAGGGATATAAAAGATCTCAGTAGCTCAGTGATTATCCCTACTAAGCTAAGAAACAATATTTTATTCAAGCCTTTTGAAGAACTTGTTTTGATGTATGGCATACCTTCTTATAATGAAATCGACCCGACTGTTTTTTTTGCACTTAGCTATATGCTTCTATTCGGTGCAATGTTCGGAGATCTAGGGCAGGGACTTGTTATTTTTTTAGCTGGACTTTATATTAGCAAGAAAAATAGAAATTATGGCGGTATTTTATCTCGAATAGGATTGTCTTCCATGATTTTTGGGTTTGTCTATGACTCTTTTTTTGGATATGAAAACGTGATATCAAAATTTATACCGGGTTTCAAGTATTTGAGACCGATTGAAAATATCAATACTATTCTAATAACATCGATTGGAGTAGGGATTGTTTTACTTACAATCAGTTACATTTTCAGCATCATCAACAAATTGAAAAGAAAAGAGATTGAAGAAGGTGTTTTTGGAAGAACAGGTGTAGCAGGATTGGTATTATTTTCTTCTGTTTTACTTTTAGCTTATGAAATGGTTATGAAAGTAACCCACATACCAATTTTCTTGCTGATTGCACTGACCGTTTTTTCTGTTGGAATGATTGTTGGAAAAGAACCGATATCCAATTTGATTTTAAAGCAAAGGCCGATCTATCATGAGAATGCGAGCCAATATTATATAGAAAGCGGATTTGATATCTTTGAAACTTTCTTAAGTTTATTTAGCAACAGTGTTTCTTTTATTAGGGTGGGTGCATTTGCATTGAACCATGTGGGTTTGTTTATTGCCTTTCATACCATGGCAAGTATAATTGGTAATCTAGCGGGAAATATATCTATGTTTTTCATAGGAAATGTAATGATCATCTTTCTTGAAGGACTTGTTGTATTTATTCAGGGCTTGAGACTTGTTTATTACGAAATGTTCAGCAAGTATTATACTGGGGAAGGAATTCTCTTTGAACCAGATCGAATTATTGAGGAGGCTTTATCATGAAATTTATATTAGTATCAAGTTTAATTATTGTTTTAGGAACCATTTTTACAGGTGTATATTTGATGAAAAAAGAAGCGGTTGTAAATAAAAGTAAATTAAAGGGAATATTGAAAGCAAATATTTTATTGTATTTACCTTTATTTGTAGGAGCTGTTATATTCTTTGTGCCTAATATTGCTTATGCTGCAACTGCTGCATCGACAGATGCAACTTCAAATACAGGTCTTGGATTTATTGCAGCTGCATTGTCCACTGGAATGGCTACAATAGGAGCTGGGTATGCAGTAGGTGCGGTGGGGTCATCTGCACTTGGCGCTGTGTCTGAAGATCAGAAAATTTTGGGTAAAACGCTTATATTTGTTGGACTTGCAGAAGGAATTGCCATATATGGTTTGATTATTTCCATTTTAATTTTGGGAAGGTTGTAAGAAAAGTGAAATCATTCTGTTTGTGTAAAAAATATGAAACCCTCATCAGTTTGAGATTGGCGGGGATCGCAGGTAAAGAGATACATTCCAAAGAAGAATTGATTGATGAGCTTAATGGGTTGCTTAAAGACCCTGAATATGGCTTGATTATCATATCAGAGGATATATTGAATATGGCAAAAGATGAAATAATGGAGATTAAACTGAAGGATAAGAATAATTTGATTGTCAATATCCCTGAACCATCAGGGTTTAAAGAGAAAAACTTTATAGTCAAATATATTCGAGAATCCATTGGTATCAAGGTATAGATGGTGGTGGGCAAATGATTACTCTAGACAATAAAATGGAACTTTTTTCGAAAGTAGTTTTGGAAAAAGTCAAAAAAGAATATAAAGAAGTGTTGAAAAATGCTGATGAAAAAAATGAGATAGTAAGGCAGGATAAACTGAAACAACTTGAAGAGCAAAGTTTACAATATGTTAAAGATGTTAATGAAAGCGCTCAGAAAGATAAAAAAAGAATTTTATCTAAAGCTATAAGCCAAGCTCGAAAAAACATATTGATAAAAAGGGAAGAAATTTTTATTGAACTTTACGATATGATTATTGAAGAACTTAAGAAATTTCGAATGACAGATGAATATGCACGTTTTATTGATGGTAGGGTCAAAGACAGTATAGTCGATTTGTTGGAATTAAAAAATGACTTAATGGTCATATGCCGAAAAAATGATATTGAGCTAGTTAGAAAAGCATTGACTGATAATGGTGTCATAAATTCAAATGAGTTTATTGTAAACGAAGAGATACTTGGTGGATTCATACTTTTAGACCGCAAGAAGGGGTTCAAAATAAATTTGACGCTGGATTCAATTTTAGAAGAAAACAAGGCATATATCGGGAAATTGATTTTCGATTTACTGGAAGAAGCAGGTGATGTTAATGGATAAAAAACAAGGGGTAATAACCTTTATCAATGGTCCAGTTGTCAAAGGTGAAAATATGAATGCTTTTACAATGAGAGAAATGGTCCTTGTAGGAGAAAATCAACTTATAGGTGAAGTGATTTCGCTTGAAAATGGTGTAAGCACTGTGCAAGTATATGAGGAGACAGAAGGACTTTCTTTGGGCAAGAGTATCGTTTCAACGGGAAAGCCGCTATCAGTAAAGCTTGGGCCTGGTCTTTTGGGTAATATTTTTGATGGCATACAAAGACCACTTGAAAAAATACGAAAGATGGATCCAAACTTTATTCCGGAAGGAGTCGGATTGATTTCCTTGGATTTTTCTAAAAAATGGACTGTTAGGATTTCTGCGAATATTGGAGATGAATTGGCACCTGGTGAGATTTTTGGATATGTTCAAGAAACACATTTGATTGAGCATCGTTTGATGGTTCCTTGGGGAATGGAAGGAAAAGTTGAAAGCAAGGTAGAAGATGGTCAATATGACCTGGAAAAAACGCTTTTAACGCTATCGGGTGATGAAGGACAGAAGTTTGAGCTTAAAATGTATACTGAATGGCCAATCAGGAAACCTAGAATAATAAATGAGAGAATGAAAATTTCAAAACCGCTTATTACTGGCCAAAGAGTATTGGATATATTTTTTCCCATTGCAAAAGGGGGAACTGCTGCGATACCAGGAGGATTTGGAACAGGAAAGACAATGACGCAGCATCAGTTGGCGAAGTGGTCTGATGCTGATATCATCGTTTATATCGGTTGTGGGGAACGTGGCAATGAAATGACTGACGTTTTGGAAGAGTTTCCCAAGCTGATTGATCCTAAAAGTAACAGGCCTTTGATGGAGAGAACTATTTTAATTGCAAATACTTCAAATATGCCCGTTGCGGCTAGAGAAGCCAGCATTTATACAGGAATTACTCTCGCAGAGTATTATAGAGATATGGGTTACCATGTGGCGATTATGGCTGATTCCACTTCCAGATGGGCGGAAGCGCTGAGAGAAATTTCAGGAAGACTAGAAGAGATGCCTGCTGAAGAAGGATATCCTGCATATCTCCCTTCACGTTTGGCAGAGTTTTATGAGCGGGCAGGTTATGTTAAAAATTTGAATGGCTCAGAAGGCAGTGTAACGATTATTGGTGCAGTATCTCCAGCGGGTGGTGATTTTTCAGAACCAGTCACTGAAAACACAAAAAGATTTGTCAATGCTTTTTTGGCATTGGACAAGAAACTTGCTTATGCAAGGCATTATCCTTCGATTAACTGGTTAAACAGTTACAGTGGATATGTCAAGATTTTGGAGGACTGGTACAAGGAAAATGTTAGTGAGCATGTCATAGAATTGAGAAATGAAATGATACAATTGCTGCATGAAGAAGACAAGCTTTCAGATATTGTCCAGTTGGTCGGTGAAGATGTATTGCCGGACAGCCAGAGACTTGTTCTGGAAATCGCAAAAATAATTAAAGTCGGATTTTTACAGCAGAATGCATTTCATAAAGAAGATACTTTTGTGCCGATTATGAAGCAGTATTTGATGCTTTCATTGATTAAGCACTTATACGATCAGGCGAGTTTGGGAATAAAAAAAGGAATTCCAATTTCTCAAATTAAAAATGCGGAACTTTTCGATAAAGTAGTGAAAGTGAAATATACAGTTCCAAATGATGATTTAAAATTAATAAATGATATATCAAGTGAAATTGATGAATACTATGAAAATATTTTTAGTAAATATGAGCAGGTGGAAGCATGATAAGAGAATATTCCAATGTACAAAAAATTGAAGGTCCTTTGATTTTTTTAAAAGGCATTAAAGAAGCAAAATATGGAGAGATAATAGAAATTACTCTCTCAGATAAAGAAAAAAGAAAAGGGAAAATAATAAAAATAGAAAGAGACATCATTGTAGCACAAGTTTTTGAAGGAACCAGTGGGATGTCTACAGAAAATTTATCTATTAGATTTACAGGTAGTCCATTTGAAATAAAAGTAAGTAAAAATGTACTGGGCAGAATTTTTAATGGTGGAGGAAAACCGATTGATGGTGGAGGAGAAATTTATGTTGGAAAGAATCTCAATATAAATGGCAGACCCATAAATCCTGTTTCAAGGAAATATCCCAAGGATTATATTCAGACAGGTGTTTCTTCAATCGATATTTTAACAACACTTATTAGAGGGCAAAAGCTTCCAATATTCTCAGGAAATGGAATGCCGCATAAAGAGTTGGCTGCTCAGATAGTCGCTCAGGCAAAACTTTCGAATCAGACTGATGTGAAATTTGCAGTTGTATTCGCAGCGATAGGTGTTACTAAGGATGATGCAGCTTATTTCAGGAATCATTTTGAAGAGTCAGGAACTATAGACAATGTGGTGATGTTCGCAAATTATGCGGATGATCCTGTTGTTGAAAGGTTTAGCGCACCTAGATGTGCATTGACTGTAGCTGAATATCTTGCTTTTGAAGAGGATATGCACATACTTGTAGTCATGACAGATTTGACAAGTTATTGTGAGGCGCTTAGAGAAATTTCATCTGCCAGAGAAGAAGTGCCGAGTAGAAAAGGTTATCCTGGATATTTGTATTCGGACTTGGCCTCACTTTATGAAAGAGCAGGAATGCTGAAAAATAAAATAGGGTCAATAACTTTTTTACCGATTTTAACAATGCCTAATGATGATATTTCTCATCCAATACCTGATTTGACAGGCTATATTACAGAAGGCCAAATTGTCTTGTCACGTGATTTGACCAACAATAACATAAATCCACCAGTGAATATTCTGCCTTCATTGTCAAGGCTTATGAAAGACGGAATTGGTGAAGGCTATACGCGTAAAGATCATCCTGATGTAGCCAATCAACTTTTTAGCTCTTATTCTAAAGTTACTGATATTAGAGCGCTTGCTCAAATCATTGGCGAAGATGATTTAAGTGAAACGGATCAACTTTATATGGAATTTGGAAGACAATTTGAACAAAAATTTTTAAAACAAAGCAATATTGAAAACAGAACTATTGATGAAAGTCTGAATCTTTCATGGGAGATGCTGAGAATTCTTCCTAAAATAGAATTGGATAGGCTTAATGATGAAATCATCAATGAGTACTATTAGGAGTCTGATGAAATGAATCAACTTGCACCTACGAAAGCAAACTTAATAAAGGCGAAAAGCATGTTGACGTTTTCTATAAAAGGATTTGAACTGCTTGATAAAAAAAGAAATGTTCTGATCAGGGAAATGATGGGACTTGTCGCCCGTGCTGAAAAAATCCAAGAAAGTATAGACAAGATGTTCTCTGAAACATATCAGGCTTTAATTAATGCAAATATTACAATGGGATCCAATACAGTTGAAGAAATCGCCATGTCCATACCAAAGAATGAAGATATCAAGGTGCTGCCTAAAAGTATTATGGGTGTTGAAATACCTGTAATCAGTCACAGTGATAATGTAAAACCTGTAACCTATGGATTTTTCAGGACAAATGCAGCACTTGATACTGCGGTTACAAAAATGAGTGAATTGCAGTTGTTGATCTATGAATTGGCTGAAGTCGAAAATACTGTATATCGTTTAGCTGTGGAGGCTAAGAAAACTGGCAAGAGAGCTAATGCACTTGATAAAATCCAAATACCGAAATTCAAGGAAGTAACTAAATATATTGAAGAAGTTTTAGAAGAAAAAGAAAGAGAAGATTTTTTTAGATTAAAAAAAGTGAAAAATAAAACCAAAAGATAATTGTACTCATTTAATGACAATGATAAAATAATAACGTTATAATATAAAATATAAGGGGGCAGATTGATGGAAAAAGTAATGATACGAGTAAGGATGAGCATGCATGATGCACATTATGGCGGAAATCTCGTGGATGGCGCTAAAATGCTGAATTTGTTTGGCGATGTAGCAACGGAACTTTTAATTAGAAATGATGGTGATGAAGGCTTATTTGCTGCGTATGATTCAGTGGAGTTTTTAGCACCTGTTTATGCAGGAGATTTTATTGAAGCGGTAGGTGAAATAACACAGACGGGAAACAGCTCTAGAAAAATGACTTTTGAAGCAAGAAAGGTAATTATTCCAAGACCTGATATCAATGATTCTGCTTGCGATGTGCTTGAAGAGCCGATTGTTGTTTGCAGAGCAAGTGGTACATGTGTTGTTCCTAAGAATAAACAAAGGGGGTAAATATGGAAAAATTAATTATTACAGCTGCATTGACTGGCGCTGAAGTGACCCGAGAGTTGCAACCGAATTTAGCGTTGACCCCCGAGGAAATTGCTGAGGATGCTTATCAGTGCTACTTGGCTGGTGCCTCAATTGTACATATCCATGCAAGAGATGAGGAAGGCAATCCAACTCAGAGTTATGAAGTATATAAAGAAATAAAAGAAAAAATAGAAGCAAAATGCAATGTGATTGTTCAACCTTCAACGGGTGGCGCTACTTGGCACACTGCTGATGAAAGACTTCAACCTGTTGAACTTAGTCCTGAAATGGCGACACTCAGTACTGGGACAGTTAATTTTGGATCAGACGTATTCATGAATACGGAAGAATATATCGAAAAATTTGCATTGAGAATGAAAGAATTAGGTGTGAAACCCGAAATAGAAGTTTTTGAAAGAGGCATGATTACCAATGCTGTAAAACTTTTGAAAAAAGGACTTGTGGAAGCACCACTTCATTTTGATTTTGTTTTAGGGGTTCCTGGTGCATGCCCTGGTGAAATTGAAGACTTGATGTATTTTAAACAATCAATACCAGTTGGATCAACTTGGACAGTCGCTGGAATAGGAAGATATGAGTTGCCACTGGCAACTGTTGCAATTTTGATGGGTGGCCATGTGAGAGTGGGTTTTGAAGATAATATATATTATACAAAAGGCGTTTTAGCTGAATCGAATGCACAGCTAGTCGAGAGGATTTCAAGACTTGCAAAAGAACTCGGGAGAGAAGTTGCTACACCTGATGAGGCGAGAGTAATTTTAAGTTTAAAAAAGTAGAACATAAAAAAGAGATGATTTTTTGAAATCATCTCTTTTGTTGTTGAATTTAATGTGTTACTTCTAATACAGTGCTGTAATTTGAATAATAATCATCCCTGTTGGCAATGAAATAATTTTTTCCGTCTTGCTTTTGTGCTGATAGGATACCAAAAGTAGGATCAACTATATACCAGCTGCCGTTTAGGTATACCTCAGCCCAGTAATGATAATTATTGAAATAAGACCCTCTAAAAACTCTTGAAGGAATATCGAGACTTCTAAGTAAGGTAACATAGAAATTGGTTATTGATAAATTGTTACCTTCATTGTAAATGTAAACATCATATGAAGATTGAGAAATGTTTTCGGATTTCAATTTGATATTTTCAAGAATATAGTTATAAATATCCAGTGATTTGGCATAGTCTGTCAAGCTCTTATAAGTCAGCAAATAAGCCATTGATTGCAAATTCAAATTATTTGGATCAATGTTTGTATCAGGAATCGTATAGCGAATAAAGTCATCACTGATATTTATGACACTGAATTTCATCATTAAATTTGATTGGGAATTCAAGTCTACAAGCTCAGTGTTGATGGCTAAATTGCTATCGGTTTCCAGTAGAATGGAAACGTTATGTTTCCCAAGCCCAAAAGGGAAATAAATGGATTCATCGAAGTAGCCGTCTTTAACAGTTATGTTGAATGTGAATGATTCATTGTTTCTTTCAACAATGGCAATTAAATTTTTTACTGAAGAATCGATTGTGCCAGAAAAATTCAAACTGTTTTTTACTTGCGTATTTGAATAAATTTCATTCTTCATAGATGTTTTAAGATTTATAAACTTTGGATATTCAACATAATGTTCATCTGCGACTTCTATAGCAAAAGACTGAATTTCAAAGCTATTGATGATGTTTTCGATTGTAGACAGAATATATTCAGAATCCTGTTTATAAAAACTGAAGTTAAAGCTGTAGATGATATTGTCTGCCTGTGTGATATAGTGTGCGTTGATAATCTTATTTTCAATGTCTTTACTTTGATAAACGACTAGTTTACCGCTGAAACCGCTGGTGATATATGGTTTTTCACTGATTTTAAAATAGTTGTTTTCAGGGTTGGCAAGATTGAAATTGAAATATAAATTTTTTATATAGTTATCAGTAGTTGTATTTTCTAGATTATTGATTAGTGTTACATTCATGGAAACATTTTCATAATCACTTTGATAACCGAAAGTCCTGTTTTCTTCATCTAAATATTCCCAATAGTAGGGAATATCAAAGTTGATGTTGAAATTAGGAAGTTCAACTGTTTTGTAGAAATAATCGGTATAAGTCTTATAAATGTTGCGTTTATTGTTGGTCATTCGCATGACACCATTGATAGCATCGTATTCAAGATTGATATCGAAAACATTGGTTATGAAGTCGATAGGTACAAATAATATGCCGTTGTAAATGCTTGTAGCGGCATCCATCATAATTGATTTGCCATTCACATAGCTTAAATATGAACTGCCTGAGAATTTTATGAAAGTATTGTCTCTATAGATTGTTATAAGTTTTGCATCAGCATCCCAAGTATATTGAGCGCCAAATAATTTGGAAATTTCAATTGCCGGCAACAAAACTGAGTTTTCCAATATAATCGGTGATGACTCAAATGAAATTAGCTGGTTATTATAAAAAACACTCAAATCATCGCTTCCGAAACTAAGGGATGATAAAATTATTATTAAAATTAATACAGTGAATAATCGTTTCATAATGCACCTCTCCTAATATGAATATAACTTAAAATTTAAAAAAATAAAATGAATTTATTTTAATTTATTAACATTGATGGAGAAGTGTAATATAATTTCTTATGGTATAATAAATGGGGAGTGGTATAAATGGATAGAGATTTATCGATAAATTTAGTTAGATTGACAGAAGCAGCTGCTATCGGAGCAGGTAAGTTTTTAGGGCTAGGCAGAAAAAATGATGCTGATGGTGCTGCAGTTGATAATATGAGAAAAATGTTTGATACAATGAATATCGAAGGTGAAGTTGTAATAGGTGAAGGTGAAATGGATGAGGCACCTATGCTTTATATAGGTGAAAAGATTGGAACACCTGGAATGGGATATCCAAAAGTAGATATCGCAGTAGACCCGGTTGATGGTACTACGGCTCTTGCAAAAGGATTGGACAATTCGATAGCAGTTGTTGCGCTTGCTCCTAAAGGAACCTTTCTTAAAGCGCCAGATATGTATATGGATAAATTAGTTGTTGGACCAAAAGGAAAAGGTGTTGTCAGTTTATCTTTTTCAGTCGAAGAAAATCTGATCAACTTGGCACAAGCATTGGGTAAGGATGTTAAAGAGTTGACTATGACAACCATAGATCGTGAAAGAAGTCAGTTCATCATAGATGCATGCAGAGAACTTGGTGTTCGTGTGAAATTATTCTCTGATGGAGATGTCGCAGCTGCTATTGAAACTTGTCTGATTGATTCTGATGTAGATATTTTAATGGGTAGAGGTGGCGCGCCTGAAGGAGTCATTGCTGCAGCTGCAGTAAAAGCACTTGGTGGTTATATGGAAGGCAGATTGACACCTGAAAATGATGAAGAAATTCAACGTTGCATAAAGATGAATGCAGATTATAAAAATATTCTGAAAATGGATGATATTGTAGGCAGTGATGATATTTTCTTCTCAGCAACGGGTATTTCTGACAGTGTTTTAGTTAAAGGAATCAAATACAGTGGTGGCAATATGGCTAAAACGCATTCCGTTGTCATTAGAGGGAAGACAGGAACGGTTCGATTTATTGAAGCCATTCATCATCTCGATAAAAAGCCATATTATGCAAAATAGGAGGATCAATTGAATCTGGAATTTTTAAATGGAAAGACAATAATACAACTTAGAGAACTGGCGAAAGATCTTGGTGTCAAAAGTGTCACTAAGTATAAAAAAGAAGAGCTTGTTGAAATGCTTCTTGAAAGTTCAAAAGATAAAGTAGAAGATCAAGTGGAAGAAAAAAAATCTGAAGTTTCTAGAAATCAAGAAGAAGTGCACGGTGTTTTAGAATTGGTAGAACAGCAGAATTTTGGATTTCTAAGATTTGAGAACTTTCTTACAAGCGATAGGGATGTTTATGTATCCCCGTCACAGATAAGAAAATTCAATATGAAGACAGGGGATTTAATTACAGGCATTACAAGGAATCCGAAAGTCAACGAGAAATTCAGAGCGCTATTATATGTAAAGAAAATCAACGGAGATGATCCCCTCATTGCATCTAAAAGACCTAATTTTGATGATTTGACACCGATGTATCCTACAAAGCGTTTTAGACTTGAAAAGGACCATTCGGAGTTGTCGATGCGTTTGATTGATCTTATTTCACCTGTTGGAAAAGGTCAAAGGGGAATGATTGTCGCACCTCCAAAAGCTGGAAAAACGATTCTTCTTCAAAAAATTGCGCAAAGTATCACAATGAATCATCCAGAAGTTGAAGTCATTGTTCTTTTGATAGATGAAAGACCTGAAGAAGTTACTGAAATGAAGCGTTCAATCAATGCAGAAGTAATATACTCAACTTTTGATGAATTACCGTCTCATCATATTCAAGTTGCTGAAATGGTGATTGAAAGAGCCAAACGATTAGTTGAGCAAAAGAAAGATGTTGTTATTTTGTTGGACAGTATAACAAGATTGGCAAGAGCCTATAATTTAGAGATTCCAAGCAGTGGAAGAACTTTAAGCGGTGGGCTTGATCCAGCAGCTTTGCATAAGCCCAAGAGATTTTTAGGAGCTGCAAGAAATATTGAAGAAGGCGGAAGCTTGACAATTTTAGCAACTGCTCTTGTTGAAACAGGTTCAAGAATGGATGATGTTATTTTTGAAGAATTCAAAGGAACTGGAAATATGGAGTTGATTCTTAGTAGAAAACTATCAGAAAAGCGCATTTTTCCAGCAGTTGATATTCAGAAATCTGGGACAAGAAGAGAAGAGCTGCTCTTGGATCAAGAAGAACTTGAAGTTATCTGGAATATTAGAAGAGCACTTAGCAACACTTCACTTCAAGAATTGACAGAAGTAGTCATTGATAAATTGTTGAAGACAAAAGACAACAGAGAATTTGTCCAAATCATGAAGAAGCAAATCATAGTTGAAAAATAATTTCTTTAGTGATATACTATATTAGCTTGACAAAAGATAGGTTAGCCTATAATATTGTAACAGTGATATTTTTTGAAAAGAGGTGGATACTATGAAACAAGGCATACATCCTAATTATAAAGAAGTAAAAGTAACTTGTGCGTGCGGGAATACGTTTACAACTCAATCAACAAAGGATGAAATCAGATTGGAAATTTGCTCAGAATGTCATCCATTCTTCACTGGTACTCAAAAATCAGTTGAACGTGGTGGAAGAGCGGAAAAATTCAAGCAGAAGTATGGTCTGTAATATGAAGATTATAATAGGTTAGAGATTTTTTCTCTAACCTATTTTAATATGCATGTAATCTGGATTATAATGATATTGGGGGAAGAATAATGGCAAAATTATATTTTAGATATGGCGCAATGAATTCTGGAAAATCAACTGCTTTGATGCAAGTTGCTCATAATTACCATGAACGGGGTATGAAGGCGTTTATCGTAAAACCTACTGTTGACACAAAAGGTGGAGAACAGGTAGTCTCTCGATTAGGAGTCAATAAACATGTGGATATGTTGATTGGTAAGGGTGAAAACGTTTATGATAAAATAATGGATTTAAATAATAATATAGATTGTATTTTGGTTGATGAAGCACAATTTTTAACTAAAAATCAAGTGGATCAACTTTTTCAGTATGCTGTTGTAGAAAGTGTTCCGGTTATTTGTTACGGATTGAGAACGGATTTTAAACTCAATGGATTTGAAGGAAGTGAAAGATTGCTTTTATTGGCTCATTCTGTTGAGGAACTTAAAACGATTTGCAGATGTGGAAAAAAAGCTATCTTTAATGGCCGGAAGATTAATGGGAAATTTACATTTGAAGGTGAACAAGTAGCTATTGATGGAGAAAATAAAATCGAGTATGAATCTTTGTGTTCAGAATGTTATTTTAAATATAGAGATCAAAAATAGGAAGGTGGCATATGAAAAAATACAGTAATATTGGCGGACAAGCCCTTATTGAAGGGATCATGATGCGAAATAAAAATAGAATCGCCATCGTTATAAGGCGTAAAAATGGTGAAATGGTCGTTGAAAAAGAGACGATAAAAACGCCTAAAGGAAAATGGAATAAAATACCTTTTATCAGAGGTTTATTTGCACTTGTATCATCTATGAAAGTTGGAATCAAAGCATTGTCATTATCGGCGAAGTATTTTGAAGAAGATGAAGGAATTGAAACAGAAGAAAGTAAATTTGATCAAAATGTAAGAAAGCTATTTGGAGATAAGGCGGATGATGTATTGGTAGCATTTTCTATTGTTACTGCATTAGCGCTTGCAATATTTTTGTTTACTGCATTGCCGACATTTATCATTTCTCTATTGAGAAACAGTATTTCCAGCCAATACTTATTGAGTATTCTGGAAGGTGCTTTGAAAATGGTGTTCTTTGTAGCGTACATATTATTGATCAGTAAGATGAAGGATGTCAAAAGAGTTTTTCAGTATCACGGTGCAGAACACAAAACGATCCATTGTGTTGAATCTGATAAGGAACTGACTGTTGAAAATGCAAGAGAATTTACGACTTTGCACCCAAGATGCGGTACGAGCTTTTTAATTTTTGTGCTTATTATCAGTATTTTGATTTTTTCATTTATTTCATGGAGTAATATTTTTCTTAGAATCGGACTTAAAATAATATTGCTTCCATTGATAGCGGGAATCAGCTTTGAAGTATTGAAATTATCAGGTACAACTGAAAATAAATTAATTGAATTGATAAGCAAACCTGGATTGATGATGCAAAAGATCACAACACAGAATCCAGATGATAATATGCTTGAAGTGGCGATAGTCGCAGTTAAGCTTGTGATGGATGATAGTGAATGGTAACTATCAATGATGCGCTGATCTGGGGAAAAAAAGAATTGGAGGATGCTTCTGCATCTCCCTATTTAGATGCTCAGGTAATTTTAATGCATGTGTTAAATAAAGATAAGATTTATTTGATTGTCAATAAGCAAAAGGAAATTTCAGATGATGAGTATCAATTATATCAAAGCTTTATCGCTGAAAGAATGACACACAAACCGGTTCAATATATTATCAACCGTCAGGAATTTATGGGTTTAGACTTATATGTTGATCAGAGGGTATTAATTCCAAGAGCAGATACAGAAATTCTTGTTGAAAGTGTTTTGGAGATCATAAAGGATAGAGAAGTAGCGGTAAGGATATTAGATATAGGATCTGGAAGTGGAGCAATAGCCATTGCACTTGATTTATTGAGTGAAAATGCAAATGTCGTCAGTGTGGATATTTCTACCGATGCCTTGGCAGTGGCAAAGTTGAACAATGATCAACTAAAGGCACAAGTTGTTTTTTTGAAAAGCGATGTATTTAGTGATGTAGATGGCTTGTTTGATATTATTGTTTCAAACCCACCTTATATAGAGAAAAAAGAGTATGAGGCGCTTGATGAAAATGTTAAAGCTTTTGAACCTATTTTGGCACTAAAAGCTGAGGATGAAGGATACTTTTTTTATAGAAAAATTATTGAGGAAGCATTTGAATTTTTAAATGAAAATGGTGTGCTTGCTTTTGAAGTTGGCTATAATCAAAGTAAGAAAGTAAAAGAAATGATGGAAAAAAAGAATTTTAAGAATATAAGAATTATTCAGGATCTATCGGGAATAAACCGAGTAGTTATTGGATATAGAGGTGAAATAAATGTTTGATAAATTAGATTTTATAGTTGAAAAATATTATGATTTGGGATTGAAAATATCTGATCCAGAAGTAATCAACGACAATAGAAATTGGCAGAAGCTTATGAAAGAGCACAGTGAGTTGACGCCGATTGTAGAAGCTTATTCAGCCTATAAAAATGCAAAAAAAGAGCTTGAAGAGGCAAAAGAGCTTTTAGCTGGTAGTGATGAAGACATTAAAGAGTTGGCTAAAATGGAGATAGAAGAATTATTAGAGAAAATCAGTGAATATGAAATTGAACTTAAGAAACTGTTGCTTCCTAAAAATGAAAACGATGAAAAAAATGTTATCGTTGAAATTAGGGCGGGTGCTGGTGGTGATGAGGCCGGTTTGTTTGCCAGTGAGCTTTTGAGAATGTATGTTCGATATGCTGAAAGACGAAACTGGAAGGTTGATATGATCAGTTTGTCTGATACAGGTGTAGGTGGTATAAAGGAAGCGTCGTTTCAAATAAACGGACGAGGTGCTTATTCGAGATTGAAATACGAAAGTGGTGTCCATCGTGTTCAAAGAGTTCCTGAAACTGAATCTGGAGGCAGAATACACACTTCTACGGCTACTGTGGCAGTACTTCCTGAAGCGGAAGAGGTTGATGTAGAGATAAATCAAAATGATTTAAGAGTAGATGTCTATCGGTCATCTGGAAATGGTGGTCAAAGTGTCAACACTACAGACTCTGCAGTAAGAATCACACATTTGCCTACTGGTATGGTCGTTACATGTCAGGATGAAAAATCTCAACTCAAAAATAAAGATAAGGCAATGAAAGTATTAAGAGCGAGATTATATGATATTAAATTAGCAGAGCAGAATCAAGAAATTGCTGATCAGAGAAAATCACAAGTAGGAACTGGTGATCGATCGGGAAAAATAAGAACATATAATTTTCCGCAAGGAAGAATTACTGACCATCGAGTACATGTAGCCGTTCATAAAATGAGCAGTTTTCTTGATGGTGATATAGATGAGATGATTGATGCTCTAATTACAAGTTTTCAAGCGGAAGCCTTAAAAAATATCAATGAATAACGGTTGAAAATATTTTTAAAAAGAGTATACTTTTTAATTGAGGTCATTAATGAAGCGTTATAAGGTGTAACAATGTAATAATAAGCCAATTTCGGTTCATAAATCATTTCCGAAAATAATTATTTTTGGAGGGAATATGGAATCAGAATACATGTTTCTCATAAATATTGCAGCTATACTTTTAGCAGCTAATATTGGTGGAATAATAAGTGTAAAATTTAAACAACCAGCTGTTTTAGGACAGATCCTAATGGGGATAGTTTTAGGTGCTGGTTTAATTGAAAAGACAGAGTTGATTACTCATTTGGCTGAAATTGGTGTAATATTTTTAATGTTCATCGCTGGACTTGAAACCGATGTCAACGAGCTGAAAGAATCTGGGAAATCATCATCTTTGATTGCTATAGGTGGTGTAATTGTACCTTTTGTATTGGTTGGTGGCGCTGCTTATATCGTAACAAATGACCTGATGATCAGTGTATTCATGGGAATTGTCTCTACAGCAACTTCGGTCAGTATAAGTGTTCAAACTTTAAGAGAAATCGGTCAACTCAGGACAAAACAAGGCATTAGTATTTTAGGTGCTGCAATCATTGATGATATCATAGGTATACTGCTACTGACAATTGTAGTAGGCATTGTCAGTCCTGAATCCAGCAGCAGCATTTTAGTTGTTCTCTGGAAAATTAGTTTGTTTTTTTTGATTACTTTTGTATTTGGCCTTATAATTACGAAATTAATTAGAAGTCTTGATTTGAAAATAAACTTTGAAGATAAAATAGTTACTTATGCGATTGTAATTTGTTTTATGTTGGCTTTCATGTCAGAAGAACTCGGAGTGGCAGCTATTACTGGAGCTTATTTCTCAGGTGTCGTATTTTCAATGACTGAACATAGACACCGGGTCTCACATGATATCAATAAGATAGCCACAACTTTGTTTACACCCATATTTTTTGTTTCTATTGGAATGGGTGTTGATTTAAAAAGTGCACTGTCTGCTTTGGGAATAGGTTCTATTCTTATTGTGATGGCAATTATCGGTAAAATTATCGGTAGTGGACTAGGTGCGCGATTTTCAGGATTCAATAAAGCGGAAGCTTTGCAGATTGGATTCGGAATGGTTCCACGAGCAGAAGTGGCGATCATCATTGCCAATTTAGGATTGAAATTAAATGTTATATCGGATCAAGAGATAGCGACTGTCATCTTGATGGTGCTTGTTACGACACTTGTAACACCTTCATTGTTGAAATGGTCTTTTGCGAGAATAAAATAGATAGGACATTGTTCTATCTATATCTTTATGTTTGGATGCGTGTCATATGATAGATACAATAATTATAAGAGAAAACAGAATAAATGAAGCAGCGGACGCACTTAAGAAAGGACAATTGGTTGTTTTTCCAACTGAAACTGTATATGGTCTAGGCGCAGATGCTTTAAATCCAGAAGCTGTAAAAAAAATATTTGTCGCTAAAGGCAGACCGACTGATAATCCTTTGATTGTTCATATTTCGTGTAGAGAGCAGCTGATTGAGCTAGTTGAAGAAATAACACCGACAGCAGAAAAGTTGATGGCAATTTTTTGGCCAGGTCCACTGACAATAGTCATGAAAAAATCCAAGATAGTGCCAGATGTGATTACAGGTGGATTGGATACTGTAGCAATAAGAATGCCGAGCCACCCATTAGCTATGGAACTAATTCGACTATCCGGGGTTCCAGTTGCAGCACCAAGCGCGAATATCTCAGGGAAACCGAGTCCGACAAGTGAGAGGCATGTTATTGAAGATTTAAAGGGTAGAGTCGATTATATACTGCTTGGAGGAGATACTGAAGTAGGGTTGGAATCAACAGTATTGGATATAAGTGGGACAAAAGCACAAATTTTAAGACCAGGAGTCATTACCTATGATGACATTTTTAATGTCATTGGGGAACTAAGTTATGATCCTCATTTAATTGATGAGAATTCAACTCCGAAGTCACCTGGAATGAAATACAAACATTATTCACCTGAAGCAGAAGTTATAATTGTAAAAGGTAACAAGAAGAGTGTTAAGATACAAGAAATGATTGATGAGTATACATTGGAACATAAAAAAGTAGGATTAATGGCAACTGATAATCTGTTGAATTCATTTGACGAGGTGATCAAATGCTCATTAGGTAACGCCAATAGCATAGATGATGTTGGGAATAAACTGTTTAGATGTTTACGATATTTAGACCAGCTAAAAGTAGATGTCATTATTTCAGAGTCCTTTGATAAAAAAGGATTTGGAATAGCCATTATGAATCGCTTGGAAAAAGCGGCTGGTTTTCATATTATAGATTCAGAGGAGGATGAAAGATGAAAATAGGAATGGGCAGTGACCATGGTGGGTATGAATTGAAAGAATTCATTAAAGAGTATCTGACCAGTAAGCAATATGAAGTAATTGATTACGGCACTTACTCCTTGGAATCCGTAGATTATCCTGACTATGGAGAGAAAGTTGCACATGGTGTAGTTTCAGGTGAAATAGAAATCGGAATTATTATGTGTGGTACAGGAATTGGAATTTCAATTGCAGCAAATAAAGTTAAAGGTATAAGAGCAGCCGTTGTCAGTGAAGAATTCAGTGCGAGAATGGCAAAAGCTCATAACAATGCCAATATTTTAGCAATGGGTGGCAGAGTTGTAGGAAAAGACCTTGCAAAAAGCATTGTAGATGCTTATTTGAATGCTGAATTTGAAGGAGATAGGCATCAAAGACGCATTGATAAAATAATGAATATAGAAAATAACTAAAGGAGAGGATAATATGGGTAAAGTATTTGAAATGGATCATCCTTTGATTCAACATAAGCTGACATTGATAAGAGATAAAAACACGGGGTCAAAAGAATTCAGAGAACTTGTTAAAGAAGTTTCCATGCTATTGGCGTATGAAGTGACAAGAGATCTTCAATTAGAAGAAACTGAGGTTGAAACACCTATCCAAATGACAAAATCAAAAATTTTGTCCGGTAGGAAATTGGGAATAGTACCGATATTGAGAGCAGGACTTGGTATGGTTGACGGATTTTTAAATTTGCTTCCAGCTGCAAAAGTAGGGCATGTTGGCTTATATAGAGATCCAGAGACTTTAGAGCCTGTTGAATATTATGTTAAATTGCCATCAGATGTCAATGAAAGAGAATTAATCATACTAGATCCAATGTTGGCTACAGGTGGAAGTGCAAATGCAGCGATAGGTTTCTTGAAAAATAGAGGCGCGGAAATGATAAAATTTGTTTGTCTTATAGGATGCCCTGAGGGAATTGCGGCTGTGCAAAAAGCTCATCCAGATGTAGATATTTATGTTGCATCGATTGATGAAAAATTGAATGAGCATGCATATATTGTACCTGGACTTGGAGATGCTGGAGATAGACTGTTCGGAACTAAGTAAAAAAGAAGGGCTGAGCCCTTCTTTTTTACTTATCCAGTTGAGTATGTTAACAAATTGACACATTTGGTCAATTAGTGTAGATTAGTAGTAGAATATTTTTTGATTTTATAGGATTACAAAATAATTTGTATTATAATTGATACGAGGTGTCTAATGGATTCTAAACGAAGAGAAAAAACAAATTACTATCTTGATATTGCAGAGTCAGTTCTTAAAAGAGGAACTTGCTTAAGGAGAAATTACGGTGCGATTATTGTAAAGCATGATGAAATAATATCTACTGGTTATACAGGAGCGCCTCGGGGAAGAGAAAATTGTATTGACTTAGGATTCTGTATTCGAGAAAAGCTTGAAGTCCCTAGAGGCACTCAATATGAGCTTTGCAGAAGTGTTCATGCAGAAGCAAATGCTATAATTTCCGCATCTAGGAAAGACATGATTGGTTCAGATTTATATTTGGTAGGAGTCGAAAAAGGCACTTTGAAATATGTACAGAATGCCAATAGTTGCTCCATGTGTAAAAGACTGATAATAAATGCTGGAATTGACAGAGTGATTATCAGAGACAGTATAGAAAATTATAGAATAATAGAGGTTGCTGAGTGGATTGAAAATGATGATTCTCTGAGCAGCCAATCTGGATATTGATGAGGTGTCATATTGTTTAAATATATTTTTGCTTTTATCACTGCAGTTGTTGTCAGTGTTGTTCTAACACCTCTAATTATTGCATTAGCTCATAAAATAGGTGCTATTGATGTGCCTAAAGATGACAGAAGAGTACATACAGTTCCGATTCCAAGAATTGGTGGGTTGTCGTTGTTTTTTGCTTTTTTGATTTCAGTATCTATTTTTTCAGATTTAGAAAGCCAAAAAATATTTGGACTTATTTTAGGATCTTTAATAATTGTCATTACTGGTTTAGTAGATGATGTCAAAGGAATTAATGCAAAATCAAAATTAGCAATGCAGATTATAGCAGCATCAGTGTTGTATTATTATGGTTTTAGAGTTGAATTTTTTACGAATCTGTTGAATGTCGGCGATATTATTTCTATTGGAATGCTGAGTTTTCCAATTACAATATTTTGGATTGTGGGAATTACAAATACAATAAACCTAATTGATGGACTAGATGGATTGGCTGTTGGAATCAGTACGATTGCAGCATTGACGCTTGCGTATGTCTCTTTTTATTTTGGAAGAAGTGAAGCATTGCTTTTAAGTGTAATCATCATTGGAGCCAATATGGGATTTTTACCATATAATTTTAATCCAGCTAAAATTTTCATGGGGGATACTGGTTCGTTGTTTTTAGGATTTTTATTGGCTGCTATTTCTATCGAAGGTGCCATAAAGAGTGCAACAGCTATCGCTGTATTGATACCTATCATGACGCTCGGACTTCCTATTTTTGATACGACTTTCGCAATTATAAGAAGATGGATCAACAAAAGGCCTCTGATGGAAGCTGATAAAGGCCACTTGCATCATCGATTGATGTCGATGGGAATTGATCATAGAAAAACAGTACTGATACTGTATCTGATAGGAACGCTTCTTGGAATCAGTGTTATATTATTAATCAACAATCTTGTCGTAAATACAGTGATAACTATGGGAATAACTGGATTCCTTGTATATATTCCTATATTGGTAACAACCAGGAGAAAAAATGATGAATAAAATAAAAGTTTTATCTGTATTCGGAACAAGACCAGAGGCAATTAAAATGGCTCCTTTAGTAAAAAAACTTATAGAAAATGAAGTAGACTTTGATTCTAAGGTACTAGTAACTGCACAACATCGTGAGATGTTGGATCAAGTTTTAGATATTTTTGAAATAGTGCCAGATTATGATTTGAATATCATGAAACATGGACAGACGCTAGGTGATATCACAAGTGAAGTCATAAAAGGACTAGATGGTATACTGAAAGAATTTTCTCCCGATATAGTGCTTGTTCATGGTGATACAACTACTAGTTTTGCTGCAGCTCTAGCGGCCTTTTACAATCAAGTAACAGTGGGTCATGTGGAAGCGGGCCTTAGAAGTGGCAATAAGTATTCACCTTATCCGGAAGAAATGAATAGAAGTTTGACTGGCAGAATAGCGGATTTTCACTTTGCTCCTACAAAAGGAAATGAAGAAAATCTTATAATTGAAAATATTGATAGAGAAAATATCTATATAACAGGGAATACAGTTATTGATGCTTTAAAAAGTGTTGTGGATGAAAAATTTAAATTTAGCCAAGCAGTTTTGGCTAAGCTTGATTTTGAAAATCGAAGAGTTTTACTTCTGACTGCTCATCGAAGAGAAAACATCGGTGAACCGATGGAAAATATTTTCAAAGCAATATTAAAAATCGTTCAAGAATTTGATGATGTGGAATTGATTTACCCTGTTCATATGAATCCAGTTGTTCAAAATACAGCACAAAGGATATTAGGGAGCGAAGAGAGGATACATTTGATTGAGCCTTTAGAATATGTACCCTTTGCCAATTTGATTTCAAAATCTTTTTTAGTATTGACAGATTCAGGGGGAATCCAAGAAGAAGCACCTGCACTTGGTAAACCAGTTCTTGTTTTGAGAGAAGAAACTGAAAGACCTGAAGCAGTCGATGCAGGCACGGTCAAAATTGTTGGAACTAATGAAAATAATGTTTATGATGCAATCAAACTATTGCTGACTAATAAAAAAGAATACGAAGAAATGGCCAATGCTGTGAATCCTTATGGTGATGGAGAAACAGCACAAAGAATAATAGATATTATTAAAAAAAAGTCAAACTTTAATAGATAAATTGTAGACTGTTTTATGTTATTCTTATAAAGGCTAGTAAATTATAGGGGTGGGAAAAAATGAAGAAAATCAAAAGCGTAGAAGAAGCATTGTCTTACATTAAACCTGGAATGACAATTATGGTTGGCGGTTTTTTAGGTGTTGGTTCTCCTGAACTTCTTATTGATGCTATCATTGAAAGAAAAATAGGTGATTTGACATTAATTGCCAATGACACGAGTTTTCCTGATCAGAATTATGGAAAATTAGTGGTCAATAAGCTGATAAAGAAAGTTATTACCAGCCATATTGGAACAAATCCAGAATCAGGTTTGCAAATGCATTCGGGTGAAATGGAAATCATTTTAACGCCACAGGGAACTCTAGTGGAACAAATTAGAGCAGGTGGTGCAGGGCTAGGTGGTGTTATAACGCCTACAGGCCTTGGTACAGTTGTTGAAGATGGCAAGCAAAAGATTGAAATTGATGGAAAATCATTCCTTGTAGAAAAACCGCTGCGAGCTGATGTTGCCCTTCTAAGAGGTGCTAAAGTCGATAGAAAAGGAAATATTTGCTATGATTTAGCTGCTAGAAATTTCAATCCAATCATGGCAATGGCTGCGGATATAGTTATTGTAGAAGCTGATGAAATTGTAGAAACAGGTGAAATTGACCCCAATTTTGTTATGACACCTCATATTTTTGTAGATGTGATTGTAAAAGGAGGCAAATAACATGGATTCAAATAAAGTTAAAGAAATTATTGCAAAAAGAGTTGCTAAGGAGTTTAAAGATGGAAATTTAGTCAATCTGGGAATTGGATTGCCGACTCTTGTAGCAAATTACATACCTAAAGATGTGGAAGTGACACTTCAATCGGAAAATGGATTTATAGGAATGGGAACGGCGCCTCTTCCTGGTCAAGAAAATCCTAATCTGGTTAATGCAGGTTCTCAGCCGGTTACAATCAATGAAGGAGCTGCTTTTTTTGACAGTTCAATTTCATTCTCTATCATCAGAGGTGGCCATCTTGATTTTACAGTACTTGGAGCGCTTCAAGTAGATGAAAAAGGAAATTTAGCCAATTGGATGATACCTGGCAAAAAAGTACCGGGAATGGGTGGTGCAATGGATTTGGTGACTGGTGCGAAAAAAGTGATTGTAGCAATGACGCATACTGCAAAAGGAAGTATTAAAATCATGAAGGAGTGTACATTGCCTTTAACTGCAAAAGCACAAGTTGACATGATTGTCACTGAAATGGGTGTCATGGTAGTGACTGACAAAGGATTGCTTTTGAAGGAAAAAAATCCTTTGTATTCAATTGAAGAAATTCAAGCGCAGACAGAAGCAATTCTAATTATCGCTGAAGATCTTAAAGAGATGGAGATTTAAATTTGAGGAAATTAGATTTTAAGGCATTGCAAAATCTAACGTTAGTAACGCATATAGGAATCATAATGATTCTACCTATTTTTGGAGGGGTCTACTTAGGTAGCTATTTAGACACTCGATTTGGTACAGGAAGCATCTTTTTGTTGATAGGCATTATATTGGGAGTTGTTATGTCTTTTATGAATCTTTTTAAAATTGCTCTCAGAAAATCTAAGAACAAAGATGGGAAATAATATGCAAGAAGTAAAAAAAATGACTATTAGAACAATTGCAATTTCAGTACTTATTGCTATCAGTACTATTTTGATCGCATATTTTATATTTGATGACAGTAAACCGATTATAATGGGTATTATTTTTGGGAGTGTATTGGGGATGTTGAATTTTTACGATCTTTTTTTAACACTGTCTAAAGCATCAATTATGAATCCGGGAAAAGCTAGAAATTTTGCTGCTTCAAAATACATACTTCGATATCTGTTTGTAGGCATTGTGATATTTGTGTCTATCAAAGCTGATTATATAAATGTAGTAGGTACGATTTTTGGATTATTCTTAATTAAATTTGTAATTATTGCTACAAATTTATTTAATGATAGAAGTTTCTTTATGAAAATTATAAAGAGAAAGGAGGAAAAATAGTGGAAGGTGGTTTTGGTCCTATAGTAGCATTTGAGATTTTTGGAATCCCCATTACTCAAACTGTAACAACAACATGGTTCATTATGGCTATTGTGATTTTACTTTCATATCTTGCCACTCGCAAATTTGAAAAAAATCCTAAAAACGCCCAAAATATGGCGGAAATTGTCGTGGATACAATCAATGGTTTGACTAGACAAACCATGGGGGAAGCAAATATTGGTTTTGCTCCTTATATTGGGACTTTGATAATTTTTATTGCCTTATCGAATATTGCAGGATTATTTGGCTTACGGCCTCCTACTGCAGACGTCAATACAACCATGGGCCTTGCTATTATGACTTTCCTTATGATTCATTTCTTCGGTGCAAAATCGAAGGGTGTATTGCCCTATATGAAGGGATTTTTAGAACCTTTTGCAGCTCTTCTACCCTTGAATATCATGGGTGAGTTGGCAACGCCGATATCTCTTGGATTCCGTTTATTTGGGAATATAATCGGTGGCGTTATAATTATGAATTTATTATATGGTGCATTGGCTGGATTAACTACAAAGTTGATAGGAATCAATATTCCTATTTTACAGGTGGGTATCCCTGCATTACTTCATGTTTACTTTGATTTATTTGCAGGAATTTTGCAGTCGTTTATTTTTACAATGTTAACAATGGTATTTGTTTCAATAGCAATTGAATAGAAAATGAGGTGTATATTATGGAGGCAACTAATTTCATAATGACTTTTTTAGAGTGGCTGATGAAATTTGATCGTAGAGCCCTTATATTATCTGCTTCTGCAATTGCTGCAGGCTTGGCTATGATAGCTGGAATAGGTCCAGGAGTTGGACAGGGCTATGCAGCTGGAAAAGGAGCTGAAGCTGTTTCGACAAATCCGATAAGCTCAAAGCAATCAACAATGGTCATGTTACTTGGTGCTGCAGTTGCAGAGACATCAGGAATACTGGCACTTGTAGTAGCTTTGATATTATTATTTGGAAATCCTTTAGTAAATACTGAAGGATCTGCACTTGTTATTATGGCATCGGCGATTGGCGCTGGCATTTCAATGATTGCAGGAGTTGGCCCTGGAATAGGACAAGGTTATGCAGCTGGTAAAGGCGCACAAGCAGTAAGTGAAAATCCTGAACTGCAGCCTTCGATAATTAGAACGATGTTTTTAGGGCAGGCAGTTGCGCAGACTACAGGAATATATGCGTTGATTGTTTCATTAGTATTATTATTTGCAAATCCATTGCTCGGTTTCAGTGTATTGGGCGGAGTTGCAACTGAAAAAGCATTCATACTTTCTGCTTCTGCAATTGCGGCAGGACTAGCAGTCATTGCAGGAATCGGTCCAGGAATAGGACAGGGTTATGCAGCTGGTAAAGGAGCACAGGGAGTAGGAGAAAGATTGAACAGTCAAGGAGATATTGTCAGGACCATGTTATTGGGAGCGGCGATATCAGAGACATCAGGAATATTGGCATTGGTTATATCATTGATTTTACTATATGGAAATCCACTGATAACTCTAAGCGGCAATTATTTCATATTGTCAGCATCTGCGATTGGAGCAGCATTTGCAATGATAGCAGGCATAGGTCCTTCGATAGGACAAGGGTATGCAGCAGGAAAAGCGGCAGAATCAGTATCAATCAATCCTAAGGCAATAAGGCAATCAACGATGGTAATGTTATTGGGAGCGGCAATTGCTGAAACTTCTACAATTTTATCATTGGTTGTTGCACTGATTTTACTTTATTCCAATCCATTGGTATCTATAGATGGTGCGATAATAATTTTATCGGCTTCTGCTATAGGAGCTGGACTTGCAATGATTGCGGGAATAGGACCGGGAATCGGTCAAGGTTATGCAGCTGGCAAAGGAACTGAAGCAGTTGCTAAAAGACCTCAATTTCAGGCAATCATTATGAGAACAATGTTTTTAGGTCAAGCGGTGGCACAAACAACAGGTATTTATGCACTGATTATTGCATTAGTATTAATGTTTGCGAATCCGTTGATTAGTTTATTGTAATTAAATTGAATTTTGATTATTAAGGAGGAAATTTTAATGGAACCTATTACAGGAAGAGCATTAGTTTTAGCAGCTTCTGCAATTGGAGCTGGTCTTGCAATGATCGCTGGTATTGGTCCTGGCATCGGACAGGGATATGCCGCAGGTAAAGGTGCAGAGGGCGTTGGAAGACAACCAGAAGCACAGGGAGATATCGTTAGAACTATGTTATTGGGCGCAGCGGTTGCTGAGACAACAGGTATTTATGGTTTGATCATTGCTTTGATCTTATTGTTTGCAAACCCATTACTAGGACTACTTTAATTCAAATTAAGGAGGCAAGAAGATGAATTTATTCTCATTAGCTGCCTTGACGGGAACGAGTGAAGCTGTTTCTCAGGTTGGATTGAAGTTAGGTTTAGTTGAACCGAATTGGACATTTGTATTTCAAATTGCCAATACTCTTATCCTATTTTTAATATTAAAGAAATTACTCTTTAAGCCTGTAACAGAATTTATGGCAAAACGTCAAGAAGGTATTGAAAATTCATTAAAGGATGCAGAAAACAAGAATTTAGAAGCTGAAGAATTGATTGCACAATATCATGAGAAAATCAATCAATCTAAGTCTGAAGGAATGGAAATTATCCGTTTGATGACAAAAGAAGCTGAAGGCCATGGTGCAAGTATTGTTAAAGCTGCTGAAGCTGAAGCAGAAAAAATAAAAAACCATGCTATTCTAGAGATTGAAAGAGAAAGAGAAAAAGCAATTAATTCGCTTAAAGAAGAAGTTTCTGAAATGATCTTGATGACTGCTTCAAAATTGATAGAAAAAGATTTGAACGATGAAGATCACAAGATATTAATCAAGAAATTTATAGGCGAAGTGGGCGATTCAAAATGGCAAAATTAGTGGCTATGACTTATTCTCAAGCATTGTTTGAATTTGCTTTGGAATCGGATAGTATAAATAGCATCAATGAAGAATTTAAATTTGTCGCTGAGACATTTAAAGAATATCATGATTTTTTAGAGCTATTTAAAACACCAAAATTGTCTGTTGATGAAAGAAAAAAAATCATTACTGATATTTTTGAAAGTAAAATTTCAACAGGAATGTTAAATTTTCTTTTCATCATTCTTGATAAGCAAAGGGCTAATGAAATTATCAATATTTATGATGAATTCAATTTGCTGACGGATGAATATTTTGGAATTGTCCAAGCATATGTAAAATCAGTAAAAGTTTTAGATGAAGCTGAGAAAAAAGATTTAATTGAACAGTTGAATCTTTTGACAGGCAAAAAAGTCCGATTAAAAACTTCAATAGATCCTGATATTATTGGAGGGTTATATATAAAAATCGGAGACAGGGTTATTGATGGCTCAATTAAAAATAAATTAAATGTGATTAAAGAGAATTTAAATCAAATCATAGTTTAGTTAATAGGAGTGATTTTAGGAATGAATTTAAGACCTGAAGAAATCAGTTCTGTGATAAAAGAACAGATTAAAAGGTACGAGAGTAAGCTCCAAGTTGACGATGTGGGTACAGTTATTCAAGTAGGTGATGGTATTGCCAGAGTACATGGGTTGGAAAATTGTATGGCAGGTGAAATGCTTGAGTTTCCTAATGAAATATACGGTATGGCGCTTAACTTGGATGAAGACAGCGTTGGTGTTGTATTACTTGGATCAGACATCAGCATTCGTGAAGGTGATGTTGTAAAAAGAACAAATAGAGTAGTTGAAGTGCCTGTCGGAAAAAATATGTTCGGCAGAGTTGTCAATGCACTTGGACAGCCAGTGGATGGCAAAGGGCCGATTGAAACAACTAATTTCCGTCCTGTCGAAGCAGTTGCACCAGGTGTAATTGAAAGAAAAAGCGTTAATCAACCACTTCAAACTGGAATAAAAGCGATTGACTCTATGATTCCTATCGGTAGAGGACAGAGAGAGTTGATTATCGGTGACAGACAAACAGGTAAAACTGCTATCGCCATTGATACAATTATCAATCAAAAAGAAGAAAATGTATTGTGTATTTATGTTGCAATTGGCCAAAAGAGGTCGACTGTTGCTCAAATAGTGAAGATTCTAGAAGAAAACGACGCAATGGAATATACCGTTATTGTCACTTCTTCAGCTTCTGAACCAGCACCGCTTCAATTCTTGGCGCCTTACTCAGGTGTCGCAATTGCAGAGGAAATGATGTATCAAGGAAAAGATGTTTTGATAATTTATGATGATTTATCAAAACATGCAGTTGCTTATAGAGCGATGTCTTTGTTGCTTAGGAGACCACCAGGACGTGAAGCATATCCAGGTGATGTATTCTATCTTCACAGCAGATTGCTTGAAAGAGCGGCTAAATTAAGTGATGAATTAGGTGGAGGATCAATTACAGCACTGCCTATTATTGAGACTCAAGCAGGTGATGTATCTGCATATATTCCTACAAATGTAATTTCTATCACTGATGGACAGATTTTTCTTGAATCAGAACTTTTCTTTTCAGGTCAGCGTCCAGCAGTAAATGCGGGAATTTCAGTTTCTCGCGTTGGTGGAAATGCTCAGATTAAAGCAATGAAAAAAGTATCTGGAAAAATAAAACTTGATTTGGCTCAGTACAGAGAATTGGCAGCTTTTTCACAATTTGGTTCTGAACTTGATGAAACGACACGTGGTTCACTTGACCATGGTGCACGATTAATGGAAATTCTTAAACAAGGACAGTATTCTCCAATGAAAGTAGAGCATCAAGTAATGATTATTTATGCTGTGACAAATAAGTTCTTAAAAGATATTCCAGTAGATAGAATAAAGGAATATGAAGCAGGATTCCTTGAATATATGAATAAGAATCATCCAAGCGTTGAAGAGGGAATAAAACAACACAAAGAGATGAACGATGAACTTACTGCTAAATTAGACGGTGCGATACTAGAATTCAATGAAGTTTTCTTAACTTCCAATTAGTTCGCCAAGGGGTGATATTATGGCAGGAATGGGCTCAAGAGATATTAAAAGAAAAATAAAAAGTGTCAACAGTACGATGCAGATTACTAAAGCGATGAAGCTTGTTTCTACTGCAAAACTTAAAAAGACAAGAGATCGTGTGGATATTACAAAACCGTATTTTGAAACAGTTCTAGATACAGTTACAGAAATTGTTGCGAGTAAAAAGAATTTAAAGCACGATTATCTTGAGGAAAGAGCCATTAGAAAAACACTTTATATTGTTATTACTTCAGATCGTGGATTGTGTGGCGGATACAATATAAATGCTCTTAAAGAAGCAGTCAAGGACGTTGAAAGTCAAGAAAAAGCAACTTTCATTACTATAGGAAAGAAAGCATATGATTATTTAAGAAACCGCAATTATGATATCTTTAGAAATGAATTGGGAATTTCAGAAAACCCTACGTTTTCTGATGCTCAAAGCATTGCAAGAGAATCATTGAGATTATTTGAGCGTGAAGAAGTTGATGAAATCAAATTGATTTATACACGTTTGATCAGTACGATGTCTCAGGAAGTAACTTTACTTAAATTATTGCCTATTGAAAAAAGAGAAGATATTGTAATAGTTGATGAATTTGTCAATTATGATCCTTCTCCTGAAGTTGTTTTGGATTATCTGATACCTAAATATATGGAAAGCACTATTTATGGTGCTCTTGTAGAATCAGCAGCTTCTGAACAGGCAGCTAGAAGAATTGCGATGGAAAGTGCAACTGACAATGCTCAAGAAATGATTGACGAGTTGGTTTTATCTTTCAATCAGGCAAGACAGGCTGCAATTACTCAGGAAATTTCTGAAATAGTTAGTGGAGCAGAAGCTCTCAAATAGATATTGGAGAAAGGAAGTGAACAATCTTAATGAAGCAAGTTAAAGGAAAAGTGACTCAAATCATTGGACCAGTTGTTGACGTAAGATTTGAAGCTGAAGAACTTCCAAGAATTTATGATTCGATTCATATCGATCACAAAGGATTGACTTTGGTTTTAGAAGTTGCTCAGCACGTTGGAGACAATACTGTTAGATGTATTGCAATGTCATCAACAGATGGATTAGTTAGAGGAACAGAAGTTATAAGTACAGGGGTTCCTATTACAGTACCTGTGGGAAAAGCTACATTGGGAAGATTGATTAATGTTGTTGGTGAAGCAATCGACCATAAAGCAGAGATTGAAAGTGATGTATATCTTCCTATTCATAGAGAAGCACCATCTTTTGATGAACAGGAAACATCAACAGAAATTTTTGAAACGGGCATTAAAGTAGTAGATTTGATCGCACCCTATGCAAAAGGTGGAAAAGTTGGTTTGTTTGGTGGTGCCGGTGTTGGTAAAACAGTACTTATACAGGAACTGATCAATAACATAGCAAAAGAACATGGTGGATTATCTGTATTTGCCGGTGTAGGTGAAAGAACGAGAGAAGGAAATGATCTCTATAATGAAATGATTGAATCAGGTGTAATTGATAAAACAACACTTGTTTTTGGTCAAATGAATGAACCACCAGGTGCAAGAATGAGAGTTGGGCTTACTGGATTGACTATGGCGGAGTATTTTAGAGATACAGAGGGTAAAGACGTATTACTCTTTATTGATAATATATTCAGATTTACACAAGCGGGTTCAGAGGTATCAGCTCTTCTAGGGCGTATGCCTTCAGCTGTTGGTTATCAACCAACACTTGCAACAGATATGGGAGCGCTTCAAGAGAGAATTACTTCTACGAAACAGGGATCAATTACATCGGTACAAGCAGTATATGTACCTGCAGATGACCTTACGGATCCAGCGCCTGCAACAACATTCTCACATCTTGATGCAACGACTGTATTGTCAAGAAAAATTTCTGAAATGGGAATTTATCCTGCAGTGGATCCACTTGATTCTACTTCAAGAATCTTGACACCTGAAATTGTAGGTGAAGAGCATTATGATGTTGCTAGACAAGTACAGCAGATTCTTCAGAGATATAAAGAACTTCAAGACATCATTGCGATACTGGGTATGGATGAATTGTCTGATGAAGATAGAATTGTAGTAGACCGTGCGAGAAAGATTCAAAGATTCTTGTCTCAACCATTCAATGTTGCAGAACAATTTACAGGAATGGATGGCAAGTATGTATCAATCAAAGAAACCGTTAGAGGATTTAAAGAAATTCTTGAAGGAAAGCATGATGATCTTCCTGAACAAGCTTTCTTATATGTTGGAACGATTGATGAAGCAGTAGAAAAAGCTAAACAATTACGTGAAGGTAAATAGTTTGGAGGTGTTTTCATGGCAGCTATGTATATGCTGGAAATAGTAACACCTGATCGAAATTTTTATAGCGGCGATGCAGAAATGACAATAGTTAGAACTACAACAGGAGATATGGGTATTTTGAAAGACCATGAACCGACAGTAGCACCGCTCAGCATTGGGGTTATAAAAATTAAAATTGGAAATGAAGTTAAAATTGCAGCATGCTCAAGTGGATTTGTCAATATAGATGATGAGGCTGTGACAATCGTTACAGACGCAGCTGAATGGGCTGAAGAAATTGATATTGATCGTGCAAAAGCAGCGCTTGAAAGAGCTAAAGAACGATTGGATGCAAAACAACATGAGATTGATATGTACCGTGCTCAGATTTCCATGACACGTGCACTTAATCGTGTGAGGACTGCAGAAAGTAAAATGGATCATACAAATTTATAATTAAAAACCCTTATAGTTCTATAACTATAAGGGTTTTTTTAAATATGTTTATGAAAACAAAAAATAAATGGCGAAAATCATGAAATTCATTGATATAATAGGCAATAAAGGCATCTATATTAGCTTTAAACGGTACAATTAGAATAATATATATGTTATAATAGGAGTGCTGAAAATAGGTTTAGAAAGTAGGAATGAAATTGGCTAAAATTATTGTTGAGAAAAGTAAACCCCTAATAGGTGAAATAATTGTAAGTGGCGCAAAAAATGCCGTGTTGCCGATAATGGCAGCTACTTTATTGACGGAACAGACTTGTACTATTGAAGATGTTCCAGATTTAAAAGATGTGTATGTAATGAATGAAGTATTGAGAGAACTAGGCTCAGAAGTTGTGTTCAATGTTGCCGATAAGACTTTAACTGTTGATACAGTAGATATTGAAAAATGCGAGGCGCCTTATGAATTGATGACGAAGATGAGAGCATCCTTTTTAGTGATGGGTCCTTTGCTTGCCAGAAAGGGTATAGCGAGAGTTGCTTTTCCTGGGGGGTGTACAATAGGTGCAAGACCTATTGACTTGCATTTGAAAGGTTTTGAGAGACTAGGAGCTAAAATTAGTATAGGTCATGGTTATGTCGAAGGAAAAGTTGAAGGACGTTTGAAAGGTGCCAATATCTATATTGACTTTCCAAGTGTTGGAGCAACTGAGAATATTATCATGGCTGCTTCATTGGCAGAAGGTTTGACGGTTATTGAAAATGCGGCTCAAGAACCTGAAATAATCGACCTTGCCAACTTTTTAAATAAAATGGGAGCCAATATTTCAGGTGCCGGTACATCTACTATTCGAATTAAAGGTGTAGAGAAACTTCATGGAACTACACATCAAGTTATACCGGATCGAATTGAATCTGGTACATACATGGTTGCTGCTGCAATTACAAAAGGTAATCTACTGATTAAAAATGTGCTGTCGAATCATTTGCGACCTATGATTGCTAAACTTGAAGAAGCTGGCGTTAAAATTATTGTAGATGGAGATACAATGAGAGTGGATGCAACGGAAGGTTTTCAAGGTGTCGATTTGACCACATTGCCTTATCCGGGATTCCCTACTGATATGCAAGCGCAATTTATGGCTATGATGGCGATTACTCAAGGTATACATGTAGTCAGTGAGACTATTTTCGAGAACAGATTCATGCATGTCTCTGAATTGACTCGCATGGGAGCAAATATAAAAATAGAAGGATCAAGAGCAATAATTCAAGGTGTGGATAAACTTGAAGGAGCGATTGTAAAAGCGACAGATTTACGGGCAGGAGCAGCATTGATATTGGCTGGTTTGATTGCGGATGGAAAAACAGAGATTCTAGATGTATATCATATAGACCGTGGGTTCGTCAATATTGAGAGAAAATTACAAGCCGTTGGGGCAAATATATATAGAGTTGAGTAGTGGAGGGAAAAGATGTTTAACTTTGGAAATGAAATCGGAATAGATTTAGGAACGGCGAGTGTACTTGTTTATATAAAAGGAAAAGGGATTGTTTTACAGGAACCTTCTGTAGTTGCAATTAATCAGAACAATGGTGAAGTTTTGGCAGTTGGCAGTGAAGCTAGAAATATGCTCGGAAGAACTCCTGGCAATATTACAGCGATCAGACCTTTAAGAGATGGTGTTATTTCTGATTACGAAGTAACCGAAAAAATGTTGAGATATTTTATCAATAAAACGTGTGGCAGAAGAAGATTTTTCAAACCCAAAATTATTGTATGTGTACCTAGTGGTGTTACACAGGTTGAAAAAAGAGCTGTAATCGACGCGACAATAGAAGCAGGCGGCGGGAAGACTTATTTGATTGAAGAGCCCATTGCGGCTGCTATTGGAGCAGGGCTTGATATTACTAAGCCTGATGGCAATATGATCATTGATATTGGTGGAGGTACGACTGATATTGCTGTTATTTCTCTTGGGGGAATTGTAGTCAGTAAATCGATAAAAGTAGCTGGAGATAAATTTGATGAGGCAATTATTAGATTTATGAGGAAAAAGCACAATCTGTTTATAGGTGAGCGAACAGCTGAAGATTTGAAGATAAATATCGGTACGGCATCTCCAAAATCGAATTCAATAAAAATGGAATGTCGAGGAAGAGACTTGTTGACAGGATTGCCTAAAACAATTACGGTGACAAGTGAAGAAATGATGGAAGCTTTGGAAGAACCAGTGAATGCAATTTGTGATGCTGTTCACAGTACACTTGAGAAAACGCCGCCGGAACTGGCAGCTGATATCAGTACAAGAGGAATTGTCATGACAGGTGGAGGAGCACTTCTCAATGGTCTCAATAAGTTGATAGAAAACAAGATGGGCATACCTACATATATTGCAGATGATGCAGTTTCTTGTGTTGCAAAAGGAACAGGAATGAGTTTGGAACATCTAGATGTTCTTGAAAGAAGCATGATGACAACGTCAAAAAGAAGATAACCGCTGAAAATCAGCGGTTTTGTTTTACAATGAAAAAAATTAAAGTATAATACTAGTAGCAACTACTAATATGAGGTGATTATATGTTGAGCAGTATTCAAATACAAGAGATAATTCCACACCGCTACCCATTTTTGCTGGTAGATCGTGTAATTGAAATGGAAATAGGAAAAAAGGCAGTAGGGATAAAAAATGTAACAGTGAATGAGCCTTTCTTTCAAGGTCATTTCCCGGGAAATCCAATTATGCCAGGGGTTTTGATGGTTGAGGCATTGGCTCAGGTGGGAGCGGTCTGCATTTTATCAATGGAAGAGTATAAGGGTAAATTGGCTGTATTTACTGGAATAGACAATGTGAAATTCAAGAAAATGGTTGTACCTGGAGATACATTGAGATTGGAAGTTGAAATAATATCAATACGAAGAAATATTGGAAAAGGACAGGCAGTAGCCACAGTTGACGGCCAAATTGCTGTTAAAGGAGAAATCATGTTTGCAATAGTTGATTAATGGTATAATTATAGTGGTGGTGTTATATGAATGGATTAGTTTTACAAGGCGGGGGAGCAAAAGGTTCATATCACGTGGGAGTCTGGAAAGCACTTAGAGAATTAGGTGAAGAAATCCATGTAGTTACTGGAACAAGTATTGGTGCGTTGAATGGTGTGATGATTGTTCAGGACCGATTCGATGAAAGTTATGATCTTTGGTATAATATAGAACCGTCAATGCTTTTCGATATTGATTCAAAGTTATATCATAAAATGGTGGACCTTGAGTTTGATGCTGACCTATTTTCAAGTTCAATAAAATATTTGAAAACAGTGTTCAATAATGGTGGATTGGATATTACTCCGCTACGAAAGCTGATTGCAGAAAAAGTTGATGAAGAGAAGGTCAGAAAATCAAAAATAGATTTTGGTCTTGTCACAGTATCAATAACAGATTTAGAACCTGTAGAAGTATTTATAAAGGACATACCTGTAGGCAAACTGCCTGATTATCTTCTTGCCAGTGCGAGACTTCCTTTTTTTAAAATGGAGAAATTAGATGGAAAAGTTTATCTTGACGGTGGATTTTATGATAATCAGCCCGTAAGTCTAATGCTAAAAAAAGAGGGAATTAAAAAACTCATTTTGGTAGAAAATAAAGGTGTAGGTATTGTTCATAAAGTGGATACATCCAATTATGAAGTAATCCGAATAAAACCATCTAGTGACACAGGCAGGACTTTAGAGATTACTCGAGAGCGCTCGAGAGAGAATTTATTGATGGGCTATTATGACACTATGAAAATCTACAAAAACTATCTGGGAGAAAAGTATTATTTGGAATCATTTGATGAAGAGAAAATATTTTATGAAATTTACCATTTGCCACAAGAAAAAATAGATGCTGTTTCAAAAATTTTAGGATTTGATGCAGTTAAAAGCAAACGTCATCTGCTTGAAAAAATTATTCCTGAAGTGGGTAAAATTCTAAAAATATCTTTGGAAACGGATTACAGTGCACTTTTTATTGCCACAGTTGAAACAACAGCAGAATATTTAAAAATCAATCGATATCAAATATTGACTTTCAAGCAATTGATAGTGCTGATAAAAGAAAAATTGATTGAAAATGGAAAAGAAGCATATTATGAAAATCAGAAACTTATCGATAAAATATTGAAACAAGGAAATATCGTAACAGGGAATCACAAAAGTGAAATGATTGTGGAAATCATGTCAATATTATTAATAGATTAGAGGGTGAAAAAAATGGAATATTTGGAAAAGTATAAATTGTGGTGTGAGAATGAAGTTTTTGATGAAAAGTTCAGAAAAGAATTAAAAAAATTGTCACCTGAAGAAATTGAAGACGCCTTCTATACTGAGCTTACATTTGGAACTGCAGGAATACGTGGAGTCATAGGCGTAGGAAGCAATCGCATGAATGAGTATATAGTTGGAAAAGTAACACAGGGATATGCTAACTTTCTCAATAACAAATATGTGGATCCAAGTGTTGTTATTGCATATGATTCAAGGCATATGTCACCAGAATTTTCGCTTCGTGCAGCTAAAGTTTTGAGTGCAAATAAAATAAAAGTATATTTATTTGATGAAATTGCATCGACTCCAGAGCTTTCTTTTGCTGTGAGATATTTAAAGACCAGCGGTGGGATTGTAATGACAGCCAGTCATAATCCGTCTAACTACAACGGATATAAAGCGTACCATCATGAAGGATATCAGTTGCTTGAAGGCGATGCAGATTTGATAACACAAGAAATAAATAAATTGGATTTTAAAAATGTACTTTGTGATGATAAAATGGAAAACGTTTATTATATTGGACAGGATATTTTCGAAAAATATTATAATACTATTCTTAATCTTATTGATGATAAAAATGATAAAAAATTGAAAATTGTATATACGCCTCTTAATGGTGCAGGAGCCCGACCAGTTGTTGAAGTTTTAAAAAGAGCAGGATTCAATAATTTATATACTGTTGCTGAGCAGATGATACCGGATTCGAATTTCACTACAGTGCCATATCCAAATCCAGAAAATGAAGTTGTCTTTAAAATGGCCAACGAACTGGGATTAGAAAAAAACGCAGACATACTGATTGCTACCGATCCAGATTCAGACAGAGTAGGTGTTTTAGTATTGCACCAAAATGAGTATGTAAAAATCAACGGCAACCAAATGGGAGCGCTATTAGCAGATTATTTGTTGAAAGATGGAATTGAAAACCAAGCAATAATAACAACAATAGTATCATCACATCTTATTGACAGTATAGCAAAAAAATATAATGCGAAAATATATAAAACCTTGACAGGATTTAAATATATAGGTGAATTAATAACGTCTTTTGATAGCGATAAGGATCATTTTGTACTGGGATTCGAAGAAAGTTATGGCTATTTAACTTCTGATCATGCAAGGGATAAAGACGCAGTAGATACTTCTTTGATTATTTCAGAGATGGCAAATGCTTATAAAGAAGAAGGAAAAACACTCATTGATCAATTGGATGACATTTATAAATCAAATGGATATTTTAAAGAAGATATGCTTTCTTTTACATTTGAAGGTAGCAAAGGGCATCAAATCATGCAGGATTTGATTGCAAGATTCAGAAAAATGGATTCCTTTGATTTCAATGGAGAAAATTTTTCAGAAAAGATTGATTATATGTATGATGATACAAACTTACCTCAATCAAATGTTCTGAAATTCATATATCCAGATCAATCTTGGTTCGCCATTAGACCGTCAGGAACAGAACCAAAGTTAAAAATATATATTTCAGTATATACAGAAAACAAGAAAGAAATTAATGAAAAAATAGCAAATCTAAAACATTTATTGTCACAATTTTTAGAGGATATTAAATGAAACATTTTAGAAGCTTTGCAACCAACACTCGACTAATGGGTGTTGTTGCCGTCAAGAGTTATTTTACAGATGATGATGAAAATCAATATATTGTTCTACTTCATCTGGATTATGAAGGTTATGGCATAGATGGTATTGATTATGCGATGAACATCGACCGTGAAACAGAAGATTATCTTTCAGAAAGAGTTTATGGTGGTCTTGGGGGAAAATTAGTAGAAATATCTTTTGAAGATTCATCATACTTGGTGAGTGAAGCAAAAAAAATTGGCATAACTAATATCGACAATGATCTTATTCATTGGTTAGATTTATATGAGAGCTCAATTATGGACAATGAGTCTGCTATGAAAAAAGTATGTAAGGTTATAGTGAGTGAATATGAAGCAATCAACTATTATTTAATGCGTTTGATTGGCAGTGATTTTTCAGGTCTTGCATATCTGTCGAATTTTGAATCGGAACATTATTACGAAAATGAAGCTACTTTAATTAAAAATTCAATCAAAAAAATTTCAGACGGTGAATATATTTCTACAGCACTCATTTTATCTGGTGATTATTACAGTAATGAAAGATTTTTTATGAAGTTGGAAAATAAAACAATAAAATTTTCTGAAAGGATCAATCATATGCGTGTTTCGCATTATGAAGCAGCTATGCAGATGAAAAAAGAAGAGTATTTAACCGTTTATCAAGTAAATTCAATTTCAGATACATTACCTATCATTGCTGAAAAATTAAGGCATGTCATGATTAATGAATATGACAGGGGTGTTTTAATGACTCATTTTTTCAATCATAATCATCATGTCAACAATGGAGTTTATTATATTAATGGTGATGTAAAAGCTAACATATATTTTACAGAGATTGGTCAAATTATTTTTGCAAGTGAAAATAAAATGGACTTGGATGTGGTTGTTGAGCTTGCAACAAGTGCAATTAGGAATTATAATGTTGTAATATTGGGCGAATTTGGATACCGTAATGCTGTACTTCTTGATTTTATTCAAAGTGAGTACAGTGATTTCATAGAATATGCTTTAGAGGAGTTGGATTGATGTTAGGGTTTAACCAAGTAATTGCACTTTTTATGCTGATATTGTTTGGGTATTTGATCAAGAAATTTAAGATGGTAACTGACAATTTCCAGAAGGAAATCAGTGTATTTGTACTGAATGTCGCATTGCCTGCGTTTATTGTCACATCGGTCAATCTTTCTTTTACAGAAGAGATGATTGCAAATTCCGGGAAACTTTGGGTGATTTCCGCATTTATGTTTTTAGCTAGTTTGCTTATTTCATATATTTTGGTGAAAGTTCTTAAAATTAAAGGAAGTAATCAAGATATCTATCAATTTATTCTAATCTTTCCCAATGTGGGTTATATGGGCTTTCCAATTATAAAAGCAGTATATGGTGATATCGGGGTATTCTATGCTGCCATTTTCAATTTGAATTTCAATATTCTTCTTTGGAGTTTGGGAATATACTTATTAAAAAGAAATTGTGATGGATGCATCAAGAATGAAAATACAACCTTTGGTAAAAAAATAAAGGCTTCAATGAATCCTGCACTCTATGCGCTAATATTGGGATTTGGATTGTCGTTTCTAAAAATCGAGATGCCGAGTTTGCTTAAAGAAACACTTATTATGGTAGGAAATACAACAAGTCCGCTTTCGATGATGTTTATAGGATTTATTTTGACTGAAGTTCATTTGAAAGAATTGTTGGGAAGTTTCAATTTGTATTTAATTTCTCTGGTTAGATTACTTGGATTGCCAGCTATATTTTTCTTAATATTGAGAAACTTCATTTCAGGTGAAATGCTTGGAGTTTCTGTTCTTTTGTTCGGAATGCCAGCAGCTGTAAACACAGCTGTGATTGCCAGTCGGTACGGAAGCAATTATAAATTGGCCAGTAAAATCGTTTTTTTAAGTACACTTATGTCAATTATAACAATTCCATTAATGATTAATTTTTTTATTGCATAATATAATTACTTGTGTTATATTAGGTTTGCAATTAAATAAACCTTATTTTGAGCGACTGAGGGAATAGGCCCAATGACGTCCAGCAACCGGCTATACGGTGCTAATTCCTACAGAATGTATGTTCTGAAAGATGAGGGTAGAATGAAAAATCAGGAGCCTATGCGCTCCTTTTTTATTTTTGATAGGAGGTATAAAAATGAAAAAAAGATTATTTACATCTGAATCAGTAACAGAAGGACATCCAGATAAAGTCTGTGATCAGATATCTGACTCAATTTTAGATGCAATATTTACAGAAGATCCATATGCGAGGGTAGCTTGTGAAACGTCTGTGACAACTGGTCTTGTATTAGTAGCTGGTGAGATAACAACAGATTGTTACGTTGACATTCAAAAGATTGTCAGAAAAACAATTAATGATATAGGATATACACGAGCAAAATTTGGGTTTGATGGTGATAACGTAGGTGTGCTGGTAGCAATAGATGAACAATCTAAAGATATTGCTATGGGTGTTGATGAAGCATACGAGCATAAAAAGGGTGAGATGCTTGATGATGTAGAAGCATTAGGTGCTGGTGATCAAGGTTTGATGTTTGGCTATGCATGCAATGAAACACCTGAATTAATGCCACTTCCAATTTCTTTGGCGCATAAATTGGCTAAAAGATTATCTGATGTCAGAAAAAATGAGACATTGAAATATTTGAGACCTGATGGTAAAACACAGGTAACTGTAGAGTATCTTGGCAATAAACCTGTAAGAGTAGATACAATTGTTATTTCTACTCAGCACAGCCCTAAAGTGACGATTGAGCAAATTCATAAAGATTTGATTGAGCATGTAATCAAACCTATTGTCCCGGCAGAATTTCTTGATGAGAATACAAAATACTTTATCAATCCAACTGGCAGATTTGTTATTGGAGGACCAAAAGGGGATGCAGGACTTACAGGAAGAAAAATCATAGTTGATACTTATGGTGGATATGCTAGACATGGCGGTGGTGCTTTCTCTGGTAAAGATCCAACGAAAGTAGATCGTTCAGCAGCATATGCAGCAAGATATGTCGCTAAAAATGTTGTAGCTGCAGGTTTAGCTGATCAATGTGAAATTGAATTGGCGTATGCAATAGGTGTGGCTCAACCGGTATCTGTTTCAGTTGAAACATTTGGAACGAATAAGGTAGATGAAGAAATTATTGAAGCGTTAATTAAAAAGCATTTTGATCTTAGACCAGGTGCAATCATTAAGAATCTTGAATTAAGAAGACCTATATATGCGCAAACTGCAGCTTATGGGCATTTTGGAAGAACTGACATAGATTTGCCATGGGAACATACAGATAAAGCTGAGGTATTGAAAAAAGAAGCTTTTGAAAAATAATAACCATTGAAGTGATGAGTAATCGTCACTTCTTTATTTTTTTGAACTTCCTGAAAGTAGATATTAGTCAAAAGATAAATAAAAATGATATAATGAAACACAACTAATAAATGAAGTCCAAGAACTTCGCTTTGGAGAGAATATGCGTATTAATGGTGTTGTTGAAGAAATTATTTATAAAAATGATGATAATCATTACACAGTTGCTGTAATGGCGTACAATCATTCCTATATAACGATTGTAGGGTATGGTTATGGAATTAAAAAAGGTGATGAAGTAGAACTGGATGGTGAATTTGTTTTTCATGATGCGTATGGTGAGCAGTTTAAATTTACAACAGCGGTTATGACAATGCCTAACAATGAAGAAAGTATCCTCAAATTTTTAACTTCAGGAAATATTAAGGGAATTGGACCTTCAATAGCTGAAAAAATTATTGATAAATTTGGAGAAGAAACATTGGATATCATCAATTTTAATCCGGATAAATTGCTTAAAGTCAACGGAATTGGAAAAAGCAAGCTAAAGCAAATTGTTGAATCATACAGTCAAGTGGTAGGAAATCGTGACACGATTATGTTCTTGCAATCGCTGGAAATTGGAGCAGGTCTTATCAATAGAATCATTAAAATTTATGGGGCAAGAAGTCGTGAAATAATCACTAAAAATCCATATAGGCTATATGATGATATCGATGGCATTGGTTTTGTAAAAGCAGATGCAATTGCATCAAAAATGGGCGTTGAAAAGGCTTCTAAATATCGTATAAGAAGTTTTATCAAACACTATCTTTATGAATCTGCCAATAATGGAAATGCATATATTTATTTTAATGATTTGCTGATGTATATTTCCAATTTGCTTGATTTGGATAAAGAATTGATTCAAACACAAATTGAAGAATTAATTATTAAAGGTGATTTAATTCAAGAAATTGGTGAAAAGGCCAAAATATACTTAAACAGTATTTACAATTCTGAAGTTCAAGTTGCGGCTAAATTAATTGCCATTAATTCATTCAGTGCTTTTAAAGATATCAATGAGACTCAGATTATTAAAATTGTAAATGATTTTCAAGCCAATGAATCGATATATTTGAACGACGCTCAAATAAATGCGATTAAAAGCTCTTTAAGTAAGAAAATTACAGTTATTACAGGAGGGCCAGGTACGGGAAAAACAACAATTATTAAAGCGATTGTAGATATCTGTAAATATTTTGATTTGAAGGTTCATTTGACAGCGCCAACGGGTAGAGCTGCTAAAAGAATGGAAGAATCGACAGCTTCAGAAGCTAAGACTATTCATAGATTATTGGAATATCAATACATAGAAGATTTGGATGTATTGACTTTCAATAAAAACGAAGAAGATCCATTGAAGTCAGATATCATTATAATTGATGAGGCGTCTATGATTGATATCAATCTATTTAATTATTTTTTAAAAGCTGTGACAGTGGAAACAAAACTTGTAATCATAGGAGATGCAGATCAATTACCTTCCATAGGACCAGGAAATGTTCTTCAGGACATTATTGATTCCTATTTTTTTACAACAATAAGATTGAATGAGATTTATAGACAAGGTGAAAATTCTCTAATTGTGTTGAATGCACATTTGATCAATCATGGAAACATGCCTAAAGTCAATGAAAAAGAAGGCGATTTTTTTGTCATGCAATACAATAAACAAAATGAAATCCTAGAAAATTTGAAAAGTCTGATTTCAGAAAGACTGCCAAAATTCTATAATTTGGATCCCGTTAAAGATATACAAATTATTACTCCACTAAAAAATGGTGTTTTAGGTACTAGAAATCTCAATGAGTTAATGCAGAATACATTGAATCCTCAAGATGATGAGAAGCCTGAAATCCAATTTCAAAGTAAAAAATTCAGATTAGGCGATAAAGTGATGCAGTTCAAAAATAATTACAATATTCAATGGATTGATAGAAATTCTCATCAGAGAGGTGAAGGTGTATTTAATGGGGAAATAGGTTTTATTGAATCTATTGATGTAGTAAGGAAATCGATGAAAGTCGTATTTGATGAAAATAAAGAAGTTGATTTTGAATATAAAGATTTAAATGACATCGAATTATCATATAGCATTACTATTCATAAATCACAGGGATCAGAGTTCAAGACAGTAATTATTCCTATCAGTTATATACCGCCTAAAATGGCTTCAAAGAATCTCTTGTATACAGCTGTAACACGAGGTAAAAATCTAGTTATTATAATAGGCGATAGAAAATACCTTCAATTGATGATACAGAGTGATGAAAAAAAAGAACGCAATTCCGGTCTAATTGATCAATTAAAGAAATTCGAAAAACCATATGGCGAAGATATAAATATTTAAGTGCATAAAGGAATATTTAAAAAAAATTAAGCATATTTGACAGTTGTCTCGTATACTTTTTTTATGAAGCTGTTAAATTTAATCTATCCAAAAGCGAAATGCAGTAATTGTAATAACAACTTATATCAAGAACGAGCATATCTATGTGAACTCTGTGAAAAAGACCTGGAGTCTTATCAAAGAGATGTTGAAATAGTCGGTGAAGTTGTAAAAGGATATATACTTTATAAGTATGATGGCATAGTGAAAGAACTTATAATTCGTTTCAAATATAAACAGCATAGATATTTAGGTAAATATTTTGCTTCCATTATGTTTGAAAGACTTCAAAAAATGCCGGAAATCTTTGATGTCATACTTCCTGTGCCTTCACATTGGCAAAGGAAGTATGAAAGAGGATTCAATCAAACTGAAGTTATTGCGAAGGAATTGAGTCAATTGTCAGGATTTCCTTATGATTTTGAAATCCTCAAAAGAGTAAAAGCAAACATGCCTTTGAAAAAGTTGAATAAAGAAGAAAGAGCAGCAATACTAAATGATATATTTACAGCAAGCAATGAGAAAAAATATAGAGTCGCTTTACTGATAGATGATATTTATACAACAGGTACAACAATACAGTATTGCAGCATGGCTTTATATGAGGCAGGTTTTGATCAAATAATTTTTATAGCATTTTGTGGCAACTATTAAAGATCGCATGTTTAATTTTATAATTCAGTGGGTAAAATATAGATAATTAAATAAGATGAACTTTCATCTAGAAGGAGCTGGGTCTATGAAAATTATCACAAGTGGAAGAAATATGAAAGTTAGCGATCGAATGAGAGAACAAATTGAACTTAAGCTGGAGAAATTTGAAAAGTTCTTTAACTCAGACATTGAAGTTCATGTGACTTTATCTCATCAAAAGACAATGCAGATATTGGAGATTACAATCCCGCTCAAGAATGGTGCAGTATTTAGAGCAGAAGAATCCAGCGAAGATATGTTTAAATCATTGGATTTAGCTGTTGATAAACTCAGCAAGCAAATCAAAAAACATAAAACCAATATTCACAAACGTTATCAAACTCATGATTCAATTCGTTTTGATATGATTCCTGAGAGTGAAAATAAAAATGAAGTTGAGAGCAAAATTGTTAGAACCAAATCATTTATCATGAAGCCGATGGATCCTGAAGAAGCAGTGCTGCAAATGGAATTGGTGGGACATAATTTTTTTATTTTCCTAAACGGTGAGACTGATAATCTAAATGTTGTCTATGTAAGAAAAGATGGAAACTATGGTGTAATCGAGCCTGAATAAAACCCTGCTGAGCAGGGTTTTTTTAATATTATAAATGTGATATAGTGTATAAAAATACATAAATATGGAAACATATTATTGTTTTCAGGTGTATTTTACAATTTTGTAATAATATTTGTTGAAATAGTTGAAAGCATTTGTTATATTAGTTTTAATATTTATTAATCAAAGGAGGCAACAATGGAGAAATTTAAAAGAATCCTTGTGGCAAATAGAGGAGAAATTGCTATAAGAATTTTCCGTGCTGCACAGGAATTAGGGATAAGAACTGTTGCAATATATTCTGAGGAAGATAAAAATTCGCTTTTTAGAATGAAAGCAGACGAATCATATTTGATAGGAATAAACAAAGGGCCTATTGAAGCATATTTGAATATAGAAGAGATTATAAAAGTTGCTATAAAAAAAGGTGTCGATGCTATTCATCCTGGATATGGCTTTTTAGCTGAAAATTCAGAGTTTGCCAAGAAATGCGAAGAAGCAGGTATCGCTTTTATCGGTCCAAGTCATGAGACAATCGATAACATGGGCGATAAGATAAAATCGAAAATAATTGCCAGATCTGCTGGGGTCCCAATTATAGAAGGAATCGAAAGACCAATTGTTTCTAGTGAAGAAGCTCAAGAAGTTGGTGAAAAAATTGGGTATCCGATTATTTTAAAAGCGGCTGCAGGTGGCGGCGGAAGAGGCATGAGAATTGTTCGTTCATCAAAAGAGATACAAGCAGAGTTTTTGAGAGCTAGAAGCGAAGCAAAAAAAGCATTTGGGATAGATGACATTTTTATAGAAAAGTATATTGAAGAGCCAAAGCATATTGAAGTTCAGATTATAGGAGATAAATATGGCAATATAGTACATCTTTTTGAGAGAGATTGCTCAATTCAAAGGAGACATCAAAAAATTATTGAATTTACGCCTGCAATAGGTATCAGTGATGAATTGAGAGAACGTATTTGTGAAGATGCTGTGAAAATTTCCAGTAAAACAAATTACTACAATGCAGGAACAGTGGAATTCTTAGTTGATAAAAGTGGAAAACATTATTTTATTGAAATGAACCCACGAATACAAGTTGAGCATACAGTGACTGAAATGGTGACAGGAATTGATATTGTGCAAGCGCAAATATTGATTGCTGAAGGGTACCCATTGAGTTCAAATAAAATAAATATAAGCAGCCAAAATGATGTGAAAACAAGAGGATACGCAATTCAATGTCGTATAACTACTGAAGATCCGACTCATAATTTTGCACCGGACACAGGGAAGATTGACATTTATAGATCAGGTGGTGGATTTGGAGTTCGTTTAGATGGTGGCAATGGATTTACTGGTGCCATTATAAGTCCGTATTACGATAGTTTGCTTGTCAAGATGACTTCATGGAGTCTGAATTTTGATGATGCTATTGAAAAATCTAAAAGAGCTGTGAAAGAACTTACAATTTCTGGAGTTAAAACGAATATTCCTTTTTTGATAAATGTATTGAATCATGAGATATTTAAGAAAGGATTATGTGATACAAGTTTTATAGAAAAAAACATTGAACTCTTTGACATTGAAGCTAAAACTGATGAAGAATTAAGAATATTGAAATATATTGGAAATATTGTTGTCAATGAAACGGGCGGTTCTAAAAAATCATTTGATGTGCCAGTTGTTCCAAAAGTTACCAGAGGGAATGAATATGGAACAAAAAATATTTTAGAAGATAAAGGTGTCAGTGGTTTGATTGATTGGGTAAAAAATCAAAACAAACTTCTATTGACCGATACAACTATGCGTGATGCGCATCAATCATTGATGGCAACACGTGTGAGAACTCAAGATATGGTTAAAATTTCTAAAGCAACGTCTGTTTTGGCGAAAGACTTGTTTTCAGTAGAAATGTGGGGAGGAGCTACCTTTGATGTCGCCTTTAGATTTTTAAAAGAGTCGCCATGGCAAAGATTAGAACTTCTTAGAGCTAAAATGCCTAATATTCTTTTTCAAATGTTAATAAGAGGTGCCAATGGTGTCGGGTATAAAAATTATCCTGACAATGTCATTAGAGAACTGATACGCGAATCTTCTCAAAAAGGTATTGATGTATTTAGAATATTTGATTCTTTGAATTGGGTAAAAGGAATGGAAGTCGCAATAGATGAAGTCAAGAAACAAGGTAAGATTGCTGAAGCCAGCATTTGTTATACAGGTGATATTTTAGATGATTCAAAAGATAAATACACTTTACAGTATTATGTGAATTTGGCAAAGGAACTTGAAAATCAAGGAGCGCATATTTTAGGAATAAAAGATATGGCAGCTTTGTTGAAACCCTATGCAGCACATAAGCTTGTAAAGGCACTCAAAAATGAAATAAGCATACCGATACATCTTCATACGCATGACACAAGTGGAAATGGTGTAGCGACGATATTAATGGCGGCTGAAGCCGGTGTGGATATTGTTGATACTGCCTTTAATAGCATGTCTGGACTTACTAGTCAGCCAGCATTGAATTCAGTAGTTGCTACTTTAAAAAATACAAACAGAGATACAGGATTCAATTCAAAGAACATTCAGAAATTATCAGATTATTGGAGAGATGTTAGACCGGTGTATTTCAATTTTGAATCTGATTTGAAATCATCCTCTGCAGAAATTTATGAATATGAAATCCCTGGTGGACAGTATTCGAATTTAAAACCTCAAGTTGAAAGTTTTGGACTTGAACATCGTTTTGATGATGTCAAGGAAATGTACAAATCTGTTAATATCATGTTTGGTGACATTGTAAAAGTGACGCCTTCTTCGAAAGCTGTGAGCGACATGGCTATTTTCATGGTGCAAAACGACTTGACGCCAGATAATATTTACGATAAAGGAAAAGATTTATCATATCCAGATTCAGTTATTGCATTTTTCAAAGGGATGATGGGACAACCTGTTGGAGGATTCCCGGAAAAGTTGCAAAAGTTGGTACTGAAAGAGGATGAGCCTATAACAGTTAGACCTGGTGAATTATTGCCTGATCATGATTTTGAAGCAGATAGAAAGTATTTGGAAGAAAAACATTTGTACGAGCCTACTGTAGAAGACTTGATAAGTTATGCCCTATATCCAAAAGTATTTGACGAGTATTTGAAATTCAAAAAAGAATATGGTGATTTAAGTACGATTGGAAGTGATATTTTCTTCCATGGTCTTTATGAAGGTGAAACATGTGAAGTTAATATTGATAATCATATGTTGCAAATTAAACTGGTGAATATAGGAAAATTGGATGATGAATCCAATAGAAGTGTTTTATTTGAGATAAATGGCAATAGAAGAGAAATAAAAATATTTGATAAAGTTAATAAGGAGATAAATAAAACATTGGGAACTGCAATTGTCTATGCAGAAGAGGACAATGCAAAAGAAGTTGGATCTTCAATACCTGGTAAGTTAATTAAATTGTCAGTCAGTGAAGGTGATTCAGTTAAAGAAGGACAGGAAGTTGCAATTGTTGAGGCGATGAAAATGGAAACAGTTATTAATTCCAAAGTTGACGGTGTCGTTGAAAAAATATATGTAGCAGTTGAAGATGCCGTTGAAAGCAAGCAATTGATCATGAAGATAAAATAAATTTTAAGAAGTAAAAATATGATGGGAATGGAAAACCCTTATATTTTTACTTCTTTTTTTATTATTTCATTATTAATGCTTTATATTATTGAATAAATAATTTAAAATAGAGATAGTATAAACAATTGTATAGATAGAGGGGATAATATGAGTAATAGAATCGACAATAGAAAAATAGAAGATTTAGTAAAAAAAATTCAAGGTGTCCTTTCAACAAAAGCAGTAATAGACAATGATAAAATAGTCGAACTTCATTTGCTTACTGATAAATCAAGAAACCCAAAGCAAATTTCCAGAGATATTCAATCGGCGTTAGCTGCTGATCTTGATATTGAAATTGATCATAAAGTTATTAGTATCGCACAAATAAATTTCGTTGAAGATAGTTATTCCAATAAAAGGGTAAAAATAAAAAGTGTATCAAAGATCATCAATTCAACTGACTTGATTTGTGAAGTCAAATTGACACTTGGTGATGTTGAAATGGTAGGAAGTTCACAGTACAGAAACATTTCATCAAGAAAAGATTATTCTGTTGTTATTGCAACAATAGATGCATTAGAAAAATTATTTAATTTTGCAGATATGGTATTCCTTGAAGGGATAGAAGTTATAGAAAGACATAATTACTCTGTAGCAGTTGTGCTTGTCTCAACTATTTTTGAACAAGAGGAGGTAATGTCAGGATCATCTGTAGTAGAGGATGATCGCGATTTAGCTTTGGTTAAGGCTACTTTAGATGCTGTTAACCGAAGATTGAACATGTTATAAAAGGTCGACGCCTTATTAAAATCCATTTACATTCAACAAAATTTAATCAACAGAGAACAAAGAACAGTAAGGAAACATAGTAATTTATCTAGCGTAGCGGTTATGCCTGTTGTCTTAGCGAATTGACAGAGTTTAAAATCAGGGGGGCATAATTGTGAAAAAATTATACGTTTTATTAATGTCTTTATTAACACTAGTTTTAGCTGGTGGATCTCAATGG
>JAFGAC010000110.1 GCA_016933835.1 Clostridiales bacterium
GCCTTTATACATATATTTTATTAAGATAGACATAGAAATACTTGATAAAGGAATGATCATATGTTGACTAAAATAATTACTGAAAACTTCAAAGTCTTTAAAGATAGAAGCACCATGGATTTGAGAAATTCAAATATAGGTATGATTTTCGGCCCGGATTCACAGGGCAAAAGCACTTTATTGGGTGCAGTGCAATGGCTTTTGGTTTTAGCCGTACATGGTAAAAGTGTCAGGAGTGCCATGACACTGAATTTGACAAATCCCAAGTCCGAAACAGCTGTTGAATACCATTTCCTATTTAATGGAAAAAACACGCGATACACCTTGAAATACAGTCCTGTAACTCTTCAATTAAAGGAAGTACTTGTAAGTGATGGCCAACTTGTTTTCGAAAGAATTGATAGCAATATAAAAATATCACCCCTATGCAAGGCGAAATTGGACAAAGTGGCATTAAAAGCTGATGAAGTTTTTTTACACTACGCTTTGAATCATCTTGAATTCGAAGACGATATTCCCTTTAATGCATTGAAATCATATCTGATGAATGCTTATTACATCAACCCCATGAAAGAAGTCATCATTTCCTATGGATCTGTGAAAACACATGCAAACTTCTATGTAGAAAAAAACGGCACGGAAAGACTCAATGTATTCTTGAAGGAAAATAAGCTTGGATTGACTGTAACCTATGCCCATGAAGGGAAAAACAGCAACATCAACATCAAATTTGGAAACGAAGAAACCAAGACCCTGTTTGTCACACATGATGCAACAGGCATGACTTTGCCTTTCACCGAAGAGGCCTACGATACCCAGACACTCTTGAATCTGCTGCCTACCTTTTTTCAGATGCAGGATCAAGCAGGTCTTTTGCTTATAGACAATCTTTCAAAAGCGCTTCATCCTAAGACTGAACTATTATTGATTGAAACCTTCAAAAAAACAGCAAAACATTCAAATCTGATATTCGTATCAGACAATCCGATGTTTTTGATGAACAAGAAAATAAATGCCAACGCCGTTTTCATCACCTATTATGACGAAAAAAAAGGCGCCCATATCAAACCCCTTTCACAACATAAACAGAAAGTGGCTATACAAGGTGCCGCACCAGATATCGAAAAAATAACCGTAGACAAAATAAAGCATTGATTATGACCTAACCCGAATCACATCAGAATTAGAAAGTGATTCGTTGGTAGGTGTTGGCTGCGTTGCCAAATCAAAGATTTGGACTTCGCTACATCTGACGTACTATGCTATTGAATAAGTTACGTCATGAGTTGGCTGCGTTGCCAAATCAAAGATTTGGACTTCGCTACATTTGACGTACTATGCTATTTAATAAGTTA
>JAFGAC010000111.1 GCA_016933835.1 Clostridiales bacterium
ATACGACGCCCTAGTATTAGTAGAATCAGAAACACTCGCCCAACTAAACGACTTCCTAACCGACGAACTACGAGTACTACCCGACATCTTCCAAACAGCAACCCTAATCGTAGCAAAAACCCACCAAAGCTCCAAATAAACCCTAATTTTCGTTCCCAAATTACAAAAAAATTGTGTACTTTGTTACTCTATTAGTAAACTAACCCTATAAAAAACAAAATACTATTTTATTATCTTAATTTTTTCCGCTTTAAAATTTTAACCCAATCCCAAACAGATAAATCAGTAAAAGACCCAGACGACTGGCTGAAGTCAACCTTTTTGATTAAAGAAAAAATCAAGACCACGAGGAAATAATCAAAAATCGATGAATCACATAAAAAACTGCTATAGTTTGTAAAAGAACAAACCGACCAGACCTCATACATTATCGCTTTGCTCATTGAGACAAACAACAGATTAAAGTTGGTGTTGCAATGAGCGAACTAGTCATGGAAGAAACTTTAGGCTCGGTTATTGAACAGTTACAAGAACTTGGTGTTCGAACAAACAAGGATTTCAAGATTTGGATAAACCAATGCCCAAAATAAGCTTAAAAGTTAATTCGAATGTTGATGGAGACAGTGTTGAAACTTTCCAACATTCTTGAAGATGTTAAAAAAATAGTACTGCACTTCATTAACCAAAAATAGAACGAGCAGACTCAAGATTTCCCTTTTCAATTTCTTTAAGTAATGTTTCGAGAACTGTTTTATCAACGATTTTCACATAATCATTATGTGTTGCTAGCTGTTTAGGTGAAATCAAAACTGGAATTATTCGCAGACCATTAATTTTAAGAAGTGCTTCAATATGCTTTCGAGTGGAGATTAATCGCTGTATTTTGCTAGCATCAAGTTCTCCAATGTCACAATCCACAAGTAAGATTTTTTCATTATTTTCATATGCAATAATATCAGCGCAACCAATAGCAAGACCACTTTTAGCAAGAAGAATATCAAACTGTCTTTCTCTGAATTTTTTTGATTCAGGTGACTTTGGAACTTTAATGTTTTTACCAAAGTAAATTATTGAAAAACCAGCTAATGAAAGCAACCAAGAAACCGCGATTTCAAAAATTTGTTCAGGGGGTCTTCCATAATCATATGGGTCAAAGAGCAGTGATTTAAATTCTTCGAGGGGACAAAAAGAATCAAAAGTTTTTAGAAACGGTTCAACAACATCATCTAATGGTGCTTTTTTATCCATTTTATCTATGGTGAGACCTGAGCTTCGCAGTATCAATTCCGCTTCAACACGGTCATAAGGTAAAACCTCTTTGATATTGAATGCCTCTTGAACTAATGTGTAATTTTCCTCATTTTTTGGTTTTTGTACATGTAAAACACGAGGGTGAATTTTTTGAGTTTGTTTAAACATTCCAAAATTATTTGCTCTTTCAACGGTCAAGTTCAATTGTAAACCATTCAAGAGAGTGGGTCTTTTAACCTCAACAAAGACTTGATTTTTTTCAAAGGAAACATTTTGGATTCGAGCAAAAGAGGAAAGTGTAGCAATAAAATCCGTTCCGTCTCTATATTCAGTTCCAACTATTTCATTTAATAATTGTTCAATATTTGAATAACCAAGCTGTTTTGCTTCAATATTTTGATTTTGAATAATTGCCCCAAATTCTTTCCTTTCTTCAGCCACCCCATTCGCTGATGCACGTAGAACCCAACTGTATTCTTCATCAAACCAATTTTTTGTAGAATGAACTTTCAATTTTAATGGGTCAAATTTTCTATACTTGATTACGCTATCACCATAATCTGAAATTAATTTTATCTCTCCAAGTGAAATGCGATCAAACACACCCGAAGGATACGGTAAAGTGTGTAAAAAAATTGAGAAGTCATTGTTTTTTATGACAGGTAATTTTTTCTGCTCTTTTTGTAATACCTCCTGAGATTCAGTTCTAGCAATAACTGAAGTGACGACATTTTGCCATTCTTTTTTAGTTGGTGTTTTAACAGCCACTATCCTCAAATCGATAGTTTGAAACGCATATTCCAAAGATTGGAGAACAGAAAATAATTCATCAGGAGATGCTTTGCCACTCAATTTTTATCATATATCAAAAGGTAAATATTCAAACTAAAAACTTTCGATAGATTATTTTCAATTAAAATTTGTCAGTATGGAAATTTATTTGTTGAAAGAAACGATATTGAAACGGTTGCCGTCTTTCCCTTTCCAATAGTTAGATACAAACCTGAATATGTGTCGCTAATAGGGGTAACATATTCTACAATATTTCCATTAAATTCAAAAACTGAAGTATTTTTCTCGGTTGATTCGTATATTAATTGGTCATAACTGAGTTTTTGTAAATAAATATGGAACTCTTCGTTGTTTATTATTTGATATTCTTGAATCCATCTGTCATGAGTGGAGTTATAGACGTCTCCTCGTAATTTCATTGCATTGACCTCAACATTTTTGAGGGTTGTATTTGTGAAATATTCCATAGTAAAATTGAGATTCTTCTGATTCTTTGTAATGAAACCAATTTTCAAGTTTTCCGGAGTAGAGTCAGTTGGAATCGCTGAAATTGTAACATTGTCTTCAAAATCCTTAGAATAAATCACCCTCAAAGAAGAGGGAAAATAATTTGTGCTTGGGAAATTACCAACAAAAACCTGATTTCGTAAACAACGGGATGGTATTGGATAAATTATTGTGTCTAATAGGTCAAATGTTCCCCGGTCAATTTTTACGTGGTCGTATGTGGTCTTCTCAACTTCAATATTAAATTCGGGTTTGCTATTATAGAATGAAAAAAAGGATTCTATTGAAAGGAAATATATTGCATCAAAGTTTTCGGAATTAGTTGAAGTTTCAATATTAGGTGTAAAAAAATGATAGTTTATATCAAGCGGTATAAAAATACCTGCAATTATGACACTTATTATTGTAGGCAAAAATAGTTTTTTAGACTTTGAAAAAGAGACAGCTCTTTTTTTGAATTTTCGCAATGAATAGAATTCTCGTATCTCTTCTAAGGAATGTTTGTCCCATATGTGTTCACTATATCCTTTACCCTTGATATTTGATTCATTCTTAATTGCATCTTCGAGATAATCGGGAAAAATAAAACAAAACACAACAGCAATCGATGAAAAAGTGAAATTTATTAATGAATAGAATATGAAAAAAAAGGCTGATTGATGTACATAGGTAGAGTATAACAAAGAGAATTCGACCAAAAGAACAGCAAAAATAATGGCTATGGTCATAAAAACAAGAAATAAGACATGTTTGACAAGGAAATGAAATGCCAGTAAAACGCCAGTTTTATTAGGAATTTTTCTTAGTGCCATATGAACAATTCCTGTCAGCAACCAGTGAAACATCCAAGTTTCTTCAAATGCTGGAAAAAGAATTGCAGTGTTCATGTTATTTGGAAACAAAAAGAATATTGGAAAAATCAAACAAAATTCAATTCCAACACCTGCAAATAATGAAGTAACAAGTTTCATGGTTGAATCAAATTTTTCCCATTCTCGTGTTCGACTAAAAATACTATAGACAAACACATATCCTGAAGCCCAAATCATGAAGAAAGCAAAATATTCTGGGTACTCTAAGAAATTGACTGGAATCATAGACTGTTCATTTTATTATTACATTTTTTAGTTTAAATGTTTTAAGTATAGAATTTATTAATTGAATATTTGCGAAGAACGAATATAACGGGTAATATTAATGGGGGATTTTCCCGACTTTTTACCAGTTTTTCACGTAAAGGGAATTCAAAAGGAGAACCCAACCATAAGAAAGCTTGTTACTTCGGTTAGTAATTCATATTAATTTCCTGGTTTGGCTTTTTTCTAAGACTAAAATCTATTGAACCTCCAAATTGTAAATATCCTACAACAAAACTAGGAAAAAATTTAAAAATTTGAATTAATTCATTCTATTCTTTTTTTTGAATTTAGCTTTTTTTGAAAGCTCTTTCACTTTTCCATTAATGATTTCAACTTGTTCATTGTACAGATTCAACACAACCGAAAATAATTGTTAATTATAATCAGAAATAGACTATTTAAATTCTCAAATATCTACTGAACAGAATTATTAATTGACATTAAAATTGGGAAGCATAAGTTTTCTTCAATTCTAGTTGAGTCAAACTATCTTTTTATGGAATTATTTTTTTGCTACTTTGAAGTGTGAGTTTCGTCCTGCGCTGATGTATTCTCCGCCGATTTCTCGTACTACTTGGGCGATTTTGGCGAAGTTGTCTGAGCCGAGGAATCTTCGGGGTTTTAC
>JAFGAC010000112.1 GCA_016933835.1 Clostridiales bacterium
AATCGCTGTAGAGAATGGACTTAAATTCTCAATCAGAGAAGGTGGCCGTACAGTAGGCGCTGGATCAGTTATTGAAATTTTAGCATAATAAAAAAATCGAGTACAAATATCTTAATTGATATTTGTACTTTTTTTATTTTTTGGCATATCAATAATTAATGTTCTATTAGCAAATTGGTGTGTTAAATGATTGACAAAAAAATATTAATGATATAGTATTGAATTGTGAAATAAATATCTAACAAGAACGGGAGAATGCCATGCCAGGTTATGCCAAAATAACATTAGAAGCATCTGAGGTTTTTAAAGCCTTGGGCCATCCGGCACGTGTGTGTATTTTAAGCAAGTTGAGATATGAAAGTCTCAATGTTACACAAATGCAGGAATGTTTGGATATTTCTCAATCTAATATTTCTCAGCATTTGAACATCTTAAAGAATAAAGGAATTATATTTGGGCAGCGAAATGGCTCTGAAATTTTTTATTCTCTTACAGATGACCGTGTTAAGAAAATAATTGAAATGTACTTCAACAACTAATTTTTTTTGGAAGTCATATTACAATATTATAATATGCTAATATGATAAATTCTCGTTCAAATAATAATGGAGGTATTGATAATGAAAAAAACAGATGTATTGGTTATAGGTGGCAGTGCTACTGGATTAGTAGCAGCGATTACAGCAAAATCGAATTTTCCTGAAAAAGATGTTACGGTTATTAGAAAAGAAGAAAAAGTAATGATTCCATGTGGTATTCCTTATATTTATGGAACTGTCGGAACAAGTGACAATAATATTCTCCCTGATGGTGGTCTTGTAAATTTAGGGGTTAATATTGTGGTTGATGAAGTAATTTCTGTGGACACTGAGAAAAAAGTTGTATCAACTAAAAAAGGTGAACAGTATGAATATGATAAATTGATTATGGGAACAGGATCAATGCCAATAGTACCGGGCTGGTTAAAAGGAACTGATTTAGAAAACGTATTCACGATTCCAAAAGATAAAGTATATTTGGATGAATTTCAAGAAAAACTAAAAGGCCTTGATAAAATTGTTGTAGTAGGTGCTGGATTTATTGGTGTTGAAATATCGGATGAATTAAATAAAGCTGGAAAAGAAGTTACTTTAGTTGAAATTCAAGATACAATTCTAGGAATGACTTTTGACGAGGAATTCGCACTTGAAGCTCAAGGGATACTTGCAGAGCGTGGGGTTGATGTAAAGACCAAAGTTGGAATTTCAGAAATAGTTGGAGATGGTAAAGTTCAATCTGTAAAATTCAATACTGGTGAAGTGATGGAAGCTGATGCAGTTATATTATCTATGGGATATAAGCCAAATACTGAATTGGCAAAAGATATGGGACTTACATTAAATAAATTCGGTTTTATTGAAGCAGATCAACATAGAAGAACAGAAGTAAAAGATGTTTTTGCTGCGGGAGACTGTGCATCAAAAGTAGATTTCTCTACAGGAAAAATTTCAAGAATTATGTTGGCGTCTACTGCATGTACAGAGGCTAGAGTTGCGGGACTGAATCTTTATGGCCTATGCACATTTGCTACATTTAGGGGAACAGTCGGGATATATTCGACTTGTATCGGTGAAACTGGATTAGGTGTTGCAGGCTTGATAGAAAAAGCAGCTATTGCTGAAGGATTCAATATTGCAACAGGATCATTTACAGGAATGAATCGTCATCCTGGAAAATTTGGAGATGCACATAAACAAACAGTTAAATTGATTGTTTCTAAAAATACTGGGTTGATTCTTGGTGGTGAAGTTCTAGGTGGAAAAGAAATTGGTGAACTGACAAATGCAATTGGTATTGCAATTCAAAACCATATGACAGTCAATGATCTTTTAGTTACACAAATAGGCACACAACCAATGTTGACAGCATCACCTGCAGGTTATCCGTTAGTGAAAGCTGCAGAAGCTATTGCAAAACAATTAAAAAAATAGATTGGTATTTAGAAGAAACTTGAATTTGAACTTTCTTCGTATCAATGATATATAAAGTCAGCGGTTAATTAAGAGTAAAATGAGTTTTTACTTGTAATTGAGGTAGGAATGGTATATTCTTAATGAGTGATTGAATAACAACAAATTATTTTATAAAAAACCTTGCCAAGTGCAAGGTTTTGTTATATACTAATTAAGTGTGTGAAATACTGCGATGAAGCAGGAGGTTACTATGGTGATAGAGAACTTCTGCGGAGTATGTCTACTCATGAAGTGGGCGATGTGGGTTCGTTTATTTATTTTACAACAACCAGGAAACACCCGGTTGAGTTTACGACCCCGTCGTGTGAATTTAAAAAACATGCGATGAAGAGGAGGTAAAAAAATGGCAGGATTAGAAAAGATCAGATTGATATTAAAATCTTATGATCACAAGGTACTTGACAGCTCAGCAGCTAAAATTGTTGAAAGTGTAAAAAGAACAGGTTCGGAAGTTTCAGGCCCAGTTCCACTACCAACTAAAAAAGAGATCGTTACTATTTTGAGAGCGGTCCACAAGTACAAAGATTCTAGAGAGCAATTCGAAAGAAGAACTCATAAGAGATTGATTGACATCTTGAATCCGACAAAAGAAACAAGTGATGCACTTAAAAAGTTGGATTTACCAGCAGGCGTGCATATCGAAATCAAGTTATAGGCGACTAAGAATGAGTTCATATAGATCTCGAGTTTTAGGATGATTGCAAAATTGCAATCCGCTGTAAGATTATTGGGAGGTGTAAAATGTTAGGGATTTTAGGAAAAAAAATCGGCATGACTCAGATATTTGATGGCAATGGCAATATGATTCCAGTGAGTGTTATTGAGGCAGGACCGGTATTTGTAACTCAAATCAAGACAGTAGAAACTGATGGATACAATGCGATCCAAGTTGCTTTTGCTGACAAAAAAGAGAGTAGAAGTAATAAACCTGAACAAGGTCACTTCAAAAAAGCTGGCGTTTCAGCGAAAAAACACGTAGTAGAATTCAGAGTGGATAATCCAAATGAATTTGAACTGGGTCAAGTGATCAAAGCAGACATTTTAGAAGAAGGTACATTAATTGATGTAACTGGAACTTCTAAAGGTAAAGGAACAGCTGGAGCTGTTAAAAGATGGAATCAAAGAACAGGACCTAAGACACATGGTTCTAAATTCCATAGAGCTGCTGGTTCATTAGGAGCTTCATCTTACCCGGCTAGAGTGCTTAAAGGTATGCACATGGCAGGACACATGGGTAACGAAAGAGTTACTATGCAAAATTTAGAAGTAATAAGAGTAGATGCTGAAAAGAATTTACTATTAGTTAAAGGTGGAATACCTGGACCTAAAAAAGGATTTTTAACAATTAAAAAAGCTGTTAAGGCAAGCAAATAATAGCTGATGAAAGGAGGAATAACGGTGCCTAAGTTTCGTGTATATAACCTTTCAGGTGAAGGTGTAGAAGAAATAGAATTAAATGAAGCAGTGTTTGGGATTGAACCGAATATCCCTGTAATGCATGAAGTAGTTAGAAACTACCTTGCAAATAACAGACAAGGAACTCAATCTGCTAAGACTAGAGCTGAAGTGCGTGGTGGTGGTAAAAAACCATTTAAACAAAAAGGTACAGGACGTGCAAGACAAGGAACAATCAGAGCGCCTCACTTTGTAGGTGGTGGTGTTGCATTTGCTCCAAAGCCAAGAAGTTATAGCTTTAAGATCTCTAAAAAAGTTAGAAGATTGGCTATGCGTTCAGCGTTAAGCGCTAAAGTGAACGATGCAGAATTGAAAATTGTTACTGATTTCGATTTAAATGAAATTAAAACAAAAAATGTGATTTCTATTTTAAAAGCAATTGATGTGCAAGGAAAAACATTGATTGTAACAGCAGGTATGAATGATAAAGTTGTGAAGTCAGCTAGAAATATTCCTGGTGTAGCAGCAAGCTTTGTTGAGGTATTAAACGTTTATGATGTATTGAATCATGAGCATTTGGTTTTGACATTGGATGCTGTTAAGAAAATTGAGGAGGTGTACGCATAATGAGAACACCTTATGATGTGATCATCGCTCCTATCATTACTGAAACTAGTATGGAATATACTGCGTCAAAAAAATACACTTTTAAAGTAGACAGAAAATCAAATAAAGTTGAAATTAAAGATGCGATCGAAAAGATATTTGGCGTAAAAGTTTTGAGTGTTAATACGATGATTGTAAAAGGTAAAAAGAAAAGACAAGGTCGTTTTGTAGGTTACAGAGCTACTTGGAAAAAAGCGATTGTACAATTATCGCAGGATAGCAAAGAAATTCAATTCTTTGAAGGTATGTAATACGAATAAAAGGAGGTTGCGTTCATGGGTATCAAAAGTTTTAAGCCCACTTCTCCTGCTGTGAGACATATGACGGTTTCAACATTTGAAGAAATTACTAAAAAGAAACCAGAAAAGTCTTTAGTAGTTGCTTTAAAGAAATTTTCTGGAAGAAATAATTCCGGAAAAATTACTGTTAGACATAGAGGCGGAGGAAGCAAAAAGAAATACAGAATTATAGATTTCAAAAGAAATAAGGATAATATTCCTGCAACAGTAAATGCGATTGAATATGATCCGAATAGAAGTGCGAATATAGCGTTATTATTTTATGCTGATGGCGAAAAAAGATATATCTTAGCACCTAACAAGTTAAAGGTTGGAGATGTTATATATTCTGGAGTAGGTTCAGATATTAAAGTGGGTAATGCAATGCCGCTAAGCAGTATTCCAGTAGGTACTTTAATTCACAATATTGAATTGAAACCAGGAAAAGGCGGACAAATGGTGCGTTCTGCTGGTAACTCAGCTCAGTTGATGGCTAAAGAGGGCGACTATGCTCAAGTTAGACTACCTTCTGGCGAAGTTAGAATGGTTAGAATCGAGTGTAGAGCAACAATAGGTCAAGTTGGAAACTTGGATCATGAGAATATTTCGATCGGTAAAGCAGGCCGTACTAGACATATGGGAATAAGACCAACAGTTAGAGGTTCTGTAATGAATCCTAATGATCATCCACATGGTGGTGGTGAAGGACGTGCTCCAGTAGGTAGACCGTCTCCAGTAACTCCTTGGGGTAAGCCGGCACTTGGTTACAAAACTAGAAAGAAAAACAAAACTTCGAATAAATATATTGTTAAACCTAGAAAGAAAAAATAGGTTATTAATTGAAAGGAGGACGATTAAGTGGGAAGATCTCTTAAAAAAGGACCTTTTATACATGCGAGTCTGTTGAAAAAAATTGAAGGCATGAATGAAGCGAGTGAGAAAAGAGTTATAAAAACTTGGTCAAGAGCTTCAACTATATTCCCTCAAATGGTTGGACATACGATTGCTGTTCATGATGGCAAGAAACATATTCCAGTATACGTTACAGAGGATATGATCGGACATAAATTAGGGGAGTTTGCTCCAACAAGAACTTTCAGAGGACATGCTGGAGATAAATCTAGCAAGGTTAAAAAGTAGTTCTGATATTAACTGGAAGGAGGCTGTAAAATGCAAGCGAGAGCTATTGCTAAACATATAAGGATTTCTCCTAGAAAAATGAAGCCTATTGCAGATTTGGTTAGGGGAAAAAGCGTTAAAGAAGCAAAAGCAATTTTAAAATTTACACCCAACAAAGGTGCTGAGATTTTCTTGAAAGTGTTGAATTCAGCAGTTGCTAATGCTGAAAACAATCATGATATGGATGTCGAGAAATTGTTTGTTTCTGAGATATACGCTAACCAAGGGCCGACCATGAAAAGATGGAAAGCAGGGTCAATGGGTAGAGCGAATCCTATCAAGAGAAGAACAAGCCACGTAGGTGTTGCTGTTTCTGAAAAAGAGTAAAGGAGGCGAAGTTGAATGGGTCAAAAAGTTAGCCCGCATGGGTTGAGAGTCGGCGTCGTTAAAGACTGGGACTCTAAATGGTATGCTGACAAAAAAGATTTTCCTATTTTATTGAAGGAAGATTACGAAATTAGAAAATACATCAAGAAAAATTATTATACCTCAGGTATTTCAAGAGTTTATGTTGACAGAACTGCAAACAACAGAGTGTTTGTAAATATCTTTACTGCTAAACCAGGAATGATCGTTGGAAAAGGTGGAGAAAACATCAAAATCATCCGCGAGAAATTAGAAAAATTAACTGGAAAAAGCGTTCATATCGATATATCTGAAATCAAAAACCCTGATGTTGATGCTCAAATAGTTGCTGAAAGTGTATCTTTTGGATTAGAAAGAAGAATTTCATTCAGAAGAGCAATGAAGCAAGCGATTCAAAGAAGTATGAGAGCTGGAGCTAAAGGTATAAAAATATCAACTGCTGGACGTTTAGGCGGAGCAGATATGGCGAGAACTGAAGGATATTCTGAAGGGAATGTTCCGTTATCTACATTAAGAGCTGATATTGCTTATGGATTTGCAGAAGCAGATACTACTTATGGCAAAATCGGTGTTAAAGTATGGATAAATAACGGTGAGATTTTACCAAAACCAGGCGAAGGCAGAGTTCTTACAAGATTGACTGCTAGACAAGCTGGAGATGCTAGACCTCAAAAAAGCAAAAAACCTAGAAGAAATACACCTAATACAAACAATAAAAGAGATAAGCAATAATTATTTGCAGGAAGGAGGCAAAAAACCATGTTAATGCCTAAAAGAGTTAAACATCGTAAAGTCCATAGAGGCAGAATGAAGGGTGAAGCACAAAGAGGTAGTACTGTTACTTATGGAGAATACGGTCTTGTTGCTTTAGAACCTGCATGGATCACTTCTAATCAGATTGAAGCGGCAAGGATTGCAATTAATAGAAAAATCAAAAGAGGCGGAAAAGTTTGGATCAAAATTTTCCCTCATAAATCAGTAACACAAAAACCGGCAGAAACACGAATGGGTGCAGGTAAAGGTTCTCCAGAATATTGGGTAGCTGTAGTTAAACCTGGACGTATTATGTTTGAAATGTCAGGTGTTAGTGAAGAATTAGCAAGAGAATCGATGAGATTGGCTGCTAACAAGCTTCCAATAAAATGTAAATTCGTCAAACGTGACGACGTTATAGAAAAAGGCGGTGAATCTGATGAAAGCTAAACAATTCAGAGATATGACCAATAATGAATTAAATACAAAATTAGTTGATTTAAAAAATGAGCTTTTTAATTTAAGATTCCAACTTGCTACTGGTCAATTAGATAATACTAATAAAATAAATATGGTTAAAAAAGATATTGCCAGAGTTAAGACAGTATTGAAAGAAATGGAATTTGAAGCTTAAGCTAAAGGAGGTTCTGCTGTGAGTGAAAGAGGACTAAGAAAAACTAAAATAGGTCGTGTTGTATCTGACAAGATGGATAAAACGATCGTTGTTAAAGTAGAAGATTTTATACGTCATCCTATTTACGGAAAACGTGTTAAAAGAACTAATAAGTTTAAAGCCCATGATGAAACGAATTCATGTGGTATTGGTGACAAAGTCAAAATAATGGAAACTAGACCACTTAGTAGAGATAAAAGATGGAGATTAGTTGAAATTATCGAAAAAGCTAAGTAGGTTCGGAAGGAGGCAAATCCATGATTCAACAAGAAAGCCGTTTAAAAGTAGCAGATAATTCTGGTGCGAAGGAATTGCTTGTTATTCGAGTATTAGGCGGATCACGAAGAAGATATGGTAATATTGGTGATACAGTTGTTTGTGCAGTTAAAAATGCAACACCAGGCGGGGTTGTCAAAAAAGGTGATGTTGTTAAAGCTGTTATAGTAAGAACGAAAACTGGAATTAGAAGAAATGATGGAATTCATTTACAATTCGATGATAATGCAGCTGTTATTATCAAAGAAGACTTGAATCCAGTTGGCACACGTATTTTTGGCCCTGTAGCTAGAGAACTTAGAGATAAGAAATACATGAAGATAGTATCTTTAGCTCCTGAAGTACTTTAATTAGGAGGTGTAAGTAGTGCGTATTAAAAAAAGCGATACTGTCATAGTTATCTCTGGAAAAGATAGAGGTAAAAAAGGCAAAGTGCTTCAAGTAAATAGAGACACACAAAGAGTGATTGTGGAAGGCGTAAATATGGTGACAAAACATCAGAAGCCAACACAAAAAGTTCAACAAGGTGGAATTATTCATCAAGAAGCGCCGATTCATGTATCTAATGTAATGGTTTACGATTCAAAAGCCAAAGCAGGTACAAGAATCAGACATCAAATTTTAGAAAATGGTAAAAAAGTAAGAGTCTCTGTAAAGAGTGGAGAAACATTAGATTAATCCTTACTTTGAAAGGAGGTAAAAAAATTGCCTAGATTAAAAGACAAATATAACACCGATGTGAAAAGTGCATTGATGGTTAAATTTCAATACAAAAGTCCTATGCAAATTCCGAAACTTGAGAAAATTGTAATTAATATGGGTTTGGGTGATGCTAAAGACAATGCAAAATTATTGCAAAGTGCTGTAGATGAATTAGGAATAATTGCTGGTCAAAGACCAATTATTACTAAAGCAAAAAAATCAGTAGCGAACTTTAAAGTTCGTGAAGGCATGAATGTAGGAGCGAAAGTTACACTTAGAGGCGCAAGAATGTATGAATTTTTAGATAGATTTGTAAACATTTCTTTACCTAGAGTGCGTGACTTTAGAGGAGTTAACCCGAATTCATTTGATGGAAGAGGCAACTACTCTGTAGGCGTAAAAGAACAATTGATATTCCCTGAGATCGAATATGATAAAGTAGATACTGTAAGAGGAATGGATATTACTTTTGTTACTACAGCTAATACAGATGAAGAAGCACGCGAATTGCTAAAGTTAATGGGAATGCCATTTAGCAAATAATAAGGAGGTAAAGCTGTGGCTAAAAAAGCTCTTAAAGTTAAACAGTCTCGAAAGCAAAAATACTCAACAAGAGAATATAGTAGATGTTCGATATGTGGTAGACCACATGCTTATTTGAGAAAATATGGAGTCTGCCGTATTTGCTTTAGAGAATTAGCATATAAAGGTGAGATACCAGGAGTTAGAAAGGCAAGCTGGTAAAGTTTGAAAGGAGGTTATGACCATGATGATAACAGATCCTATCGCAGATATGTTGACACGAATTAGGAATGCGAATAACGTAAGACATAAAAGCGTAGAAATACCTGCTTCAAATATGAAGAAAAAATTAGCTGACATTCTTCTTAATGAAGGATTCATTAAGAATTATGAGGTTATCGAGGATAACAAGCAAGGTATTGTTAAAGTAGAATTGAAATACGGACCAAATAATGAAAAAGTAATTACTGGATTGAAAAGAATTTCAAAACCAGGATTAAGAGTATTTGCAAAGAGTGATGAAATCCCTAGAGTATTGGGAGGATTGGGAATTGCAATAATTTCTACTTCTCAGGGAATCGTTTCTGATAAAGAAGCAAGAAAATTGGGCATAGGTGGCGAAGTTATTTGCTACGTATGGTAAGAAAAGCTTAGGAGGTACAATAATGTCTAGAATAGGTAAACTTCCGATAGAAATCCCACAGGGAGTTGAAGTTACAGTAGATGAAAAGAATTTAGTTTCTGTAAAAGGACCTCTTGGTACTTTAAGTGAGCAAGTTGATGCAAAGATTACTGTAAAGATTGAAGACAATCAAGTCTTGGTCACAAGACCAAATGACAATAAAGTCAATAGATCACTACATGGTTTATACAGAGCGTTGATTGCAAATATGGTAACAGGCGTTGCTAAAGGATTCGAAAAAAGACTGCAAATCGTAGGTGTAGGTTATCGTGCTACAAAAACAGGCGAGAACTTGGATTTACAATTAGGATTTTCACATCCAGTAGTTATGAAAGATCCTGAAGGAATTGTTACTGAGGTTCCAAGTCAAACAGAAATTATTATCAAAGGAATTGACAAGCAGCTAGTGGGAAATTATGCTGCTAAGATAAGAGATTGGAGAAAACCAGAGCCTTACAAAGGTAAAGGAATTCGATATTTAGGAGAAAATGTAAGACGTAAAGAAGGAAAAGCAGGTAAGTAGAAAGGAGTGACAATATGATTAAAAAAGTTAACAAAAACAAAAATCGACAAGCACGTCAATTAAGAGTGCGTAAGAAAACATCTGGAACTCCTGAGCGTCCTCGACTGAATGTGTTTAGAAGTTCGAAGAACATTTATGCGCAATTGATCGATGATGTTAATGGAAATACTTTAGTTTCTGCTTCTTCATTAGATAAAGAATTACAAGGACAATTCAGTAATGGAGGCAACAAGGAAGCTGCTAAATTAGTTGGTCAGCTTGTTGCTAAAAAAGCGCTTGAAAAAGGCTTCGAAACAGTAGTTTTTGATCGAGCGGGATATTTATACCATGGTCGTGTACAAGAATTGGCTAATGGAGCAAGAGAAGCAGGATTAAAATTCTAAAAGGAGGGATAAGTATGAATCGTCAAAGAATCGATGCGTCAAAATTAGACCTCAAGGAACAGGTTATAAACATAAACAGAGTTACTAAAGTTGTTAAAGGCGGTAGAAACTTTAGATTTAGTGCTCTTGTAGTTGTTGGTGATGAAAATGGCCACGTAGGAATCGGAAAAGGTAAAGCCTTAGAGGTTCCTGAAGCAATTAGAAAGGCAATTGAAGATGCTAAAAAGAACTTGATTTTGGTTCCGAGATTAGGAACTACAATCCCACATGATATCAAGGGTGAATTTGGTTCTGGATTAGTATATTTAATGCCTGCTGCTGAAGGTACTGGAGTTATTGCGGGTGGACCAGTTCGTGCTGTACTTGAGTTAGCTGGTATAAAAGATGTAAGAGCGAAATCCTTAGGATCAAACAATCCTAGAAATGTTGTTAACGCAACTATGGTAGGGTTGCAAATGTTGAAAACTGCGTCAGGAGTTGCGAAACTTCGTGGCAAAACTATCAAAGAAATTTTAGGTTAGGGGGTAATGACCTTGGCTAATATATTAAGAATTAAATTAATAAAAAGTACAATCGGTACTAAGCCAGTACACAAAAAAAATATTCAAGCACTTGGTTTGAGAAAATTAAACCAAGTTGTAGAAAAAATAGACAATCCTCAGACTAGAGGTATGATAGCAAAGGTAGAACATCTAGTTGAAGTTGAAGAAGCATAAAAAGGAGGTGCACTGATGAGACTACATGATTTAAAGCCTGCAGAAGGCTCTAGAAAAAGTAAGAAAAGAGTCGGTAGAGGTACAGGTTCAGGACTTGGAACAACTGCTGGAAGAGGTAGTAATGGTCAAAATTCTAGATCGGGTGGAGGCGTAAGACCTGGTTTTGAAGGTGGTCAAATGCCTTTGTTCAGAAGAATTCCAAAGCGTGGATTTACAAACGCAAGATTCAAAAAAGAATGGTTGATCCTGAATGTTGCTGATTTAAATGTCTTCGATGATCAAGCAGAAGTAACTCCTGAAATTTTACTAGAAAAAGGTATAATCAATTCCTTGAAATACGGTATTAAAATTTTGGGTGACGGAGAGTTGAATAAAGCGTTAAATATCAAAGCTAATAAATTTACTCAGTCTGCAATGAAGAAAATTGAAGCAGCTGGAGGAAAGGCAGAGGTGATTTAATTGCTTTCAACTCTAAAAAATGCATGGAAGATTCCTGATTTAAAGAAGAGACTGCTTTATACAATGGCAATGTTGGTTATCTTTAGATTAGGAACTGCAATACCTGTACCAGGAATCGACAAATTAAAGTTAGCTTCATTATTTACAGCTGATGAGGGTCTAATTGGATTCTTTAATCTGATGTCTGGTGGAGCGTTCAAAAACTTCACAATATTTGCACTTGGTATTTCACCATATATTACTGCATCAATTATTGTCAATTTGTTGCAGATAGCTATACCTGCATTGGAAAGAATGGCGAAAGAAGGCGAAACAGGTAGAAAGAAACTAGCACAGATGACACGTTATGGTACAGTAGTTTTAGCTTTAATCCAAGCGTTTGGTATTAGTGCAGGATTTTTCAGACAAGCATTTATCAGTTATGATGCAACTTCAATTGCAATTTCAGTCATTACTTTAACGGCAGGAACAGCATTCTTGATGTATCTAGGTGAAAAAATTAATGAAAATGGTATAGGGAATGGTATTTCTTTATTCATTTTCGCTGGTATAATTGCTAGAGTGCCAGATGCAACAATCAGCATGGTTACTAGATTATTTGCAGGAGATCTTGGTATTTTTAGTATTTTGATATTTGTAGTGGTTGCTATCGTAGTCATTATGGGTGTTATTTATATTCAACAGGGAGCTAGAAAAGTACCTGTTCAATATGCTAAAAGAGTTGTAGGTAGAAAGATGTATGGAGGACATAACACACATATTCCGTTGAAAGTAAATCAAGCGGGTGTTATTCCAGTAATCTTTGCAATTTCATTATTGATGTTTCCGATAACAATAGCACAATTTTGGCCGACATCAGGTTTTTATCTGTGGGTTAAGACATATTTCAATTCAACAACAGCACTATATAATGTGTTGAATGGATTGTTGATCATTTTCTTCACATATTTCTATACTTCTGTAATATTCAATCCAATTGAAGTTGCAGATAATATGAAGAAAAATGGTGGTTTTATTCCAGGTATTAGACCAGGTAGACCAACGAGTGATTATTTAACAAGAACAATGAACAGATTGACAATGGCAGGTGCTGTTTTCTTGGCGTTAATAGCGACATTGCCAAATATCATTTTAGCTCTTGGAGAATTACAGATTTCATTCGGGGGAACTTCTTTACTGATTGTTGTTGGTGTTTCTTTAGAAACTATGAAACAAGTTGAAGCGCAAATGGTAATGAGACATTACCAAGGGTTCTTGAAATAGAGGTGAAAAGATGAAATTGGTACTTTTAGGCCCTCCTGGGGCAGGAAAAGGAACACAGGCAGCGAGTATTGTTGAAAAATACAATTTGCCTCATATTTCAACTGGTGATATTTTTAGAAAGAATTTAAAAGAAGGAACTGAACTTGGACTTAAAGCAAAAAGTTTTATGGATCGAGGAGAATTAGTTCCGGATAGTTTAGTAGTTGAAATAGTAGTAGACAGATTATCAGAAGGTGATACTGCAAATGGCTATCTGCTTGACGGATTTCCAAGAACAGTTGTTCAAGCTGAATATCTGAATGATTTTTTAGAAAAAAACGATGATCATCTTGATTATGTGTTGAATATAAAAGTAGATCCAAATGTTTTGGTAGAAAGAGCAGTTGGAAGAAGAATTTGTAAAGATTGTGGTGCGACATATCACGTTGATTTCAATCCTTCACAAGTTGAAGGTGTTTGTGATAAGTGTGGTGGAGAATTGTATCAGAGATCTGATGACAATGAAGAAACTGTCACTAATCGAATTAAAGTTTATACAGATGAAACTTCTCCGCTTATTGAATACTATAACGATAAAAAATTGTTAGTCGACATAAATGGACAAAAGGACATTTCGGATGTTTTCACTGATATTGTAGATATTTTAGGTGAGTAGAATGATCATAGTTAAATCCAAAAGAGAAATTGATATCATGAAAGAAGCAGGCAGAATTACAGCATATGCTCATGAAATGGTTGAAAAAAATATTCGGCCAGGTATATCAACAAAGGAGTTAGATGAAATTGCTGAAAAAGCGATTTTAGATAATGACGCAGTACCATCTTTTAAAGGTTATGGTGGATTTCCAGGGACTATATGCAGTTCAATAAATGAAGAAGTTGTTCATGGAATACCTGATTTTAATCGTATTTTAAAAGAAGGTGATATAATAAGTGTTGATATTGGTGCTTTTTATAAAGGCTATCATGGTGATGCTGCAAGGACGCATGGCGTAGGTTTGATATCTGCCCAAGCTCAAAAACTGATTGATGTGACTAAACAAAGCTTTTATGAAGGTTTGAAGTATTGTAAAGAAGGGTATAAATTATCAGATATCTCTCATGCAATACAAACATTTGTTGAAGAAAATGGATTTTCTATTGTCAGAAATTATGTAGGACACGGTATTGGGCAGGATTTACATGAAGATCCACAAATCCCTAATTACGGACCTCCTGATAAAGGACCTCGTCTTAAGAGGGGCATGGTATTTGCAATAGAACCGATGGTCAATTTAGGAGGGTATGATGTTAAAACTCTTCAAGATGGATGGACGGTAGTTACTATGGATAATTCGTTATCAGCTCATTATGAAAACACCTTAGCCATTACTGAAGGTGAACCTGAGCTCTTGACAATACTATAAGTGAGGTGTTTATTATGATAAATACTTCTCAAGTTTTACCAGGACAATTAGTTGTTTCAAAAGCTGGACGTGATTTTGGCAGATACTTTGTTATCATCGAAATTATAGATGATCAATTCGTTCATCTTGTCGATGGTGATCTGAGAAAGGTTGAAAAACCTAAGAAGAAAAAAATAAAGCATTTGCAGAAAACAAATCATGTCAGTCAATTTATTGTTGATAAAATTGATAATGGTGAGAAGATAACTAATGTGATGGTAAGACGTGAAATAGAAAAATTGAATTTAGAAAGCAATTTAGGTTAGGAGGTTCATGTATGGCAAGTAATGATTCGATTGAAGTAAGAGGCGTTGTGGTTGAAGCTCTACCAAATGCACAGTTTAAAGTTGAATTAGAAAATGGTCATGTAGTTATGGCTTATATAACAGGAAAACTTAGAATGCATTATATTAGAATTTTGCCAGGGGATATCGTTACTTTGAAATTATCTCCTTACGATTTAACTAAAGGTAGAATAGTCTGGCGTGGAAAGAAATAAGGAGGGATAACATGAAAGTTAGACCATCGGTAAAACCAATGTGCGAGAAATGTAAAGTTATCAAGCGTAAAGGTAAAGTTATGATAATTTGCGAAAATCCGAAGCACAAACAAGTTCAAGGTTAAAAGGATGTATATGATAATCGGTGCGGCTGCCCGCTAAGGGACCATTGTCATTTCATATATAATCTCAATAAGCGTACACAATTTAGGAGGTGTAAGTAGATGGCGAGAATCGCAGGTGTTGACCTTCCAAGAGACAAGAGGGTTGAAATAGGCTTGACTTATATTTTTGGTATTGGCCTACCAACATCACAAAATATCTTAGAAAAAGCTAGCATCAGTCCTGATACAAGAGTAAAAGATTTGACTGAAGAAGAAGTTAGCAATTTAAGACAAATCATCGAAAACGACCATACGGTTGAGGGTGATTTAAGACGTGAAGTTGCAATGAATATAAAACGACTAAAAGAAATTGGTTGTTATAGAGGAATCAGACATAGAAAAGGTCTTCCAGTAAGAGGACAAAAGACAAAAACAAATGCAAGAACTAGAAAAGGTCCTAAGAGAACTGTAGGACGTAAGAAAAAGTAAGGAGGTTGACGAATGGCTGTTAAGGGAAAAAAAGTGCGTAGAAAGAAACGCGAGAAAAAGAATATCGAGCGTGGTCAAGCACATATCCAATCAACATTCAACAATACGATTATCACGTTGACTGATTTGGATGGCAATTCAATTGCTTGGGCAAGTGCTGGTAGTTTAGGGTTCAAAGGGTCAAGAAAATCAACTCCTTTTGCTGCTCAAATGGCTGCTGAATCTGTTGCTAAAGAAGGTATGGAGCATGGACTTAAATCTGTCCAGGTATTTGTTAAAGGACCTGGCGCGGGAAGAGAAGCTGCAATCCGATCTTTACAAGCTGTAGGATTAGAAATTAATTTAATAAACGATGTTACTCCAATTCCACATAATGGATGTAGACCACCAAAAAGAAGAAGAGTATAGCGATAGGAGGTGTAGAGTTAAATGGCAAGATATACAGGACCATCTTGTAGGTTATGTCGTAGAGAAGGCGAAAAACTATTTCTTAAAGGCGATAGATGTTACTCTGACAAATGTGCTATGAATAAGAGAGCGACTGCTCCTGGACAACACGGCACAAAAAGAGGAAAACTTTCAAACTACGGTATACAGTTAAGAGAAAAACAAAAAGTTAAAAGATATTACGGTTTACTCGAAAGCCAATTTCTTAAAACATATGAAAATGCAACGAAAATGGCTGGTATGACAGGTGAGAACTTCTTAAGACTTTTAGAAGTAAGATTCGATAATGTTGTTTACAGAATGGGTCTTGCATCTTCAAGAAAAGAAGCGAGACAATTGGTTACACATGGTCACTTTACTATAAATGGTAAAAAGGCTGATATTCCATCAATGTCTTTAAGTATCGGAGACGTAGTTGCGGTGAGAGAGAAATCTCAAACTTCACAAAAGTTTAAAGATATTATGGAGAAGTCAGCTACTACTCCAAGTTGGATTGAATCTGACGTAGAGAAGCTTGAAGGTAAAATAGTAGCGATGCCTTCTAGAGAGGACATTGACCTACCAATAGAAGAGCATTTAATCATTGAGCTTTATTCTAGATAGGTTAGTATCGCATTTTATCCTCGTAAAGACCATTTTTAGAAGGAGGGTCATTGATGATAGAAATTGAAAAGCCAAGCATAGAGATTGTAGAATACGACTTAAGCAATAACTATGGGAAGTTTGTTATAGCTCCTTTAGAAAGAGGCTATGGAACAACTTTGGGTAATAGTTTAAGAAGAGTATTACTATCGTCTTTGCCCGGAACTGCTGTGAAGTGGATCAAAATTGAAAATGTCTTACATGAATTTTCAACAGTTCCCGGGGTCAAAGAAGATGTTGTTGCAATAATTCTGAACCTAAAAGAATTAGCAGCAAAAATTCATTCTGACGACCAAATTAAAATAATTAGAATTGACACAGATAAACCTGGTGCCATTACAGCCGGTGATTTAATTGTTGATGCTGATGTTGAAATATTAGATACAAGTCTACATATTGCAACTTTGGAAGATAAAGCATCTTTAAGAATGGAAATTGCTATTGGAAAAGGCAGAGGGTATGTACCATCTGAAGCTAATAAAGACGAGACTATGACAATAGGAACAATTCCTGTGGATTCAATTTACACACCTGTGAAAAAATTGAATTACAGTGTTGATAAAACTCGTGTCGGTCAAAATGCTGATTATGATAGTCTAACCTTGGAAATATGGACTGACGGCACAATCAAGCCTGATGAAGCGGCATCTTTAGGCGCTAAAATAATGAAAGAACATTTGAACTTATTTATAGACATGACTGATCATGTTGATAATATGGAAATCATGTTCGAAAAAGAAGAAGGCAAAAAAGAGAAAGTTCTTGAAATGACGATAGAAGAATTGGATCTTTCAGTAAGATCTTACAACTGTCTGAAACGTGCGGGAATAAACACAGTCGAAGAATTGGCGTCAAAATCAGAAGATGATATGATGAAAGTTCGTAATCTGGGTAAAAAGTCTCTTGAAGAAGTAAAAGTAAAATTATTAGAGCTCGACTTAGGTTTACGAGCAAATGATGAGTAAAGGAGGGGAAGTATGGCAGAATATCGCAAATTAGGACGAACAAGTTCTCATAGAGAATTGATGCTTAGAAACTTAACTACTCAATTATTGCAGCATGGTAGAATAACTACTACTGAAACGCGTGCAAAAGAGATTAGAAAAATTGCTGATAAAATGGTCACTCTTGGTAAAAAAGGAGACTTGCATGCAAAGAGACAAGCATTGTCTTATTTAACAAGTGAAACAGTAGTAAAGAATTTGTTCGACGAAATTGCCCCTAAATATCAAGAAAGAAATGGTGGATACACAAGAATCATCAAAACGTCTCCTCGTAGAGGCGACAATGCACCAATGGCAATTATTGAGTTAATATAAGGGACTATGATTAGTCCCTTTTCTACATTATTTAAAGAGATAAGAGGTATGAAATGATTAAAATACAACAAGTAGGATATACTTATGAGACAAGTGAATATAAGTCAATAGCTATAGAAATGATTGACCTACATGTTGAAAAAGGTGATTTTGTAGCTGTTATCGGACATAATGGCTCCGGCAAGTCAACACTTGCAAAATTAATCAATGGCATACTTTTGCCTACTGAAGGAAATGTTTTTGTAGCTGGCATGAATACAAAAGATGATAAGCTGATTTGGGAAATAAGAAAAACTGCAGGAATGGTTTTTCAGAATCCGGACAATCAGATTGTTGCAACTGTAGTTGAGGAAGATGTAGCTTTTGGGCCAGAAAATCTTGGACTGCCTCAATTTATGATTAGAGAAAGAGTAGATTCAGCATTGGCACAAGTCGGCATGAGTGAACATATGAAAAAACCACCGTACTTATTGTCAGGCGGTCAAAAACAACGCGTAGCTATCGCGGGCATATTGGCCATGAAACCAGATTGTATTGTATTGGATGAACCAACAGCGATGTTGGATCCAGTAGGCAGAAAAGAAGTTATGGAGACAATTGAAAAATTAAATCGGGACGAAAATATTACTGTAATTCATATTACACATTTCATGGAAGAAGCAATTAAAGCAAAACGTGTAGTGGTAATTGAAGAAGGTAAAGTTATTATAGATGGTACACCAAATGAAGTTTTTAAGGAAGTAGCAAAACTTCAGGATATGGGACTGGATGTTCCTCAAGTAACGCTTATGGCTTATCATTTAAGAAACTCCGGAATCAATATTAAAGAGGATATTTTAACTGTTGAAGAAATGGTGGAAGAGATATGTCAATTATTATAGAAAATTTAAGTTATATATATGATCTTGGAACGCCTTTTGAAACGACAGCTTTAGATAATATTTCTATCAATATTGATCAAGGGGAATTTATTGGTCTGATTGGGCACACGGGATCAGGAAAATCAACTTTAATACAGCATATGAATGGATTGATAAAACCTACTGAAGGTAAAATTATTGTAAACGGCGTTGATATTACAGACAAAAAAATAAAATTGTCTGAAATAAGAAAAAAAGTAGGATTGGTTTTCCAATACCCTGAGTATCAGTTATTTGAAGAAACAGTCTATAAAGATATTGCTTTTGGACCTAGTAACTTAAATCTATCGGATAGTGAAATCGATAAAAGAGTTCGTTATGCGATGGATATTGTCAATATTGATTTTAATGAGTACAAGGATAAATCGCCTTTTGAACTCAGTGGAGGGCAAAAGAGAAGAGTGGCGATAGCCGGTGTGCTTGCAATGGAACCGGAAGTGTTGATCTTAGATGAACCGACAGCCGGCCTAGATCCAAGAGGAAGAGATGAAATACTCAATCAGATTAAACGACTGCATAGTGAGAAGAAAATCACAGTTATTTTAGTGTCGCATAGCATGGAAGATATTGCAAGACTTGTAGATCGCATTATTGTAATGCATCAAGGAAAAATTGAAATAGTCGGACCTAAAGAATTAGTTTTTAGACATGCTCAAAGATTGGAAGAAATAGGTTTGGGCCTTCCACAAATACTTTACTTGGTCAATGCTTTAAGGGAGAAAAATATTGAAATTGATTCCAATGCTATTTCATTCGAAGCTGTAAAAGCTGAATTGATTAGATTGGTTGGTGTAAGAAATGATTAGAGATATTACTATAGGACAATATTATCCATCAAATTCATTTATTCATCAGTTGGATTCTCGTTTCAAAATCATGGCAAGTTTTCTATTTATTATTTCTCTTTTTTTAGTCAATGATTTTTATCAATATATACCTGTAGTTTTATTCATTGTATTGACAGTAAAAATTTCTAAAGTTCCTTTTAAATATATTTTAAAAGGATTGAAACCAATTTTACTTATATTGATATTTGCATTTGGTATAAATATATTCTTGACACCTGGAGAAATTGTATTTTCAATATGGATTTTAGATATAACGAGAGAAGGACTTTATCAGGCTTTTTTTATGATGCTGCGCTTGATATTCCTTATTACGGGAACTTCATTATTGACATTGACAACAAGTCCAATTATGTTGACAGATGGATTAGAGAGATTGCTTAATCCATTCAAGAAGATAGGCCTTCCTGCACATGAGTTAGCTATGATGATGACAATTGCACTTCGGTTTATTCCAACACTCCTTCAAGAAACTGACAAAATAATGAAAGCACAAATGGCTCGAGGAGCAGATTTTGAGAGTGGTAACATCATAAAAAGAGCAAAAAGTTTAATCCCTCTGCTTGTTCCTTTGTTTATCAGCGCATTTAGAAGAGCAGATGAGCTGGCAATGGCCATGGAAGCAAGATGCTATCGTGGTGGCGAGAACCGGACACGATTGAAGGTTTTGGCATACACAAAAAAAGATATTATCGGAGCGATATTTGTATTCTTATATATATCAATGATTATTATTGTTAAGGTATATCTATGATAAAGAATATTCTAATAGAAATTTCTTATGATGGATCAGTTTTTAAGGGATGGCAGAGATTGCCCCATGATTTAACTGTCCAAGGCTATTTAGAGAGAACTTTAAGTAAACTTTTAAAATGTGAAATTTCGATCAATGGTTCAGGTAGAACAGATAAGGGAGTACACGCTATCAATCAAAGTTTTAATTTTTTATATAATGGCAATATACCTGTAGAGAATTTAAGATTTTTCTTGAATAATAAACTAATGAAAAGCATTCAAATAAATAACTTAGTGGAAATGCCCATAGATTTTCATGCGAGGTATTCAGCACTTTCGAAAAGTTATATATATAAGATTAATTTCAACAGAAAAGAAGAAGTCTTCTATAGAAATTATTATTGGTTTATGGATGAATTGAATATTGAATTGATGAGAGAAGCATCCAGATATTTGATTGGAAAACATGATTACACATCCTTTTCATCGATTGGTGATAAAAGCAAACTGAATAATCCTATAAGAGAAATTTACAGGATAGATTTTGAAATTGAAAATAATGTTCTGATTATTAGATTCATTGGGAATGGATTTTTATATCATATGGTACGGATCATTGTTCATCATTTAGTGTGTATAGGAAGAGGAAAAAAAGACCCTAAAATCACAAGAGAAATATTGGAAAGCAGATCAAGGGATAAAACAAATAGAATTGCACCTGCTTCGGGACTTTATCTTGAAAAGGTCAATTATAAATGCTTGACATAAGAATGATTCTATAATAGAATGTATGTTGACTGTAAAGAATATAACCCAATAGCCCCGGGTTAATATAAAAGATGAAATATAATTGTCGTTAGGAGGTAAGAAATGAAATCTTACGTTGCAAAACCATTAGAAATTGAAAGAAAATGGTATGTAGTTGATGCGACTGATAAAACATTAGGACGTATGTCAACTGAAATTGCCACTATTTTAAGAGGGAAACACAAGCCAATTTACACACCACATGTTGATACAGGTGATTTTGTAATTGTCATTAATGCTGAAAAAGTTAAGGTGACAGGTAATAAAGAAAATGCTAAGATGTATCGCTGGCATACAGGATATGTTGGTCATTTGAGAGAAAGAACTTACAAAGAAATGCAAGCTAAAAAACCTGAAGAAATTATCAGATTAGCTGTAAAAGGAATGCTTCCAAAGAATTCTCTTGGAAGTCAAATGTTTACTAAACTAAAAGTATATGCTGGTCCAGAGCATAACCATGCTGCTCAAAAACCTGAAGCATTAGAATTATAGGCAAAGGAGGGTATTTGATGGCAATCGTACAATATCAAGGTACTGGGAGAAGAAAAACATCAGTCGCTAGAGTTAGATTGGTTCCTGGTAATGGAAAAGTAACAATAAATGGAAAAGATATCAATGAATATCTTGACTATGAAATCTTGAGAAACGAAGTAAGAAGACCTCTTGTGCTAACTGATACATTATCTAAATTTGATGTTATTGTTAGAGTAGGTGGTGGTGGTTTCACTGGTCAAGCTGGTGCAATCAGACACGGTATTTCAAGAGCACTTTTATTAGCTGATGGCGAATATAGACCAATTATTAAAAAAGCAGGATTCTTGACAAGAGATCCAAGAATGACTGAGAGAAAGAAATATGGTCTTAAAAAAGCAAGAAAATCACCACAGTTTTCAAAAAGATAATCAAATTATTTATAACAAAGAGGAGTTCAAATGTGAACTCTTCTTTTTTTGTGGTATATATTATTAATGAGGAGTGATTTTATGGGAATTTTAGCTGGTTTTTTAACACCTCACCCACCACTCATTATTAATGAGATTGGAAAAGGTGATGAGAAAAAAGTTTTAAGCACAGTTGAGGGAATGAAAGATGTTTCAAACCGAATTTCACAATTAAGCCCTCATACAATTGTTATTATTTCACCACATGGACCTCTATTCAGCGATGGGATTGCCGTCTTGTATGAGAAAGAATTAACGGGAAACTTCAATAAATTTGGAGAGTATACATTAGAATTTAATAAAAAGAATGATTTAGAATTAGTTGATGAATTGACAAAAATAATGACAAAGAAATACAAATTGAGTGGAGCATTGATTGATAAAGAGACCGCAGAATATTTTGGAACGTCCCATATGCTTGATCACGGTACTTTAGTGCCTATGTATTTTATCGATCAAAAATATCCATTATATAAAATAGTTGCAATCACTTATGGATTACTGAGTTATCAAGACTTGTATAAAGTTGGAATTGCGCTTAAAGAAGCAATTGAAAATCTTGATCGAAGAGCAGTTATTATTGCGAGTGGAGATTTATCTCACAGGCTTAAAGATTCAGGACCATATGATTATAATCCTGTAGGGAAATTGTTTGATGAAAAGATTATTGATCTGCTTGTGAGAAAGAAAAACGAAAAAATAATTTCTATGGATCCTGAATTTTGTGAAGAAGCAGGAGAATGTGGGAAAAGATCAATTGATATACTTCTTGGTGCATTGGACGGCAGTGATTATGAGACAGATATGATTAGTTATGAGGGTCCATTTGGAGTAGGGTATGGAATTGTTGCATTTGAGAATATTCAAAACCATGGAAGGTCTATGGTGGAGAAAATAGAAAAATCACGTGCGGATTATGTAGAAAGAATAATGAATAAAGAAGATTCTTATGTAAAATTAGCACGTGAGGCAATCAATCAATATATTCTGTATAAGGGAGAGTTGAATTTTTTAGAATCAGAATATTTTAATATTGAAGAATTAAAAGCGACAAGAAGAGGGGTATTCGTTTCCATCAAGGATTCTGGGGGCCTTAGAGGATGCATAGGCACTTTTTTACCGACTAGAAATACTTTGGGAGAAGAAATAGTTGAAAATGCCATTAGTGCTGCAACAAGAGATCCTAGATTTCCAGTAGTGGAAAAAGAAGAAATGGATGATTTGACCATTACTGTTGATATATTGGAAACCCCTACACCTGTAGAAAATATAGAAGAACTTGATCCAGAGATTTATGGCATTATTGTTACAAGTGAATATAAAAGAGGACTGCTGCTGCCAAATTTAAAAGGCATCAATACAGTCGAAGATCAATTGAACATAGCTTTGAAAAAGGCAGGAATAGACAAGAATGAAACTTATAGTATAGAAAAATTCACTGTCACAAGGCATTATTAAATAGAGAAGGTTTTGATGTGAAAGAAGTGAGCTATTTTAATAATACTGACAGCGATACAGTACAATGCACTTTGTGTCCACATAATTGCATGATAAAAAAAGGAAATAAAGGGTTTTGTAAAACAGTTCAAAATATAGAAGGAAAATTGTTTTCAATAAATTATGGTCAAGTGACGGCGATTCATTTAGATCCAATAGAAAAAAAACCACTGTATCATTATAAGCCAGGTTCGTTGGTTCTTTCAGTGGGATCATTTGGTTGCAATTTCCGATGTGGATTTTGTCAAAATCACAACATATCCATGGGAGATGGATATGATGTCAGTTTGATTTACCCAAAAAGGCTTGTAGAAAAGGCAAAAGCCCTTAGGCCTAATATAGGTATAGCTTATACTTATAATGAACCGACGGTGTTCTATGAGTTTATGAAGGATATTGCAATAGAAATAAAAAAAAATAATCTTGATAATATTTTGGTTTCAAATGGTTATATAAATGAAAAGCCAATACAGGAATTGTCTCGATATCTTGATGCTGCCAACATTGATATAAAAAGTTTTGACAATAAATTTTACGAAAAAATAACACGTGGTGAATTGAAGCAAGTCTTGAACACAATTGAGATTCTTTATGAAAATAAAGTGCATGTTGAGATTACCCACTTGCTCATTCAAGGATTCAATGATAATATCAAGGATTTTAAAAGAATGCTCAAATGGATTGCGGAAATAGATGATAAAATACCTCTTCATATTTCGCGTTATTATCCTGCGTATAAATTCACATCACATGCAACAGAGGTGGGGTTGATTAAGCACTATTGTGATGTTGCAAAAGATATTTTGAAATACGTGTATATTGGAAATGTTGCGTATGTTGATAGAAATACTTATTGCCCGAATTGCCATCATTTGATTGTCAGAAGAGAACCTTATCTTGAAATAAAAATAATTGATGGAAAATGCAGCAATTGTGGTGAGTATATTCCTATAGTTTTATAACAAGTTTTTTGCTATAATAGGTCTAATATAGGAGTGGTTGAATGAAAGATTTCGATATGGCAAAGAATTTAATTGTAGAAAACAAGTATGCCTGTGTTATTGTAAAAGAAGGAAAGGTTATTTATGCAAGTGATGCACGAGGAATATTTCCACTTTATGAGGCAAAAGAGATATTGAAAATTGATTTGAATGGCGCTGCTTTGGCTGATAAAGTAATAGGAAAAGCGGCTGCTATGATTGCAGTTGAAGGTGGCGTTGAGGCGATTCACGGTCAAGTGATGTCGGTAAACGCCATTAATTATTTAATTCAACATGAAATAACTTATTCATTTGATCTACTGACGGAATATATAAAAAATAGAGAATTGACAGGCATGTGCCCAGTAGAAACAAGAGCAATTACAACAGACGATTATTCAGAATTGAATGGAAAGGTTAAAGAATTTTTAAAAACAATAGGGGCGATATAATGGAAAAAACATTGGTAATCATTAAACCAGATGCAGTTAAATTAAATCATATAGGAGAAATAATCTCGATTTATGAATCAAATGGACTGTCAATAAGTAAAATGAAAATGATGAAAGCCACTGAAGAATTGCTGAAAAAGCATTACATAGAGCATATTGAAAAATCTTTTTATCCATCATTGATTGAATTTATGTTGAGTGGAAAGATTGTTGTGCTGGAAGTTACTGGTGAAAAAGCAGTATCAAAAGTGAGAGAGCTTAATGGCGTTACTGATTCTAGAAATGCAGCAATTGGAACTGTAAGGAATTTATTCGGAACTGATCTGCAACAAAATGCGGTGCATGGGTCAGCTACTGCTGGAGATAGTAGTAAGGAATTAGAAATTTGGTTTAAAGAAGGAGAAAATTAATTGAGAAAAAAAACAAGAGACATAATATTGGGAAGCGTTTTACTGGCGCTGGCGGTTATTATTCCGTATATTTTCCATACTTCAGGTATAAACGGGGCTGTATTTTTACCAATGCATATTCCGGTACTCATTGGAGGATTCTTTTTAAGTCCTGCCATTGCTGGGCTGGTAGGAGCATTAAGCCCGATTTTAAACAGTCTGATTTCAGGAATGCCTGTTATGTATCCAATAGGGGTTGTAATGGTGTTTGAATTGGCGGTATATGGTATTTCGACAGCGATGCTTAGTAAAAAATTCAATGTCTACAATTCGTTGATTATTGGAATGGTTTTGGGCAGATTGTCGGCGGCAGGTGTTGTGTACGTGCTTCAAAGTTTTTTTGGGCTTAAGATGAATTATTTGATATACATAAAAGGTGCAGTGATTTCAGGCATTCCTGGTATTGTTATCCAGTTGTTGTTGATACCTGTTATTGTCAAGGCTTTAAAGAAGAGTTTAAAGTAAGGTGATGAAATAATGATAAGAGTATCAAATGTAAAAGTACCTTACAATAAAGATGAATCTGAAATTGAATATCAACTATTGAAAATTTTGAAAATAAAAAAGAAAGAATTAATTAGTTATGAAATCGAAAAAATGTCTATTGATGCACGTAAAAAAGAAAAAATAACAAAAGTGTATACGGTCAAGGTAAGTTTACAGGATGAAAGCAATTTTAGCCATTTAGAGATATCGAATAATAAAACATATATATATCCAGAAAATATTCATGGTATTCAACTTGAAAACAGACCTGTAGTAGTGGGAACAGGACCAAGTGGTATTTTTGCCGCTTACTTGCTAGCTGAAATGGGTTATAATCCTCTGATATTTGAAAGAGGAGAAAAAATTGAGAAAAGAACTCAAACTGTTAGAAATTTTTGGGAAAATGGTATTCTCAATACGGAATCAAATGTTCAATTTGGCGAAGGCGGAGCAGGAACATTTTCTGATGGGAAATTGACGACAAGAATTAAAGATGACAGAATTAACAGAATATTAGATGTTTTCATTGACAATGGTGCACCAATTGACATATCATATAAAAATAAACCACATCTTGGAACTGATAATTTAAGAAAAATCATGATCAACATGAGAAAACAAATAATTGAATTAGGCGGAACTTTCCAATTCAATTCAAAAATGACAGATTTGTTGATAGAAGAAAATCAGATAAAAGGTGTTGTAATCAACAATTCTGAAAGAATCGCAAGTGATGTGGTGATCTTAGCTATAGGGAACAGTGCTAGAGATACTTTCGAGATGTTGCTTGAAAAGAATGTTCCTATGGAAGCTAAACCTTTTGCAGTGGGTTTTAGAATTGAGCACAAACAGGCTGATATAAATGTTTCTCAGTATGGTGATTCTGATATAGCTACCTATCTTGGCGCTGCTGAATACAAACTGACTTATAAAGCAAGTAATGGTAGAAGTGTGTATTCCTTCTGTATGTGCCCAGGCGGTCAGGTTGTCGCATCTGCTTCTGAAATCAATAGATTGACAGTCAATGGCATGAGTGAGTACAAAAGGAACAAAGAAAATGCAAACAGTGCAATTATTGTCAATGTGAATCCTGATGATTTTGAGGGCGAAAATATTTTAAAAGGCATGGATTTTCAGAGAGAAATTGAAGAAAAAGCATATTTTTTAGGTGGAGGGAGTTATGCAGCTCCAGTTCAAAATATGAAAAGCTATCTCAGTGAAAACATAAGTGCGAATTGTATAGGGAAAATAGCACCAAGCTATCAACCGGCAGTAAGCTTGAAAAATCTAAATGGGATTTATCCCAAATTCATAGATGAAGCACTCCATGAAGCCTTTCCTTATTTCGGAAGAAAAATTGTAGGATTTGATGATGATGATGTGATCTTGACTGGAGTAGAAACTAGAAGTTCATCACCGGTGAGAATCATTAGAAAACCTGATTCCTATGAAAGTTTGACAATGCGTGGTTTATATCCTATTGGAGAAGGGGCAGGTTATGCAGGAGGGATTACTTCAGCTGCGGTAGATGGCCTGAAAACAGCGGAGAAACTTATTGAAAAGTATTTAAATATTGCGAAAATTTAAAATGTGTGCTAAAATTTTAGTAAGTGTTATTTAAAATTTTGAAAAAATTAACAAGCCTTGAACAACTTTCAGTTGTTTAAATAAATAATTTAAAGGGGGATAAGTTAACATGGACAATAATAATGTTCAAAGAGATGGTTTTTCAAGCAGATTGGGTATTTTATTCGCAGCTGCTGGTTCAGCTATCGGTTTAGGTAATATTTGGAAATTCCCATATATTACAGGTGTTTATGGTGGTGCTGCATTTATTCTAGTTTATTTACTATGTATCGCGTTAATCGGTTTACCAATTATGCTTTCTGAGTTTACAATAGGTAGACGTGCTCAGAAAAATGCAATTGGTTCTTTCAAGACTTTGAAGCCAAATTCACCTTGGTTCCTTACAGGTTGGATGGGATTCATTGCTGCATTTTCAATCCTATCATTCTACGGTGTAGTTGCTGGTTGGACAGTTGATTATATTGTCAAAGCAATTACAGGCGCATATGTTGGATTGGATGCTGATGCAATTGGTGGATTGTTTGTTGGTTTGATTTCAAATCCAGTAATGACAGTTGTATATCAATTGATCTTCATGATTCTTACAGGTTTAATCGTTTACGGTGGTATTAAAGATGGTATTGAAAAATACTCTAAAATCTTGATGCCTTTACTACTTGTAATTATCGTTATTCTTGACGTAAGAGCTGTAACACTTCCTGGCGCTTCTGAAGGAATTAACTTCTTGTTCAGTCCAGATTTCAGCGCATTATCAGCTGAAGCTGTACTTGTTGCATTAGGTCATGCATTCTTCTCATTGTCACTTGGAATGGGTACTATGATTACTTATGGATCATACATCGGTAAAAAAGAAGATTTAGGTTCTATGGCACTTCAAGTTACAATTGCTGACACAGTAATTGCTTTGCTTGCTGGTCTTGCTATATTCCCAGCTGTATTTGCATTTGGCGTTGAGCCAGCTGCAGGTCCTGGTCTTGTTTTCATCACTTTGCCAAACGTATTCAATCAAATGGCTGGCGGAATGATTTGGGGCGTATTATTCTTCTTATTGTTGGCAGTAGCTGCTTTGACTTCAGCGATTTCAATTTTGGAAGTTGTTGTTGCATACTTTGCAGAAGAATTGAAAATGCCTAGACATAAAGCAACAATTCTTGCTACAGCAGCTATTTCTTTTGTTGGTGCTTTAGCAGGATTGTCTTACACTTCAGTTTTAGGAAATGTTTTAATTCCACTTCCAGGATTTGGTTCTCTAGTTATCTTTGATTGGTTAGATATGTTGTCAGCTAACTACTTGTTACCTCTTGGTGGATTATTCATCTCAATATTTGTTGGTTGGATTATGAAAAAAGAAGATGTTATTGATGAAGTTTCTAACAGTGGAGCAATAAAAATTTCTTGGTTTGGTGCTTTTATGATTCTTGCAAAAGTTGTTGCGCCAATCATGATCGCTATCGTATTCTTAAACGGAATAGGAATCTTCAAGTTTTAGTTGAACATAATTTAAAATGATTAAGTCTGTCATTCATTGAATGACAGACTTTTTTGATAGATATAAAAGCGAAAAAAAGCGAGAGATTAATCTCTCGCTTAAATTATTTGAATTTTATTTTAGTCAATTCATCACAGTAGTTGCATTGATATTCGAGTTCACCGTTTTGCTTCATAAGTGTGAAAACGGGTTTGGCATAATCGTCTATATGACTGATGCATCTTGGATTGCTGCATTTGATGATGTCGCTTACTTGATTAGGAACTTCCACAAACTTTTTCATGATGACTTCATTGTTTTCAATAATATTGACTTTGATATTTGTATCGATCAGTCCTAATAAGGCAGTATTTAAATCAAAGTCTCCTTCGATTTTTATGATATCTTTTCTTCCCAAGTGTTTGCTGGGTATATTCATGAGAAGAACTGTCGTATTGGCAATTTGACTAAGATTCAATTTGTTGTATACAACCATTCCTTTTCCACTGCTGATATGGTCGATCACAATACCTTTTTCTATTCCATTAACTAATCGCATAATCGCCCACCTCCAACATTTTAGTAATTAAAGCCATTCGTATATAGACTCCTAATTTTGATTGTTCAAAATAAACACTTCTTGGATCATCATCGATTTCATAAGATATCTCATTTACACGCGGTAATGGGTGCATGACGATAGCATCATTTTTTGCTTTCTTCATTTTTTCCTTATCCAAAAGAAAAGAATTTTTTAATTTTAAATAATCTTCTTCGTTGAAAAATCGTTCTTTTTGAATTCTGGTCATGTAGATGATATCAGCTTCATGAATGACATCCTCAAGGTATCTTGCAATTTGAATTTCTATATGAGGATAATTAAGTTTTAGATAATCTATTAAAAACTGTGGAAGACTCAACTCTAAAGGTGAGACAAGTATGAATTTCTTTGAATTGAATCCCGCGAGTGTTTTGATGAGCGAATGGACAGTACGACCGTACTTCAGGTCTCCGACAAAAGCGATTGTATGATTGTTCAAGGTCTTTTTATATCTTGAGATTGTAAATAAGTCGGTAAGTGTTTGAGTGGGATGATTGTGTCCGCCGTCGCCTGCGTTTATGATTGGAATATCAGAGTATTCAGAGGCCAGTTTAGGTGCCCCCTCTTTTGGATGACGCATAACGATTATATCTGAATAAAAATTCATTACGCGAATAGTATCGGCAAGACTCTCTCCTTTTTTAGCTGAGCTTGTATCTGCATCTGCAAATCCGATGATATGCCCTCCTAGTCTGATCATAGCTGTATCAAAGCTGAATTTTGTTCGTGTGCTTGGTTCAAAGAACAGTGAAGCGAGTATTTTTCCATTGCATACATGACTGTAATCAGCTGGATTTGCATAGATGCTGTTTCCGATGTTGATCAATTCAATTACTTCATCATTGCTTAAATCTTTTGGTTCAATTAAATGTTTTCCCATTTGCTTTCCTCCTTTGATTTCTCAGAATCGTTTTAAGGCATAAAAAAAACTATCGATAGGCATAATGATAGCGTTGTCATTTTATGCCTTTTTGACCTCACGGGGTCAAGTTAAAGGTTTATGTGATTTTTATCATCGTAACACATAATATTTTGAGGAGCAATACAAAAATTATCATTTGACAACAATTTGTTATTGTGATAGTTTTAAGAAAATACATATTCCTTTAAACGGGTACGAGATACCTGTAAGGCGATAAATTTTAAATGATTGGATTAGGATATCCCTTGCAGTGTTTTCTGCAGGGGATTTTTTTGGAGGTATAATGAAGATTTTATTAAAAAATGGAAAATTGGTTGATTTTAAAAATAATTGCTTTGTAGTGAGGGATGTTTTAATTGACGGAGAATATATCGAAAGAATAGACAGAAATATTCATAGTTTGCAAACTTATAAAGTGATAGACGCAAAAGATTTTTATGTTTCACCGGGCTTCATAGATGCCCATGTTCATTTGAGGGAACCAGGTGGAGAAGATAAAGAAACAATATACACAGGAACGAAAGCATGTGCAAAAGGAGGATTTACACATGTTTTTTCTATGCCAAATACACAACCTGGACCTGACAGTAAAGAAAATATAGAAAAATTATTGGAAACAATCAAAAAAAAAGCTGTGATTGAAGTGACACCTGTTGCCAGTGCAACAAAAGGAATAGATGGAAATGAGTTGGTTGATGTAAAAGAATTGTCACTGATGAAAATAGCTGGATTTTCAGATGATGGTTATCCTGTTGAAAACTTAGAATTTGTCTATAAAGTATTGTTGAACAGTTTGAAGACAAGAAAACCTTTAATAACACATTCTGAAGATAGAAGTCAATTCAATACGGGTGCAGTCAATAGAGGAATTTGCAGTGAATATTTTGGAGTAGATGGTATACCTAATTCAGCTGAATATAATATGATTGATCGGGATCTTAAAATACTTGAAGAAACAGGTGGTCATTTGCATATCTGTCACGTAAGTGCAAAAGAAAGCATTGATCTAATAAGAAATGCAAAATTGAAAGGTTTAAATGTGACCTGTGAAGTTACACCGCATCATTTGAGCCTGACCGAAAAAATCGTGATTGAAAAGGGAACTGCAGGAAAGGTGAACCCGCCGCTGAGAACTGAAGAAGACAGATTGCGGTTGATTCAAGGAATAAAAGATGGAACGGTTGATATGATTGCAACGGACCATGCGCCGCATGATCTTGATAGCAAGAATAAATCGATTGAACATGCTTCTTATGGATTTAGTGGTGCTGAAACAGCGTTTAGCGTTGCTTATACGTATCTTGTTAGAGAAAGGGCAATCAACTTGATAGAACTATTTAGATTGATGTCCTATAACCCATCGAAGGTTTTCGGATTAAAGAGGGAAGGAGAAATAATTGAAGGATATTATGCGAATCTGACTTTGGTAGATTTGACAAATGAATTTCGAGTTGATGCTGAGAATTTCATATCAAAGGGAAAAAACACGCCGTATCAGGGAGCGGTACTGAAAGGCAAAGTGGAGATGACTATCTATAAAGGGAAAATAGTATATGGGGAGGGTGAAAGATGAATTTGTCAAAATTGATGGAAAAAGCAGCTGAAAAAAATTCAGTAATAGTGGTGGGAATTGATCCTGTTATTTCAAGGTTTCCAGGATATATACTTAAAAATAACACAGGTGTTTATGCGCAGCTGATGGCTTTTGGAAAAGAAGTAATCGATGGTGTGTATAAAAATGTGCCTGCGATAAAATTTCAGAGTGCATATTTTGAATCCTATGGTATAGAAGGTATGAAGGCTTTGCGGGATTTGATCGAATATGGTCGTGGAAAAGATTTATACATTATAGCAGATGTAAAAAGAGGTGATATTGGATCGACGGCTGAAGCGTATGCAAGAGCTTATTTTGAAAAAGGCAGCGATTTTGAAGTGGATTGCATAACTGTCAATCCGTATTTGGGTGATGACAGCAATGAAGCGTTCTACAAATACGCTGATAAATATGATAAAGGAGTCTTTGTTTTGGTGAAAACTTCCAATAGCACATCGGATCAAATACAGGATTTGATAATTGAAGATGAAGAAATATTTATACGTGTTGCCAGAGGAATGAAAGATAATAAATTTTATCAATCTGATGATAAATTCAGTAGAATTGGTGCAGTCGTGGGTGCGACTTACCCAAAGCAATTAGCTGAAGTAAGAAAAATATTGCCTGGTAGTGTTCTTTTGATTCCAGGATATGGGGCACAAGGAGGAAAAGGCGAAGATCTAAGAAATGCTTTTGATGAAGAGGGTTTAAGTGCAATTGTAAATTCATCAAGAGGAATTATTTATGCGTATGAAAAAAGAGGGATGGCGATTAAAGAATCAGCGAGAGAAGCTGTCGATGAAATGAATAAGGATCTAAACAAATGGAGGTTTAAATGAAACTGTTGCAAGCAAGAATTTCTGAAATAAAAACGATAAATGAAGAAGTGTTTTCCATGCGACTTGAATTTGATAATTCTTTTATATTCAGACCTGGACAATTTATTGATATTAAAGTATCTGAATGGGATTCGCCGTTATTGAGAAGACCTATTAGCATCAGCAGGAAAATAAGTGAAAATGAAATTGAACTTTTAATAAAAATTCAAGGAACAGGGACAAAACAGATGCGTAAGAAAATGATCGGAACAGAGGTTGACTTGATAGGGCCCCTGGGCAATGGTTTTTATCTGGATGATTTAGTCAAGGAACTGCCGCTGCTTATTGTCGGAGGTGGCATAGGCATTGCGCCTTTGAAAAGCTTGGTTAATGAGCTTAAAAGCAGGGGTTATAAAAATATTGATATTGTAAATGGTTTCAGAAAAGAGCCTTATGGGAAAGAGGGTTTTGACACTTTTAATTATCATGAGGTAGATGAGACTAAGGAAGGTATCTTTGTAACTGAGTTTGTAGAAAACAATTTATTGAACAGACCCTATCAGCAGGTATTGGCTTGTGGACCCAAGCCAATGCTTCAAATACTTTCTAAAATGTTCAACGAAAAAAATATCCCGATTCAAATATCAATGGAAGAAAAAATGGCTTGTGGCATTGGAGTTTGTCTAGGATGTGCGATAAAGGTGAAAAAAGATTTGTTTAATTATACTTATAAAAAGGTTTGTGTAGATGGCCCTGTATTCTATGGTGATGAGGTGATTTTTGATGAATAGATTTACAGTTGATTTAAATGGCTTGATTTTAAACAATCCGGTTACTGTAGCATCAGGTACTTTTGGATTTGGTCGTGAATTTTCCGAATTCTATGATTTGTCAAGGCTAGGCGCTATATCAGTAAAAGGGTTGACTTTAGAAGAGCGGTTGGGAAATCCATCCCCTAGAATAATTGAAACTAAACAGGGTTTAATCAATAGTGTCGGTCTTCAAAACCCTGGAGTTGAATATTTTATTAAACATGAGATTCCATTTTTAAGAGAGTTTGACACAAAAATCATAGCGAATATCAATGGAGACAACATAGATGACTATGGGAAGATGGCTCAACGTCTTAGTTATGAGGACGTTGATTCCTTAGAAGTAAATATTTCATGTCCCAATGTGAAAAACGGAGGGATGCTCTTTGGCACAGATCCGGATATTGCTTATCAAGTAGTCAAACGAGTGCTTGAAAATACAGATAAGCATGTCATTGTCAAACTTACGCCAAATGTGACAGATATCAAAGTTATAGCTAAAGCAGTTGAAGAAGCTGGTGCAAATGCAATTTCATTAGTGAATACTTTTTCAGGAATGAAAATTGACATTCATTCTCAAAAGCCTGTTCTTGATAGAAAAATAGGTGGGTTATCGGGTCCTGCAATAAAACCTTTGGCGCTCAAATTTGTTTATGACGTATATTCGGCAGTAAAAATTCCTATTATTGGAATGGGTGGAATATCGAATAGTGAGGATGCGATAGAATTTATTTTAGCAGGAGCAAGTGCGATTGCAGTTGGAACTTATAATTTCGTTAATCCCTTGGTTGCTGTAGAAATATATGATGGTATCGAAAAATATATGACAGACAGAGGGATAGCAACAATTAAAGAACTTATAGGATTAGCCAATTATAAAAAATATTAAAAAATCGTAGAATTGATGTTGACAATATATTTAAATGTTGTTAGTATATATTCTTGTCAGGTGCAAAGCGTTGTTTACAGATTCAAATATCTGGGTATATATGTGACGCACGAAAAAAATGAAATAAGTGCTTGACAGTGCAAAGTGATGATGGTATTATTATCAAGTCGCCGCTGAGCGATGAGAACCTTGAAAACTGAAGTAGTGTAAAGA
>JAFGAC010000113.1 GCA_016933835.1 Clostridiales bacterium
ATTTTGTCTAATATCGATTTTTCACTTTGTAAAGCTTCTGTCCCACGCTTTTTATGTACATACAAATATGTATACAGTTGAGTAGTTATAGTATGCAGCCAATGTAATTTTCCCTCAACCCTTAGGCCTGTCTCATCAGCATGGGCAACTTGTTGGTTTATTATTTTTGACTTTATAATATCTTCACTTTCTTCAAGTTTATTATAGCAATTTTTGCTTGATGAAAATATTGTAGATCCATTAATTGAATATCCAAACAGGTCATTGAACAGTAATCCGATTTTTTTATATGGCAGTTTAAAATGGACATTTAATAGCACGGTAAGTGCCTTTATGTTATTACCATATTGTACGGGGGAATTTATGCCTTCTGGAACTGCCCCTTTTTGTTCTTGCCCACATGATGGACATGTAGCTGTATATATTTGGTATTCGGTTACTTCTAATTTTGGCTGGGGCAAATCGAACACTTGACGTTTTTCTGTGATTCTACAATTTTTTTCTGTAAATATGTGGCCACAAGTACAGCTTTCAGGAATGCAACCAACTATTTTATCAGGATTCTCAATTTGATGCAATGTTTTTCCCTTATGTCCTTTTTGTCCCCCTTGTCTGCCTTTTTTCTTCTTGGGCAAGGCAGGTTGTTTCTTATACCCGTCACTTGATGGGGGCTTGTTACTATTTTTGCTATTGCTGTTTAAACGTGCCTTTAATTCAGTATTTTCAGCTTTCAATTCTGCAATTTCTTTCTCTGCATCATCCAATCGCTTGGTCAATTTATTAACTTTTATAATTAGTTCCGATATAATTTTATCTTTGTCCAAGTTTTTTTCTTCAAAATTAACTTGGGGCATTTATATAAACCAAATTATTTAATGTTCTTTTATACAAAGTAATAAACCGAAATTGTTAATATCACTGCGTTTTGAAATTTTAAACACCTGAGAATTGAATATTCAAAATTGAATCTCTCTTTTAACACTTTAGTAAAAAATATTCAATTCTCAGAGAGTTAAATTATTTTTAATATTTTTATATCACCTAAACAATTAC
>JAFGAC010000114.1 GCA_016933835.1 Clostridiales bacterium
AATCGCTGTAGAGAATGGACTTAAATTCTCAATCAGAGAAGGTGGCCGTACAGTAGGCGCTGGATCAGTTATTGAAATTTTAGCATAGAGATTGAAAGGGTTAGTAATCCTAACCCTTTTTCTTGTTTTGCATTGACATCCTAAATAAAGTGTGATAGCTTATATTAGTGACGTTATGTTGGAGCATTTTGCCAAAATATGGTTTGTGCATATAATTGAATGGAGGTGGCAGAATTGAGAGTAAAGGTAATTTTGGCTTGTACGGATTGTAAGCAAAGAAACTATCATACAACAAAAAACAAAAAAAACGATCCAGATAGAATTGAATTGAAAAAGTACTGCAAATTCTGTAGAACTCACACAGTACACAAAGAAACAAAGTAATTTGAAAAGGTGAGGATATTATGGCGGCTAAAGAAAAAAGACTGGGATTAATGAAGTTCTTTAAAAGTGTTGTCGTTGAACTTAAAAAAGTCAGCTGGCCAAACAGAAAAGAACTGACAAATTACACAATGGTTGTGTTGTTTATGGGTTTTATAACTGCAATAGGAATATGGGTATTTGATACATTATTTAGATCAATACTGACATTTTTCCTATAATAAGAGCAAAGGACTGATTGCAGTGACTGATATTGCTAAATGGTATGTTGTTCATACTTATTCAGGTCATGAAAACAAAGTAAAACTAAATTTAGAAAAAATTGTTGAAAATCGTGGAATGGAAGACGTTATTCAAGAAATCGAAGTACCTACTGAAGAAGTCATCGAGATTAAAAATGGCAAGAAAAAAGTTAAACAGCGAAAAATATTTCCTGGTTATGTTCTTGTTAAAATGCTTATGACTAATGAATCGTGGTACGTCGTTAGAAATACAAGAGGCGTCACTGGATTTGTAGGTCCAGGATCAAAACCAGTTCCATTGACCGATGATGAAGTGAAAAACATGGGAATTGAAGCAAGCTTACCTGAAATCAACGTAACAGTAGGTGACTCAGTTCGTGTAATTACAGGACCGTTTGAAAGCTTTATCGGTGTTGTCAAAGATCTCAATCATGAAAAAAGCACTTTAAAAGTAATGATTTCAATGTTTGGACGAGACACATCAGTAGAGTTGGAGTACACACAAGTCGAAAAGCTATAAGCTTTTGATAGACAACATGTAAGAGGAGGTGCAATAAAATGGCTAAAAAAGTAACAGGACTTATTAAATTACAAATTACTGCAGGAAAAGCGACGCCAGCACCACCAGTTGGACCGGCATTGGGACAACATGGTGTAAACATTATGCAATTTTGTAAAGAATTCAATGCAAAAACAGCAGATGAAGGTGGCTTGATAATTCCAGTAGTTATTACAGTTTACCAAGACAGATCATATTCTTTCATCACAAAAACGCCACCTGCGGCAGTATTGTTGAAGCAGGCAGCTGGTTTGAAATCAGGTTCAGGAGAGCCTAACAACAAAAAAGTAGCTACATTATCTTCTGAAGAAGTAAGAAAGATAGCGGAACTAAAAATGCCTGACTTAAACGCTGGAAGTATTGAAGCGGCTATGAGCATGGTTGCTGGAACTGCAAGAAGCATGGGTATTGTCATTAAAGATTAATTACACAGGCCTGTGGGAGGTTTAACCGAATACCACGAAGGAGGAAAAGAAAATGGCTAAAAGAGGAAAAAGAATTATTGAAGCATTAAAAAAAGTAGATCGCACAACAGCTTATGATTTACAAGACGCAATCAAGCTGATGAAAGAAGTTTCAACAGCTAAATTCGATGAAACAGTAGAATTGCATGTTAAATTAGGCGTTGATGGACGTCATGCAGATCAACAAGTAAGAGGAGCGGTTGTATTGCCACATGGTACTGGTAAAACTAAAAAAGTTTTAGTAGTTGCTAAAGGTGATAAAGCTCAAGAAGCGACTGACGCAGGTGCTGATTTTGTTGGTGCTGAAGACGTTATCGAAAAAATTCAAAAAGAGAACTGGTTCGAATATGATGTTATTGTAGCTACACCAGACATGATGGGATTACTTGGTAGACTGGGTCGTGTACTTGGACCAAAAGGTTTAATGCCAAACCCTAAATCTGGAACAGTTACTTTTGATGTTGGAAGAGCTGTTCAAGATATAAAAGCAGGTAAGGTTGAATATCGTTTGGACAAAACAAACATAATTCACGTATCTGTTGGTAAGGTATCTTTTGAAGATGAAAAATTGATTGAAAATATCAATACTCTAGTTGAAACGGTTACAAAAGCGAAACCGGCAGCTGCAAAAGGAACTTATTATAGAAGTATGACATTATCAAGCACAATGGGACCTGGCATTAAAATCAATGCTGCAAAATTCTAGTTTGACATTAATGTTGAGCAGTGCTATGATATTTAAGAATTGAAAGTTCACCGTAGACAGTAGGTGCCAAGTGCTTAATTTCCTACCGAGGTATCATTGATATATAAATGATAGGCCTCTCTTGTCTACGGAAGAGAGGCTTTTTTAATCCAAAATCAGAGGAGGTGGACGAATGTCTAACAATCTTGAGATGAAGAAAAAAGTGGTTGAAGAGATCAAATCAAAATTTCTAGATGCAAAATCTGCTATATTAGTTGACTATAGAGGTTTAAATGTTGAAGAAACAACTGATCTTAGAAAAAAATTCAGAGATGCTGGAGTTGAATACAAAGTATACAAGAATAATCTTGTAAAACTTGCAATCAAAGACACAGCTTTTGAACCGCTTTCACAAGATTTAACAGGACCAAACGCAATTGCTTTTGGTTACGATGATCCAGTAGTTCCTGCGAAAGTCATTAAAGACTTCGCAAAAAACCATAAGAAACTAGAATTAAAAACAGGTGTTGTTGAAGGTGAATATTACAATGTTGCTAAAATCATTGAAATTGCCGATATTCCATCTAGAGATGAACTTATTGCTAAGTTTATGGGAAGTATCAAGTCTCCTATTTCGAACTTTGTATACTTGCTAACAAATATTATTGAAGAAAAAGAAGCTTAAATCTTACGGAGGTGTTCTAAATGAATAGAGAACAAATTATTGAAGCTATTAAAAGTATGACAGTTTTAGAATTAAACGAATTGGTAAAAGCATGTGAAGAAGAATTTGGTGTTTCTGCATCAGCTCCAGTTATGGTAGCAGGCGCAGCTGCAGCAGCTGAAGTTGAAGAACAAACTGAATTTGATGTAATTTTAAATAATGCAGGCGCTAAGAAAATTGGCGTAATCAAAGTTGTTAGAGAAATTACAGGATTAGGACTTAAAGAAGCTAAAGCATTAGTTGACGAAGCTCCAAACCCAGTTAAAGAAGGCGTTACTAAAGAAGAAGCAGAAGAAATCAAAGCTAAATTAGAAGAAGCTGGCGCTTCTGTAGAACTTAAGTAATATTAGTTTGAAACTTGAAATAGCTATTTGGAGAAATCTGAATAGCTTTTTTTTATGACCTAACCCGAATCTTCGATTCGATGGTAGGTCAAAGACAATGAGACAAAAATCTATTCAAAGAATTTAG
>JAFGAC010000115.1 GCA_016933835.1 Clostridiales bacterium
AGTTTATCAATATTTTGATGTTCCAAATGATGATTATGAAGCTTTAATGAATGCCAGTTCTCTAGGTTCTTATTTTTATCATAATATCACTAGCGTACCATTAAAATTAAAACAGTTTTAACTGATTATAATTAAGTTCTTTGACATATTGAAGATAAGGTTTATTTATCAGATCCTTTACATTCGTTTTATCAAGCAATGACATGCTTAGGATTTGTAAAATTTCGTAAGTGGATAAAGAACTTTTTAACCGACTTTTCATTATTGCAACAAGGGTATACGTCAGAATCGCTATGTATATCTGGATTTTCACAGCGTTTTCAGATATTCCCCAGAATGCAAGAATTTTAAGATGTTGCTTTATCCATTTAAAGAACAACTCCACCCGCCATCGGTATTTATAAAGCAATGCAATTTCAAGGGCTGGTAATTCTAAATTATTGGTCAAAAAGACGAAGGTTATATCATTTTCTGCATCGTAATATTTTATTCTGCGCAATTTCTCAGGATAATTTTTACTTACATAGAAGCCAGATAATAAAACCAATTGATCGCAAATGATACCCTTCTTTCTGTTAGTTTTCCTTGACTTTTGCCATTTAAATCTAAAATTTTCCTTTGCCCGTGTAACAAAATATGCATTTGCCCGATGAATAACCCAAAGTCGTTTGAAGTCTACATACCCCTTGTCCAGAACGTAATAACTGCCTTTTTCATAGTCAAGTTCATCAAGCACATTTACATCATGCACTGAGGCCTCTGTAACATGGACAAAACAAGGGATATTGGTTTTTACATCAAAAAGCGTATGAAGTTTGACGGCTCCTTTTGCTTTTCTAAACTTGGCCCACCAAAATATGTTCAAACATAAATCAATCACCGTGGAGTCAAAAGCATATACATTTCCTTGCATAACAAGCTCGAAGTCATCTGAAAAACACTCTTTTCTTGCATGACTTATGAGCAAATAAGCATATTCTGCATATATTCTCCAATCACGATGTTCGTTTGCTTTTGCCAGATTGTTTTTCGAGATGTTAATACCTAATCCCAAATGATATGTTTTAGCCTTATGAGCATTAATGCAAAGAACAAGATCGCTTAAACTCTCACGGTTGCCCAATTGGCCAAACATCATACACAGCATGTGGTTCCAGCAGGTAAAATGCTTGATATAATGATTACCTCGGTACTTGTTTACAATAGAATCAAATTGTCGGCGAGGCAGAAATTCAGTCACTTGGGTGAAAACATATTTGCCAATATTCATTTTTGGCCTAAAATACCCAAAAATGACCGAGATCAATTGAAATCGTCACGCAGTAAAAAACGCATGGATACCTTATCTGTCAATATTTTCAAAGAACAATTTATATTATTTATGGTACACTAGTGTCATAATATAAGAGATAACTATGAATATGAAAAAATATAAAATGTAAAAAGATGATAACAGATATTTGTACAGCTATTAAGAATAAA
>JAFGAC010000116.1 GCA_016933835.1 Clostridiales bacterium
TACTACTGATGCGTTAATAAATTGTTGATACTAAATAAATTATCTTGTTCTTTGACATTTTGGTTGATTTGTAATTCTGTAAGTAGTTCTTTTACAGGCGTTTTGTCAAATACAGATATACCTAAAATCTGCATTATTTCATAGATTGATAAGGTACTTCTAAGAGCATATTTTACCTGAGCGACGATGAGATAGGTACAGATTGCGATCCAAACGTGGACTTTTACCGCATTTTCTGAATGTCCCCAAAGCGTTTTTATGGTAAGGTTCTGCTTTATCCATTTAAAAAACACTTCGATTTGCCAGCGATTACGATATAATCTGGCAATTTCAAGTGACGAGACTTCAAAGTTGTTGGTTATAAAAGTAAGTAACAGATCTTTTTCGTCATCGTAATATTCTACCATACGAAGAGTGTCCGGATATAGTTGCTTAGACTTAACTCCTTTCAGCTTTATGGTTCTATCACTTCTAAGCCCCGTAGTCTCATCAAGATTGAAGTTGTTTTCAAGTACCCGGTAATCCATAGTCACCTTTGCCCTTGTTACAAAGAATGCATCTGCTTTATTCATTCTATACAGCGCAGCAAAATCGATGTAAGCTTTGTCCATCAGGTATATGGCATCAGGTTGAGGTACAATTTCATCAAGTACATTACTGTCGTGATATTTGCCATCTGTGATAAAAATAAAAGTTGGTATGCTGCCTCTTAAATCAAGCGTTGTATGGATCTTGATCGCACCTCTGGAGTACTTACCCTCAGCCCAAGCAAATAGTTTAAGACTTAATGAGACTGTTGTTGAGTCAAGTGCAAAAACATCATTGTCAATGTCGATATTAGGAATCGGGCTGTCGGAGTACATAGGCCTGACTGTTTTTATCAGGAACTCACCGAAGTCAGCAAAAATTCTCCAATCACGATTTTCATTGGCTCTTGATAGCGTAGATTGATTGACATTTTGCTTTATACCAAGATGGTATAGTTTGTTTTTGTGTGCTTTCAGACATAAACAAATATCTCTTAATGAGTTCCTTGATGTTATTTGTCCGAAGAAAAGCTGAATGAACTGATTCCAACAATTTAAATCCCGGACTCGATGATCTCCTTTGTATCGAGAAACACACTTTTCAAACTCATACTTATTGACAAACTGAAGTATCTGAGCAAAGACATACTTACCTGAATTCATA
>JAFGAC010000117.1 GCA_016933835.1 Clostridiales bacterium
CAACAGGTGCGGCAGCTGCGGTAGCTCTGGTACTTCCAGAATTGAAAGGAAAATTAAATGGCTTTGCCATGAGGGTTCCAACGCCAAATGTTTCGGTAGTAGATTTAACTTTAGATTTAGAAAAAGAAACAACTGTAGAAGAAGTTAATCGTGTTTTACGGGAAGCAAGTGAAAACGAATTAAAAGGAATTATGGGTTATTCAGAAGAGCCGCTTGTGTCGAAAGATTACAACGGTAATGCACTTTCAAGCATTGTTGATGCACTGTCTACACTGGTGATTGACGGCAACATGGTCAAAATTGTTTCATGGTATGACAACGAATGGGGTTATTCAAGCCGTTTAGCGGATTTGACAAAATACATCGGCGAGCGACTGTAATAATTGCAGAATAACAGAAAAAATAAATGAAATAAAAAACAAGGATCTAGCATTATACCGAATCCTTGTTTTTTTTTAATTTAATCTGTAATTTCTACTTTGTATGCTACATATAAGTTGACAAAAGAAAGTAGCGATACAAGGTAAAAGATATACTGCGGTCCCCATTTAACCCAGACGATGCCGCCTAGAAAGGCCGCTATTATAGAGATGAAATGGTCCATAGTCATTCCGAGTGACAATGTCGGTGTGATATCTCTTGAATCAATGGCAATTTTCTTTAAGTAGACCGTTCTGATGATGCCCATCTGTGTTGACATGCGGTCGATGATGAAAAGACCATAAGCAAGAAAGACGGAAATACCAGCGGTTGCTAAAGTTCCTGTTGTAAATCCTGCGCTTAGAAATCCATAAAGTGCATAGACGATGATGAAAGAAAGTGCATCTGCATACAAGAGTTTCTTGACACCAAATCGATCAAGCCAACGACCTAAAGCAGGAATGAAGAATATGCCGATGAAATAACCTATTATGGCCAGTATGGCTAGGGTATCGACTTTCACACCTAGAAGTTCAATCAACATCCAAGGGCCATAGACAATCATCATCTGCTTTTGGACACCAAACATGATGACAAGGGTATAGTAATACTTATAGGCTTTGCGGAAGACGAATTTTTCTTTGTTGTGATGGATATCTGGGTGGTGCATTCTTCTATCTAAATAGAATAACAATATGACTGTAGCAAACAAGAAAAAAGCGGCGACGACAAAAATATATTTGATCGGTGTTTCAAAGCTTAGAAAGTGATATTTAAACCCTATAAGAACAATGATCGCGCCGCTCATTTGAAAGGCGGTAATGAGACCGTTGTATTGTCCAAGTCCCTTTCCGAATTTTCCATCTTTGATCAAGCTGATGCCGATGCTTTGGCTCATGGGCATGTAAAGGTGCGCACCCATGGAATTGACAAAAATCAAGACTAGCATCAATCCGTAAATAGGAGTAAATAATCCTAGAAACAGAATTCCGGTGGCTGCCAGAAATTGAGCAAACATGGCAATTCTTATATCAGAGTACATGGACAGGGCGCTGACTATAAAAATACTGAACAAACCCGGCAGTTCTCTTGGAAATTCAATGACACCCCTCTGATAAGCAGTAATGGCATAGACATCTTTGAGATAATTGGATAAAACATTGCTGATCAAAGCATTTCCAAGTGCACCGAAAGCAATGATTAACAAGTACAGCAGCATTTCTTTTCTCATGTTCATTAATTTTGATTTCATTTGATGTCTCTTTTCATTAAAATTTGTAGCCTTATTGATGATATACCAAGTTGTAATTTTAAGCAAATAGAAAAGTGAAACACTCGATTTTTTAAATGAAAAAGCTGAAAAATATTAAATTTTTTCGTCAAGATACAGTTTCATAAGCGTTATGTCAACTACCCACTACAAAAAGGTAATGGGTTTCTCTGCCACAAATATTTATGAAAATAAATATTTAATTTAAGATACGAAAGTATTATTGTTATGAATTGCAGGAGGAGTTATACTTGAATTTAAAAGGGTATTTATTGAGCGATATAATAAGTGCTTTTTATAAGTGAGGGGGATCAGTTATGGAGGAGAATGACATACAAGGTAAAAGCAAAAAAATAAAAAAAGATAAAAAAGTAAAAAAACAGAAAAAGAAAAAAGGTATATTTGGCAAATTTATAGGGTTGCTGTTTCTTCTAGCAATAATAGCTGGAGTGATTTACTTCTTTAATTTAGGGAAATATTTCAGTATTTTTGATAAGGTGGATAATCCTGCTGGAGAGTATTTAATTCCACTTTGGCTCGAACCCGATATGACCACTTGGCAGATCGACAATAAGATTGAAGAGCCCATAAGTGTAATGAGCAGTGATACAGATGTGATTTTAGGCGATTACGAAAAATATGGAATAGAGATCCTAATTCCAGGTGGTGCTTTTAATCAGCCCACAGAATTGGTGCTTAAAAAGCCTGAAGGGGATATGCTATACGATAAGAATGCCATGTCACCATTAGGTACCGC
>JAFGAC010000007.1 GCA_016933835.1 Clostridiales bacterium
GATGGTCGTCTTGCTCCTTATTTGGACCTTCGAAAACATGAGGGGCATCTCCTATTCCATCGCCATCAGCATCTTTGCCATAATAGCGGCTCCAGTAATTGCTGTCAATGGTGGGTTGAGCTCCAAGATACACTATCATTACGTATGGCCCTCTGTAGCTTTTAAAATTATTATTAGTAATTACATTTGTTTCTGGAGAATAGTATGAATCAATTGAAAAATAATTATATTCAAACGTATTGTATTTGATTGTTGAATATCCACCCAAACTATAGATGCCACTATAACAGTTTTTGATAGTGTTACCGAAAAAAGAATTGTTATAGCAGTTTGCCACAATTCCACTAAAGTAATTTTCAATTTTAAAGTTCATAACAGTGCAATCTTGTGCACGTAAGCTAATTCCAGCCCTTCCAGCTTCACTTCCAGTACCTAGCAACGTGAAACCTGAACCATCAATGATTGTGGAATTTTTTTCAACAATCAAGGAACCGTTAAAATTATCCCTTAACGTGTAAAGGTTTTCGTCCTTTAGAATATTATCAGTTCCTTCAACGCTTCCATCGGCTCTAATGAATATTGTATTTTCTTCGGCTTTTACTAGCAAACAATTGGAAATTAAAAAACAACTTGAACTAAAAATTAAAATCAAAAGTAATAATTTAGATATCTTCATTAATTCTCCTCTTTAACCTAATTCTAATAATGATTCCAATAACCGCAGAAACCAATAGTATTGGAACAAAAATAATTGAAGAAAACTCGGGAATAGAATCAATGTTTTGTTCAACAACGATTGTATAGTTTTCTATGCTTGCATTAACATCGATATAAAAAGTGCCAGATTGATTGTAGACTTTTAAAATGCCTGATGTCTGTTCATTAACAAACATCTGAATGCTTCCAACACGTTGTTCACTGCCTTTAAATCCAGTTTGTCGAAAAATGTACGCTTGCAATAGTGGCCATTCAGTTTCATTATCCAGTTCAACCGCCCATAAAATTCTCCAATCATTATGTTCAACTGTAAAAGTATCTGTTGAACTAATGCCACCCGGACCAGTTAATGTAGCAACTGGAACCCAGTTTTCTGTTTGTATTGGAGAATCTGTATTTTGTTCAACAATTACAGTCCAATTTTTTATTCCACAGGGTGAAAAAGAAAGGTGAAATTCTCCAATATGATAGACAATATCAAGCGTTCCATTCCTTTCATCTGGCTGACTACTAATTGAAGCAATTGGAGAGCCCCCATCGTGAGGGTCTACCTGAAAGCTAAAATCATGGTCCCAGTCCCAACAGGGCAATGTAGTATAGACCCATTTTATTCTCCATTCAACATGGTCAATCCGAAAAGGGGAACTGTTTCCAAAAGTGGTACCTTGACCAGATAGGTTCAATACTTCAACCCAATACTCTGAAGCACCAAAAGTGCAAGGAATAAGCGTTAACACCAACAAACCGAGCATCAGCAAACTAACAACAGTTTTCTTTTTTCCCAAATCCAACACAAATAATTGCTCTACTTAGAGAAAATATGAAGATTTTTGTCAAGAAACATTGACCAAAATCAACTGTCAATCAGTCAAGAAAGTTTGACTAACCAATAAAACAGGTAAAAAAGTGGATGTGGAAAAATATCACCACGGAAGAGAGAATCCATGGAAACACTAATCTAATTATACATAATCCAATTGCATGTAGGGCATCAAAAGAATAACTCTTAAAAGGTGAAGTGCAGCTTCACCCAAATTTTTTGATCACTTCTCGTCCAAGATCGGTTATTTCAACAGCTTGGAAATCGTAAGGCCCAAACTTTTTTTCTGGATAAGGGTTTTCAATGAGTTTGGCTGCCGACAGATGTCGCACTGCATCGTTTAGTCCTCTAGGCATCAAACTCGTCTTTTTATGTAACATGTCCACTGTCACAACTACACCTTTCTCAAATTCAGATAAAGCTGCAAGAACTCTTTTAGAATTTGAGTCGGTAATGTCCCAATCGTCTTGTACAAAATCTTCAGCCATAAAAACACCTAACTTAATTATTACTTTCTAGA
>JAFGAC010000118.1 GCA_016933835.1 Clostridiales bacterium
CAGGATGACAAATGGGCAGATTCCAACAGCCGCATTATTGTTATTTTTCAAAAAGCTACAATCCCTATTCTACCCTATCGTTTCATGAGTTTTTATTGTTATGAAAAACGAATAAGCGCTTTCTACTTACTTGCTTTCTTCGTGATGAATCCTAACAAAGTGGCAGAAAGGGAGTCACTCGGAAAAAATCCTAGGTTATGAGATAGCTGTGTGAAATTAAAATTAGGAATTCATTCTAAAAATAAACTGATCCAATTATTTTTCGAAAATGATTTGACGTATTGATTATAAGACTGCCAGTTTGGGTGGATCAATTTTAAATGCCATTAATAGTTTTTTCGTAATCACTTGTGTTGGCGTCATCCCAAATTTATTAAAAATTTGATGAACTTGTATTTTAAGTTCAGGTTCAACCCGAACGCGAATAAAATCAGTTTTCATAAGAATACCTATCTGAAAAATATCACGCAAATTGTGCCACTAATAGGTAATTTATATCAAGACAATTGACTTTCTCAACCCCGCGATTTATCTTCTTCATGAGCCACTTTTTTAGGTGTTTTCTGGAGAAGTTTTTCTTTTGGCTTATGCAATAAAAAATTCTCTGAAGTAATTACTTTTTGTTTTAAACGTTGTTCCAAATCCTTTCGAGCTCTTCCTGCAACTTGGCCACCTTCTTTGGCGGAATTTTTATTCTCATGAAAACCCTGACTATCACGATCTCGTGTAATAGCCGTAGTCGAAGCTTCGCCTAACATAGAAAAAATGAGCTCTAAGTCGGTCATGTGATCGCGCAAATTTTCTCGTTTAAGTTGTTTATGCTTTTTATACTCGCTAGGTGTCATACCAAAAGCAGCTTTGGAAATTTCAGCAGTTAAAATAGAAAATTCTTGTGATTCTTTAATCCCTCGTTTTTTCCATTCCTCGGTTAGTTCATCGCGAACCGCTATTCCTCGCATACGTTTTTCGATCCAACTGTCAGGATAACCTTTGGCCTGATATAAGGCACGTGTACGTTTGGTGGCTAATTCTGGATCTTCGATCTCTTGGACGCGTTCATAGCCCACTTTTGCCAGCCACCGTTTAAAGGGTTCGGCTTTAGGAGAGGAAATGGATTGAATAATACGAAAAATACCTTCCGTATTAGCTGCATTTACAGCACGTTTTTTGCCGTCAGCAGCTTTCATTTCAAGGGGGGTACAAATTGTACCCCAGTTCTTGTGAAGTTCAGGATCTCTACTTCTCATGCGTTTGATATATTGTTTGACATCGGTACTACCTGTCAAAACCTCGACTACATCCGAAATCGAAAACCACCATTCGTTATGGTGTAAGGTTCTTCGTATTGTTTTGCCTTTAAAAACGGCCAAGTGCTGTTCTTCCATTAAATAATCCTTTTATTAAAAAATGATAAAAAATGGCATGTTAATACACTTCACTCGATTCGACAAAGTGTTCTCGTGATGTATTAGCAATTCCCGGGCTACACCCATGGAATTGCAGAGACTAGAAACTAGAGACTTGAGACTAGATTTTAGCACTCTACACGACAAAAAAATGAGAAGAGGAAATAAAGCTTTAAAAAACATGAGCTTATTGATATAAAGTAATATTTATTTAAAAAACAAATAATAACAA
>JAFGAC010000008.1 GCA_016933835.1 Clostridiales bacterium
CCACAAGCTAGAACAAATGCACAATCAAAAGACATGAGTGGCACAGGTTCCATGTTTGGACAAAACAGATAATTTTATTGCAAAAAGCATAAAACACTTCATCCATATGAAGTGTTTTATTATTGTTTCATGTACTTTTTTATGCTTCCAATCATACCGAGTATTGGTTTTTTCTTGACATGATCATACCCTTTTACAGCTGCAGTTTTAGCTTCTTTGTCTCTCTCAAGTAAAATGCCCATATTGATGATAATCTTATCAATTCTATCCAATTCTTTATAGTTCATTTTGCCATGCATATTGAATATCTGGGTTGATGACTGCAATTCAATTGGAATCGTTGCCTTTGCCAATTCAAAAATCATTTTATTTTGTGGATTTGTTCCTGAGACTGTGTAAAAATAAATCTTCTTGTTTTTAAGCAGATTTACATTTTTATCCAACCATTCTTTTGCTGCAATTTTACCGGCACGAATATACGCTCCAATGACGACGATGTCGTACTCTGTCAACAAGGAAACATCAAATTCATCCATAGAAACAATGTCTATTCCTGTTTCTTCGCTGATCCACTGAGCATATTGCTTGGTACTACCATACTTGCTTTTATAGATGACAATTCCTTTCACACGACAATTCCCCTTTATTCTCTTTCTATACTCTATTATATCTGAATTGACTGAATTTTAAATCATTAATATCTATAATTTATATTAAAGAGGAAATATTCATTTTTTTGCTTGATTTTTCTTTGTACATTAATTTATCTGCTTTAGTAATGAACTCAATCACATTTGATTTAAATGAAGGTTCGTACTGAATGATGCCATGACTGGCGGCGTATTTGTATGATTTTACCATCTTCTCATTTTTCAATTCAAAATCTATTAAAATTCTCTTCCATATTTCTTCGGCTTTTAGCCGATCGCAATGTGGCAGAATAATTAAAAATTCATCTCCTCCAATTCTACACAATAAATCTGCATCTCTTACGTTTTTTCTGAAAATTTGTGCAACGCCTTTCAGAAGTTTATCTCCTTCATCATGACCGAATAAATCATTTTCTTCTTTAAGCCCATCGATATCAATATAACAAATTGTTAAATCAAAGGGCTCAATTTCTATTTTTTTTAATAGTAATCCAAGTTCTTGAAGGCCTGCTCTTCTGTTTAGAATTTTAGTTAAATTATCTTCATAGGCAAATCTTTTCAATTTTTCTTTTTCTTTTATTCTCTGAGTTACATCTTTAATTGTCATGACCCGATTGATTAATACACCCTTTATATATATAGGCGATATGGTAACATCGACAAAATATGACCCTGATTTATTACTTATCATGATTTCTTCAAAATCACTTATGTCTTTCTCTTGACTGATTGTACTGAAATCAATTTTAGAGCAATAACCGCTGATATCTTTACCAAAATCCTGCTCGTTTGCATTGAAAAGTCTCATGGCTGCAGGGTTCATATCCTCAATCAAATGCTCTTTACTTAAAACTACTACTCCTTCAGCAATACTCTGCAGAATCATTTTCAATTTTTCTTTTTCATTTTCAATTTTCCAATTAGTATTCATCAGTTCTCTTTGCAAATTGACCAATTCATTATTTAGATGTGTCATCTCATTTAAAGCTCTTCTATCTATTTTAATCTCTTCAGCAATTTTATTTTGTTGCAGAAGATCTCTCAACAAATTGGAATACTCTGTATTCATGGAAATCATCTCTTCAAAGTACTTTCGATGCGTATCGAATTTACTGACTGCCACGACAATAATCTTGTTTTCTTTTAAAATTCCATAGAACTCCAATTCATTAAGAACACCTTCTATTTCAATATTCATATGATAATTTGAGACTGTTCCCTTTTTTTTAACTTCAAGAAAAAAATTGGCAGCCTTTGAAAAGCTCTGCCCATCAACTAATCTCGTCATTAAATTATTTTTAAATTTTTCGAAAATATTTGTATTGTCAATGACAACTTCTTCAATCTTTCCAATCAAGTCACAAATAATTAAAATAAAACATTCTTTCTTATTTTTCATTAGATACCCTCCGTTAGTTGATTCGCCAATGAAACAGCTCTTTCTGCATCACGAGCATACCCGTCTGCCTTAATTTGCTTCCAAAGATTTGAGTCCTTATTGAAGGGATAACCACCTACAATTATCTTGATTTTCTTTAATTCTTCATCGCTTCTAATAGCATCAATCAACTTAATCAACTGATCCAAATGATATGTAATCGTCAATGATACTGCAATCAATTCAATTTCATTTTCTTTTATGGTCTTGATGATACTGTGAATTGGAACATTAGCTCCAAGATGCATTGTTCTCCAGCCATCATACTCCAATAAATCTGCTATCATCCTGATACCAAGTTCATGGAGCTCATTTCCAACACAGGTTGTGATGCAGCTTTTTCCATTCTTCTTTCGATTGACAATAAATGAATATAATTGAGACATTATAAGCTGAGTAACCGATGTACAATAGTGTTCTTCAGCAATACCAATTTCAGAAGTTTGCTACAGCCTTCCTACTTCATGTTGAACCGGCTCAAAAACATGGATATAAATATCATGTATATCTACACCCATTGTTACAGCATTCAAAATCATTTTACTCGATTTATGTCTATCCATTTTTAATACAGAATCCAGATAATCTTTTGCCAAATCTATTAAAGGATTTTCTTTTAATAAAAAAGTATTATTTTCTATTGTATCATTCGATAAACTAGTTAACGCTTCGTTTATGAATAAATTGATTTGTTCAATCTCATCTTTTTGAAAATATCTTTCTAAAACAATTTTTATTTTCTCAAAAGTAATAACAAGAGAATTTTGGGATATGCCAATTCCTTCAAATAGTACTTTTACCCAATTAATATAATCTATAAATATTTTCTTGCTATCAACATCTATTGCCTCAATCAAATAATTCAAATGGTATTTTATATCTTCAATACTTTTATTATGTTGAATTAATGTATACCTTGTCTTTAAATCAGGAATCGTCAAATATATTTCATCTAGCACTTCTTTAGAAATCATTTCAATATTTGATTGGATTGTCTCTTTAATACTAACCATTTCAACCACCTCATTGTAGATAATTACCCATAAATTCCAAAATTCAACTTGCGATACTCATGTTCACAAAATATCACAACTGAATATATTTAATTAAAATACAATTTTATAATTTCCAATAACATCTTTTCTATGATTAGTGATATTTGCATTCAATCTTTTCACAATATTTTCATATTCATATTCATCAATGAAGCCTTGTCTTTTCAATACTTCTGGAACTACGCTATCTAAAGCTCGGTAACCGCCATCTTCAATTTTAAGCGCCATCGCCTTCCCGTTGCCCATAAGACCGACGCAATAAACCGATTCTGCGCCAAGTTTAGCTACCAAATTTCCTTTCGTTTCTTCCATCAGTATTGTATCTAGTCTGTGAGTGCCCGCAACATTGAAAGGATTTTCAGTCATCGCTTTACTTACGGTTCTCAGAACACCTTCTCCAAGCGCCAATTTTGAATACGCCTTTGCCATATTATAGATTGGAAGTCCAAAAACAGGGACTCCACAGCCATCTACCGCAACATGAATTTCAATTTCTTCCATTTCTGTCACTTTTGCAATGGTTTTCAACATCATTTTTTGAATTGGATGTGACTTTTCGATGTAACCCGCTAGATCTAGATCCATCAAAACCCCAAGCGCCAGCATGCCTGCATGCTTTCCGGAACACGGATTATGAATTTCAAGAAAGCTCTCGCCATTTCTAAGCATTGCTCTATAGGCACCTTCATACATTGGTCTTGATTTACCACAATCCAGAAAAGATTCATCCAAACCTATCTTCTTTAAAATGCTTCTGACTGCACCTATGTGTTTTGTCTCTCCACCATGGGATGCACACATCATGGCAACTTCTGACAAAGTCAGACCAAATTCCTCAATTCCTCTCCGCTCAATAAGTGGCATGACTTGAAAAGGTTTTGCCGCACTCCTCCAATAGGTAACTTTATCTTTACTCCCTATTTCAAAGAGCACTTCTCCAAATTTATCGACTACGACAATATCTCCTCTGTGAATACTTTCAACATGATCTCCTCGATAGACGTGCAACAGTTCAACTGACACAAAATCTCCTCCTTCATTCAAAATTATTATATAAAAAAACAGAACTCATTATAAGCTCTATTCGTTAATTTCAGTAAAAATTTTCATGGCATCTCTTAAAAACACAGCACTTCCTATAGCTATCTCATCATAGTATTTCGTGAATCTTTCATCATCTACATACATCTGAACAAGTCCCATATGTGCCTCAATTGAATACTCAGTCCAATAATGCATCAGCCATTCCTTATGAAGTCTGCACATTTCTTGTGCTTTTTCACTTGCTGGATTTCCTGTGTCAAAAGCTTCTTTTATAGTGTTGTTTAATTCAATTGTAAGTTCCTCAATTTTATTATAAGTCTCTTCTTTCATATTGAGAAACTTCTCATTTGACTTCTCGATCATATCACTGCCATATTTATCTCTGATTTCTTTTCCAAATTTCAGTTCGTTCTCTTCTATCATTTCTTTTTTAAATCCTTTAAATTTTTCACTATCCTTCATTTTTTTCTTCCCCTCCTTATCATCGATGGTTCTTTTAACTGTTGTCAGCAATGCTTCTAATCTTTTGATTTCCACTTGAATTTCACGATAGTGACTTTTCAACGCTTCATTCACATCAAATTCTTCGACATTGATAATAGAAGCAATTACTTTTAATGATAAGCCTCTCTCCTTATAAAACATAATCTGTTGCAAACGGTCCACTTCAAATTCACTGTATGAGCGATAACCTGAATTATTGATCTCAAAAGGTTTAAGCAATTCAATCTTGTCATAATACCTCAGTGTTCTAGAGCTGATACCAGCCATTTGACTCAATTCCTTTATGCTGTATTTAATCACGCTCACCTCCTGATTTAAAGTTTAAACCTTTACGCACAGTCAATGTCAACAATAACATTTAAGTCTTTTTAATTGATATCCTTCTATCCTTTATTATCAATCCTTCTTCAATCAATTTTGCTTTCTGCTCCTCTGAAAATGGACTCTCTGCAATCTGCATATCACTTCTCACAACGCGATGCCAAGGGAGGTTTTCTTTTTCAGAAAAAGCATGCAATACCCTGACAACCTGTCTGCTCGCCTTTGAATTTCCACATATATGTGCAATTTCTCCATATGACATTACTTCACCATAAGGTATTTCTTTAATTACATCGATAACACATCTTGTAAATTCATTCATGATTACATCACTTCCTATACCTATTATATCCACTTTTGAGCTATTCATAATCATTTTAATTTTACAAAATTATCACATGCATTCGATGACAATTTTCAGCTCCTTATCAATTGTAGAAGATATTCATTTTCCGATTTCTTGAGTGACACCCCTATATAGCCTTCTTCCAAAAATTCGCTGATTTTATCAAATTGGGAAATAGAAACTAACTTTCTCTCTCCCTTTGTACTGATCTTTTTATTTCTATCATAAAGAGCAATGAATCTGTCTTTTCCACTATATATCTTTCTTCCTTTAACAAAATAAACACCATTATTTAAAAGGGACTTCATAGATGGAATATTTTTAGGAGATACAGTGGCAAATGCATATTGAAAATCCGGATCTTGCAGTGAGTATTCCAAACTAATCTTAATTGCTTTTCTTTGAAGATGATTTCCTCTGCATGTTTCATCTATAAGAGTTGCGTCGAGATAAAACATCTTCTTATCTCCATCAATTTTTAAAAGATCTTTAAAATAATTCAAATTTTCTCTGTTGTGAGAATTTATTCTGTATCCTATCAGCTCATCTTCAACTAAGAATCCCAAAATCCAACCCTCACCACTTAAGAATCTCTCGTATTCTTTAAAGGTGCTTTTTACATAAGTATCCTTATCCGCTATTGTTTCATAGACTTTTTCTTGAAATTCTACTAACCGGTTCAAATAAGAAATATCCAAATCGACTATCTGAAATTCTTCAATTTCACTACTGCCTTTTCTAATTATTTCGCCAGTATACCATATATTCATAGCGGCCTCCAAAAATAGGTTTTAGATTAAAAAAACACCCCATAATTGCTCGAAGTGTTTTTTTAATCCCTCTTCAATTATATTCGAATTTCATTATTATAGTATCGTAATCAATATTGATTATTGACATTTATTTATATTCTAAAATCAGTCCCGGTCCTACTTCTCCAATGCATACAGCCTTCGAAAGTGCCACTTTTGAATTCAAATCCGTACAATGGCAAGCATGTATTTTTTCTACACCCAATTTCGCAAAGTAATTCACTGTCTTATCCAACTGTACTTTTGGTGGATCTAAGAGATGAAAACCTCCTATTACATCTATAATTCTATCGTCTTTACATATATTTTTTGCATACTCAATAATATTGCAAATGCCTGCGTGCGAACATCCCGTTATAATAACAAGACCTTCTTCACTTTTATAGCAAAGTGCACTGTCATCAATATTGAAATCATCTTCCAACTTTCCATCAATCAGGACTTTTCCCACGCCTACAAGTGATTCAAAATCATTTTCTCGTGGAATTTCTCCTAAAAAAACCATTTTTTCAGTCAACCATACAGGTTCTTTGCTCATACCATTTTCAAAATATCTGAAAAGTTTCTTTTCATCTACATTGATTCCGATTTCTTCAATACCTGTGAATGATTTTGTATCAAAAACATTGGGATGAGCAAGAAATTTAGCTTTTTTGAAAGTCCTGCCCTCAATGACTTCTTCACTCAATCTCTTTATGTAAGGCTCCAAACCCCAAGTATGGTCAAGATGAGAATGGCTGATTGCCAAATAATCCAAATCAAAAAAATTAATTCCCATTTTTTCTCCATTGATCATGAATGCATCACTATAACCCACATCAAATAGTATTTTCTTATCACTCTCTTCTATATAATACGATACGCCAGGCTCACCAATGAAGTAGCGGTCAATCAATGTATTATTATCCACTAATACAGTTATTTTCATAAAATCTCTCCTTTTTTCCTTTTATTATATCCTTTATTTTTTTCATTTCTTTCATTATATCAAATTTACAGTTTTGTTCATGAGTTATAGAATGAAATAATCAAATATTAATTCTTTTACATTGATTTGACTATCGAAGTCATCTAGTTTTACGTTACTGCAAATATTTTTAAAATCTTAATTAATATCAATAAATATTTATAATATTGAAATTTCAACACAATGCTTTATATACTTAAAGCATTGAAATATCTTGCACTTACTATAGAATATGTAAGAAGTTAAATTTTTATTCAGAAAGGTTGATTCATCATGAAAGTAATGGTAATTGGAGCCGGAAAACTCGGGACAAAACTTGCAACAGCTATGATCAATGGGGAAATTCACGTTACCATTATGGACTCTAACGCTATAGTTCTCGATAGAATAAAAGATCACATGGATGTATTGACAGTAAATGCAAACGGCGCAAGAAAAGATATTTTAGAAGAGCTTGATATTGCAAAATATGATTTAACAATTGCAGTTACAAGCAGCGATGAAACTAATATATTAATCAGCTCAATGGCAAAGAAGCTTGGCTGCACACGTAGTATTGCCAGAATAAGAAATCCTGAATACATCAACCAGTTGGATTTTAAAAAAAACAGTTTTGAAATTGACCATGTAATCAATCCTGAATTATCGACATCAAACGAAATTTTAAGATATTTATTAGATAGTTATACCTTTTACTTTGGTAATTATGCCCATGGAAAAGTATCCTTAGTAAATTTTAATATTAAAAATACTGTTGATTTCGTAAATACAAGAATAAGTAATTTAAATTGCATCGATGGTATATTAATTGCTGCCATTTAAAGACGCGGAGATATTATCATTCCGCATGGCGGAACTATTCTTGAAGAAAATGATGTTATTTATGTAATCGGCCAAAGAGATAAAATAGAATTGACGGCAAAAAAATTAGGGCAACCTATTGATAAGAAAACCGTCAAGAAAGTCATGATTTTAGGTGGCAGTAAAATAGGCCACTATTTGGCAGATGATTTAACTAAAAAAGGTATCCACGTAAAAATAATTGAATCTGATTTAAATAGATGCAATTTTCTTTCTGAACAATTACATGACAATGCATTGATTATTCATGGCGATGGCACCGATGTAAACTTATTGGAAGAAGAAGATCTGGCTCAAATGGATGCTTTTATTGGTGTAACTGGTTATGATGAGGAAAATCTTTTTATGTCTTTGCGCGCTAAACAACTTGGCGTAGATAAAGTCATTGCAAAAAATTCACGACAAAGTTATATTCACGTCATTGAAAAACTGGGAATTGATGTAGCCCTTAACCCTGTGAACATTACAGCAAATGAAATATTGAAATACATTAGAGGTGGCAAAGTTGTATCAGTTACTTTACTTCTTGACGGACAAGCAGAAGTCACAGAAATTATTGCTGCAGAAAATTCACAGATATTAAATATTCCAATAAAAAATCTAAATCTTACAAAAGGAATCATCATTGGGTCTATCGTCAGAGGTGGAAAAGTGATTATCCCTAAAGGAGACAATGTGATACAAGCGGGTGATCGGATCATCATATTCTCTCTGATATCAGAACTGCCTGTCTTAGAAACTTTTTTTCATATAAAGGAAGGTCGTTAAATGAATTCCAAAATGATTTTCAAAGTACAAGGGTACATACTTCTTATCATAGCGATGGGTATGATTGCTCCTTTGCTTATTTCAATATTTTCAAATGAAACTGATATTTTACCATTTTTCATCAGTCTTGCAACAACAGTCTTAAGCGGCTACTTGCTGACTCGAATTAAAATTACAAACAAACAGATACGTACAAAAGATGGCCTTGCCATTGTAACACTTGGTTGGATTTTCGCTTCATTATTCGGTGCACTTCCTTTTTACATATCAGGAAGCATCCCATCCTTTGTTGACGCATTTTTCGAGACAGTTTCAGGTTTTACAACTACAGGTGCCACAATTATCACTGATATTGAAGTTTTGCCAAAAGGGATACTTTTTTGGAGATCGTTCACCCATTGGATTGGTGGCATGGGTATTTTAGTTGTTGCTGTTGCAGTTCTCCCAATGCTTGGTTCAGGTGGATTTCATGTTTTCAAGGCCGAGAGCCCAGGACCTATTGCGGATAAAATTGTTCCTCGAATAAAAGATACTGCTAAAATTTTATACACTTCCTATATAATTATTACATTAGCAGAATTCATACTTTTATTATTTGGAGGCATGACACCTTTTGAATCCATTGTCCATACTTTTGGAACATTGGGAACAGGTGGATTTTCAACAAGAAACGGCAGTATTGGTGCTTTTAACAGTTCCTATATCTATATTATAATTTCAATTTTCATGATTTTGTCAGGGGCAAACTTTTCATTGTATTATGATCTTTACAAGGGTAAATGGAGAGAAGTCATCAAAAATAGTGAATTAAGACTTTATCTTGGCATACTCGCATTCAGCGTTATTGCCATTACAATAGATATGAATTTCCATCTTTACCATGACTGGTTTGATTCATTTAGACATTCTCTTTTTCAATCCAGCTCAATCATGACAACCACTGGCTATACTACTTTCGATTATGATCAATGGACAACTTTCTCAAAAGGTATTTTATTTATGCTGATGTTTGTTGGTGGAAGTGCCGGTTCTACAGGTGGATCTATTAAAGTAATTAGAATTCTTATTCTAGCTAAGCTGATAAAAAGAGAATTGACAAAAATTCTTCATCCTCGTGCAATCGTATCTGTTAAACTAGGCGGCAAATCTATAGCAGAAAATACTTTACTCAATATTTCAAGTTTTTTTATGCTCTATATTCTAATATTTGTCTTTGGATCCTTGCTCATTTCTTTAGAAGGTATCGGCTTCATGGGATCCATGAGTGCTGTTGCTGCGACTCTTGGAAATATAGGACCTGGCTTTGATTTCGTAGGTCCTACACATACATATGCTGATTTTTCTATTTTAAGCAAATTGCTTTTATCATTTCTTATGTTGTTGGGAGATTGGAACTTTTCACAGTACTCGCTCTTTTAACACCTACATTTTGGAAATCTGAACTTTAACATAAAAATGACTCGTCCTCTTTTTTTAAAAGAATGCGAGTCATTATATTTTTTTAAATTTCTAAGCGATGTCAGGTTTCTCACTTAAAACTGATGAAATAAAGCTACTTGCATTATCTGCTGACAAACACTGCATGATGATCTTGTCTTCTGATTTTTCCAAATAAAGCAAATCAAGTGGACCTGCCTGCAGCATAGTAAATCTAGAACGATAGAGTTTATCCTCTTTTACTTGACCGACAAGCACTTCGATGACATTTTCAACAATCAGGAAATTCCCTGCAAAAAGTATTCCTTCTCCAGCGGGATAATAAATGCTGTTTTCTTCTCTAATCATTTCTTTTTCCTCAAGTGATTTCAGAATTTCACCAAGTTCATCCGCATCCAATTGTCCTGCTCCACCATTTATATCATAAATATGATAAGCGAGACTTTGAGTATTATTTCTTGTTTTTGATACAGCTTCCAAAAGCATTTCTTTGCTAAATCCATTATAAATGAATCCTTCTTCTTCAGAATAGGCTTTAAAAATATCTTTTCTGTATAAATCACATATTGCACCAAATACAAATGCTTCTTTTATACCAATCTCTAAAGATAAATCACTGCTGGTCAACTTGCTTCCACCGGTGTATTCTCTTAGAAAATTAGCCATTCCAATTGTATTTGCCGGTGAATTGATGATTACTTCATCATTCAAATACGCCAATGAAATTCTTTGATTGTCTTTTGTCATAATCATTTTTTTAGATTTTATTGGTCCTCTTTTTAATGTTGTTTCAACAAATCCATCTACTTTTGACAAGGTTTCAAAAAGAGGATAAAATTTTGCATTGATGTTATTTTCCCCATCAACAATGCCCATCTCTATCAATCTATTCTTATCAACTTCATCAAAACCTTCTTGATTAATCAATGAGAACGGTGAGATCATAGAATTTTCTTCAAAGACTTTTCCAAGCCATGTTAAATCCTTTAATTTTAATTTCAATTCTATAGCCATTTTATCACTCCCTATAATTTATACAAATTCCAATCACTTACAATAGCACCGTCACCTTTGGCAAGATTTTTTGCTTGATTGACTGCACTGTTCTTCATGGAATCCTTTATTGAATCTTTGATAAATTCCTTGACTGTCGGATTGCCTGCCGCAACGCTCTTAATTATTTGTTTTCCTGTATAATTGCCAAAATCTATATCTCTACCAACTTTCGGAAGTGCATCCGCTACTCGGTCTCCAACAATTTCTACACCTGCTTTAATTAAGCCTTTTTTCACACCAGTGGATAAATCTTCACCTTTTTGATATGAAGTCACCATTTCCTGTGATGTCTCTGATACTATATTGATGCCATCTTTTACATACTGGTTTTCAGTAAATTCTTTTGCCACATCACCAGCCGCTTTGATTGATGCTTTAGCCATATGAGATGCCGCATTATCAGGGTCAGCATAGGCTTCACCAGCTCCACTTCCCAAGGCTTTACCTGCCACATAGGCTTTCTTGATTGTTTTCCCTGCAGGTCCTGTTACTTTTTCGAGTGCATCTACACCAATATCTGCTGCCTGTTGAACAATCTCAGCAGTTTTCATGTACTTGTCAGCAGTATTTGAATACTTCATATATTCCTTGCTTTCTTCTCTCCATGCTTCAATATTCCGCTCGATAATTGCTTTTTTCTTTCTGTCGATTTTCTCCTGACTTAGTTTTTTCAGCACTGCATCGTATTTATCATCAACTTTTTTAATAAGTTCAGCGACAGATTCGCTAGGTCCTATGTCTTCTCTTTCCTTGGCTTTATAATTATGCTCCACACCTTCTTTTTTAAGTGCCTTTTCCAAATCTTTTTCTCGGGCTTTGTACATTTCAAGTTGTTTCTTGCCTTCTTCAACATTGTAACCTGCTTTGCCATAACCGCGATTGCTTGCTTCAATAAATTCAATTTGTTCTCTGGCATTTTCAAGATCTTTTTTGCGCTCTTCAATCCAAGTCTCTTTGTATTCTTTTTCCGCTTCTTTTGTCAATTTCTCAATCTGCTTCTCGTACTCTATACTTTCGGCTTCATCTTTTTTATTTTTCAAGTATTTAATGTATTCTTCATACTCTGATTTAGTCTTCTCATAATCTTCTTCATCTAGAGTATCCTTTGTTTCTGCCCACTCTTTCTCATATTCCTCTATTTCACGGTCCAGTTTTTCCTGTTTTAAACCATAATCCATTTCAGAATTGATCAAACGGTCAGGATCAAAATCTCTGTCAGGTCCTTCGTCTTCAGTTTTCTTTTCTTTAGAACCTAAATTCCCCGCCTCATCTGCTCCAGCAGCTGCACTGATTCCTATTGCTGTTGCAAGCGCTGTAGCTATGCCCGTAACAGTGGCCGCTCCAAAACTGGTACTGCTGGAATTGGTTACAAAATCCTGTCTAATTTTCATTATTTCACCCCCTGTATTTTTTCACATAATACAATTTCTTTTTTTATTGGACATCCTCCTAGACAATGATTTTTCATGTCACAAGTAGGACAACTCGTTTTTAATGTATTTCTGAAACGATCAAAAGCTTGACTGTTCCAAGCCTCATCAATTGTCATCTCATATAAATCACAACTCCACTTAAGTTCCTGATCGAAACTGCAAGGTGTCATTTTCATATCAGATGTGATATAAGCGCTGTACCTTGCGCCCTCACAGGTGTCGATTGAATCCAGATGAATATTGGGGCTGAAATTGATTATGCCAGGAACACCGCAGCTGTCAAAACCAGCAATATCGCAGTATTTTTCTTCATTGAACAAAGCAAAAAAATTCTGCACTTTCTTGTCATTAGCTTTAAGAACATTATTACTTTCTCCAAGACCAACGGGCTTATGAAGTAGAAATACAGTTCTATTCACACCTTTCGGTATTTTATTTTCAGTAACAAGTTCATAAGCTTCATCTATAGAATTATTTCCGAGCACATAATGAATATTTGTCTTAATTCCATTCGAAACCAGAAGCTCTATTGCCTGCAAAGTGTATTTAGACCGATACCAACTGACCGCCACCGCGCCACAATATTTTTTCATCAAATCTGCTTTTTTTTCATCTATCCCATAACCAGAAGTTGTCAGATTCGGCACAATATCATTTTCCCTACAATACTTTAATATTTCCTCGAAATCCTCGTGCATTTCCGGGTCGCCTCTTCCACCAAGTGCCACTTGAAAGAGCTTTCCTTTACTCTGGTCGATAATGCTTTTGAAATCTTCCAGTTTCATATTGTCATTGCTGATATGCAATCCATCCTGATAACATTGGACACCTGCTAAAACACAAAGCCCAGTTTTTCCGTGGATGCAGTTCCCCATGATGCCAATGTCGAGCAGGTGGGGATATGATGCCATAAACGGATCAATTCCACTGTCAATCTTCTCTTCTTGAAAGATTCCTGTGCGATAGTAAAACCCTGAATCCAAGTCAAAACTATAGGCAAATCTATATTTATCGTCATATAATGTCTTTATATTAATGTGCCTTCACCCCATTTTTGCGGGTATGGACAAGTGCAAGTCCTACTGCAAGCAAAATACCACCTAGGATATAACCGCCAAAATCAAATTTTATTACACCAAAAATCAAATTTCCCAACAATCCAAGCGAAAATCCTGAAATTGTAAGATAGACATGATTATCTGTGAAATTAGGTTTTTTTCTAGCTATGCCTGCCAAATCTTTATGAATCAGCTTCATCGCAGTGAATAGCGTCGTCTTGTTTCCCCTTGAAAGCGTATCCATAAGTGCAATTACCAATAAAATAATTACCGATACCTTATCAAAACGATTGTTTCTCGTTAGATAATTGGCAGCTACAAATCCAAAACCCGTTGAAGCAATCAAGATAAACAAACTGCTTTTTTCAAGAACCTTCATTGAATTTCTTATTGATCCAGGTAGATTTTTTAAACTGCCAAAAGTTTTTGAAAATCCTTCCTTCTTGATTCTCACCACCAATTTCTTCCCAATAGTGAACACGATTACCCAAAACAAAGTCCTTGGAATCAAACTATTGTAGGATGCTGTTATGAAAATGAAAAAGAATGCAATCGGTCTGATGATTCCCTGAAGTGAATAAGTCGGAATCGATTCTAGGACAATATTGATGGCCATAGCAATCCCAAGTGGAATGATGAACAATTTTATCATCTTTTTCAAATTCCTTACCCCTACCACAAGAAAATGATAGACCAGTTCCCAAGTATGTTCAAACTCTGTCATATCAGTTTTTTTCTTGCCATTTTTCTTTGGTGGATTTACTTTCTCTGCTTTCTCTAAAACCTTAGGTCTCTTAGGCAAACCCACAGTGTTATCACTGTAATCCAAAACATTTCCCCCTCTCAGTATCTATATTTATTTAATTAAATTATATGCTTCTACTTTCATGAAGTCTATAATTTTAAGTTACATTAATTCAGTGGAGTTTTATTAAAAAAATTAATATCATTGCGCTTCTACTTAAACATTAACTACTTGAATTTCACATTGCTCCCAAATAAGTGCTGCAAAACGTTCACAATGTTCCTATCCTTTCCGTACTTATGTATAAACTGATATTTTTCACCATTTGCTTCAAAAGTGAATTTGCCGTCACGTGCATTGGAATTTCCATTGGAATCAACCATTCCAACATCCAATTTCTTAAAAATCATTTTTTCAATATTTCTATTTTGAATACTGAAATTCTTCTCGCACTCATCAATTACTTCTTCGGGTGAATATTCAAAGAATTTCTCTCCATAGTGGCTCCAGAAACGCATCATTTCTGCACTGCCCTTGAAAAATCCTTTACCTTCTTCTTTAATCTTTTTAGATATTTTTTCACTTTCTTCCTTCTGTCTTTCTTTTGCCAAAAAACTGAAAACAGTCTGCTCTTCATAAAATATTAGATAAGAAGTTATTCTTTTCAAAAGGCCTTCTTTTTTGTCCATCGACAGTACAAGTTTTGGTTTCATTTTTTCTTCCACGCCAGCTCCCCCTTGATTTTTCTTATAAGTAGCACTGAACCTATTATGATTAGAGTACCGTACACTGCAGGATAAAAAAACCTAGTTACAAACTCAGAATACTCCAAATGTCTGAAATATAGCACAAACCATCTAACGGCTGCTATATAAATTCCGAATAAAAGTGTCAATACCCCAGGTGTTTTTATTGTTTTTCTGAAAAACATCAAAACAATGACACCTACTAGAGATAGGCCCCCTTCATACAATTGTGTAGGATGTACCTTCATCGATTCAAGTTTAATAAGTCCAAAAAAACCACTGTTTCCTACTTGCTTCAAACCCTCAGCTACATTGACAGGAAGCGGGATACCTAATGAACAGGTCGTTGCAATACCATAGCAGCATCCATTAAGAAAACATCCCATACGCATGATTGCAAAACTGATGCCAAAGGGTAGAATCATGGCATCAGTCACTTCCCACAAATTTATTTTCTTCATTTTCCAGAGAATCAAAAGAAAGACAATACTGCTGAAAATACCACCGTAAAAAGAAAAGCCGACTGCCTTTAAAGTTAAAATTGATATTGATCCTGATTTATAGGCTGTTTGATTGACAAAATAGTTTAAAATTCTTGCACCTATGACAAAACTGGATGACAAGCTAATCAAAAATAGTCCTGCATTTATCCATCGATGTCCTTTTTTGTGGAGCGCCCTTATTGAAAGGAGCACTCCGTCCACTATAGCAATCCACATGAATAAAGTATATGTCCTCAGTTCCAAATAATTTCCTAAAATATTCATTTCTATTATTGGCAGCATATCAGCCTACTTTTCACTGACAAAATGGAGATTCATAGAAAACTGGTCTTCCATGCCAGATACATTGATATAGCCATCCAGCAAAATACCTGTAGGTGCATAGCTTGCCTGAATATCAAAAGTAATCGTAAAACCGGCATCCTCTAATGAAGTATAGATTTTCCCACCTTGATAAGTGAAATTGAATTTTTGGTCTTCAGTAATTTCTTCATCTGCATCTCCAATCCAAATAATCCCCGAAACATCATCAATCTGTTGAATCGTAATTATTTTAGACTGGACCTGTCCTTCATATTCTTTAATCATTTGTAAAGCTGAATTCATATCGATTTCAAAATCCTCACAACCTTCTACATTAGAAGTATCCACAGGTACACTTTCTACAACGCTCGGTGGCGGTATGACAACTTTCTCTATGGTCAACGCACCATTCCAATTGCCCACAAGTTCCTCGAGCGGAGGTGCATTCTTTATTTCAACAATAATCTCAGGCACCGTGATCTTAAAAGGAATCACTTTGTCAGGTTCATCCATCTCTAGGTTCGAATCAGGTTTATATAATTCAATCGTGTTCGGTGAGCCTGATTGAAGATGTCCAAGCAATGTGAACCTTGTTTTAACTGCTCCTGCGTCATTCAGTTTTCCTGTCCATGTCTTTTCATCAGCATCGTCACTCAGCGGTGCAAATTTTACGATATAACCTGCAAATTCAGCTTTCCCACCATCTGGCACTTTTTCTTCGATACTGATATTTACCACTTGATTCATTGTATTTTTAAAATTGATCAATTGTTTTTTGTATTCGTCTCTTAGATGATAAGAAATTTTCTTTTCTAGTTCATCAAAAACAGGTTGAAGATCTTTGACAAGCTCAGCTTTCTTGGCTGCTGAAATTTCAACTTTAAGCGCCTCATTCAGCCCTCCGCCACCAGTCGATCCTGTGTTTTGAACTTCGGACTGATAGTAAGCCTGATCCGTTTCAGGTAAATTCCAAAATGCATGCACATATGAATCAATTGAAGCATCTATCATTCCTTTTAATTCCACAGAAGTTTTACTGCCTATGGAATCTTGCCACATCCAATAAAAATCTTTGTACCACTGTTTTGCTGTTTTTTTATTTTCAGTTGAATTATACAATCCGTAAGCATCATACCAAATATCTTTTCGACCATCCCACGCTGTTGTTGCAAATTTATTCAGTGAATAATCAATGGCATAGACACCCACAAATCCAAGTTGCATCGCACTTGTCCCCCATGTGCCAACTGAAAGTGATGTTATGTTTTTAGTCAGATTGCCATAGAGCGCGACATCGTTTCCAGTGTGGAAATCCCATGCTGCTTGCGAAATGGCTGCAGCCAAGCCTAAACCATTAAGCCCCGTTCCTATGCTCTCAAGCAATTCACTGGTGTAAATAGCCTGTGTTGCTGTTGTCACCATGGCACCAGAAAGCCCCAGCCAATCACTGGCAATGCTAAGTCCCAGTTCATTCGCTTTTTCACCTGGTGTCATCTGATTCGCAATGGCTTCATTGACTATTTCTTCAGCTAAGCCTGTATTGACTATCTTGATGTAATCATTAATGCCAATTATTTTCGCAAGTCTTGTGTTCTCATTTTTTACAACATACACTGCATATGTAGAAAGATGGTCAGTCGTTATGACGACCTCATTCGCATCCGTATCAACCCTATAATCAACATTTTCCCATTTACCTGTTTCTTCATTGTAGTACATGGCGATGACACTCAGTGATTCGTCTGCACCGGCGTCTATAAAAGTTTCATCATATGGCAGCGCTATTTCCAAAAGAGCTGTAAATTCAGTTTGCCCTCCCAATTTAACGTCGTACGCACTGACGAGATACTGTTCTTCGACCAGCTCTCCAACATCAAGTGGCTCCGGTGAAATTTTCTCTATTTCAATCGTTTTTTCTCCCTCCATGTCGAATGGTGAAAAAGAAACAACTGCGTCCTCATAAACAACGCTCGGATTCTCTTCAGAAACACTGAATTCCTCCTTTGGTGCAGGTTGTTCAACTGCACTGCTTTCCTTCGAGCAACCGCTTAAAAGGCTTGCCAACATTACGAATACCAAAAGCCACACTGTCGTTTTTTTAATTTGTTTCATTCAAATCCCCCCCTATTGATATTTCTATACCCATCGAACAATAGCATCTTTCATTTTTTATATAATTTTAATACTTTTTTCTCTTCCCCAATACAGTCCTCTTTTTTCCTTCTTTTTTTGTTATTATCCTTAACTTATAGTACAATAATATCATATATTTATAAATCTTTTATCATCATTAAAAAGGATGTTTTGCCATGTATAAAATAATAGAATGGAATCCAGAAGATATTGTTGCAATTAAGTCCACATGGGAAAAATTAACTAAACATCATGAATCTGTATCAAATTATTTCAGTGACTATTTTTCAGATTATCCCTTCTCAGTTAGAGAAGAAAAACTAAGAAAACACGGGAAAAATGGTATGACAAAAATAGATCTTATCATCGATGATTCAAACAACCAAACCTATGGCCACTGTATCAGTATCATTGATTCAGACGGCAAAGGTGAACTTGAATCTCTGTATGTTTCCAATCATCTTCGCGGGAAGAGATTTGGCAAATCACTTGTCGAAAGAGCCATTATCTGGTTTGAAGAGCATCAAATAAATGAATTCAACATTGAAGTCGCTGTTGGGAATGAAGAAGTTCTTCAATTCTATGAACAATTTGGTTATCAACCTTTCAGCTATAATCTTAAAAAAAGATAATAAACTATTCATGTAAGTGATCAAATATGATATACTTCATTTGAAAACAATATTACTTTTCAAGGTGCCTAACGTAGGATAATAGGGAACTTTAGGGTTAATCCCCGGGCGGTCCCGCCACTGTATCAAGGAGCTGCTGCAACATGCCACTGATTTTTTCGGGAAGGCGCAGTCCAGCGATGATTTGAAAGCCAGGAAACCTGCCTTGTAAAAGATATAATTAAGGATGATGGAAAAGTTCTTGAATACGGGATATTTCTCTGTATTTGAGGGCTTTTTTTATTTTCCAAAATTTCACGAGGAGATGAAAATATGAAAGAATTGAAAATGATTTTAGAATCAATCGGCGAATTGGACCAAGCGGCAATGGCTAACTGCAAATCACATCTGGACCAGTTGACAAAACCACAAGGTAGTTTAGGTGTTTTAGAAGATATCTCGATCACCATGGCAGGCATCACCGGACAGGAAAAACCGGTTTTAACAAAGAAAACGACTGTCATCATGGCAGCTGACCATGGCGTTACAGATGAAGGCATCAGTGCCTTTCCTAAAGAAGTGACACCTCAGATGGTACTCAATTTTTTAAATGGAGGCGCTGCCATAAACGTTCTCTCTCGACTGAATCACAGTGATATTTTATGCGTTGATTTAGGAATAGCTTCAGATATTGAACATCCAAATTTAATCAACAGAAAAATTGCCTACGGTACTAAAAACATGAGATTGCAAGCTTCAATGACAAGAGAAGAGGCTTTAAAAGCAATAAAAACAGGAATTGAAATCGCTGATGAAGCTGTTAAAAGCGGCACGACGCTTTTAGCCACTGGTGAGATGGGCATTGGCAATACAACAGCAAGCAGTGCCATTCTTACTGTATTTACCGATTTGCTTGTTGAAAAAACAGTTGGCGCAGGCACTGGTATATCACCTGAAACCATCGGTCATAAACAAAAGGTCATTCAAGATGCCATTAACAGAAACCAACCAGATAAAAATGATCCTATTGATGTCCTTTCAAAAGTAGGCGGATTTGAAATCGCAGGACTAACAGGACTCATCATAGGTGCTGCTAAAAACAGAGTTCCCGTTGTCATAGATGGTTTCATATCTACAGCCGCTGCTTTGATAGCTTATGAATTAGAAGCTAAAACACGTGACTTTATGATTTCATCTCATTTATCAGAGGAAACAGGCCATAAATTGATGTTGGATTATTTGGGACTTAAACCCATGCTTCATCTCAACTTTAGACTCGGTGAAGGCACTGGTGCTGTCATGGCATTCAATCTCATAGATGCTTCTTCAAGAATACTTGAAGAAATGGCAACTTTCGAATCTGCTGGCGTATCAACAAAATAAAGAGAATCCATCCAATTAAAAAAGGGGATATCGAGAAATAGATAGCCCCTTAATTTCGTTTATATTTACCTTTGGACTCTTCCTGAGCTGTCTCCACCAACTAAAGTATCAATTTCATCCACTGATACAAGATTAAAATCTCCTGGAATGGTGTGTTTTAATGCTGATGCCGCAACTGCAAATTCTAGTGAATCAATCATGCTTTTTTTATTTAAGATCGAATAAATCAAACCTGCAGCGAAAGAATCTCCACCACCTACACGATCAACAATTCTTACATCATATTCCTTTGAGTGATAAAATTCATCACCATCAAATATCAATGCTGACCAACCATTGTCTGAGGCTGAATAACTTTTTCTCAATGATGTCACAACATATTTGAAATCGAATTTATCTTTCATTTCTTTAAATATTCGTTTATAGCCATCCAATTCCAATTCTCCTGATGTCACATCTGTTTCGCCTGGTTTGAATCCTAAAGTTTTCTCAGCATCTTCTTCATTCCCAATGCATACATCCACATACGCCATTAATTTCGTCATGACCTTCTGCGCTTCTTCAGGTGTCCATAGTTTTTTTCGATAATTTAAATCCACAGAAACAATTACATTATTTTTCTTAGCTGCTTTCAATGCTTCTTCTGTCAACTTCGCCGCTTTTTCACTTAAAGCCGGTGTGATTCCAGTAAAATGAAACCAATCGGCATCTTTAAATATTTCATCAAAATCATAATCACTGACATCGCTCTCTGAGATTGAAGAGTTCGCACGATCATAAATTACTTTTGAAGGTCTCATGGAAGCACCAGTTTCCAAGAAATAAATTCCTAACCTCTCGCCACCTCTAGCAATATACTCTGTATTGACATTATATTTTCTCAACTGGCTAAGCGCACTGTCCCCAATAGGATTTTGAGGCAATTTTGTAACAAAATATGATTTCAATCCATAGTTTGCCAAAGAAACGGCTACATTCGCCTCTCCTCCGCCATATACTGCATCAAATGAATCCGATTGGATAAATCTTTGATAACCAGGAGTTGATAATCGCAACATAATTTCTCCCATTGTCACTACTTTAAAACTCATATGTCATTCATCCTTTCAAATTATTTCTTTTTCATCTCTTCTCTAGTCTTTTTAACAATAGCCATGAACTGCTTTGCAGTTTCAGTAACATTTTCATAATCACCTGTTTGAGCGCCTTTTGTCATAGCGCTTCCAACACCAAGAGCAACTGCACCATTCCTGATCCACTCGTGGGCATTGGTCAAATCGACACCGCCTGTTGGCATCAAGTTTGAGTGGGGCAATGGTCCTTTGAAGTCTTTAATGATTGTCGGACCGAAAGCTCCACCTGGAAAAATCTTCAATATTTCCGAGCCTAGCTCCATTGCTTCAACCGCCTCTTTGACAGTCATTATTCCAGGCATTACCGCTACACGATATCTATTACACATTTTTACGACATCCGCATTCAAATGCGGGCTTATAATATATGTAGCACCCGCCAAAATGCACGCTCTCGCTGTTTCTGAATCAAGCACTGTTCCCGCTCCTAAAATGACATCCTCATGTTTCTCTGAAATTTCCTTTATTATTTCAACAGCATTGGGAACCGTCATGGTGATTTCTATCGCCAACACACCACCTTTTTTCAATGCATCAACAATTTTCAACGCTGTTTCTTTTGAATCCGCTCTAACGACTGCAACAACTCCTGCATCTACAATTTTCTTTATCGTTTCAATTCTTTTCATTTCAATCACCCCTTTTTAATCCATATATGCGCCTTTAAAAGATGACACCGCAAGTTTCCTGTAAATTTTAAGTACACCCTTATCATTCTTGAAAGAAGGTTTTACCCATTCCAATTTTCTTATTTCCAATATTTTGTCTATTTCATCACTTTCCAATTGAACACCGTCAACTCCGACAATATCCAGTCTTCTATTTTTAATATCAATTTTAATCAAATCGTTTTCTTTAACCAAAGCTATTGGACCACCATCTACTGCTTCAGGTGAAACATGACCAACAGCAGGCCCTCTTGTTGCTCCAGAAAATCTGCCATCAGTAATCAATGCGACAGAATCAATCAATTCTGGATTTGAAGCTATCGCTTCTGTTGTATAAAACATTTCAGGCATTCCTGTTCCTCTAGGACCTTCATATCTTATAAACACGGCATCTCCCGGTTTAATCCTGTTATTGATAATAGCATCGAATGCCTCTTCTTCAGAATCAAAAGGCTTCGCTTTCAAAATAACATCATGCATTTTTTTATCAACTGCAGAATGCTTTATAACCGCTCCTTGAGGTGCAAGGTTTCCTTTTAAAACTGCAATCGCACCTTCATCATTGATAGGATTGCTAACTGGATAAATGACTGATTCTTTATCAATATTTTTTCTTCTCAAGAATTCACTGTTTTTTTCATAATAACCGTTTGATTTCATTTCTTCCAAATTTTCTCCCAGTGTCTTTCCAGTCACTGTCATGACATCTAGATGAAGATGGTCTTTAATTGATTCCATTATTGCAGGAACGCCTCCAGCATACCAAAAATACTGCCCAGGATATTTGCCGCTTGGCCGAATATTTGTTAAAAATGGCACTTTTCTGTGTATTTCATCAAAAATATCTGCATCTATTTCTATTCCAATTTCATGGGCAATGGCAGGTAAGTGAAGTAATACATTTGATGAGCCCCCAACTGCTGCATGGACCATGACTGCGTTTTCAAAAGCCTCTCTAGTCAAAATATCAGAAGGTTTTATATCCTTATTCAGCAATACTAGCAATTGTTCCGCTGCTCTCTTAACTTCTGATTCCATGATTTCATTCGTTGCCGGCATCACTGAAGTCCCTGGTAATGCTAGACCTAATGCTTCAGACATAATCTGCATCGTTGCTGCCGTACCCATAAAAGCGCATGCACCGGCACTTGGACAAGCATTATGTTGTTTTACCTTGAATTCTTTTTCTGTAATCATTCCTTTTTTCAAATCTACACTGAAAGTTCCTATCTGCTCCAATGTCAAATTTTCTGGTCCCGAATTCATCAATCCACCTGTGAAAACAATTGAAGGCATGTTCAGTCTTGCAATTGCCATCAAATGTGCAGGTACTGCCTTATCACAACTGCTTATAAACATTCCCGCATCAAAAGGGGTCGCTGTCCCTTGAATTTCAATCATATTGCAGATCATCTCACGAGACAGCAAAGAAAAATTCATACCATCATGACCTTGTGCTATTCCATCACAAATGTCAGTTGTTGTGTACTTTGCAGGTTTCACACCTAATCCATTCAGTGTATCCTCTGCAATCTTAACATATTTATTCAAATGTACGCTTCCGGGATGACTATCACCCCAAGTACTTTGCAAGAAAATTTGCGGTTTATCTAAATCTCCCACAGTCCAACCCGCACCCATTTTCAGAGCGTCCATTTCAGCTGCGACCGATCTCATTTTTTGACTTTTTAACATTTTTATCCTCCAAATCATTTATTGCATCTATTAATATCAATATCCCAACAAACTAGGTAAGAACGTTGATATTCCTGGTATGAATGTCAGTATTGTTATTGCTATGATTAATCCGAATATAAACGGCAAGACTGATTTAGTTATTTCTTCAAGTGGTGCTTTTGATATACCACTGGCTACAAATAAATTTACGCCAAGTGGTGGAGTCAAAAATCCTATCTCCGAGTTAACTACTAAAAGTATACCAAAATGAATAGGATCTACTCCTAAACTCACAACTACTGGCAACAACAATGGCGTTAAAATTATTACAGTTGCCAATGTTTCCATAAACATTCCTATGAACAACAAGAATAGATTGATCATCATTAGAACGACATATTTATTTTGTGATATATTCGATAAGAACATCGCCATTTTATTTGGAATCTGGTACATAGTCAGTAAACGACCAAAAGTAGTAGCAACCCCTATGATAATCATAACCGAACCCACTGTAATCGCTGTCTTGAACAATGCGATATATATATTTTTGAAACTCAGCTCTTTATAAATGAACGCTCCTACTACAAATCCATAAACTACTGCTACAACAGCAGCTTCAGTCGGTGTGAATATGCCACCGTATATACCCCCTAATATTATTACAGGCGTCAACAATGCCCAAAAAGCTTCTTTTAAAGCGATAAAGAAAGCTTTCCACTCAAATTTATCATCCGATCCTTTATATCCTTTTTTCTTTGATATAATATACGCTACTGCTATCAATACTAGAGATATTAGAATTCCCGGTAAAATACCGGCAATAAATAATCCACCTATAGATACACCCCCAACAACACCATAGACAACCATGACAATGCTCGGTGGAATTAATATTCCCAATGCCCCCCCTGATGCTGCAACCGCAGATGAAAAACCTCTTCCATATCCTTTATTTATCATAGCTGGAATCATGACTGATCCTATCGCTGCAACTGTCGCAGGACCGGATCCTGAAATAGCAGCAAAAAACGCACACGCTGCTATTGTTACAGATGCTAAACCACCTGTATATGAACCCATCAATATATTTGCAACCTTAACAATCCTTTTTGACAAACCACCTGTTTCCATCAAATTCCCTGCCAATATAAAAAACGGCACAGCCATCAGTGGAAATGAATCAACGGCAATAAATGATCCTTGGGCCAAATAGATTGTTGGCATATTACTTGCAATTAATCCCAATAATGAAGCAAAACCTAAAGAAATTGCTATCGGTACCCCTATCAACAAAAATAGAGTTAAACTTCCAAAAAGCACTAAAGTAACACTCATTTTCTTCACCTCTCGTTTTTAAATCAAATATGAAAACTCATTCAAAAGTAATCTTTTTATTTCTTGAATTTCACTATTTCCTTTATTTTTTTGATTATATCTTGAATAAGTCTTAATACCATAAGACCATATCCTATCGGTATAATTGCGTAAACGTAATTCATTGAAAAACCAACTGCCGGAGAAATCTGTCCATGTTTTGTAATCATCATAACCAAGCTGATACCATCCTTAAGTAAAATTAAACTGAAAATTAGAAAGATAATATCTGTAAATACTAAAGCAATCAATTTAGCTCTACCTTTAAATAAAATTAATCCAATCTCTACGCGAATGTGTTCATGATGTTTAACTGCTAACGCAGCAGAAATATAGATTAACCATACAAAAGCATAGCGCGCTGATTCTTCAGACCATGCCAGTGGTATATTTAGAATAAATCGTGAAACAACTTGAAAAAATATCAATCCAGTCATTACAATCAGTAAAAATGCCGATAAATATTCTTCAAAATAATTATCAATTTTCTTTAATAAATTCATAAGTATCACCTTTCAATCATTAATATTCCATTTAATGGTACTGGGTTGAAATATATCAACCCAGTACCATGTTTTATATTATTTTAATTCTGCAATTACTCTGTCAAGCAATTCAGCTATATGTCCAGTTGCGAAATCCGGGTAGATTGATTGTGCTTTCTCAACAAACTCCGCTTGTGCTTCTGGTGTCAATTCAATGACCATCATGCCTTCATTTTCAAGTTCAACAGCTAAGCTCTCATTTGCTTCTCTATTTAATTGTCTTTCATAATCTCTAGCAATAACTGCTGCTTCCATAATTGCAGTTTGCTCTTCTGGAGTCGATTCATCCCAGAATTTTTGGCTGATCATGAATACAAAAGGAGAGTAGATATGCTTAGTTAAAGTAGTATACCCTTGTACTTCATAAAATTTATTGTAGTAGATAGTCGCAATTGGGTTTTCTTGACCATCAACAGTCTTTTGTTGCAATGCTGTAAATAATTCTCCAAACGCCATTGGTGTAGGGTTTGCGCCTAAAGCAGTAAATGCTGCTAAATGTACTGGGTTTTCCATCGTTCTAATTTTTAAGCCTTCCATATCTGCAATAGTTCGAACTTCTACATCTCTGTTTGTAAGGTTTCTAAAACCATTTTCCCAATAAACTAAGCCTTTAATGCCAATAGGTGATAATGAATCAAGCAATTCTTGTCCGATTTCACCATCTAAAATTTTATCCGCTCCTGCTTCATCAGGAAACAAGAATGGGAAATCAAAAACTTTAAAATCTTCGTTGAATCCTGCAATTGGAGCTGTCGAAGGACAAGTACCTTCAATTGTTCCTAATTGTAGTCCTTCCATCATTGATCTGTCATCTCCTAGAGCGCTGTTAGCATATAACTGAACATCAATAGTATCGATGCGATTATTTAATTCTTCTTTAAATTTCTCTAAACCTTTAAATTGAGGATGATCTTCATTAAGACCAATACCAATCCTCATGATACGTTGTTCAACCACTACCGGCGTTTCATCTACTACCGCTACTTCTTCCTGGTCTTCAACAACTGCGGCATTGTTAGCTGCACAACCTGTTACTACAAAAGATAACGCCAATAATACCAATAATAAAAACATTCCTTTTTTCAACATCATTTTTCCTCCATTTTTTAGATAAATTTAGTGTACTAAACTACTTATATTTTTAATATATCCCCCCTTAAATATATTAAATTAATGCTTCTAATTGCATGACACCTTCAATTAAAATGTCTTGCGTTACTTTAAACGGCATTTTATTCATATCAGGCGAATTTAAGGCCTTTTGAATAAATTGCTGACTAAGTACATCATTAATATTCAATCCTATATCACTCAAACATGTTGGCAAATCGATTTTTTTGTAAAACTTCTTCAATTCTTTTACTTCTTCTGTTTTCCCATCAATCAATAACAATACCAGTACGCCATAGGCAACAACTTCACCGTGTAAATGGTTTTTTTCTATTTCATCAAAAGTTGTCATTCCATAAAATATACCATGTGCTGCTGCACTGTTGTTTTCATCACCCACTAAAAGGGAAACGAAGCCTGTATTTATGATGTTGCTCAAAATCACTTCATCAAACTCAATCGAATTTGTTTTATTTTTATTGCTTAAAAGTGCTTTTTGACCATATTTAACAAGGGGCTCCATCGAAAGATAACTGATTCTCTTTCCCAATGTTGCTTCATAATTCAAAATTTTATTTCGTGAAGCAATGTTCACTTCATAATATTTAGCCAGTGTATCTCCAATGCCAGCCCATTGAAATTTATAAGGAGATTCAGCAATTATTTTAGTTGAAATATAAACATGTTCAGGTGATTTTTTAATAAAATATACTGAATCAAACTTTCCTTCATTATCATAAACAACTGACAAAGCTGTAGAAGCTGCACAAGTAGAGGCAATTGTGGGTATGGTGTAAATTGGTTTGTTTGTCATATTTGCAGCAGCCTTTGCTGTATCCAATGCTTTTCCCCCACCAACACCAAAAACTACTTCAATATCATTATCAATGATTTGGTTTTTTATCTTATTGATATTTTCAAATGAACATTCTCCGCCATACCAAACGTTTGTAAATTCCTTTACATCTGCTTTTTTCATCCCGGCAACAACATCATTCTCTGCATTAAGCCACGCATTTTTTCCACTGACTATCAATATATTTTTATTTTTTATATTGTCATTTTGGGAAAGTTCATTAAAAACTTCATTTCCTATTGAATAATTGGGGAAAGTGATTGATTTGTTTTTCATTCATATCACCTACTTCTTCATATTTTGAATGTCTTTTATTGTTCTTTCAATATGTCTTCTCATATACAACACAGCTAATTCCACATCTCTGTCTTTGATGGCATTCAGAATAACTGCATGTTCATTCAATCCACCACGTGGTCCTAAGTGCTGATAAATTTCCTTTTGATGATACATTAACAAATCCGTCATAATACTGTTGACTTTAATAATTAACGAATTTTTTGTTCCTTTTGCGATTGCCATGTGAAAATTATAATCAGCCTTATAGAAATTTTCTGAATCATTCTGATATTTGACCATATTGCCATAACTTTCTTCCATTAACTTTATATCATCATCATCACATCTTTCAGCACAAAGACGCGCACTATCGACTTCCACCATTTTTCTGAATTCAAGAACATCAATCAAATTATCCTTATCCATCAGTATCATGGGAATTAATCCATTCAGATACAAAGAAGGTGACAATTCATTTACAAAAGTACCTTCACCTTGTTTTTTTCTGAGAACATTTAATGCAACCAATTTTTCAATCGCTTCACGAACCGATACTCTACTGATTCCCAAGTCTGTCGCCATTTTATTTTCCGAATCAATTTTCATTCCCACTTCCCATTCTTGAGAATGAATTTTTTCTTTGATGTACACATATACTTGATCACTCGTGTGCAATTTCTCATCCATCTTCACATCTCCGTCCCACTAGTTGTATTACAACTGTATTCATATTTAAAGTATATTATGCGTTTTTTTTAATGTCAACACTATTTTATACATATTATTAACCTTTTTTATCGTTTTATGCAATTTATTTGTCCTACAAGTAAACCCGATAATTACAATAAAAAAATCACTTCGTTAAAAGTGACTTTTACTAATCTTATATTTTTTTATTAATTCAATCATTTCCATATCATTTATCTGCATTTAAAATTGCGACAAACACATTTATAATTTCTTCATCATATAAGATCCCTGAATTTTTTTCTAGCTCTTCAATCGCATACTCCTTTGAAAAAGCCTTCCTATAAGGTCTGTTTGTTGTCATTGCATCATAGCTGTCTATAACAGCGATGATTTTAGATTCAATTGGTATTTCTCCACCTTTTAATCCTTTGGGATAGCCACTGCCATTGATTCTCTCATGATGACATAAGACGATTTCTGCTATTTCCTCACTTTCCATCGCATCTATTATGATGTCGTAGCCATATTCAGGATGTTTTTTAATGATGTCATATTCCTCTTGAGATAATATCCCTGACTTGTTCAAAACTGCAGATGGAATTTTTACTTTACCCACATCGTGAATTTTTGCGGCATGCATAATATTTTCTATAGACTCTTCATTAAGAGACATTTTAGCAGCAACTTGAACTGCCCAATTTCCCGTGCGATTGCAGTGTTCATCTGTATAATGGTCCTTTTCCTGAATAACTGCCATCAAATCCATCACTTGATTCATTGTTGAAATTTGCTCATTGAAAATACCTTTATTTCTAATCATCAAAAGTTTTGATTTTTCAACAACACTAAGGTAATGTGTTTCATTCAAATTTTTAAAGGCATAATGTTCGCCTGAAACAATATATTTTTCACTGTTCATATGGTAAAGTTTTCCACTCAGAACAAAACAGACATTCAGGGAATCCTTTGACTCATAGGGCTGACAAATAATCGACCGTCCTGAATTGATCTCTGCTTCAAAAACTTCAAAATCATCATCAGAAACCATCAATCTAAAAGTACCTGCCTTATTAGTGTCTACACTGATTGATTCCCCACTTCGAAATACTTTAAATCCATCCATTAAATCACCTTGATTGATTATTTTCATACTCTAATCAATATAACACAAATCATTCATTATTGAATCAAAGCAGAGATTATTTTTTTATATTATCTTGTTTTAAACACGTTCATTTATTATTTCTACCATAGGTTCTACCAGCTCAGGTGAAAACTGTTTTCCTGAACAGGTTTTCATTTCTGCGATTACTTCTTCCCTCGTAAGGCATTTTCTGTACTTTCTTTCTGAGGTCATTGCATCAAAAGCATCGACAATTGAAATTACTTGAGAAATAAGCGGTATATCCTTCCCTTTTATACCGTCCGGGTAACCTTTGCCATCCCAACGTTCATGATGATGGTAGATATATCTTGCTATGTCATCCAATTCTTTTGAATTTGAAAGAAATATCTTCGCAGACGTCGGATGATCTTTTACAATCGTAAATTCTTCCTCTGTCAATTTACCGGGTTTGTTCAGAATATTTTTAGGAATCAATATCTTTCCAATGTCATGTATAAGCCCTGCCCAATAGGCTTGATTAATTTCAAACTCACTCAACTCCAATTTTTCCGCCAATTTTTTGGACATATCCGCGACATTCTGTGAATGCCCTTTTGTATAAGGATCATGAACTTCCAGGATATTGATCATCGCTAAGATGAGTTCTCTCTGCATTTTATCCTGTATATCCGAAAACGCCTTCAGTCGTCTATAATTTTCTTCAATGATCAATTGCTGTTTTTTTTGTTCTTCAATTGTATATTTTATATAACTGGAAAACATGACTAGAAGCACAACAAAACCTTGAAGTGCAATCAAGGAATCGTTTAAATTGTCACTTGCAAAAGGACCAAAATTATGGAGCGTTGCATAAGATGCTGCTGAAAGAAAAATTAAAATGATAATACTCATCTCAACTATGGTATATCTGAACAATGCCCAAATAACAAAGAAAATCAAAAAATAAAAATAGACTGTAATGTTTATTTTTGAAATTTCAAATTTTAAAAGTGCAATCACTATCAATAGTGTATAAATAAAAAAGAAAAACATCATTTCTGGTATCGCTCTCATTTTAAATGAATACTTTTCTTCCTGACTCTTATACAACAATGTGAGTGGCAACACCAAAATAATGCCTGCAAAATCGCCAAACCACCAAGTGTACAATATTTGAAAAAATTGCTCAAAAGATCCATTGATTAATATACTGTTACATACCGCCCCAATTAAAGAAGCAATGAATACAGCAATCATAATTAAAAACAAAGATTTGAGATTTCTTTTTGTATCTTGAAATTTATTTTTAAAGCCAGAAAAACGATTAAGTAGAACTTTTCCGATAATTGCTTCAGATGTGTTGCCTATTGCTATAATCAGTGCTATCAAAATATAGACTACAATGCCTTTTTGATCAAATAAGTTAATCATCATATACAAATTTATTAAAAAAGCTCCTAAAAATAGCGATGGCCACACACGATAGCCATATAAAATAATAGCTGTAAATCCTATTCCAGAAGGAATCCAAATGACACTTGCAATCGTGCCTTCAAGTGCAAAATACATTCCTATTCGTGCAGATACAAGATAAAAAATCAGCAGGATGAAGAAAATTTTCAGCATCAATTTCTTTTCCTTTATTTCATTTTTTTCTCCCAAAATACCACTTCCACTCACGTTCTTTTCAAAGCTTAATATGAATATCCATTATAAATATACAACTATATAATAATAATACAAAAATAAACCGTGTTTCACAACGCGGTTTACTCAAATTTTCATAAATAATAAAAATTTAACTTATAATATTACCAATGCATTCCATTATCATTTATTTCTCTCCATCTCTTCATTCATTTCATGGAGGACTGTCCATCTTTCTATCGCATCTTCCAACATTTTTTCAAATTTTTCTTTCTCTTTCACCAGTTTTTGCAGTTTCTCAAAATCACTTTTGATCGTGCTCATTTCCGATTCCAATTTCGAAATATTTTCTTCAATCAGAGCTATCTTGTCATCTATTTCATCAAATTCTTTTTGTTCCTTGTAAGTGAATTTCAACTTGATTTTATTTTCTTCCTTTTTATCATCATTTTTATCCGCATTTTTTCTTCTTTCATCATTTCGAGGTGCTGTATAACTTTCCAAAGCAACAGATAGATAATCAGAATAGTTGCCATTATATTGCTTGATGCTTCCGTTTCCTTCAAAAGAAAAAATCTTATCTACAACACGGTCCAAAAAATAACGGTCATGGGACACAGCGATTACAGCGCCTTGAAATTCATCAAGATAGCTTTCAAGTATCGTCAATGTCTGAATATCCAGGTCATTGGTCGGCTCATCCAAAATCAAGATGTTAGGTGTTTTCATCAATATTCCCAGGAGATGGAGTCGTCTGAGTTCTCCTCCAGATAATTTTGAAATAGGCGTCCACTGCACTTCAGGAGGAAACAGGAAACGTTCCAGCATTTGTGATGCACTGATCATTCCTGACTCCGTAGTGATATATTCAGCAATCTCTCTAATATACTCAATAACTCTCAAGCTCTTGTCCATTTCCGTATTTTCCTGAGAGAAATAACCTATTTTAACTGTTTCACCTCTGTCAATAATTCCCTTATCTGGCATCAACTCACCCGCAATCATTTTTACAAGCGTCGACTTGCCACAACCATTGGGACCTATGATTCCAACACGATCATCTCTTAAAAGGATATAACTGAAATTTCTTACTACTTCACAGCACTCAAATCTTTTGTATATATTTTCTATTTCAATGATTTTTCTGCCAAGTCTTGAAAAACCAACACCCATCTCCATCTCCACATCGTAAGTTTTTCCATTGTTTTCAGTGAGTTCCTTGAATCTGTCAATTCTGGCCTTCTGCTTTGTCGATCTCGCTTTTGCACCTCTTTGTATCCAAGCGAGTTCCCTTCTGATAAGATTCTGTTTTTTTCGTTCAGAAGATTCAGCAAGCGCTTCTCTTTCCAATTTCATTTCCAGATACTTTGTATAATTCGCCTGATAACTATAGAGATTTCCTCCATCAAGTTCAATGATCTTATTAGATATGCGGTCCAAAAGGTATCGATCATGAGTTACCATGAGTAGCGCACCTTTTCTCTTGCCTATATATTTTTCCAGCCAATCTACAGTATCGTTATCGATATGATTTGTCGGTTCATCCAAAATAAGCAAATCGGAAGGTGTAATAAGTACGCTGGCCATAGCCACTCTTTTTCTTTGACCACCTGATAATTTATCGACCATCGCATGAAAATCTGAAATTCCAAGTTTCATCAGTACTGCTTTTGCCTCAGTTTCAACAGACCAGGCATCCATGACATCCATTTGATGAATCAAATCCATCAACCTTTTCTCCGTATCTTTATCCTCAGTATCAATTTCCATTTTCTGAAGCGCGTTTTCATAAGCTCTAATCAATTGCATCACCGGCGAATTGCCTTTGAATACTTGTTCAAGAACAGTTGTTCCAGACTCAAATTCAGGACTTTGAAAAAGATAGGCCACTTTTACATTGTTGCCTTTAACAATTTTACCCTTATCAGGTTTTTCAATTCCGGCAACAACCTTAAGAAAAGTCGATTTGCCCGTTCCATTGATTCCAATCAATCCAATTTTATCTGTATCATCTATCCCCAGTGAAATTTCATCAAACAAAATCTTCTCACTGTAGCTTTTTGATATTTTTTCTATTGACAATATATTCATATTTTTCTCCTTCGAGTTACTTCTTTGAATATTATAACATTATCTTAAGAGAAGAAAACAAAATCTTGAACTGCCCACGACTGAAGTCACGGGTGTTCTGGCGCTAATTATAAAAAAATCAACCTGAAATTCACAGGTTGATAAAATTAATCTCCTTATTTAAAGCAGAACATATTTCAACATTCATCATTCTACAATTAACATCGCTTCTATCAATCCCGGCACCACTTGCTTTTTACGGGAGATGACTTCCGGAACAAACATGCCTTGCTCCGCTTTGACGTGAAATGCTTTTGTAATCAGTTCTTCATCCTCAATCTCATACATGAAAGTCGAGCCTTCTTTGACTATATCTGTTATCAGAAAAAGTGTTGCCATATAGCCATGTTCTTCATGCTCGTTTTTTATGAATGTTAAAATTTCATCTCTACGCGCCATAACATTTTCAATATCCAGCGTAAATACCTGACTGACCCCAATTTTATAATTTTCAATGTCAAACTCCTTGAAATCACGGTAGAATATTTCTTCTATAGAAAGTCCTTCCAGTGAAGTTCCCACTTTGAACATCTCTCGGGCAAATTCATCCACATCTATATCCAAAATCAAACTGAGCCTTCGTACAACTTCTATATCAAGTGGTGTAGTTGTAGGCGATTTCAAATTGAGGGTGTCCGAAATTATTCCAGACAGCAAAACTCCTGCAACTTGTTCATTTGGATTCAAACCCGCTTCCCTGTACATCCGATAAACAATGGTACATGTGCTTCCCACAGGCATATTCCTGAAAGATATCGGCATATTGGTCCTTATATCACCTATTTTATGATGATCCACCACCTCAAGAATTTCAGCCTCTTCTATGCCGGGTGCACTTTGAGTATACTCGTTATGGTCCACCATGATGACTTGTTTTCTTTGAGGATTCAGAAGTTGATTCCTGCCGATAAACCCCAAGTATTGATTGCTTTGGCTGACTATAGGATACCAAGTATGCCTTCTCGTCTTTATTTTCTTATAGACATCTTCAAGATATTCATATTCTTTCAAGACACAGATATCATCCGATCGCATGATTGAGGACAGATAATTGCATTGATCTATTTTTTTACTTGTCATATACGTATCCAGTTCAACAGACATGATTGGTACACCATTCTCTTGAGCCAACATCAACAGACTCTCTGGTATTTCATGGTTTCCTGTGATAATTATCAGCTGCACACGGGATTTAATACAGAATTCTATATTTTCATAGTTATCCCCCACAATGCTAATCCAACTGCTGTCGAGAGAAATATTCTTTTCAACTGTTTTATGGAAGAATGCCATGACCATGACTTTACCATCTATTTCACCAGTTTCTCCTATCAGCATCTGCCCCTTCAAATCTCTGAGCAGATTGTCCATATGTGTTTTCAAATGTCTATCATCATTTTGAATAAGTCCCATCGCTATGTTTTTCATCGTTACAATACCCATCAATTGATTACTTTGATTGCAGACGGGCAAAGTCTTTATTTTCTCTTCTTCCATCATTTCAAAGGCTTGAAGAATAGAAGAATATGGATTGACAGAACTGATGACATCATATTCCAAGTCATTGACTTCTGTTTTTATGTCCTCAATCATACGCGGCTGCGGAATTTCAAATCGATCCAGCGCATATTGAGTTTCCTTGCTCAGCACCCCTAATGAACATGCTTCGGTTTCCACTCCCAACTCTTTTTTTAGATGCGATAGGGCTATTGCAGAACAAATGGAATCCGTATCAGGATTTTTATGACCAAATATATAAATCACTTTTATCATCCTCTCTTTGTCTCATTACTATATCATACGAAAATGGATTCGTTAAGTCACTGATCCTATTTTACGCCAGTCGCCCAATGATTTTATCCAAAAAAAATTCACCCATCAAGGATGAATCCATTATTTCATATAAAAATGGTGCCGAAGGCAGGACTCGAACCTGTACGGGCGTATTGCCCACTAGAACCTGAATCTAGCGCGTCTGCCAATTCCGCCACTCCGGCACTTCTACACTTATTTTATGAAATTAATTAAAAATATTCAATAAAAACATTGAATATTTTTTAAGATAGCCAATCACCATTTGCAATCACCAATTGGTTTCTCCCATTCACCTTTGCTTTATATAACGCTTGGTCTGCTTCTCCAATGATTGCATTCACAGAATTAGCTGGCTCATCAATGAAAACAGCACCTATACTGATTGTCAAATTGCTTTGCTGATTAAAATAAGTGTAAATGATTCTTTCTTTTTCAATGATTTCGATCAAACTCCGCATTATTTTCATACCTTTTTCTACGGTGCTGTCCGACAACACAATCAAAAATTCCTCGCCACCAAAACGCCCGATGAAACTATCATATTTCAAAATTTCTTTCGAGAGCAACGCTGCAATTTTCACAAGACATTCATCACCAAAAATGTGCCCCATTCCATCATTGACACGTTTGAAATAGTCTAGATCAAGAATTCCTACCCAATAATTTTTATCCATAATCTGCTTCTCCAAGGTCATATTGATAAACCTTCTATTGGGAATTGTCGTCAGCTCATCATAAAGAGCCTCTCTTATCAGCGTTTCTTTATCTTGATCCATTTTTCTGAATTTAAGTGTTTCACTTATTCCAATATTATCATGAATATTCCTCTCAGCCTGCAACAACTCCATTTTGTTCTTTGTATTTAACTCATTCAATTCTTTTTGATATGTATGATATAACTCATAATGATCTAATGCATTTTTATAATCATTGTCATTTCTATAATGATTTGAAAGTTTAAGATTGACTTCAACTAGCTTCTTATTCACATTGCATCCAGTTGCTAAGTTATTTGCTTCCTTCAAAAATTCCAGTTCATCGGAAACAAGATATTTCGCCAAACATATATCTATTTTATAATAAATATTATCCGTTTCTTCCAAGGCTTTTTCCGCTTCAGTGAAATGGCACTCAGCTTTTTCAAAATCACCTTTTTCGTACATCAAATAACCGAATTTCATCTCAACATCACTCTTGCAAATTGGGTCCATGGTCATTCTGTTTATCTCCAAGGCTCTATTGTAGTATTTCTCCGAACTCTTGAAATCACCTATTTTAAAATAGGAATAACCCAGATTGGAGGCGATTGTACTCCTGTAATCCACACTCTCAGTTTCTTCAGCACTTTCAAAAGCCGCCATGTAGTATGGAATACTCAGCTCATATTCACGCATATCTTGATAAGTTTCTGCTATATTGTTTAAAACTGATGCAATCAGTTTTGATGGAATCTCTTTACTTATCAATTTTTTTGCCTTTAAAAAATGGTCAAGCGCTTTTTCATATAACCCTGAATAGAAATAGAAAATCCCTATGAAATTATGTGCGCGAATTATGCCTTCAACGTGATCCACCTTATGGTAAACATAAAAAGCTTTATAAGCGTATTTGAATCCCAATGTTATTTTTGTCATCGAACGGCTTGCATGAGCCAAACCGATAAGTGCTTCTCCCATAAGAAAGTTATCCATTTCTTCTTCTGCTATCTGCAACGCGATTATAAAATAGTCATACGATGATTTTGGATTGCTCTGGAGATTCTCATTGCCTTCTTTAATCAATCGCTTCATTTCAGTTATCTTTTCTTTATTCAATCCCATCACATCCCAACAAGCTCTATTACTCTTATTTACATTATATATTAATTTATGTCTCAAAAAATAAATAAATCACTCATTCAAGTGATTAATTTATTTTACCTATTTCAATAAGACAAATCCACTAGACATAATGCCCCTGCCATAGCTTTATGTCCGACATCTTCTGCTTTTTTCGTTTTGAATGATTTCACGACAGTATCTAAAGGCAATTGCCCCAACCCAACTTGAACAAGTGTTCCAATAATAAACCGCTCCATGTTCATCAAAAAAGCATCTGCTTCTATTCTTATGATGATTTCATGTCTTGTTTCTGAAACATCCACTGAAAATACAGTTTTCAGTGGCTTCTTAACCTTGTTGTTTGTCGTATATGGTGTGAAGTCGTGTTCTCCTATAAAATCCTTTGCCGCTTTCTTCATCTTTGAAACATCTAATTTCTGAACCAAGACATTGACATATTGCCGTTCAAATAGCGGTCTGTTTGGCGCATCCACCTTCCATAGCCTGTATTCATAAGTCATGCTTTTCAGCAGGTAGCGACTGTGGAATCTTGAATCAACTTCTTCTATAGAATAGACAATAATATCATCTGGCAAATATTTTTCAAAGTAATCAAATAGTCCTTTTCCATCCAAGCTATTATTCAAAGCCTCGAAATTTACGACCTGTTTTTTCGCATGAACACCTGCATAAGTGCTCACAGCACCAATCACCTCTACAAACTCTCCGTAAAGTTTTTCTAAAATCATTTCCAATTTACCTTGTACACTTTTATCCTTGTCCGCTTTTTTCTGTGCATAACCATCATATCTTCTGCCATCATATGCGATGACCATTTTATAGTTTTTCATTGATTTCTCCTTATATTGCTCTTTTCTTGAAGTATAACACAACATTGTAATAATTCATATATCGCCATTATTTCTACATTTAATGATGTGATTTCTCTTTTCGTGAAATTTTGATCAGGATGGGTATGTATAAAATATGTCTTTCCATTTGATCGGAGTTGATGAGTCAATGGATACCACTATTCTCAGCATTAAAGACATTAAAAAAAATATTAAAAAGAAGTCGATTATCAAGGGCATCAGTTTTGAAATTAAAGCGGGTGAAGTTTTAGGTTTTCTCGGACCAAATGGCGCTGGAAAATCTACATCACTTCGAATGATTGTCGGATTGACAAGACCTAGTTCCGGTGAAATTTCAATATGCGGGCATTCAATTCGGCATAATAATATCCAAGCAATGAAGAATGTCGGTTGCATCATAGAAAACCCTGACTTATACGATTATCTCAGTGGCTTGAAAAATTTACAAATGCTAGCTGCCATGACACCAAATATAACTCAAAACGACATTATGCAAGCCATATCCTTAGTAGGTATGGAAAATCGAATCAAAGACAAAGTCAGCACATATTCCATGGGAATGAAACAACGTCTAGGTATCGCTCAAGCACTGATGCATCACCCCAAACTCCTTGTACTTGATGAACCCATGAACGGATTGGACCCCGAAGGCATCTATAAATTAAGGACACTCATCCAACGCCTTGCAAAAGAAGAAAATGTCGCTGCTCTGATTTCTTCTCATTTAATTTCTGAAGTTCAGCTGCTTTGTGACCGTGTCGTAATAATAAATAACGGTTTGCTCATACAAAACCTATATATCCAAGACTTGATATTTTCAAATGAAATCACCTGGGTTCTTGATGACCTCGAAAAAGCACAGGTATTTCTCAAAGCAAACTTTGCCATTTCAACTCAGATTATTGACGGCAACTTGAGAGCTGCCATCAATTCTAAAGATTTGCCACTCATCAATCGAGCGTTGATTCTTGAAGGTTTCCAATTGAAATACGTTCAGACTCAACAAAAATCTTTAGAATCATTATTTCTTGACCTCACTGAAAATCAAAAGATAACTTAAAAAAAAGAGTGATTGATATGATCGCATTGATTGAAAATGAGATGTCTAAAATGTTTTTCAAGAAAAAAATATCGCTTATCCTGATTCTTCTCATTGTATTTATCGGGTTATTTGCCTATGGTGAACAATATGTCTATAAGAGCACTTTATCCCGATTCAGTTCAGCTTCGGAGGGCGACTCTCTTGATTGGACTGTGCTCGCCAATCAGCAGTTGGCTATTTTATTTGAACGCCTTGACAGTCCCTACATTCCTGAAAGTGGCATTAAATCCATCGAGATTGAGATTAAACAACTGCAGTATTTCATTTTAAATGATATAAATCCTATTACACCCAGTGCCGCAAGATTCACTGTGGATTTTGCCAATCAAACGATCACCATGTTTATTCCTTTGCTTATTTTAATTCTTGCGTCCGATTTAGTATCAGGTGAATTTACCAGCGGAACCATAAAATTGCTCATGACACGTGCTGTTCCCAGATGGAAAATCCTACTGGGCAAATACATCGCACTCCTTATGATGACAACTTTAGTCATCCTTTTGATTGCCATTCTATCTACCCTGATTGCCGGATTTTATTTCGACTACTGGGGTTTTGATGAACCCATGCCAACGGGTTTTCATCTGATTGAAGGTACTTTGGATTCTAGCGGTGTCATAATGGTTTCAGGATTGCAATACATGTTTTTTATTTATGCCTTGACATGGGGTGTTGCAGTTGTAATTGCAAGCATAACCTTGATGATTTCCATTTTAGTGAATACCACCGCCACCGCAATCGGCATTATCCTATCAACTTTGATAGGTGGTCAATTTCTTCAATATTTTCTTTCAGATTGGCCTATAGCCAAATACTTTTATGTTTCCAATCTGAATCTATCAAAGTATCTTACAGGCTCTTACCAACCTATCGAAGGCATGAGTCTTGCTTTTTCCACTGGCGTTCTTTTATCATGGCTCTTTGTTTCATTATTGGTCAGTTTTACCGTCTTTATAAGAAAGGATATCCTTGTTTGAAACTCCTCCACGTATAAATCAAAAGGATCTTTTTACTGTTTTTTGATAGGGAGATGTGATTATGTTCAGCAAATACATTTGGTCGTTCATTTTTATTGTTTCAATTATTTTGATGCTTATATTCATCAGCGGCTATTTCATATCATTATCCATAACAGCCCCAAAAGAAAGTAGAGATGAGTCCGTGTTTATTGATACCTTGCCGTCTAATAAACAGAATCATGATGATATTCCTGCTGTGCCTTCACTGCTGGTTTTAGGCGATTCAATCGCCATGGGTATAGGCGACAGCACAGGTATGGATTTAGGTACACGATACGCAACGACATACAAAGAGGAAAAGTGGCATATTGTGAATCTTTCAGTAGCAGGTTCAGAGACAAAAGCTTGGGTTGAATATCTTCAAGAAGATTTGTATAGACATTCAGTTCAATCATCTTCACTTATTTTTATCTCTCTATGCGGCAACGACCTCAAAAAAATCGTGACTTCTACTACACTTCTATCTCAATCTGAATATGACCTGCTTCTCACTTCCTATTTAGATGATCTGAAAATAATCTTAGGCACTATAATCCTCTTTAATCCAGATACGCAAGTTGTATTTCTCGGCTTATATATTCCTTATGGCAATGCAATCGAGATGCAAAAAATACAATTTGCCTTCAAATGGCACTACAAAACACAAATTTTGATTGAAGAATATCCAACTATGGTCTATATACCGCTTTATGATTTGTTCAAATATCATTTGAATGATTATCTATCTGCTGATGATTTTCATCCTAGCAGTAAGGGATATCAAGCGATAGTCGAAAGAATTCATGCAGTCATTACAACAATCAGCGAATGATCCTATTGACATATAATACCATTCATCCCTCTACAAAAGTTACGGGTGTTCTGGCATTAATTATAAATGTTGATCTAAACGTACCCATAAATGTGCACGATAACTTCCTCACATGTCTATACATCAAAGACACTTACAAATATATCATCTTCTACAGCTACCTGAACAGAAAAATCGATATATTTGCCAATTTCATTTTCTGTTAAAGTATAAGTTGATTCATCGGCACCTTCAATCACACTTCTATTCAACCCATCTTCATCATCCTGACGATACCATTTGTAAATTGTACCATTTTCAATACGACCCATCGCGTCATCAAAATCATACTTACCCATAGGGTACGAGCGTTTAAAAACTTGATTCCTAGCTGTTTTTTTTTGGTGAGAAAATAATTAATCTTTTTTGAGCATAGCAAACAAAGGTATGTGTTGCTTTTTAGATTGAATATTGCACCTAAATCATGACTTTCATCGATACCTATATAACTGTTCTTACCAGTGATTAATATATTTTTCATTTCTACACCTCAATCAAGTGGGCTATATTTGATATGCTGCTGATACCAGAACGCCTCAGGTTTTAGATTTCTCAGTCTTGTTGTTTGTCTCGGCTTTAGATTTTGCTCCAGTCCCACCTTCAACAACACCATCACTTCTCAGAACACTAAATATCGTCCCAAAGAAGCATCTCACATCCATCAAAAATCCAATCTTCTCAGCGTACTCTCCATCAAGTCTCGCCTTAACATCAATCTCAAGTTCATCTCTACCATTAATCTGCGCCCATCCAGTAAGACCAACCGGCACATCATTCGCACCGTATTTATCTCTTTCTTCAATCAAATCATATTGATTCCAGAGCGCTGGTCGAGGTCCAATGATACTCATTGGTGCTCTGGAGATAAAATTCGGATTTTGACCACAATATGTTGTGGTCTTATTATTTTTAAGGCACAATATGTTGTGTTGTATCTCTTTCGAATAACCACGCGACGTTGGAATTTTAGGGATATTCAGATTTCAAAAAATACAAAAAAAGCCACTGGCTCAATCTACTCAATAGAGTAAACTGCGTCAGTGGCTTTTCCAGTTAAATTTTCTTTATTAATCTTCGTCGTTTATAATTTCACTGTCATTCAAATAAAAAACAACTAATTTTGAACCCAGATCACAATGACCGGGGACCATGTAAGTAAGGTTCTTATCCCATTCCATCCGTTTTCTGACCGACTCCAAAAACAGCGTGCTGCTAATCTCAAATGTACCATTTGGGTCAAACAAATTGGAGGGAACACGAATAGCGTCCTTAACTTTTCTAGTAAATCCTTGTACGGCCATACTATTATTCTCCGGATTAAATAGCATCCTTATATACGGCGGCCTTCCAAGCTCGTCAATGGTAGCTTTATGGATCCTCGTCCTACCACGCCGATATGAAAATGTTATGGCGATATGGTTTGAACTTTTATTACTTTTCGTATTCCTCACCCCTTAACTAAATATTTGTGCACGTCAATAAGACCTAGAGACATCAGTCGTCTTCAAGCCTTTCTTGTATCGTATATGGTCGTGTTATAATCTCGATTGGTTCCGGTACGCTTCCTTCAACAATTTGTTCATTATAATTCGTCTGCGAGCCATCTTTTGTGTTGCTAACCATGTAGTTATCCAGAATATTGACCATACATGATTCCAGGTGTTCCTGATACATCATTCCAAACGAGTCTCTCCAGTTCTCTGGGTAATACACTTTTGACTTGCGCACCCTTTTACCGTCACTTTTTACTACCACTTCAGGTACAACCATCTCAAACTCTTCAAGATTGAAAATAATAATCTGTTTTCCACCGATTTCTTGATAGATAGCCTGAACACGGTATCGGTTTTCAGGATCCCATCCCATCATTTCATACAGTTTAGCTCCGAAAAGCTTACATCTTATATTCCTGGAGATTATCTTTCCTGCCTTGATATTACTCCATTTCAGAGAGTCTTTAGTGTATTCGTCACATGGCATTACGACCATTCTCTTCTCATCGGCATTGATCAAAAGCTGAATGTACTGAGTCTCTTCGAATAGTCTAACGCATTTTCTACTGAAGGTGAGGCTGTCAACATTAAAAGTGACTTTTGCTCTTAACCTTGGAGAAACAAACTCAGAGCGAATAACCTGATATTGGTTAAGTTCCTCTAAAGATTATATTCCATCTTCTTCAATTAATGCTGCCCCTCATAATATTTTCCATTAACATCACCTTCATTTCAATTTTTAATTCTGCAGTTCCTCGATCTGTCTTCTAATATCTTCTTCAGACTTGATTTTCACCTTAACTTCGAAGCCTTCAACAGCAATTCCCTCAGCGGAAATATTCCAATCTCGTTCATTATGCTCATCGTGATTCATGTTTGAATAGGCATGTTCCACCATCTGTTTGCCAAAGCTGTCTCGCCATTCTCCTGGTAAAAGTCTGGCGGTATAGCTTTCAATTTCTTCATTGGCGCTGTCAGATTCATCAGTAATCTTTTTTGTTTTCTTAACCTTAAATATTGGCTCTTTCAGATCAAATAGAAGGATCGAATCCTGATCTCTATTCTTGCAATTGGCAACAATCTCTATTTGCCACTCATCTTTCCAACCCATCAACTTATAAAGCAGATTTGCAAATGTTGCAGAAGATACATGAGTGCTTTGCATTCTATTTTTATAAACCTTCTTCCATAGAATTGCATTGGGATTGTTTTCAGAACATGGCCTCACAGCTATCAATCTATCGATGGGATGAAGCAGCATCTCAACATATTCAGCATTAGGCATATTCCTAATACATGAAGTGTTAAATCTCAACCACTTGTTTGAAAGTGTCATTTTAGCTTTATCCCCATTGGCAAATTCCTGTATTCTTGCCACCTCGTATCCAGGAAGATTAAAGACCGTACCTGCTATATTGTTTTCAGAGTCTTCATTAAATGCACTTTTACTTACCTTCACAAAATGTGGAACCCTATATCCACCATGTGCGCGGTTAATCGGTACAAAGCCTTTCAGCATTCCTTCCTTGATAACCGTCAGGGTATAACCTACATCCAACCTATTTGAATTCCTGTTTGAGGATAACAATAATAGCGATTGTATGTAATCATCCCTTGAAATAATCGACTCATGATGATCTGCTGAGTAATAGACTTGCTTTTGTCCCTTATTCACCTCGTGATCATGTGTTATGTAGCTCTTTGTAAACGTCTTTTGAGCAACAATATCGCCGCAGTAACGCTCATTTTTTAGTATGTTTCTAACGCTTACAGATGACCATTTGGTCTTACCCCTACCTGTTGTTCTACCGAGTTCTGTTAGAGTGTCAGCAATATAGTTGGCACTGTAACCCGCAAGGAACATGCTATATATTAATTTTACAGTCTTTGCGCCTTCTGGCTCAATGGCTAGTTTTTTATCCACTTTTGTATATCCAAGCAGTGAACTTGTCGGGCATAAAAATTGACCCTTAGAAAACCGCTTCTCTATGGACCAAAGCATAGATTCGCTCTTTGCTCTACTTTCTTCTTGTGAGAACGCAGACAGTACGCCTCGATTCGCGAATGATAAATAGCGGTACTATACCACTTGTAAATGTCAAGAAAAATCGTATAATTTGCCCGTTTTTTTGTTATTTTCTTCATTTTGGGCAATAAAAAAAGCCCATCACAGCGTGATGAGCTAAATCTGGAATATTTTATAATAACTCTAATAAGAGGAAAATAGTTAGTATTTTCGAAAACACTTATCTTTTATTTTCAAAATAGAACAAAAATTAACCTTTTGTTCAGTAATAGCCCTCTCATTTCTAAAGAACAATGAAGCCAAGCATATACCTAAACCCCATATTGGGGTTGAATATCTTCCCACATGTATCTCACTTCTTTTAATTTTGCCTGACTAAGTTCTTCGATAATAGTAGCAAATTTCTCTGAAATACTAATTCCACTCAGAATCAAACTATCGTAGTATCTTCTTACCAGCATTGATAAGCTGTATATACTCTCAATTAATTCCCTATCTGATTTATTGAGTAACAAATCTAACTTATCAAGATTCTCACGAAGGGCTTCAACAATAACATTTCTATATGTTTTTTTAGTAAGCAACGGATGATCTATTACATATATCAGTTGATAAATGACGGAGCTACTTCTACCAGCTTCAAAATACTTTAGCGAACTAATTAAGTCAACCAGATGATTTGACACTTTCACATTATTAGTATTGTTAGATTCAAGCATCAGCAAAATATCTATTGAATTCATGACTTGTCTAAGTTCATCTCTTGATCCAACTATTATACTATTCATTAAATGCTTAACATCTCTCTCAGACAAATTGTCTGCTACAACTTTATCCATTAAGTCTAATGTATTTGTTGAAACATCATTTTTATTAAGAAGCCCTTTCACTTCGTTTACTGCTGCCTGTACATCATCCTTATACACATCAGAATAATAAGCTTGAGCTGAAAGCATCGCTACAAAATCCCCCAATTTGACAAATCTCTTTTCACCTTCCTTCCCCATTCCAAAAATATCCATTTTATAATTGAGTATACTTTTCTCATTATCAATATAATCATAAATATACTTTATAATGTTAACAAAGTAGTGTGATGTCCACGATATTTCCAAGGTGGAACTTCTCTTTTTATTGAAAGCAGATACTCTTCTGAAAAACTGTATGAATTCATTTATGGGGTTATCAATCGAAGGTATTCCTGAAATAGTTCCCCCGTTTACAGAACGTATGAATTTTGGTTCATTAAGATACTTATTATACAAATCACTAAAATCAATGTCTTTTGGATGTGGTAGTTCTTCCCATACCCACATATGAAAAACGGTACCTTTTGGGAATCCATTTTCATTCAACTGATTCCACAATGATTGGGCTATCTTTTGCTCAAATTCTCCAAAATCAGAGAATTCATTAATTAGAACTGCTTTTGCTATTCCCCTATCTCTTGTATCTTCATTTTGTGACTGTATTTCACTGATTACCTTATTGAAAACATCATCACTTATTTCAGGCTGTTCTATATTCATTTCAATATCTATAAAAGTTAAAAGAAAGCTTAATGGAATGAAATCGGATTCTAATAAAACATAGAAGTAATGAGAGAAAACCTTTGAATTAAGCGAATGCTTTAACCTACCAAAAAACTCATTAAAATCTCTATAATCAAACTCATCCACGTCTTTTCTTAGTTCTGTGATTTTTTTAATAAGTTGAATGACCTTTTCATCATCCACCACAATTGAAAATCTCGTTAGAATATCAAAAATGGTTTTTTGAGTAATGATTTTTCTTTGATTTGTAAACCTTGTTGTTGAAGGAAACTCATCGGAAAGTTTGCTTAATTGAACAAACATCTCTTCAACCCATTTTGATTCTGCTGAAATAATAAGTTCTCTGGTGAAAAACGAATTAATGATTTTCGAGTCATTGGTGCGAATTATTGCAGACCATTTCCAAGTGGGTATTTGGCTTGTATGTATTATTTCTTTCAAGCCGAGTGCCAATATATCTATATGATCGCTAAATGTATTTGGTAGACAAAGCAGATCTTGAAACATGATATACTTTAAAGGGTTTGATACAGCATTCTGTTCTTTTCTGGTTGCCGTTCCGTAAGATACTTTATATGTACCAGGATTGAACCCAGGGATTTCTCCTCGTGATTCATTATAGGCTAATAAAAGTGAATTACTGACATCATTTTTGATTTGGTTGTAAATATTTCTTACGTTGTAGGTATTTAGATTGTATTCTTTATCCGAGAAACTTTCATCAATTTTCTCACCTAGCCCATTTAATAATGATCTTGCACATAGGTTTAAATAACCCCTAAGGGAAGCGGTTTTATTCTCAGAATATTTTTTCTGGGACAGTAAGGCTGATGTTTGTCTTAACAGATCTTTTCCTTTTTCGTCTTCACCAATTTGCTTGTACAAAAATACTTTTTTCAACTGAATATCCAAAGCAACATGATGCTCAATCTTCTCTACTTCTTTAACCGCCTGAACATAGTTAAATTCCGCAATGAGAAATTTACATTTCTCTATCTGCAGTTCTTCTTTCGTATAACCATCAAGTACAGAAGCTGTATTCTCAACTTTGGTCAATAAAACTTTGTATTCTTCATTTCTTCCGTCTATTCGATACATTTCCAATAGGTAGAGTGCTACCTCTGTCCATGACGAAACAAGAGCTTTCTCGGTTTTTAACTCTTCATCAGATATTACATCTAGAATTGTTTGAATCTTCTTAGCTTCAGGATCTTCTAGTATTAAATAGCCTCTTCTTAACAAATACACCATCTTCGATAAAAGACTTATCTGCGATTTAGAAGGCTCCAATTTCAGTAAGGCAACTAGATGGCGCTTTAAAGAATCTGTAAACCCACTGGCTTCATAATCATTAGGAAAAGCCAGGTATCCATTTGTCTTTTCTTTCATTCTCGTAAGGAATTCATCCATTACTATGAAATATTCCTCATCAATAGACTTATGGAACTCAAACCCATGTGATTTTGCATTATAAGGAACATGTTCAAATATATTGCCTTTTTCCTTACCATACTCAGTCAACTTGTCCAAAAAAGCATCTAGTGCTTCCCGATGCCCTACTCTCTCTTTATAAAGATCCCCTAGATCCACAACGGTAATGTTCTGACTCTCAAGTGTCATTTTCTCCGCAGAACTCATGTTTTGAAATAACCCGACCAAGTAAATGGTTGGGCAGTTCTCTCCCATGTTGTCTCTGAGCCACCCAAGCCAACTCAGAAAGTTTGGATCATCGCCAGAGAAACCTATCAGGCATAATTGTGTCTCAAGCATTGCTTGTTGTACTGTACTTACAAGTGGTGCGAATTGAACCGGGTAAGTGCGATAGTCCTCTTCACAGATGATGTAGTGCTTTGCGCTGTCAACACTGCCATGAAGTTTAATGATTCTCGGATGAGTGCTTCCGGGTAGATCATTCTGACTGGTCAAGATTTTATAGTTAAACTTTACATTTATCTTATCGATAGTTCTTTCCAGCAGAGTATCATAATTGGTAGTAAACACATCTCTCCAGTTCAATGATAAGAGTTTCTTATGGAGCTCTCCTGGGATGTACATTTCGTCATTGATATTCACTTCAATGAATTTATTTAGTTTGTTCCGCCCGAATACAGACTTATATTCCTCTGCCAACTTCAAAACGTTCTTACCTGAAGTCTTTCTAATCTTTTGTACTTCCCAATTTTTGATTTCAACTTCATGATCTGGCTTCTGATATAAAGCTTCAAACATGGCTATAGCAAGTTCTTCCCAGTTTGGTGCAGATGTTTCATCGTCAACCACATCCGCATTCTTAGAAAACCCAGCGCCAATCATGACCGATGCCGCACCATGTAAAGCGGGGTCATGTATCCTCTTAGCAATATCTTCTATGTATGAGTAAATTAATGAACCGTTCAAAATATCACCCCTTCCCAATTAATGTTTACCCCTTATTCACCTTCTCTATATTTTATCATATAGGTTATCTACAAACCACTTGACTTCCCAATAGTTTTAGGCAAAAATAAACTTCACCATATGGACAGATAGAAGCGTCACTATATGAAGACAGTTAACTTAATTAAAATACTTTGAGTTCATTACAAGTTACTCCCGATAATTGTCGAGTCGTAATTAGACTAATCATAACTCGACAATTTCAAATTCTGTGGCAGAAGCTCTTTTTTGCTTTGTAATAAAAATACTTTCAAAAAAATCCACCAAGTGGCTTGATCATAGTAATCAGGCTACTCAGTGGATTTTTAATTTTGTCATGATTTTCTTCAGATTTGAAGAATAACGTTCTACTTTTAAAAAATTGGGTGATAGATAGTGATAGAAGACGATAGATTAGATGTCAGCTTAGGTGATGGCTTAGGTGATTTTCCTAAGTTTGAGCTGGGGTGGCAGCTGGAGTGGTAGCTGGGGTGGCAACTGGGGTGTTCTAAAGATTAAGTTCCCTTCAAAATATCACCCGAACTTTGCATCTAGACTGATGTTCATGGATGGTATCTTGTGTGGCATCTTGGTCGGTATCTTGCATTGTAGCTTGCATGGTAGCTTGCACGGTAGCAAGCTCAATCAGCTTGGGGGGGTAACTTGTGGGGCAGCTTGAGGGGTAGCTTGAGGGGTAGCTTGAACAGAAATAGCATCTTTATTACTCAAACGTCCAATTTAGGGTTCAAAATCTACTGAACTGACAAGTTACAGTCATTCTGATATATCTTCTGATATGTCTGTATTCAAGACTATTTTATAGAAAATCTCATTTACTCTGTCTTGACGCCTTTAGTGAATCAGAGTTTTTCCTAATCATTTCTTCGGTTTCAAGAAGTTCATCCGCGCGATCACAGTACTCATAAACAGCCAGAAAAGAAAGCTCCTCGTTAATGTCAGACTCTTCAATTTCCACAGTTTGCACTTCATGTTCTTCCATGCAGATTAAACATAGCTTATGTTTCTTTTTAAGTATCTTCAATTACATCACTTCCGTTCTCGATCTTTTATTATTCTCCAAGTACTTTGAACCCATTAAACATGAAGGTGATTTTATCAATTGTCTTTTCACCATGATAATGACCGCAGTACCACTTCTCGAATTGAAGTTTTTGAAAAATCTCATCCAGCCAAATTTCGGTACTGTTGTCCACGGTACTTTGGTCTATCATAGATAAAAACCATTCCCTAGGTTCATACCTTATAGGTGCTGTGTGGGTTAATACATAATCAACTTTCCAGTTCATTTGAGAAAGCTTCTTTTCCACTGTTGCTTTGACTTCATCAGAAGGCTGTTCATCTTCGAACCACTTATAACCCTTGCTTAACCTGTAATATTTGTCAACGCTATAGGCACCTCCAATGACGATTGCCCTCTTTTGCTTCTCATCTACATCAAAAGAATAAACTTCTCCGTCTTTTGCAAATATCAAATTTGGATATTCTGGCTCTATCAGTACACTTCCATCAAGAAATGTGCTCTCTATATAGGAAGGAATATTTTCAGGATTTTTCTCATGGTTCCCTCTAACCATTAAAGAGAGTGACTGGCCATGAACTTAGTTCTTCTTTCAAACGCTTATCTTTCTTCCCACCATAATAGTTGACTCCTGCATCACCGAGGATAATCATGATATCGTCCTTGGTTGTATTAAAGCGTCCACAGAACTCGTCTATTCTGCCAAAATTACCATGTGGATCACCTGTTAAATATATCAATGGCAGCACCTCCAATCTGACATCAGGTCTTTAAGCCTCAGATCGTTCCGGTCCATAGTCGCTTTTATTGTTTCATTTTTTCTTTTCTCTAGTTCTGAATCAACCTCTTTGACCTTTTCAAGTCCCAGTGCTGCATATACTTCTTCTGAGGAAATAAAAGTAGCAAACCCATTATCGATTGATTCTTGAACCCCCTTCAGTTCTTCAGTGATCTCTTCCTGCTTCTTTTTACTATCATGACTAGAATAACCATAAAAGGTAATTTCATAGAGGATATGGGCAAGCACAATAGTAGTGCCATATAATTCAACAGATTTGTCTAAAACATCGTATGAAATCCAGTTGTTCCAAGTTTCCATAATCAATGAATATCGATTTGAATCATCATGCGATATCCCAAACACATCAAATACAAAGACTCCAGGCTCAAGTACATCCTCAAGTTCACAAACTCCAATTGTGAAAGCTTCATCAGAACTCTTCTGTGCATTTATGGATATTTCCTTAAGCTCATCATAAACACCTTCATAAACCGATTTGACTTTGTTAGGAAAATCGTATGCATTTTTAATTTCCATCCAAACCTCATCAAACTCGACTTTCTTGATTAACTCATTTAACTTCATTTTGTAATCACCACCTTTTGCCTATGTTGCCTATGTTGCCTCTGATTGGAAATCTAATCAACTTATACTTCATCATTGCTATCAACCCATTTATATTTCCGATCTCTATTACACTTTGAGTCAATCAACTCGATTAAACCTGCCTTGAGCAGCGGAACTCTAAATCGCTTTTCATAAGATATGTTGCTGCTAATGCCTAAATGGTTCTTTATCTCTATCGGCTTTCTAGGAATTTTACAAAACTCTTTAAGCTTAATTATTTCCTCCGAATGCATGAATTCTTCCCATTGAATTTTTGATTTCTCTTCTTCGAATCGCCGCTGGTAATCTTCATAAGTCATATCAATTCCAAATTCAATATCTTCAGCAAACTTAAACTTAATGCGCCCTTCTAGGTTTATGCTGCCAGAAAGAACATACTCCACGAACACTTCTTCCGGAAAATGGTCCATTCCATCAAGGTCCATATATGTGCTATTCTTTGCTGCGTTACTTTTCAGGTATAAACTCTCCCCCTGCTGGATTCTAGGTCTCATGTTATGAAATTTTCTAAATGAGATGGGTTGTATATTTTCGCAGTACTTCATCAAGTTTCTAAATCTCTCCTGCTCATCTTCAAGCTTTTCTATCCTATCAATATAAACAAGTTGCCTTTCTCTAAGCTTAATGATTTTCTCAGTGATGTCATTAATGAGGTTTGTATCCTTACCATTTTTCTGCACTTCCATATCAACAGCTGTGTAGAGCTGATGATTAAGTTTTTCAATCTGTTCTTCGATCATTTCTTTATCTTCAAGTTCACTGGGAGAGAGCTCTAAATTAGAAAGGCTCTTTCTGATTAAAGCTCTAAACTTCTTGCTTTTTTTGATATCTTCTAGAGCCTTCACGAAATTGTAATCCATATATTTTTCCATAAACATTTTCGCACTGCAGTTTGATGTGACAACACGATATGAATGGTTGCATCGCCACTGGCTCCCTACTCTTGAATCATAAATACTGCTTTTGTATCTAGATATAAGGGCACCACATTCTCCGCAGTAGAATTTTTGATAGTAGCTTTCCCTTCCAGCCGTTCCAGCTTTTCTGGCATCAGGGACTGGTTCCCGTCTATTTTCCTTTATACGTATTTGAACAGACTCATAAATATGTTTTTCAATAATCGGTATATGATGGTCCTCGATGTAGTATTTAGGAACTTGTCCACGATTCATTCTTCTTTTACCTGTCATAGTATCAACGGTATATTTTCTTTGATATTCGTAATCGCCAATATATTTTTCGTTTTTAAGCATCGCCTTAATGGTGTTGGGATCCCAGTAGTCTATTCCTTTTGGACTTTTTATTCCTTTGCTGTTTAGATATATGATAATATCACTAATCTCAGATCCATCCATGTAGAGTTAAAAAATTTCTCTAACCACTTTTGCTTCTTCTTCGTAAATATACCACGACCCATCTTCATCTATTGTATAACCATACATATCAGTCCTTCGGGTGATGATTCCTCTTTTCGCAAGATTCTGAAGTCCCCAGGATATATTATTGGAAAGTGACAAAACCTGATCCTGTGCTGAAACCGCCATCAATGATAAAAGCATACCAGCATTCTTGTCGTCTGAGTAAATCTTTTCTTTCTCGCCTCGAATCTAAAAGGATAAAAAGGAAACCCAATACACAGAAAAATGTCAATAAAAAGTTGATTTCCAGGTCATTTTCTGCCCGACCCCATCTATCGTAGTCACTCCAGTACTGAGCTCTAGGAACCGCATGTACATTAAGATGCTCTCTGGCATTTTTATCGCCCTGTACTCAAATCAGATACGATAAATGTAATCCAACAATTGTAGCGGATTGAGATTTCGCTCCGTTTGTTTGAAATGAAAATAACCCACCAAGTGGCTTGATCATTGTAATCAGGCTACTCAGTGTGTTTTTAATTTTGCCATGATTTCTTCAGATTTGAAGAATAACGTTCCATTTTTTAAAACCTAAGTGGAAGCTTAGGTGATGGCTTAGGTGATTTTCCTAAGCTTAAGTTGGGGTGATAGCCGGTGTGGCAGCTGGGGTGTTCTTAAGATTAAGTACCCTTCAAAATATAACCCGAACTTTGCATCTATACTGATGCTCATGAATGGTGTCTTGGTTGGTGTCTTGGTTGGTATCTTGCGTGGTAGCAAGCTTGATCAGCTTGAGGGGCAGCTTGAACAGAACACATTAAATAACCCACCAAGTCGCTTGATCACTTCCAATCAGGTAACTCAGCGGGTTTCTTTGTGTGTTTTTAATTTTGGCATGATTTTCTTCATATTTGAAGAATAACGTTCCATTTGTAAAAAACATCACTGCTTCTTTACTGAATAGTATTTCTGCAACTTGCTCATTGGCTTACCTGGTATTGTCTCCTTAATAATGCCTTTCTCCATGAGCGGGATTACAATAAATTTCTTGAAATTATGATTTGTCGAATACTTTGGAAGATACTCGCGCATTTCAGCCATTGTCTTCGGATCTTCACAATATTTTAGTAAAGCCTTCACCTCAGGGCCTTTTAAAAACTCTTTCTTTTCTAACTGGTATTTTGCTTTTCTTCTTCTCCTCTCCTGTTCTTGAAAGGCTTTATAGTTTATTGGTGCCCTCCACTCAAAACCAGAATGGAACCGATAAATAATCTGACCATCTTCTAGAATTGTTCCTTTTTCAATGAAACGTTCAAATAGTTCTGGTTGGAAATCTGGCGCTTTTAGATAATAGCCAAGGTCGTCCCTTCTTTCATCTGTATAGTTTACCAGCGCTTTTCTAAGGGTCTTGATAGCCTCTTCTATCTCGACTTGCTGTTCTTCTCGGGCTATGAAATCAGCAATTTGCTCTCTAATCTTCATAATCTCCTCTGTCAAATGATCAACCAATTTTGCGTCCTTTCCTTTTCTGCCCAGTTCATCTTCAACCGCTTCATAAAGCTTCTGGTTTAACTCTTCTTTCTCATTTTCCAATACCACTCTTTGCATTTCTTCCTCTGGCTTTATTCTTAAATCTTCAATAAAAGTATCTAAATACGCACTAAACGCCTGATTGAATTTTATATCCATCATAAGCTGAGAAAAGTTTTCTTCAACATAATCCTGTTTAAGTTGCAGCGAATTACAATGTCCTTTTGAAGATTGATAGCATCGCCAGTATCTCTTCTCAGCATTGTTTCTCTGTCTCTCAATGGCTCGAATGTATCCAGCTAAACTTCCACATTTACTGCAGTAGAGTTTCTTAGAAAAAGACTCATTCTTGCCGTGGTCTTTTGGGTACTTCTTATGAGTCATTTTACGTTTCTTTTCATTTGCTTCAACTAGTTTTTGAACCCTTTCCCACTGCTCTTCTTCTATGATTGCTTTGTGATGATTCTCAATGAAATACATGGGTAGCTCCCCTGTATTCTCTACACGTTCCTTTGCCAAAGTAGAACCCGTATGAAACCTCTGATAAATGTAATTCCCACGGTAAATTTCTGCACGTAATATCCTGCCAATGGTGGTGTCGCTCCACGCTTCTTGACCACCAGGAGTAGGAACCGATTCGGCCATGAGTAATTCTCTTATAGCCCATATTGTCTTTCCTTTTTCATACTCATCATAGATCCTCTTCACAACTTTAGCTTCTTGATGGTTTATTACCCATTCTTTATTTTTATTGTAATGATAGCCGTAGCCTTGAACTACAGGTCTTACAACACCCCTCTGAGCTAGGCTTCTTTTCCCCCAGGCAATGGATTCACCGATATTGACACTTTCCTCCTGACCCAGTGCTGAAAACAGATTGATTAGGACATTGCTCTTCTCAGAAAGACTCAAAAGATTTTCACGCTCGAACCACACCTCCACCTTTGGCTCTAAACTCTTCAAAATGTTTAAGTAGGTTAGTGTATCTACAGTATTCCTAGCGAATCGTGATATTGACTTGGTAATGATCAGGTCCACTTTTCCCGCTTTACAATCTTCCATCATGCGCTTGAACTCAGGCCTACCTTCAGTTGTTCTTCCGCTTTTACCATCATCAATGTAGATATCAGCTAAGATGTAGCGTGGATCCTTGAGGATAAGGTACAGATAATATGAATATTGAGTTTTGATACTTGTTTTTTGCTGCTCTAGTTCTGTTGAAACTCGCACATAGGCAGCCACTTTTAACTTCTTTTCTCTTACCACTGGTACGCTCGTCCGCATCACAACAGAATTGCTCAGTTGTTTTTGTATATTTTTAACCATCAAATTAGGCTCGATTTTTCTTTCTGCCATCATCTTGCTGTCCTCCTCATCTATAGTATTTAGTTCACTCCCTTTCTCCAAGGCGATTGGGATTTTTGTCATTACCTCAAATTCAGAGTCTTTATCAACCGGTAAATCCCCTCTAGAATACAATTCTACAGGGGACTCTTCTATATTCGGTTTTATGGGCTTACAGCTTCCAACTTCGGTTTCTTTACCATCAATCCAGTAAATTTTATAATCATCTTTTGAATAAATGACCACCCTAAGGATCCAAGCTCTCAAGTATTCTATAGTGGCTTGTACTGCTAACTCTTCAAATGTTTTAATATTCTCAAGCCACTTTATTGAATCAAGACGATACTTCCTATCATCTTCTATTTCTACCAGCTGGCTCTCAAACTTCTCATAATCTCTTTCCATCTGAATGATGTCTTCATCTGTAAATTGAATATCATTCAATCTTTTAGCCAATTGAATCTGCGTCAAGGCCTTAAGGCGATGAAATTCAAAGTAGTCATTCTGGTTTATTCTTATCAACATTCTACTAAGCATTTTAAGCAATTTTGAATCTTGAGTATCAAACCGCACACTAAAGGCATTTATCATTATTTCAACCATGAGGTCATCTCTAATAGTGGGTGAGCTGCAGAGGTTTTTGTTAGTTGTTACCGAAGGGCACCTAAAATAATCCCATGGGTTAGTTCTTTTTCTTCTGAAATTCTGACCGCAATTGCCGCAGTGAATACGTCTTGATAAGGGATTGGAGCTAAATTGTTGAGGTTTTGATTGCCTTTTGTTCTTGTTTCTCATTTCTTGTACCCGGTCAAAGACTTCCTTGCTGATAATCGCTGGATGGTGATTCTCTATATAGTATTGATCCCTTATCCCTTCTGAGTATCGTTTTTTGTCACTCATTAAGTCTTTTGTTATTTTTCTGGTTTTTACATCTCCAGTATAAGAAATATTAGACAAAATTGAACCAACTGTTTGTGAACCCCACAGTTCATTTCCGAAATAGGTCCTGATTCCTCTCCTGGTTAATTCACCTGCAATGGCATTATCACTCATACCATCAAGATACATTTGATAAATCTGTCTAACAACTTGGGCTTGCTCTTCATTGATTGTAATGACAGTCTCATCACCAACTTTTGCTTTATCATAGCCGTATGTGTGTCCAATATTAACCTTGCCTTTTATCATTCGTTTTTCATGACCCCATTCTATGGCCTGAGAAGCAGCCTCAATCTCGCCTTGGGCAATGCTTGCATAGGTTTTTAGAAGATAGGCCGTGTCACTTCTAGTGCTCGTAATATTTTCTGTTTCGAAATAGACAGCTATCCCCAGTTCCTTTAGCCTCTCAATGACTTCAATAAGCTCTTTCGTATTTCTTGAAAATCGGGATACATTTTTGACGAGAATCAGGTCAATCCTATGTTCCTCACAGTGTCTAAGCATCCGAGTGAACCCTCGTCTTAACGATGCTTTTCTTCCGGTAACCAGATTATCAAAATAGATACCGACAAAGGTCCAATTATCTCTACTATTAATCACATGGGTGTAGTGACTTACTTGACTTTCCAATGAGTGGGACAGCCCCAGTGAATCAAGACTCACTCTACAATAGGCAGCTACCTTAATTCCCTCTCACTTACTATGAAGGGGACTTTCATCTATCTTTTCTAAAGGATCCCATAATTTATTGATCCATAAGCTTTTATCTATTTGGTCCATTAAAAAAACTCCTTTCCTCTGAAAGATTGCGCTTGCTTGTATGTTTGCATTGGTGTCAAACTATTGCAAGTACAATCTCCATAAGGTAAAGGAGTATTTTATTTAATTGGATAAATTCTTTAAAAATCGCTACTCGTTCTTCCCACGTCTCCAGCCTTGAGCCGTTCTTATGACTCCACATTTAAAGATAAACTCAATCTCATAGTCTTTGTGGAGAATACCTCTTTCGACAAGCTTTTTAAATTCTGCTGCATCAAAGGTTTCAAAGCTACTTTGGCTTTCAAGATATGTTATTAAGGCTTCAAGGTTCTGCCTCATGTAGATTTCTTCGTCCTGGCTTTTGACAAGCGCTTCATGTTCCTGCTGGTAGATTTGTGATTCATAGATCATATTTCTAAGGGTTGCATCATAGATGGGATCATTCGTGACACTTTCCCTCATGGCCATTTCACTTATGCGATCATTGATTCGATCGATGATTTCTTCAAGCTCTTTAAGCCTTTCTTTTTCGTGGTATGTTAAGCTCACATCCTCAATGGCCGCTTCACCCTCAGCTCTTATGAGATCAATCTCCTCAGTCATTTTCAGAAGCATTTCATTGTAGGCTGCTTCAATAACCTCTTCCCAAACATACTTTGAATGGCAGTCAAAGTCTGCTTCTACTTTTTGAGCCGCCAGTCTACAATGCCAAACGGTAAACTTGTAGGGCTTCCCATCTCGCCTTGATGTGATGCGTCTTCTATGAACCGGCATGCCACACTCCCCACAGTAAAGCATATTTGAAAATGGTGCTTTTCCGCTATAGGTTCTATGGTATTTGCCGTCAGGATCATGCTTCATTTTTCGTCTTCTATCCAGTTCCTTTTGTACATAATTCCAGTCTTCTTCAGAGATGATTGCGGGGTGGTTGTTCCGTATAAAGTACTGCGGCTTATGATTTTTATTTCTGACCCGTTTGTGGGTTAGAGGGTCCAGAGTCACTGATTTCTGACATAATGCATGGCCGCAGAATTTTTCGTTCGAAGTGATACGAGATGGATAAAAACACAACATATTGTGTTTATAAATGTATTTATGTTGAATTAGATACAATATGTAGTTTTTCTCATTATGCTGTAAGGATAAAAAAACAGACCCATTCCACTTAAGAAATGAGCCTCTTGAATAATTCTTTCTATTATATAGTTGTCTTAAGTGATTACCATCAGAAGTGCGAGAATTGAATCCAAGATCTCGAAAAATTGCCGTTATTGATTATGTGCTCATAAAAATCAAGCCTTCAGATTGGCCTGTGTCGAATTTTTATTTAATTTAGGTCCTGCTGCTCAACTTTGCGCCAACTCGCCTAAAATAGCAAACAGATCAAGATTCCTTCAAAATAACAAATAACCACCAAGATTCAGTCTAAGTTCGGGACTATGCCGAGCCTAGCTACTATCTTGGTGGTTAAGCTGTGATTACACAAAAAAGCCAATCGCAATGCGATAGACTCATTTTTCATTTGCAACCGTTGAATCGTTTCGAGATAGCATTTGTTTTACTTTCTGCTCTCCTCGCCTCATATTTTCAATCGATACCAGACTTCTATCAATTTTAATACTCTTTTTGGGTGTGGAAATAATTCTCTCAAAAGACTCCACGTCCTTCTTAGTATTCAAAGTGAAATCCTTATTAAAAGATGATGTAGGCATTCTAATCCCTCCTTTGCAATTATAATTTGCTTTCCTCATTACACTCACATTACCATATGTGGTGGACAACTCATTATTTTTAAAGTTTCAACTTTCCGTATAGTACTTCTGATCATGGCTGTAGATGAATTCTGGAATCGTCCGCTTTAGTCTCTCCATTTCAACCAGTGGATTGATTATCGTTGTCCTGAAATGTTCAATTGTCATCACGCCTCCCATGAATTCTAACATCTCATGGCTAGTTCTAGGCGTTCTACAATACTTCATAAGCTTTTTTATTTCCGGGCCGTTTAAAAAATCTAGTCGCTTCAAGAAGTTCTCAAGCTTTCTACGCTTGGTGATGAGCCTTTTATAATTCTCATAGGTTATTGGTGCTGACCATTCAAGTCCGACTTTCAGCGTGAATGTAATTATCCCATCTCTATTGATTATGGCAGATTCAATCAGCCTTTCAAATAAGTCTTTTTTAAAGCTCGCTTCTTCTACCTTAAGACCCGTATCTAAAATATTTGCAGGCAGTAGTTCTTTTCCATACCTGGTTTGATCGAACCCTTGAAAATTCACTCTTCGCTTCTTCCCTAAAAGATCTTGAAGTTTGTAACTTTTAAAGAACCACTCCATTTCTAATTGTAGATGTTGTTGCCGCTCTCTTTTTTCGGAGTAGATCTTTAGGTGTTCCTGAATGTCCACAATCTTGCTCGTTAGCATGTCAATCCGCTGTGAGTCTCTTCCCTTTTTATTAAGCTCCTCATCTACCGCTTCATAAAGCTTTTGATACAGCGCATTCATTTCATCTATCAGCTGCTTTTCATTACTCAGTTCTTCTTCACTTACCTCAAGCTCATCTATTTTCTTTTCAAAGTATGTCTTAAACTCTGGATTTGAGACCATTTCAATCAGCAGATGCTGAAAATTGATTTC
>JAFGAC010000119.1 GCA_016933835.1 Clostridiales bacterium
ACGACGGAATCAAGGAAGAAACCATGACTCCGGTTGAGTTTCTGCGGCGTTTTCTGCTCCATGTCCTGCCCAAGGATTTCATGAAAAAACGCTCAATGTCTTTCAAATACCCTTGTGAAGGAAACTGGTCCCGTTTCATTGTGGCCGGCTTAGTCCAACAGGCTTTATCCAGCTTCCAGACTTATTGCCCCTCGAACACCTCCAGAAAAAGTTTACATTTCTTCCCACCTATGCTATTGTCGAAACAGTGGAAGCAGGATAAAACCATCTTCTTTAGACCATTAAGATATGGAATTTCAAAAAATAGAATCTATGTTAGAATATTTGATCAAAACAGGTAATCCTGAGATCAGAGAAAAATTTATTGAAGAATTTAAAGAAGAAATAAAGGTTTTTATAAAAAATTTATCAAAAGCAATTATATTATACAAAAAATTTGAATCTCAATTTAGAGAGACCCAACAAGAACAACTAGTTTCACTTTTTGTATTTAACAGTTTTAACAATTTGATAAATTCTTTCCATCTTTTCATTTCTGGATATTCGAATGCATCAGGTAATCTGAATCGTCAATTTATTGAATCTATTGCAATGGCTATCTTAACAGCTAAAAATGAACTCGATTTTTTCGATAGGTTCATGAACGAAGGAAATAAATTTCCGGTTCATAAATCATTAAATTATGTCAAGAGAAATATCAAACATTACAAAACTCTAATCAAGGAAAATTGGGAAAACCTGATAAAAATTCATAAAAGCTATAATGACCATTCACATTCATCAGCTTTTACTTTGGCCACTCCGTTTGATCATGATAGAAAAGATGGGAGTGTAATATTAGGCCCTATATTTGTTGAGCTTCGAAAATCGTTATATAAAAAAGAAATTTTAAGTTACATTCAGTCTATTGATACTATTCTCAACTTATTGGAAGGATTAGAAATTGAAATGAATTTAAATAAACAGGTCAACCAGTCGGTGAACCGGAGCCTCGCCCGCGATCGAAAAATTGACAAACCAGATACTGGTCGTGCAATCGATTGCCGGGCAAAATGATGTTGTCTGAGGGTGTGGCCCGGTTACCTCTGCGTTAGGTGCAGAGTAAAAAAGAATAGCATCCCATGCAGATCATAGACTTTGACGAACAGTATATCGGGTTCGTATCCACGTGTACCCATTCCATGTCGAACCAACTCGATCCGGTAGCCGCCGAACGTGCATGCTGGATCAGAGCCAACCTGGAAAACGGTCTGACTTGACTGAGGTCAAATCTTCGACAATGGACGCCTGCATGAGTGATCAAGGCTGAGATCATATATTGAGACCGATTGGGTCAAAACGCAGGAATACC
>JAFGAC010000120.1 GCA_016933835.1 Clostridiales bacterium
AGGTGTATTCCTGGAAGTTAAAATTTTGCCATCCAATATGATATGTTTTAGCTGCCTCCAGCAGAAGGACAATACCATCATGTTGGTCACAGGCAATACAACCGGAAGTTGCACCATACTCGGGTTCACAATTGCAATCTTCTTTAATGAATAAACCGGCATATTGTTCCTCGCTTCCAATACCTCCAATTACTTTATATTCATTTTCAACTGGTGTGTACTTATACCAATAATAACCTTTTTCAGAGGGTATTTTATATACTACTCCTTTATTAACAAGTACACTTGAATCGCATATTTCACCAGACTCGAAATCTCTTTCATTTATTGCCCATTTTGCAGATTTTAACTCATTCAAATGAGATAATTCTATATAATAAACACTACCCGTGTCAGCAGGAAACTCTATCCGTTTGCCATCTGTACAATTATCTTTATAAATATACATAAACCAATAATCATATGTTAACAGACTATCCTTATGTACACTTATAGAGAAAATATCCCAGGGCCCGTTTCCAAATCCACAAGTTGAAATTGTAATCATTTTATTTTTATCAGCCTCAAATTTATACCAGGTTTTCCCTGAATTATTAATTGATGATAATTCAATCGTGTCATTTAATTCGACAGGAATTGCTGATTGATAGAACTCGCCCGGATATGGTTCGGTTAGTATTATTTCCCATTTGAAATCTTCATTATGTTTACTATTTACCACAATGAAATAATTTTCACCCGAATCGGTATAAAACGAGTATCTGTTATTAATCCCTGATTCACAGTAGTATTCATTTAAATCATTAATGTAGGTCATATTATCACAGTTTCCCGTGTAAACTTGACAATTAACATTTGCATCTTCCGGGCTGTTACAAAAATCAATTATGATTTTTCCTTCATCCGGTATTTGAAATGAATAAAACAATCCGGGCATTCTTCCCGAATAAAAAGTATTCATACCTGTATCTGCATGTATAGGTTCACTACAACGTTCACCGGGTAAAATTTCTTCCTCCCTTAATATCCAGTCAAATTCTGTTGTATCTCCCAGTTCATAATGGTTAAACAAAATTTTATAACCCCCGGCGGAATCCGCAATAAATGCAAAAGAGGTATCATCAATTTGAATAATATCCTTTTCTCTGTAAGCACAATCATAAGAAAATTGAATATCCCAATTTCCTATTTTTTCTGCTGTTTCAGGATTAACTGATATTAGAACTTTAGCTTCTGTTGCCACACTATATTCAAACCATTGAGTGCCTTTTCCAGGTAAATTCACATGGTTAACTCCTTCGATGGCAGATATCGGATATAAACATATTTCACCAGGTTTCGGTTGAACTTGAGTTAAATACCAGTTGTAAGTTCCTTTTGCTGTACCCTGCAAAAGGACCCATCCCACATAGTATCGCATAGATGAGTCTACCGGTATAACCAAATGAGACTGATAATTACAATCATCGTCATTTGAACCAACCGGAATTCCAAGGCTATCGTAAACCCATACTTCGGTATCAAAATTTGTAAGGCCACAATTTCCGATAGCAACATAACCATTGAAATCAGGGGTGAAATAATAAAATTGTATCTCTTCACTGGCATAGGCAACATTGTTTGTATCAAAAGTTGCCTGTACAGCTGTTTCAAATGAATTGCCACCTTGAGCTAAAATATAACTACAAATCGAAAATGCAATTAATATA
>JAFGAC010000121.1 GCA_016933835.1 Clostridiales bacterium
AAGGTCAAAATCACCTTTTGTTGTTTTCTTTGAAATGTCCTCAGGAAAGAATAGATGTTTGTCTGGCCAATCAATATGAGAATCCAGAATTACATTTTTTTTACAGATCTTAAGAGCCTTTTTCCAAAGTTCATCTTCAGACTTTTCTTTGGGCTTAATTTTAAATGAAGGAAGAATTACAATTAATACAGTTATAATAATATTTATAAGTATTATCCTTCCGGTGAACTTTCCTTTAGTTTTATTTACAATATTCATGGTCATAGGTTTTATACAATACTGCCTAACGTTTTCGGGTATGAGCAGTGGCGAGGTTCAAGGCGATTACTTCTCCAGATACACGGGCAATGATGCGAAGCGCAAACCTAAGCACCAGCAAAAGCCCGCCATTGCTTATACCCGGTGTTAGCTGGCGTTAATTATTCTTTTTATTCAACGTAAAGAAAAAATGACAGGAAAGTATATTTCAAAAAAGGTGTTCTCTCCCTTATATTTTGGTATTTCCCATCTTTTATATTTATAAATTACTCTTCTGGCTTCATTGTCCAGTTCTTCATTTACTGATTTAACAATTGAGAACTTAGTTATATTACCAGTATTATCAATAAAAAATTGTGTTAAAACTTTACCCTCAATTTCAGACATTAACGAATTTTTTGGATATTTTAAGTTTTTTGAGACATAATACCCAAAATTATTAATACATTGTTTAAATCTCTTTGAATTATCTAAGCTGTCAATATCATAAATGTACTCAAATTCAAATTTTCCAGTCGTATCATAGTTTTGAATTAATCCAACTATTTTGTTGTTTCTGTAATTTATTGTTTGACGCAAATTTCCGTTTTTATAATACCAACAGAACTTACTTTCTCTTGTCTGAGGATACAATGAACTCAACTTACCTTGCATTTGAATTTCTCCAGTTCTCCAGAAATCCTTACATTCATATATATCATTGCTGTCTTTTGTTAATACTCTGTAATAGAAAAAATTATCTTTAGATGCCTTTTCCCATTTAATATCAAGAAAAATGGTATCAGATTTCAATTGGCAAAATGAAATAGAGATTGAAAATAGAATGTTTAAGATAAGTATAATATGTTTCATGGTAGTATTTTTTAATGCCAGCTAACGTGAGTCTGTGTAAAAACTAATTTTAGGAAAATAAAAATGGGTCATATAACTGTTTAAATTTGATTTAAGCCAATAATAAT
>JAFGAC010000122.1 GCA_016933835.1 Clostridiales bacterium
ACATAGCAAAAAAACCATATAACATGACAGCTTCGTACGAAATTGAAAGATTTGAGAATATTATCGAGATTGGTACCACATTTGGAAAAAACTGGTTTAGAGGCCATTCAAAAATTATTGGAGAATTGACTCCTGGTATTTATAGAAGCCATTATACTGATGAGTTTTATCTAAGTTTAAATCCTTCTCCTGAATTTAGAATAGCTGAGGATTTTAAGAGAAAGGCTCCATCAATAACAAAGGATTTGCCTGATTATGACAATCATATTGAATGGTTATTTTTAATGCAGCATCATGGTATTCCTACTAGATTACTTGATTGGAGTGAAAATATATTAGTCGCTACTTTTTTTGCTGTAAATAATGATTATGATAATGATGCAGAAATATGGTCATTTCTACCTTGGAAGTTGAATGAAAATCATGGATTTTATGGATTACCTACTCAAAATAATAAAATGCTATTATTTCTTTCACATGAGATTTTTCATAATAATCCTAAAAAATTAGCTGAAGAAAATAATATTACTGAAATTCCAAAGATACCCATGGCTTTGTTACCCCCTTTGAAACATCCAAGAATGACAGTCCAGCAAAGTTGTTTTACTATTCATCCAAAACCAGAAAAGGGATTCACAATTCCTGATGTAATGAATGATGAAAAGTTTCTTGTTAGATATATAATTCCAAAAAAGCTTAAAAAAGAATTTGAATTAAAACTTATGTATCTCGGGATAACTTATCAAACAGTTTTTCCAGATTTAGATGGATTAGCAAAAACACTTAAGCAGAAAGAAACCTTTATTGGATGGGGTCAACCTGATCCTTTAAAATACAAAAAACATGAATAAGCTACGTTGCCTAACACCGCATATAGTGCATTGCCGGCAAAGTGCTCTTTCGAAAGTTGGCTCATTTAGGTTCCTCTTGTTTACCCGGATAAGTAAGCGCTCCGAACCAGGCAACGCACCATATGCGAAAACGTTAGCGGCAAATTTAAGTGCACACTGCGATACAAGATTATACAGACAATGAAATAATTTACCGACAAATAAATAGATTTAAGATGAAAATTTTTATCACAATTTTACTATTGACTTTTGGAGTAAATTTGCATTCCCAGATTATTGATAGTACATTAATTGATAATAACATAAAGCTTAACAAATACGAGTCGGATTTTCTAAATGATTATCTTAAAGAACAAAGAGATACATTTGATTTTTCTCAAAAAAGGATTGCATTTATTACTGGGAGTAGTGGGTCAATTATAGGTAATAAAAAGGACTATTTTAAAGACATAAATAAGTGGGACAAAGATTATAACTCAAAAATAGTGACTTCATTAGTTATTTTTAATGATAATGAAAAAGAATTATCTGGTGGTTATGATGCAATCTTGACCTATTGGGTGAAACTTTTAACTGATAAAAGAAAACAGAAGATAATAGGTCAAATAAAAATCTGCCGCTAACATGCGGTCATACGCAATTGCCGGGCCGAGGGGTTGCTTATGTCAGTTCACTTAGCTAACTTGCGGGTA
>JAFGAC010000123.1 GCA_016933835.1 Clostridiales bacterium
ATACCACTTTTTTATTTTAATTTCTTTTTAACCAAATTTATCAGGGTGACTGGTTATGGGTGATGTTATAAAAAGGATAATGGAGGCTGAGCAAAAATTTTCAAATGATGTAGAAAACGCAAGGCTGGCATGCACTGAAGAAATTGATAGGTTAACAAATGAGCTTGAAAATAAAAAAATTGAGGCAAAGAACGAATTTTTAAAAATGAGCAAGGAGAAATTCAAGACAGCAGTAGATGAAGCAAAAGAAATTGCCAAAATTAAACTGGATGAAATAAAAAAGCAAAAAGGCAGGTTGATACAGGATAAAGAATTGAATGAAGCGGTGAAGAAAAAGATAGTTTCGATTATTTTAGCATCCTAAATTTCAGGGCTGACTAATGACTTATTATGCGGATAATCCTTACCTCCATGCAAAAATACATGCTTTGCGAAGTAAGCTTTTAAAGCGTAATGATTATATTGAAATAATCAATGCTAAAAAGGCAAACCTTGCATTTCCCGGCCTTGTGACTGAGACGGATGCTAAAGATCTGACAAGAGTCAGAGAGATTGTATTTCGCAGTCAAATAGACAAGGTGATACATTTTGTTAGAGCAAGTGAATATTACACGGATCTTTTCAGGTCCTTTTTGAGGTTTTTTGAGGTTAGCAATTTCAAATTGCTGCTCGCGAAGTCCTTTGGGAGAAAGGTCCTTATAGAACAATGGAATGATATCTCTCCCTATAACGAATTTGATAGAGATCTTTTAAAAGATAATATATCAGTCAGTCAATACAAGACTTTCCTCGAAAATACATATCTAAGAGATGCGTTTTCAAACGGTTTTTACGAAAAATACGAAACCATAGAAAGCAGAATCGATTTCTATTCCACATTGAATTTCTTTGAATTTTCCAAAAAAATCTCATTAGAACAAAGACAGATTTTTGATGATATTATGCTCAGAAGGGTTGTTTTGCTTGCGATCGTCTGGGCAAGGCGCCTTAAAGAGAGCTACTCATGGGATGAAGATAAGATTTCGAGCTTTATTCTATCACTTTATCGCGTGATCGAAGATTTCCCGTGGAAAGATAGAAAGATTGCTGAGATTATAAGACAGCTTCAAAAAGAAATTGATGAAAGGCTCGGAAAAAAGGAATCAACAGGTATCGCTCCTGAAACAACTGATATAGAATTTGAATTGGAGAAGTATTTCAGATCGTATGTTTGGAGGACATTTTCAAGAGATTTTCATTCAATACATTGTGTAATTTCTTATCTATGGCTGCTTTATTATCAAATACAAAACCTCTTCAAGATAATTGAAGGCTTTAGATTTAATGTTTCCCCAGATATGCTCTATAATAAAATTA
>JAFGAC010000124.1 GCA_016933835.1 Clostridiales bacterium
AAGAGAAACTCAAAAACAAGGCGAAGAACTTATTCATAGGATTGTTTTCATTATTTTAATATAGTTTTGCATGGCGTACAACGGTTCCGGCTTAAAAGACGTTTTCCCGAACGAAGAGAGGGAAAATGAGCCTCAGGCCAAGGAGCGCAGCGACGCCGCTTTTAAGCCGTGTTGTGTGAAGTGCCACGCTTATTCATATCTATTTATCAAGTATATTTTATCATTATTATCAGAAAGGCAATGTAAAGATTTGTTCCAAAAACCAAAAATGTGCTTATTTTTCTCCTCTGAAGTTAAAAGCGTATGCCATACTTTATGTAATTTATTACCGGCATATTTCTTTAGTCCAGGCGAATATTTTAAATGATTTTCAGATAAAATATTCAAAGCATCATCTTCTGAATGAGTGAGATGTATAATCCGATAGTCTTCAACTTTAATATTGCTAATTTGAATTGGAGTTGTCATTTTAGCCAGTAAAGTCATTCTCAATAACTGATAAAAAGGTTCATAAGCAAAATCGTATAATCCAATATTGAATTCATCTTTAAAATCAAATGGGAAGCCATTCTTTCGAATACTGGCTAAAATATCAGAGTAACGTCGCAAACGTTCAATACCTTTTTTACCTCCAAATTTATGTAAATAAGTTTCTGAATTGTAGGTTTCTGTAAATTTCCATTCAATAAATAATTGCGTTATAACATCATGGATTTTAACAAGTAAAAATGCATCTATACTTGTTCTATTTTGACCACGAGAGCCACCCTTTTCATTGATAACAGATTGTTGAGGGCCTATCCATTCAAATACGAATGGACCATCATCATCATAAATTTCTCCTGATAAATTTGCGCCTTTGGGAAATTTTAAGACTTCATCAATCTTTAATCCAATATCATTGAAAAAAGGAATTATATCCTTGGGGTTTTGATTTAAATATCCAAAAACATTAATACAGGCAGCGGCGCTACTTCGAACATTTTGTAATTCTTCATGGAGTTTAACATTCTTTGATATTCCTGAAAGCACATTTTTGTTGGTGAATTGTTGATTTGAAAATTGAATTTGAAAGTCATTTGAAAGTTTAGTCACTTCTTTTCTCCGTAATTAAGCGTGGCATTTTCACACAACATCTCAATAAACGTATTGCGTTTATTGCGCCTATAGGTTAAGTTTTTATTCGTTCCTGTCCAGCGTCTTTCAGACGGATAGTCCGCAATTTAAATATTAAAATGCTAATTGACAATAAATCATCGGCAAATTATACAATAAACGGAAAACTGATAAACAAGGCCGAATAAACCTTAAACAAACGGCGGGCATCCCTGCCGGTCGTTCCGGAATTTATCTCCGCCGCTTTTCATTAGTATTGAAGGAGTAAAAATAGTTGCTAACGGTTTATGGTATGGTGTCTTGCGGGATTACGAAGTGATTACCTATCAGTTTGCACCGACTTTTTTTATGAGCCACAAACGTTCGAAAATCTCTGAAACCCGCATGCACTATACCATGTGTTGTGCAAAGTTAATTATTCCTCAATGTCAAATATACTGAATCCATGTACATTATAAATTCCCGATGGATTCTCATTTGCATTAAATTTTATTTCTTCGATTTCATCAATTTTTACAGAATCTTTATCAATCGGTGCAGTTTCAAATTCCTTAATCAGGTCAAGTGCTTTTTGCTCAGAATCCGCAACTATGTCATAGGAACTGTAAAATCCATAATTTTTTTCTTTGTCATCCTCTCCTAACCAGTCACCAGTTATAAGAATCCGGAAATATTTGTTATTACTCGAATAATTATTATCAATCTCTCTTATAAGCCAATAAGCATCTTTATTGAGCCTATCATAAAACAAAGCCTCTTTAATCACCTCAATCGATTTTTTTATGCTGTTGGTTTTCCATAATGCGTAGGAATAGAAATATAAAATCAACGATAAATCAGAGTACTCATCATCTGGAGTATTTTTGAGTAAAACTTTGTTATTAGAAATATTCTCTATTATTTCTTGATATTGCTGCGTGTCAAGAAGGATTGATAATTGAACTCTCAATTTTCTTATATCGTAACTGCCAGCTGATACCTTATCAATCGTCTCCTTTGCATTATCAAGCTTTCCCCATCGATTATAAAGAATAGCAAGATTTAAGTTTATATAATCCTTATCAGCATTAACTTGTTCAAGAGCTTTTCTAAAAGAATTTAAGGCTAAGGCATATTCTTTTTTGTCAGATTGATAATTTCCCAATCTCATCCAAAGAATCCAATCATTTGGATGTTTTTTTAATCCAGTCGAGAGAGTTTTAATACACTTATCTAATTTATCCTGATTGTCATATACCGTTGTCAGTAGATAATATCCATCAATGATTTTATTGCGAATCAGTCCTTTTGATAATTTTTTTGCTTTTTTATAATCGCAAATGTCAATCAGTTCGTTGATTTCTTGTATCGTGTTCTCAGTATTCATATTTTTTTAGTAGCAGGGTGTCTCTTTTAATTTTGCACAAACGTTTAGTATATGGCAAGTAGGCGATTGCGTAGCACTTTCCTGTCAAGTTATACGAAAGCTGAAGCGGGCCACAACCCTTAAATTTACTACTGTCCCGCCTATTTGCTATATACATTGTTGAACGAAACCTCCTAACGTCGGTAGGTTGGCAATTCGTTGTTTTGTTTTCTTTTCTTTGTAATGTGAAACTAATTTTATTAAA
>JAFGAC010000125.1 GCA_016933835.1 Clostridiales bacterium
AAGAAATGTTGTAACTTAGTCTTTATTAATTATCTTGGATTGGTGCTTTCATAGCACCATGTGTTGTGTGTAGTTTTTATTTATATTTAAAACTCAAAATTAAATCCTATCATAGGCATCATTGAAAATAGTGTTACTGGTTCTTTCTCAAGAAAATCTTCAGAATATTCATAACTCATGATATTTTCATGGTTTGTTAAATTCCATACTTCTATAAAAGCACTAATATTAAAATCTTTAAAAATAAATCGTCTATCAATTCTTAAGTCTATCCGAAAATAGTCTGGTAACCTTTCAGAATTTTTCTCACCTTTGTCACAAAACCACTTTCCGTTTATCTGATACCTTGTAGTTAAATCATACGGTGTATAGGGTAAACCAGTTGAATATCGACATGTAAAGCTGAAATCCCACCATTTCCCTAATTTATAGGAGGACATTAAATTAAAAATATGAGGACTATCATAATCAAAGTCGTATTCCTGACTATTTTTATTCTCCTTCCTGACTGATTTGCAGTATGTATAATTTAATAAAATGTAAAGATCCCTGGAAAGTTTTTTTGTCAATGTAAATTCAATTCCTTTTGCATTACCTGTTCCACTACTGGCAAATAATTTACTTGTATCAGTGAGGCTATATGGCAAATCTTTCAAATCCTTATAAAAGCCTTCAATTTTTATCTGCATATCTTTGGTTATAAGATATTCTATGCCTGTAATAATATGAGTTGATCTGCTGGTCTTTAGTTCAGAATTTCTTGAGTCAAGGAATATTTTGTAAAAAGAAGGAAATTGTGAGTATATTCCGTATGACGTATTTAAGTTGAGTTTTTCTGATAATTTCACTTGCAGGCCCAATCTTGGATTGATTGACAAATCATTAATATAGCTAAAATAGTCAAAACGTAAACCTCCATTTAATTTTAGCCAGCCAATCGGTGAATAGTAATGATGAATGTATGCAGCAGATTTATATGATGTCAATGGACCAAATTGAATGTTATAAGCTGGTTGCACAATGCCAGTTTTGAGCGTATCTTCTTTTGACCATTTTTCGTATGATGAATTTATCCATTTTATTTGGCCTCCGAATATTAACCTGTTCCTAATATTGAACCGATAAGCTGCAAAGGCATCTAATCCATAGAAATTTTCAGTATTTAGCTGGCCTAAATCGTTAATATCTTTTATTTGTCCTTCTTCCAATTGCCAATTATTCATATTCAGATATGGTGTAATTTGTAAGTATCCGTTCTGTGCATATAAATATTTCCATGTTAATCCCAAAGCATATATAGATTTAGTAACATTCCTATATTTTAGTTGATCTAACCCCAGATCATCATCACTTTTTTCTCGTTCAAGATTGTCACTAACATATAAGCCATAAAGTGTAAATCTATTTTTATTGTTAGGTTCAAAAACATATTTTGCATGAATGTCGGTAGTTCTCGGCGAATATTTTTTGCCACGCATTTTCAGCATCAAATCATAAATACTTCGCCTGCCACTTACCATCCATGATGATTTTTTTGTGAGAGGGCCACTTACTATTGCTCCAAATCCCCCAATATCCAGAGTTATATCTGTATTAATACGGTCTTTCGAAGGTTGTTGTAATTGAATTTCTGTAACAGATGAGAGTTTATCTCCATACTGTGAACTAAACCCTCCGGTGATAAAAGTAACATCGTTAATTATTTTGGGCTGAATAATACTAACTCCCTCAGCCATCCCGCCACTTAATGAAGAAAAATGATATGGGCTATAAATCTCAATATTTTCAATAAGGGTTAAATTTTCATCAGGCGCACCTCCTCGTACAATCAGAACCGGGGAATTATCAGCTTGTTTATTTACTCCGGCCACCACCTGTAATCTCCTAAACATATCGGGTATACCCGGTGTGCGTTTTATTTCCTTTGAAGAAATGGCAGTAATGCTATTTATGGACATTTCATCAGGTAAATTATAATAATCTGGCCTAATTACAACTTCATTTATCTGACCGATACTTTGTACTAATGTAATATTTATAATAGTAGTCCGCTTTGGTAAAACAGTAATATCAGGTATTATTGCCTTTTCGTAACCAACCATCGATGCAGAGAGGGTGTATCTTCCAATAACAACATTTGTAATAGTATATTCACCATTCTCATTGGAAGTTGTCCCTGTTGTTGTGCCTTCAATCCATATATTTGCAAATGGCAACGGTTGCTGAGTTTCGAGATCCACAATCTTACCCGATATATTGCTTTTAAGCTCTTTGGATTGAGCTATTATAAGTTTTGACAGAGACATTACTATTAATATTGTAATTAACTTTTTCATAATTAGTTTTTGAATATATAACTTCTTAGATATTAAATCATTATTATAATATTAATTATGCGAAATGTCTATAAAAATGTCTATCTTCAGTCGTAAATCTTATAAGCTTATGGTTATCACTAAAATAAAATTGCCCGGTAACATCATTTCCTATATCTGTTACTTTTGCTCAACAGAATCTTCATTAATTCTTTTCCATTTTATTTATCCTTTAGTCGCTAAACCTGGGGAAGTACTGTTATTGGCTCCTGTGGCTGCATTATCGACATGCCAGTCGGTACAATTTGCAGAAAAAGCAATGGATATACTAAAAAGAAAACTAAATGATAATTTAATTACCATATTTTTCATCTTTTAAGATTTTAACATTATTGAACAGCAATACATTTTTTGATAGCAGAAAAATTATCGCATCGAAGTTTATAATAATATATTCCTGCCGGAATATTACTTAGTGTCACATCAAGGGTATGTTCTCCTGCATTCTGATATCCTTGAAATAAAGTCTGTATTTTTCTGCCCGGTAAATTGTAAAGAGATATTTCAACTTTTGAATTTTCGGGAATGTAATAATCGATGGTCGTATTGGATACAAACGGATTGGGATAATTCTGGAATAACCGGAATTTATCTGAAGTATAATCAGTAATATTTGTTGCCGACATAAACTCATAGACTCCTATGTCCCAGGCACCAGAAGGTCGCAAATTGCCATTTATATCATATTGCACAAATTCAAGTTCAGGATGGCCGTCAACCAAAAAGCTTAAATCGACCCCGTTATTTACCAAGGAAGATTCTTCCGAAACCGGCATGAAGATTATAGTATCCATCATAGGATTTGTATTTAAACCATTATTTTCACACCCTGAGTGTGATCTCCATTCCTCGAATGTCATGATATTCCCTTTATATCCCATGAGGGATGTGCCATTATCTCCGGGATGTATGAGATTATAATCTATCATTATATCTGCAGCATCATTTGCAGAGCCTATTGTTAACGTATCATTCACTGTTACAACCATTACCTGGCCGCCGCCATCAGTAAAGCAGTTATAAATAACATTGTTCATCACCCTGAAATTCGAAATATTTTCAGAAGATGTTACAGGATTTAAAGGTATTAGCATTGCCCAGGCAGGAATATTAATAAAATGATTGTTTGCAATTAACACATTATGTACCTCATGCACTCTTATACTGTTCATGGAAAATTCGATACCTCTTACATAATCAACAGGAAATTCATAATCAGGATCTGTAATATGATAGGGAAGAATATCTTCATAAAACAAATTATTAGTAATATACACATGATGAACAGGCCTTTCCGGATCCAAATCAGGACCATAGAAACCTTCACCAAAATGAAACCCGATATAAGCATTAGAAACCTTGCCATAACTAATAAAATTAGAGAACGAATTGTTGTATATTCTATAATACTCTCCATAAAATTCAAGGCCATCAGGATGACCCACTCCCCTTGACTCATTAATCCTGTTATATACACGGTTATTATAAAAATCTGCACACCCTGCCGAGGAAACAAAGGCATCATCTGTAAAATTATATATTTCAGAATGATGCACAGATATTTTACCAAAGCTCAGGTATTCCGTGTAATCTTCTGTGTAATATGGATTTGCCGGACTATTAAGAAATATCTGGTCCTGCCAGTTATCATGAATTTTACAATGACCAATTTCAATAATAGAATCATGAATATAATTGGGATTAAGAACTTGAATATGAATGCCATTACTAGGGTAGGCCGCTCTCCCATTAAATGCAACTTCTAAATACTTTAGAATAATATTATGACAATCTCCATATACATATATTCCATTATTTGCAGAATTTTGAATAATAATACGTTGCTGGTTATTATAATTTCCGTCCACTATCACATATGATTTAGAAAATATCCATATTCCACGTTCTGTTCTTTGTGGATTAATGTTTAACAGGTCAATAATTACCTTACCGTTATGTCCGGCATCCTGCCCCACCTTAACAGTTATAAAACTGTTTTCTGTTCCACTTGCACCAATGCTTAACTCTTCTTCGTATACTTTCTCTGTTGTTCCGCCACTAATATATACAATATCCCCGGGGCTAACTAACCCCCAAACAATATCCCCAAAACTTTGCCATGCATCTGTCCATGACGTACCGTTATTGGCTCCTGTGGCTGCATTATCGACATGCCAGTCAGTTGCATTTACCTGTAAGAACACTGATACAAAAATCAGCGTAATGATATAAAAAACTCTAAAACTCATTATTTATAATTTTATAATTTTCGAATAAAATACTTTGTTGTTAAAAACTATTAAATTTTGCGGGTATGAATCGTATGAGCCCGGATTTATATCGGCCACCATTATCGGGGCATTCGTGGCATCGCATTCCCAAAGTTCCTTTCCATGTATTCCGTCATCGGCCGAGAAATATAATTTATTATTAAACTCAAGAAATTCTGAAGGCCCTGAATCCCAATTAAAAGTGTTTATATCATCAACCAATACCGGATTTTGGCCTTCGACCTGTATACATGCTGATACAAAGCAGAGAAAAAATATGGTCAGCTTAAAAAATTCAGCTTTTTTCATATATGTTTTATTTTTAAAGTATCCATAATTATTTAATGATTATACATTTTCTGATTTCCCGGTTATTACCTGCTTCCAGCCTGTAATAATAGGTACCCGCAGCTATATTGCTCATAGATGTTTCCAGTGTATGGTCACCTGCTTCCCGGCATCCTTTAAACAGCACTTTTATTTTTTTACCCAGCATATCATACAATGAAATTTCCACATCCGAATTTTCCGGCAAGAAATATTCAACATTTGTGTTGTCAATAAATGGATTGGGGTAATTTTGATATAATTTCATAGTATTTACAATGGAACTTCCATTTCCAATTCGTTCCTGCTCATTTATCCCATTGGTTCCTCCATTCCCAGCCCATCCTGCTAATCTTGCCCATAAATGCCATGCTGAATAGGCTTTTAAATTTCCATTTAAAGAATAACTGTGATTTGCATTACAGGAAAACCAGTCAACATTTGGTGTATGTGAATTCTGCCAGTCAAGAGCCCAATTTGCGTCTCCATTGACTGGATTTCCCGGATCCCCGCCATCAGTTTCTAATATATCATTTCTATTTGCATCATAATTACAACCATCATCCGACATCAGTACATTATAATTCTGTAAACCATCAGGGCCATAACTTTCAATGTCAGCAAAATCATAAAGTATTTTATTATTATCCCTGCAATAAGCTCTTATTTGCTCATTACGAATATGCAAATTCCCTTGCATACCGGTTCCGTCAAGATGCCCTGTCATATATACAAATTTTACATCCGGGAAATCCTGCTCCAATTCATCCATAAGATTAAGGTATAAATCTATTTGTTCTTCGGTTGCACCGCTTACACCACCACACCATGACCATACCATTACATTTACATCCCCGCTGTTTACGGTATCGTTCAGGAAATTTCTTGTATCTTCTGCCCAGTCAGTCGCCCCATTTCTTACATGTGCACTTGTTCGTGGAAAAATGTCTACATCTTCCAATCCATTAAAATCTCGTAAATAGAGAGTAGTATCACTCCTATAATTTTCATTCCATGCATATAGATTATGCGGATAGCTTAATTCGTTCATAAAATTAGCCAGGGCTGTCATACCATAAGTCAACTGGCTGCCATGAGAGGTGTGAGAATAAACAATATGTAAAATCTTTTTTGCATTTTCAATAGCTGTTTGCGGTATAGCAGTAATATCCGTACACGTATGGTCAATGATAATAGCATTACCATTTTGAGCATACATAATAGGCTCAATACAAATTGAAATACCCATTAAAAACAACAAAATAAAAAATCTTAAAGGTGGATGGACTTTTCCTATCATCTTTTATAGTTTTAGTTTAGTAATATCAAATATCAGGTTAATCACCTATTAATCATCAGCATACCGGATTTATAATGATTATCAGCAGCATATACTTTATATACATATATTCCTTCGGAAAATTTTGAAATATCAATGGTTTGTTTTTTTATGCTTATTGTTTGTTGTAATAACTTGATCCCTGTTACAGTGTACAATTCAAAATACAATGATGTGGTACTAAAGGATTCAAGAAATATTAATGAACTGGCCGGATTGGGGTAAATTTCAAATATCCCATGATTCATATCAGATATTTCATCAATATCTGAGGTTGTAACCTGTAAAGGTTCAGATAAATCGCTTTCATTACCTGCTATATCATAAGCTGTTGCAGTATAGGTATATTCTGTGTAAGGAGTAAGTCCTGTATCGGAATAATAAGATTCAGAAACTTCACATAAAAAATTACCATCACGAAAAATTCTATAATAGTACACTCCATAGCTATCCCATGCATCTATAGAAATGTCTACTTGTGTTAAAGTTTTTCCTGCTAATGAAATGACAGGAGTTGTAGGAGCGGTTGTATCGTAGTCGAGTCTGTATTCTTCCCACATCAATCTGTCAAGTGCATGGGACGGATTTGCATTAGTATAGTAAGTAATCCTGTAATCCCTGTCAATCCATCCATTTTCTATGCCAACCCTTCTGGAACAATATTTTATTAGTGTATCTTCATAAGCATAATAGTCTTCATTCATCCATCGGTCAATATAATCGAAATATGGCTGATGGCCCCATTCGTCTGTTGTTTCCATAAGTATTGCCGACATTGCTGTACCCACCCATGCAAGAGCATTACCTAAACGATAATATTCTGCACGTATGTCACTATTTAAACCTATAATTGGTGGATCAGCCAGGTGCTGGCGTAAAACAACAAATATTTTGCTTCTTACATTAGCATAGGTTTCGTCAATAACAAAATCGTCATAATTATACATGTCGAATGTACTTAAAACATTACCCTGGGCATCAATATATCCTCTGGATAATAGGTCATTAAAAACATGAAGTTCCGGATTACCGGCTTCCTCCTCGAGTTCGGTGAAGTTTTTTGCTGAAACAGGTCGTGGACCCCTGTCGCCGCCATCCACTGTCCATTCACGCGGATGGGTGTGCTCATGATCACCTTCAGGATTCAAAACATGATTTCCTCCTGTACCCAGCGCCCGGTACCCATGCCAACCTTTACCATAATATGTTTGT
>JAFGAC010000126.1 GCA_016933835.1 Clostridiales bacterium
GGTACAAACCGGTCAGATAGTAAACAAAATAAACCGGTGACATAGGTGACACAATTCAAAAATTGGCATGGAGGTAAAATATGCCATGGAAAGAGGTGTCACAAATGAAAGAACGGGAGAACATGATCAATGATTGGTTATTAGGGGAACATACAATCCAGGAGCTATCAGAGATCTATTCAGTTAGTAGGAAAACAGTTTATAAATGGATAAGTCGATTTCAGGAGTTTGGAATGCAAGGTCTCAAAGATCGTAGTAGAGCAGCTCATAAATATCCCAATCAGACAACATTGGAAATGATTAATTTATTAGCTGAGACAAAACTTCGATTTTTCAAATGGGGACCCAAGAAGATAATTTATTGGCTTCGGCAGCAATATCCGGAAAATGATTTTCCATCTCCAAGTACAGCAGGATATTGGCTCAAACGAATAGGCTTAACTCACCACAGAAAACGTCGTCATCGTATAGAGCCTTATAGCCAGCCGTTTATAGGTTACGAGAGTCCTAATGACGTATGGAGCATAGATTATAAAGGACAATTTCTAATGAAGGATCAGAAATATTGCTATCCATTGACAATAAGTGATAATGTAAGTCGTTATTTGTTATTATGTAAAGGGCTATTAGCAACGAATTATCAATCGGCAAAGAAATGGACAGACTGGACATTTCATGAATATGGTTTACCCTTAGCCATTCGATCAGATAACGGGACCCCATTTTCATCAATATCACTTGCCGGATTAAGTCGCCTTTCGATTCACTGGATCAAGTTAGGCATCCGTCCTGAGCGTATTGATAAAGGTCATCCGGAGCAGAATGGTAGACATGAACGCATGCATAAGACATTGAAAGAATATATCTCTGGAGAAAAAGCTTCTAATATAGTAAGACAGCAGATAATATTAAACGACTTTCGTGATGAGTATAATAATGAACGTCCTCATGAAGCTCTATCTCAGCATACACCATTCAGTTGTTATCAGCCAAGCGACAGAAAATATCCAACCAGAATAAAGCGTCCGGATTACACTGATTGCGATGAAGTACGTAAGGTAAAACACCATGGTGAAATCAGTTATAAAGGAAAGCGATGGTTTTTAACGGAGTTACTAAAAGGAGAATTAGTGGGTTTGAAAGAGATAGATGACGATAAACTGCAGGTATTGTTTTACAAAGTACCTATAGCTAATCTGAATCTTAGACATGGGAAAGTTGAACAACTCATTAATAAAAAAGGTAGACGTAATGATGAGAAAAAATATCGAAAATCTTGACCATGCATTCCGATCGGAATGCATGGTCAAGATTAGCATTAAATAGATAATAAAGTGTTACCCATGTGCCCGGTTCAAAATGTAACCTATGTGCTATTTGTACA
>JAFGAC010000127.1 GCA_016933835.1 Clostridiales bacterium
AAAGAATGCATTAAAGCAGGTTTGTTGGTTGGATAGGATTATGTAATAATGCTAGTTTTGTTGTTGGGGGGTAGGGGGGGTCAACAACAACAATTCTGGTTTAAAAGAAGAAGTTTTAGAGGAATAATCCTAGTGTTGATGTTTGTTTTTAGGTTAGTTGGTAAATTGAGATTCGTTCAAAGTTTTGGATTGGTTGCCATTGATTTGGAATTTTTAGATCATGTTGATTGGAGTTGGGGTTCCACCAGACAAAGTATAAGGTGTTATAGTCCTCATTTTTTGCGTAGTTTGCAGCATTTTCTAAATTAAAGTCAAACAGGTATGCTTGATGGTTTGTGTTTAGGTACAACAGTGCCCAGTTGTCAAATAGGTCATGAACCAGCAGGGCAGAGTTGTTGTTCATGTTGTTGTTTAACCAATTGAAAGCTTGTTGGGTTCCATTAATGTCATTAAGGGAAATTGAAGTAGTTTGCATTGTTGATGGAACATATTTTGAAGATCCGCCCCAGTTGACAAGACCTTCATTGTTATCGGATAAGGGCCAAACCATGAATAATGCACCCATCATCATGTAAGCAACAATTAGAAGTGCACAGATTTTTTTGGTGAGTTTGAATTGTTGAAAATAGTTTAGTAACTTGTTTCCGGATTGGTTTTTCAAGATTTTACATAACCCATTTGTTGCATAAAAACTGAAAGGAAAAACCAGAAGAAGCATCCATCGTGCCCATAAGAATAATGAAAAAATGGGACGATCAAGCAGCCTAATGCGCCGATTAGTAATAAAATTGTCCAAACAGTTAAAGTTCTGTCTTTGAAGTAACCGATTATAAGCAAAGGCAACATTAAACCATACAAAAAAGAAACAATGAAGTTACATTTGATAGCAAATTAAAGTAAGAAGGATAAGTTTCGATAGTAGTATGCACATTCAGGTAATCTGTTATAAAAAATAGTGCGCCTGGATGAGCCCATACGCTATCATCTATTCGAACAATGTTGAGGTTTGTAGGTATAGCAAAAGGAGAAATCCAAAAAAAGTTGCCCATAAATTGTAATATTGTACGAAGAATTGCCAACTGATTGCTAAAGTTGGGTTTTATAAGCAAAGTTTTTACTAAATAAGCACAACTCAGAAAATTGGAAAAAAGTAATTAAAGCCTTTTCCGATACTTAGTTATATTAATTGTGAGAGCAGAATCAAAAGGAGACAGACAAGAGTATGGATCACACAGTTGTTCATTTTGAAATTCCAGCCAACGACTTAGAAGAACTCAAAAAATTTTATTCTAAACTCTTTAAATGGAAATTTATCCAAATTCCAACCGAAGGCATAGACTACTGGGTAATCCAAACAGTCCCCACCGACGAAGAGGGCATGCTACAAAAACCAGGAGTAAACGGCGGCATGTTCGCCAAGGAACCAGAACAAAAAAACGTAAATCACGTAAACTACATCACCGTTGAAAACATCGACAAATACATAATAAAAGCAACAGAACTGGGAGGAAAAATCCTAACACCAGTACAAAAC
>JAFGAC010000128.1 GCA_016933835.1 Clostridiales bacterium
AAAATTTTAATTGATCAGTTTCAACATAATGACATGACCCAGTTACTGTTTGAGCAGCTCCGTTAAAAGTAATTTTCATAAAAAAATCTCCTTTTATTTTATTGTACACAAATATATTAATTTATTGTAAAAAAAATGATAAAATCAATTGAAGGAAGGTGAGTATATGAAACTTATTACATATATTTTTAATGAAAATCAAAAGGTAGGAAAATTAGAAAATGGCGTTATATTCGAGATTTTAAATTTTAAAAGTGTGCAGGAGATTATAGAAAATAATGAGTTGAAAGGTTTAGAATTTTCAAATGACAGTTGTCTGTTGAATGAAGTGAAGTTGCTGTCTCCAATTCCTAATCCAAAGAGAAGCATTATTTGTTTAGGCAAGAATTATAAAGATCATGCAATTGAGATGAAAGATAAAATATCTGAAGAAGTTTTTATTCCGAAATATCCTATTTATTTCTCAAAAATGGTAGATCAGGCAATTGGAACTGAAGAAGAGGTTTTGTCTTATTTTGCACATTCAAGAACTTTTGATTATGAAGTGGAGCTAGCTGTAATTATTGGAAAAAAAGGCAAGAATATTGGGGTAAATGAAGCAAAAGATTATATATTTGGGTACTCTATCGGAAATGATTTTTGCATGAGAGAACTTCAAAAGGATCATTTTCAATGGATGAAAGGAAAGAGTCTCGATACACATACAGTAATGGGACCATCTATAGTTACTGCGGATGAGATTTCTTATCCACCGGCATTAGAAATCAAAGCTTATGTGAACGATGAAATGAGGCAATTATCGAAAACTGACAATCTTATTTTTAATCTTGACTATATCATCAGTGATTTTTCCAAAGATACAACATTGCTTCCTGGTGATATTATTTTTACTGGAACACCTGCTGGTGTGGGAATGGGATTTACACCTCCAAAATTCTTAAGACCTGGTGATATAGTAAAATGTGAAATTGAGGGATTGGGTCAACTGATAAATTATATCAAATAGTTTAGTAAGAAGCTCTTAAGTGTATATATTAAATATGTTAACTTAGGAGGTATTTTAATGAAAGATTTAACTTTAAAAGAAAAAAGAAAATCAGTAAGAGAATACAAGAAAAAAAAGTTATCAGAAGAGGATAGAAACTTTATTAATGAGTTGATTCAAGAAAAACCATTAATTGCATATGACGCAAGCTTGGAATTTGTTTTTGTTGAAGAAGGAATAGAAGCATCTGAAAAATTGTCTGGTTATGCGGGCTACTTTGGAAAAATGATAGAAGCCCCTCACTATTTTGCAATGCTTTCTAAAGAAGAAGAAAAATGTGTAAAAATCACTGGTTACGTAGGCGAATGGTTGATATTGAATGCATTGAAAAATGGTATTGGAACATGTTGGATTGAAGTGAAAGACAGTGAGCAAGTAAAAGAAATTTTGGATCTGGACACTGCAAAAGAAATTGTTGCGCTAATAGCAATAGGTTATCCAAAAAAAGAATATAATCTTAAGAACATTTATGGAAGGACAAAAAAAGGAAGTTTATCGACACTTACAGATTTGGGATATCCTAATATCAACAATAGTTTTTCAAAAGATGTTGAGGGTGCTAGAAAAGCTATTAATGAAATTGTATTTTTGAATGAGTGGGGAAATGTACCTGATATCAAAGAACTAGAGGAGAGAGGTTTGCATGAAGCACTTTTCTATATGAGATTTGCTCCATCTTATGGAAATCTTCAGCCATGGTATTTTATAGTGAGATCAGGAGAAATTGACTTGGTCATTGAAGAGAATAAAGAAATCAGTAATGATATGCAATTGCTTAACGCAGGGATTGCAATGTTTTACTTTGAAGAAGGTTTGCATAATTCAGGAATTAAAGGAAAATGGGATTTAACCGGATTAGAATCAGGCAGTGCCATTCCTGAGGGATACACTTTAGCGGGGAGATATTATTTATAGACATAAAAAGATGCTCTGAACAATAAGAGCATCTTTTCTATTCCAGGTTGATTAGAGTCAGTTGTTCTACTCCGCTTAAAGTTTTTATTGATTCCAGCAATAAATTATAGGGTTGATTTAAAGTTGAGATATCGAAATGAATTGATACATTTGCGAAGCCTCGTTCAGGTGGATTTTGAGTAATTGTTAAGATGTTGCCGTTGTATTCGGCAACGATATCTAATATTCTGCTTAAAATACCGGATTCATGTTTTAAGATTAGATTGATAGTGGATTTGCTTCCCAGTGAACCGTCTTCAAGTAAAAAAACATGGTCTGAGTATTTGTAATAGGTGCTTCTTGAAAGTCCGATTTTGTTGACAGCTTCTGTAATGCTTGAAACTTGATTCGAATTGATAAGTTCTTTAGCATTTACAACTTTTATGAAAATTTCAGGTATGATATCTTCACTGACAATATAGAATTTCTTCGAATTCATGGTTTACCTCCATATGTCTCTGTTACTAAGACAACTGTATTTTATTTATTATATCATATAAGCTATTAAGTGTGAATTGGCTGATAATGTGATGCCAAGATGCATGTCTTGTGATAGAATTGAATTGCTAGAAAATTTTGAGGAGTGTTGGAATGAAAAAAGCAAAAATATATGTATTAATAGTCGCGCTAGGATTATTTGTTTTTTTGACAGGATGTGCTTCTGGGCAATCTGATTTAACCGAATCCGAGGAAAATCCTGAAACAGTTGTAATTGAAATAGAAGAACCAGTTGTCGAAGAACCAGTTGTCGAAGAACC
>JAFGAC010000129.1 GCA_016933835.1 Clostridiales bacterium
ATGGACATGCGTTGCAGTTCCTCAATTGAATGACCGCGATACATGAATATTTTCTTCGGCATATTTTACGCACTCACCCCCTTTTTGTGTAACTGGATTTATTAAACATTTCTAAGCCACAGTTTACTAGTTATGAAGGAAAAATGATTTACCCAATCATCAACAAAAAGCTTGCAAGAGTTTTGTCCCAAAGCAGATGATGAATTAATTAAAAACGAATCAAAAATCTTTTACTACTTCCTTTTGAAAAGCAATTTTTTATTTTAGATTTGGTGCTATCTTTATGAATAGTTTATGACTCGGAAGATATGAAACAAAAAATTGACCAAAAAATGTCGGTTAAAATTTTGTGATCAAAGGTAACAAATCGTTAAAGACAAATGATAACAATGAACTACCCTATTATTTGGATTTGGAATGATTGCAATTCTAGTTGCTTCCTACCTTAAATGTTGGATTTTTAAACGCAATTAAGGCACCAAGGAAATGGAAAAATGTGGCTATGTAACTAGCGTTTGGAAAGTAACAATTTTCAACAAAATCATGATATATGGTGAGATGCAGAGAGCAAAGGAATTTATTGGTTACAATTCTTGAAGCTTCTCAAAAAGCTTATACTTGGAACTTTGAAATAAGAATGCGGGAAAAGCTGCCAATGGAAACAAAGCAAGCACTTTATTTGAAATTGTTAAAAATAATTTTTGGAATTTATATTCTTCTCGCTATTCTGATAGCGGGTCTTAATTATGGCTATGCAAGAGCAGCACCTCAAAACATTGCTTCATTGATCACATGGATTTGGCTAGTCTACGAAAATTGGATAAAGGCAGCCTTTATTTTAATCGGTTCATTTTTGACAATAAAAATCATAGGTTCATCAAAAAGGACAACCATGAGAAAAGCAAATCTGGTTGGTTTTATAATTTCAGCTTTAGCTGTGCATATCTTTATGCCCTTGCTTGTTAACAATTATGACCTTTACTTTTTTGCTATGCCATTTCCATGGACAACCACGCCATTACAATTACTTGAACCTAACTCCTCTCTGTATCTCAACACTGTAAACTCCTTGGGAACTAGTGGGATACAATCAGCTTTAGCCTTCTTTACCGCAGTTAGCCTTGTGGTATTTATTGGAACGCTACTTTACGGACGAAGATTTCAATGTTCCTCAATTTGCCTTTTTAATGGATTTGCCGCTGAGGTTTTTGAGCCAGCAATCCCATTAATAGGGAAAAGGAAAAAAATCAAACATCTAGAACTCCGTTTTATGAATGTTATTAAATGGTTGTTTCTCGGAATTGCATTATTATTTATCACATATTGGGTATTACATCTAGTTGGAATAACAACTACACCCGATATCAGTACTATAAGCAAACTTGAATCGTACAAATATCTTGTAGGGGAGCTTTTGCTCACTTTGTTTTTTTGGGTTGTCTTTATTGGTAGAGGCTACTGCTACTATTGTCCATTGGGAACGGTATTAAGTGGAGTTTCTAGAATCGCAGGTCAGAAAATCACTACTAACAACACAAAATGCATAGAATGTAACAAATGCAATGAAATTTGTCCAATGTCCATTGATATCAAAAGTAAAGCAATTAATGGTGAAAGCGTTCAAAATATCCGATGTGTCGGTTGCGGTCACTGCATTGATGAGTGCCCCACAAAAACACTAGCATACGCTACCCACTTCGTTGAATTTTGTCGGAATAAACGGAAACCCTCCAAAAATTCTTGAAAGATTATTTGAGTGCAGCTTTTAATGTTCTTTCAACCCAATGGTCCACACTACAACATGCACCGTTCTTTACTGCTGTTTCAATTTTACTTTTTAGTTCATCAGGTACGTTAACCGTTCCCATTTTTATCACTCCCCAAAATAAATAACAAAATAATTATGCTCTTTAAAATAGAAAAAGTTTGCTACTGGACGATATAGCATAAAAAATATTAAAAACTTTGAATTGGGAAGAACGAATTTTTTATGAACCAGATACAATTAGTAATAATTACGCTTTATTGATTGTTAAAAGCATTAAAAAGCTGTAAAAATTAAACCATAATTACATTTTCAAATTAGAATTGATTATTTAGGGAACATACCAACGTTTAAGAGTAAAAAAATTGTTGCTACAATAACTATTACACCAATTAGGTATTTCTTTTTTCCAAGTTTATCTGCAGAATCTTGCATTTTTTTCATTCCTCGCCATCG
>JAFGAC010000009.1 GCA_016933835.1 Clostridiales bacterium
CTCTCTGCCAAAGTGACCGTAGACTGCAAATTGTCTGTAGATAGGTCGTCGCAATCCAAATGACTTGATGATGGTACCAGGCCTCATGTCAATGAGTGCCTTGATAATTTCCGTCAATACTTCATCCGGCAGTATTCCGGTTCCGAAGGTGTCTATCTTAAAAGACACCGGCTTGGCCACTCCAATGGCGTAAGAAACCTGCACTTCACATTCCCTAGCGAGATCTGCTGCCACAATGTTCTTTGCGATGTATCTGGCAAGATATGCCCCTGACCGATCTACCTTCGTTGGATCTTTTCCTGAAAAGGCCCCTCCGCCATGACGTCCCTTGCTCCCGTAGGTATCAACTATGATTTTTCTGCCGGTTAGGCCTGAATCTGCTGCAGGACCACCAAGTACGAATCTACCTGTTGGATTGATCATCAATTTTGTGTTCTCAGTCAAAAGCTCATGAGGAATGACTTTGAGGATGATATGATTTGTCACATCTTCCCTCAACTTCCTGATGTCCACACCTTCTGAGTGTTGAGTGGAGACTACAATCGCTTCAATGGATAAAGGTTTATTGTTTTTTCCATATTCCAGCGAAACTTGTGCTTTCCCATCTGGTTTGAGATAAGGAAGCAGTCCTAACTTTCTCGCTTCTGCTAGTCTCATGCAGAGCCTATGTGAGAGGACTAATGTTAGAGGCATAAGCTCAGGTGTTTCATCCGTTGCGTAGCCAAACATCATCCCTTGGTCTCCTGCACCAATTTCCTTCTTATCAACACCCATGGCGATGTCAGGAGATTGCTTGTTGATTGCAATCAGCATTCTGTAGAACTCACCATCTGTGGATAGCTCGTCTGCTCGGTAGCCGATATCATAAATCACGTTCTTGATCACTCTTTTGTAGTCGATTCTCTTTTCAGTGCTGGTTTCTCCAAACACATGGATGAACCCATCAGCTGCTGTGACTTCAATTGCTGTTCTTGCTTCTGGATCCTCCAATAAAATGGCATCCATAATTGCGTCAGAAATCTGATCGCAGAGTTTATCAGGATGGCCCTCCGTCACTGATTCAGAGGTAAAAACATATGATGGTTTCTGATTTTCTTTCATTTACTTGCTCCTTTCTTGTTCGTCGTTTTTCTGCTCATCTTCTGGCTCATTATCAAGATCAAGTAATCGTGAGGCCAACCTCTTTGATACAATGCTGATGGCGGTTAAAACTCCTACCATCTCGTCTTGAATTTCTTTGCTTGCGTTCATATTCTCGTCTCCTTTCTTTTGGGTCATATCTAGGTCACCTCCTTCCACTTAACCCCTTCACTTACTAGCCAATGGGGAAGGTGGTTTGGTAACCAGAACTTTTTTTCTGCAAATTTTATTTTCTTAAATTCCTTTCATCAAAAGCCTGAATGTTTCTCGTCCTTTAGGTGTAATCAGAGTTTGAGTTCCAACCCATCCTGTTTTCTCGTTCTTTGCTTCTTTGATTTCAAAGAGCTGATCATTTTTCTCTGAATAGGGCTTAAGCTGTCCTTTTTGATCTCGGTACACATACTTCTTGTTAATGAGAAACTGAATGAACTGCTTTTCTTGGACCTTAAGCTCTTTTGCTGTATCTCTAAAATTCGTGAGGAGGTTTCTATCAACAAGTTCATCAAAGTACTCCGCCTTAGGTAGCATTGTTGTGTTGGCTACGATAAGTCTTGAATTTTCCACTCTTAGCTGCTGGATGGTCACATCAGCCATTTTTAGTGCCCTCGACATAATCATTTCAGGAGTATTCCAGGCTTTCTCTATGGCGATAAAATACTGTCTAGCTTGTTTTCCTCTTTCTGTTCTTTGGATCATGCATAACTCTTTTGCCATCGGTATAGTCAGCTGATGATCTGTAGATGGCCTGCCACCGGATTCACTGGTTTTACTCAAAATTGAGTAAAAGTCTACACTCTCTGAAAACCCGTAATCACACATTCTTCTAAACCAATCGTTGTATCGCGTTTCAACTTCTAAGAATTCGTGTAACTCACGACCGGATACTGTAGGTTCTGTTCTGGTATAATCCACTTTCACTAATTCGTTCATCAATAAATCACCTCGTAATATTTGATAGAGGAAAGTCCCCTTCACTTCCTAGCCAACGGGGACCCCTTCTTGGTAACCAGAAATTTAAAAAAACTTTCTTAGCTTTGCTAAAACTTTGTCTCTACGCTTCATCACAGCTACGTGCGAGATATCTTCTTTTTTAGCAACATCTCTAACCGTCATCTCTTTATAAAAGAGGTCATCAATAAGCTCTTTTTCTTGGCGATTAAGCTCTTTCATCGCTTCTTGCAGAATTAGGTGCATTGCCTTATCAACGACTAGATCTTCTACCAATTGCTCATCAGCATAATCTGCACCCAGGTCCATTAAGCGCTCTATTGAATCTTCTTTATTTGGTACAAATGTCACTTTCTCGTTTTCCATGTCCACATCGATACGACCAACTTTTACGTCCTCTTCCATGTATCTCTCGCGACGTTTCATCTTGTAGTACTCTCTGTGAAGTTCTTCTGATACGGGTACTGCTACTCTTCCAACTTTTAACTCTTTACTCATAATCTCGTTCCTCCTTGGAATTTTTGTGGCTTGAAATAGCCAGATTGGGTGAATGAACTTGAAAAGACGCAAAAAAAAATAGCCGGACAACCGCTAAAATTAATTAGCGATTATCCGGCTATTTGGTAGTTCAGGTTCGACTCCGTTGCTCGGTATGAAATGCACCTTGTTACATTGCTTTTGCCTTTATTCTATTGTCTTGGAAAGTAACATCAATGATTCGTTTGCATTTAGGGCACTTAATCATGACCTCTCCGTCCTTAGCGACTACTAAATCCAATAGACGCTTATTATTGCACACTGGACATTTAATCTTCTTAGCTATAGTCATCACCTCCTCACTTTTCTGTCTTGTCAGCATACTTGCGAACATTGGGGTTAAAAAAATATAGTTTGTCCGCATTTTTCTGTCATGTCAGCTTTCAAGCGAACATGACTATAAAAAAATAACAACACAAGCAGATGCTCCTGCTGTTAAGATTCCATGAGCTTTATGTCTAATGTTTTCACCCGAATTTCGGCTGCTTGTTTAGATACGTGGAAATCTTCAGCCAAGGCATCAATAATGAGTTCATTAATAATACTCGGACTGAACCCTAACCACATATGCTCATTAATTTTACTTCCTACTTTATAATTCGCCATTATCTCCGAAGCTTTCTTTCTAAACATCTCTGCGGGCATTAGAATTGCTGCAGCTAAATTGTCGGCTTGCCATTCCATCCATTCTTCGGGTGTTTTAGGATTGTAGGCTTTTTCTTGTGGACATCGACAAGCCTTTGCTAAAGACTTATCCTTCAAGCCCAGCATGGTAAACCTTAATTTGTGGATATGCCAGTGAACTATTTCATGTGCTATTGTAAAACGCTCACAGCCTCTGTTACTTACATCACCAATATTACTCTCCACAAGTAATGTGCCTCTCTTATAGGGTCTTAGAACATATTGGTCATTTTCAGGGTCATATAACTCAACCGCTCCATCAGAGAATATCATCATACCTAATGTCTCACAAGCTTCATCAATATTGACATAATCAATCTCAAGTTCCATTTTAAGCTCTGCGATATCCTCCACGGGAACAGGCATTGGACGCTCTAATGCTTCTGGATAATACTTACGTAGAAACTTTGTGGCCTCTATATCCATCTCTTTCTTGCTGATAATCGGCACAAAATCACTATTCAACTTCATAGGCAACCCCTCCTTACTTATTGTAAACTTCAATACTGTTGATTGAAAAGTTATCAAATGAATGGCCGTCAAGTACTGCGCTGCAGTTTAACTGAAACCACTGTGGAACTGACTCTTGGATCGATTCTTTTGCAAAGTAGTCACCGATTTCGATATCACAATTTACAAGGATATCAAACTCAAATTCGTCATCTTCCTGGTTAAAATTAAACACACGCAGTATCTGAATGTCATCCAACGATGCTTCCAGGACTTCATTAACAACATTTGCACGGATGGTGAGATCATACTCATCATAGTTATCTGTTAATTCTTCATTCAATGCGTCAAATATTACTTGATAGAAATCTCTTTGCAGTATTTCTTTGAACATCTCTGTCATCCGACGCCCTCCTTATTCTTCGTCATCCAGTGCTTTAATAAAGTCTTCCCATGCTTTTTTAGTTGAATCGGTACCACTTGACTCGCTCTTTTTACGTGCTTTTCTAAGTGCTGTTCTGGCAAGTTCACTGTCTTTAATATACTCTGGTAGATCCATAGGTATTTCGTCTCTGTCGACAGATGCCATGTCTACCATCTCATCAAATTCACCATTAGTTAAGCCTAGTATTTTCGCTAACTCTTGAAGTGTATTGAGGTTAGGTGGGTTTCTTCTTCCCTTCTCGATATCACTCCAATAAGCTGGTGATAGATCCAGCAATTCTGCCATACCTCTTAAACTGATTTCCTTCTCTTTTCTCTTGTTTGCAACAAATTCTCCAAATTGATTAGGACTCACAAAATTCACCTCCATTCTATATAGCAACACCTTATTATAGGTATTAGCCTTCTCACATTTCACGCATTTAAAACAAATGCTGTTGGTGATCTTGCTGCTCTTTTACAAAACCCAGGCTCTTCAAGCGAATCTTTGCAGCTGTTACAGATACATCAAACAAATCCGCCAGTTCACGAGCCATAACATCTACCCATAAGTCTTTCTCAAAGTCAGTACCTAATTGATAACAACCTTCCTTAATTTTTGCTAATTTAAATTTGCCTTTAACAACTCTACTAAACGCCCGCTGAGGCATAAGAATGGTTGAAGCCAAATAATCAGCTTGCCATTCCATCCAGTCATCATCTGTACCTAGTTCTTTCCTACAGTTACTTTCAATATCTGAAGTTCGACACTTGATTAGTGGTAATTTCTTATCTTCAATTTTCATTACATCAAAAAGAGAAATCTGACTCTTATCTTGTAAATACAGATGCCTATGCAGGAACCAATGAGCAGCTTCATGAGCTAATGTAAATCTTCCACGCCTTAACTGGTCCTCTTCAAGTAATCTGTTATCAACGATTATTGTTTTCTCGTTGATAGGTATTCGTTTTGCCTTCTCTCTCTCGGCATCATAAACAGGTATGTGACAGTCGTTAAAGACAATCATGCCTAGTATCGAACCATCATGCGTCAAATCTTTATAGTCCATCTCCAACCCTGCATAACTTTCTACGAAAAGTTCTACGTCCAAAGCACCTGGTTCTGTAACAAGAGTAGGTTTATATGAATATAAGACTTGTTCTGCTATATCTTCAATCTCTTTTTTAGAGAGAATAGGTACACCATTTTTCTTGGTTCTAAAATCCAGTGAGATCAATCGACCACCCCTTTCAAGATTGCGTGTATGCTTCTATGCGAACATTGTATCATGAAAATATCTTCCACGTCAATTACCAAATGGAAGATTTTTCAGATATATTTATTCGAAAATTTCAAATATCCCATTTTTACTCATTTCAGCTGTTCTAAATTATTCCTCTAACTCTGCCATCTTCTCTCGTCGTTTCTGGTCTAGTGTCTTAGTTTCACCTTTTACCAAAGTCCACTCGTAAATATTAACCGCTGACCAACCAGTCACTTTTTCTGCCCAGTTATTAAAGGTCATAACTTCACCATTGGATTCTACAGATCTAAAATCTTTTACAACTGCATCAGAATCGTCAAAGTTCTTAATAACAACAATATCCCCTGCTTTAAGAAGCCCCCACTCAAACAACTTATCCATTCTTGGCAGATAGGTTCTAGTAATGCCTGTAGCACCTTCGGTTCTAACCTCAGCAGTTTTCTTCTCACTTATTTCAACATAGAAATCTTCAAGAAGCTGTGGTGGAAGTAATCTATTTATCTCTAAGAACAATCCTCCACCAACCTTTAGAGGCTTCAAAGTAAAGCAGCTGATATCTACATGATTGGCAATGAGCCAAGCGACTGCTGATTCGGTTTGACGGTCAAACGACGAAGCGATCAAAATAATTCTTTGCTTCTTATTAAATGTCTTCATGGCATTGTTCTTTTCAAGGAAAGACTCTAGGATTCTCGTAGCCTTTTCGTGAGGTGTCAGACCGCCAAGGTCAAATTCATGAGTATACCTCGTAACATATGGGGCAAATATCTTTTCCACCAGTTCTTCCGGTGTTTTGATTTTTGCATAGCCTGCTGCATAACGGATGGCCTGAAACTCTAACTCTTCTTTTCTGGCCTTAATATCCTCAACATCACGCTTAATCTCGATAAGAACAAGATTTCCGTTTTCATCAATAGCAGTAAGGTCGCTTCTACCCGTTTCACTATTGGTGACCTGACTTCCAATAATTAAGAGGGATTCGTCGGTTAGAAGAAGTTCTATATTCGTCCTTATGAACTCTTCGATATGCGATTCTTTAAGATTTAAAGACTTGAAACTGGTTTCTGTGATGTCCATTTCATCTACAGTTATATTAGCATCTGTTTTAATTGGTATGATCATTGTTGGCGGCACCTCCCACTCAAGTAGGCATCATTTGATCCCATACTCTTTTTTGAAGCGCCTCTTCGCTTTATTATAAAGCTTTTCAAGGCCCTCTTCATCCTTGTGTATTTCCATAAGAACAATGTCAGCACATTCTTCCGCTGTAAATAAACTGAATGGTAATTGAATTCTATTCATCTCTTCTAACAGCTTATTCTTTAATTCATCATCAGATAAGCCTTTCTTCTCTTGATAGTCAACAACTCTGCTTGTTATCCCCGGCGCCATCGTAACAATCGAATTTTTATATGGAAAGTATCCATCGGCATAAATCTCCATAAACTGCATACTAAAGCCATTTGATAATCCACTTAAATCATAACGGATAACTTCAGCTAAAAGAGCGAAAGCATTGTCCAGCTTGCCTTCTTCTTTTACAAATTCGGACATTGAAAAGCGACAATTTCTATATAACCCAAAATTACCGTCCTTAATATGGATCATACCTCTTTCATTTAGATAGCCCCAAATAACATCTCTGAATGAAAGTCCTGGTTTTCTATTCTTGACCTTTTCGCTCAATGACCAGATATTCAAATCTTCAATCCCATGTCTATGAATATATGGAATATAATCTTCTTTCTTTAGGATTTCATTACCCGCATCGGTTAGGTTGTATGTACGCTTCGTAAATATGGTATTAAGCTTTTCCTCAGAAACTTCATCCATTAGACGCTGAACTAATTCAGCCTTTTTTCCTGAGACTTTTAATCCATTATCTTTTAATACATCCTTTAGCACAGCAGCTGTCTCTTTTTCAATTGCCGATCGCAACGATCCAATTTGGAGGAAGCCTCTATCTCTTAATGATATCAAGCACTTATCAACATCTTTAACACCGTACTGATACCACCAAAATCCAGGATAAGAATTGCCTTCAAGATAGTATTTGGGTGCATAAGAAAGTAGAAGTATTTCATGTGGGTATAAGCCTACATCATTTGGTTTCATGCCTTTGATTATCTTCTCAACAGGAATAACATCAGGCTCAGATGGAGTATTAATGATTTCTGTTTTAACGTTTATCAAAGAGCCGATGCCTAAATTCTTCTTGCCGTTTGATTTGCTAGGTTCATTATTCTGTTTGTTTCGCTTCTTGAGAAAGTCAAATAATCCCATTCATATCCCTCCGTTTCCCTTATTGATTCCTACTCATCTTCTCCCCTATGCTCCACACTCATAGCATCAACCCAATCTTCCTCAACGTACACCATCCCGTTCCGACCTTCCACCTTCCGATTAGGCCCAGCCTTGTACAATTTGCAGCTTAATGGACCATAACAGAATGTCTCAAACCTATACTTTCTCCGACCTCTTGGATTCCAGTTATCAATAATTATCTCAACCGGCATCCTAGCTCCCCACATGCAGCTGCTACACTTCGTATCATATGTCCTGGCTGCCAGCCTGCGATGTCCTCTTTCTCTGTAAACTTCCAGCTCTGGCGGCACCAGTTCCCAGGGTGATGATGTGCTACCGATGGTACCTTGTGAGATGACTTTGAGCTTTGAGACTTTGTAAAATTGTGTAGGTTCAACATCTGGATCTGGAACAGGGACGCATTCTCCACTGATGACATCATTTACTTTGAATTGATGTTTAGCATGGGCTGCTTTGCCTATACCGATGGAGAAGGTGGTGTTAGTATTGTCCAGCTCTCCCTCTAAAGTAATAGCATAACCCAGGTATGTGTGGGAGGCTTCATCGAAGGACCTTGTGAGACGGATCCTGGGTTGGATTGAAATTATTGTACCTTTGAAGGTGTGTTTGTCCATTGATTCACAACCTCCTTTTTTTACTGTTAATACTCTTCACATATACTTTGAAAAGGATAAATATTGATTCAATCGTTCAAATTTGCTGAACGTATACTTGCGAATAGAATTTTGATTATCATTCATCAAATCATGAATCATATCCGGGTAGCTTCCAAACCTTAGTTGTTCCCCTGTTTTAAACGGAGAAAATCTTCTAAACACTCCTGCATTTAAGTCACCATCTTCATTCTGATAAAAAGAAACATCAGTTAAATATTCTAATATCATTTCCTTATCACCTGAAAAATCTAGGATAGGAGAAAGTATATTCACATTATCCTTTACAATATCGTTAATATCACATTCATAAGGCGTTTTTTTAATTTTATCAACTATGCTCTTTTTGAATATATCTATATCAGTTGTAGGATTGACCTTATACATTTGAGAGTAAGTCAGAATGTCTTTTGGTTTCCGAACCCTAACATTTGGAGGCGTTCTATCAAATCTTTCTATTTTTTGGCAGTAGGAAGTGTAAATATGAGCACCATCCCACTTGTCGCTGAGTAAAATATAGTATTGAAATGTATTGAACAAATCAACATAGCACCATAACAGATCTCCAATATTGAAAAGTATTAAGTGATGATATAGCGTTTCTATAGGCGTTCCTGTTTCCATAAGCAAATCAAAGTGATTCAGTGCGGCAAATGGTAATACAGGGTATTTAAATTCAATTCCAGCAAGGATATCATCACTAATTTCGATGGTCATTTTATCCTTTAAATTATTAACAGGTACTTTATTCATTACAGCAAAATTTGTTGCTATCTTGCAAATCCCATTAATAAATGATCTATTCTCAACATCAAACTTATAACCAATAATTTCGATTTCATCAATGTCCTCAGAGGTTAGATTTCTCTTAAGCTTTTTATTTAATTGCGGACAACTTACTATTGTATTTCCTTTAATAAAGATCTCGTAAGTCTCCCCATGATATAGTCCATATGCGGCTGTAGATGGCTTGCCTTTTGTATTTGAAGTCTTTTTTAGATTTTGAATTCTTGTCGTAATCGGAGCAAAGATATTTGTGAACTCATCATCAATTAGTTTTTGTATTGCATTATTGCATTCTGGGCAACAAATCTCTGTACTAACCAAATGTCCACCTAATGCGTTTTGTATTATGTGTTCTTTTGACTCCTTAAGTATTTTACAGTTACAATATAGACATTCCATCTCGCGCCCTCACTTCTATTGCCTTCTAGTTACGGACTATTTCATCAATATTCTGTCAATTATCTTTCTAAGAAAACGGACACCACTTCTAAAATGCCCGTTTTTCTGATTCAACAAATCTAGCTTATCACAACTTCTCTTGCTGCTAAACCCTTTACATAGATTAGCAAGTTTATAACCTTACCGTCTACCCCACCCTGCTCATCTTGGTCACAGTAGCTATCACATGGAATGCAACATCGTCCAGACTCATTAGATTGACTTGAACAGATTGTGGTTGAAGCCTATTCACTAAAACCCTCAGCAAGTTTATCGCAATACTAGCGATCCCACCCAGCTCACCTTTTTTCTTATATGAGGCTCTGCTCTTTGGTGGTGAATGGGTGGAGTGGGGTGATTACAAGTTTACTTATTATTCATCTCAAACTTCCAAGCATCCCTAACCATTTCTTCAATTCCAAGTTCAGCTTTCCAGTTTAATTCTTTCTCAGCTTTACTTGCGTCGGCAAAACAGGTCGCAATATCCCCCGGACGTCTACCAACGATTTCATAAGGAACATCAATGTCATTTACTTTCATAAATGCATTCACAAGTTCTAACACAGAAGTTCCTCTTCCTGTTCCTAAGTTATATATATTAACACCTTTATCCAAGTTCTCAATAGCTTTTACATGGCCTTTCGCAAGATCTACCACATGGATATAATCACGAACGCCTGTCCCATCTATTGTATCATAGTCATTTCCAAATACACTCAGCTTGGAAAGTTGACCCTTAGCAACTTTGGTTACGAACGGCATCAGATTATTTGGAATGCCATTAGGATCCTCACCAATCAGTCCACTTTCATGAGCACCTACTGGATTAAAATACCTTAAAAGACTAACAGCAAATCCATAGTTAGCATGAGCTGTATCGGTCAAGATCCGCTCACTCATGGCCTTAGTTTCACCATATGGATTAGTGGTCTTCTTCAGCTCCATATTTTCTTTTAGTGGAGAAGGCTGATCTCCGTAAACTGTAGCGGAAGAGCTGAATACGAATTTACCCACTCCGTACTTCACACACATCTTACTAAGTACCATCGTACTGACCAGATTATTATAATAATACTCAAGTGGTTTGGAAACAGACTCTCCTACTGCCTTAAGACCAGCGAAGTGAATCACACCATCAATTTTATGATTATTGAACATTTCTTCTACCTTTGCTTCATCAGTTGCATCGATCTGATAGAAAGTTGGTTTGATACCGGTTATGGTAGATAGCTTGTCTAGAACTTCAATCTTTGAGTTGATAAGATTGTCAGAGATGATTACTGTGTGGTTATTTTTAATTAGTTCTATTGTTGTATGACTGCCGATAAATCCTAGACCTCCGGTTACTAATATGTTCATCTTGGTTTGGTTCACCTCGCTTCAGTTAGTATTTCCCCCAAATAACTCTATTCACATAATCTGTATAAGACAATATAATTCTCAACACTTTTTCCGACACATTTGGCATACTATAATCTGCAACCAATCTTAAAGTATCTTTTTCTTGTGTCTCAAGTACTTCTAGCCCTTGAATAATTCTTTCTTTCTTAAGACCAACCATCATGACGGATGCTTCTTCCATTGCCTCAGGTCTCTCATGTGCTTGTCTTATGTTAAGTGCTCTAAACCCAATAATCGATGACTCTTCACTGATAGTTCCGCTATCACTTAAAACAGCCTTTGCATACTTTTGAAGTTTCACATAATCATTGAATCCAAGTGGCTTCACAGTCTTTACAAATGGATTAAATTCAATGCCTTTTGCTTCAATCATTTTTCTTGTTCTTGGGTGTGTGCTAACAATCAATGGCATCTGATATTTATCTGCAATCGTATTTAAGCTCTCTACTAAATCCATGAAATTCTGTTTAGAGCTAATATTCTCTTCTCGATGGGCAGAGATAACAAAATACTTCTCAGCTTCGAGTCCTAGCCTTTCAATTACATTTGAATTCTCTATATCATCTTTTCTTGAATTAAGAACTTCAAACATCGGGCTACCTGTCTTTATTATTCTATCTGCAGGTAGGCCTTCTCTTAAGAGATATTCTCTAGCAATATCACTGTAGGTTAGGTTAATATCTGCTGTATGGTCCACAATTTTTCTATTTGTTTCTTCAGGGACTCTCTGATCAAAGCATCTATTCCCAGCTTCCATATGAAAGATAGGGATATGTCGTCTCTTAGCAGCTATTGCACATAAACAGCTATTTGTATCTCCAAGTACGAGGAATGCATCAGGTTTTACTTCTTCAAGGATTGGATCAATCTTAACTAGAATGTTACCAATCGTCTCAACAGCAGTCCCTGTTGCAGCGTTTAGAAAGTAATCCGGTTTCTTTAAATTGAAGTCATTAAAAAACACTTCATTCAGTTCATAGGCATAGTTCTGTCCAGTATGAACAAGAACATGATCAATTGCATCTGATTCATCTAGTCTATTTATAACAGCTGACAGTCTGATTATTTCTGGTCTTGTCCCAACGACTGTCATGACTTTTAGTTTCTTCATCAGTTATACCTCCAAATAATAAGTATCAGGCTTTTCAGGATTGAATGGTTCATTGGCCCACATAATTGTTACCATATCTGTATCACCAAGATTTTCTATGTTATGTGTATAGCCTGTTGGTATATCAACCACTTCCATTTTGTCACTACTCACAAAATACTCTAAAACTTTTTCTGAATCTATTTTTCTAAAACGAAGAACACCCTTACCGCTGACTACTAAAAACTTCTCATTCTTCGTGTGATGCCAGTGATTCCCCTTTGTTATTCCGGGTTTTGAGATATTAACTGAAACCTGGCCACGATCAGGCGTTTTAATGAACTCTGTAAAAGATCCTCTCTGATCTACATTCATCTTTAACTCATAATTAAACTGATTTTCTGGTAAGTAGCTTAGATATGTACTGTAAAGTTTCTTTGTAAATTCATGCGACATGTTCGGCACTGACCTATCTTCTCGACTCTTCTTGAATGAATAAATCAAATCTAATATTTCACCAAGTGTTATAGTATGTACAGTAGGAACTTCACAGAATGAATTTACTCTGTTTTCTTTTTCCTCTAGCGCATTAATGAGTTCATTAACCACATCATCTATATAAACAAGGTTCATTATTACACTTGCATCATTCACTTTAATAGATAAGCCATGAGCAATATTATGACAGAATGTTGCCACTGCACTGTTATAATTTGGTCTGCACCATTTACCAAAAACATTTGGAAATCTGTAAATAAGAACTTTTGACCCTGTTTCTTCACTATAAGAAAACATAAGGTCTTCTCCCGCCTTCTTACTTTCACCATAAGGATTATCTAACTCAGCTTGAATGGAAGACGAAATCATCACCGGGCAGGTGTTATTATATTTCTTAAGAGAATCTAATAGATTAGAGGTGAAACCAAAATTGCCTTCCATAAACTCAGATTGTTCTTTTGGACGGTTAACTCCCGCAAGATGAAACACAAAGTCCGCTTCTTTACAATACTTATCGAGCAAAGAAGGATCTGTATCTCGATCATATTTAAAAATATTGTCATATTTTCTATTCCTGAGTTCTGCGATTAAGTTTTTACCAATAAAACCATCTGCCCCAGTGACTAAAATCTTCATTATCTATCCCAACTTTCTAATTGTTCTTTAACATAATCAAGCTGAAGTAGCTTCTCTTTAATCTGCTCTATATTAAGCCTTTCCGTATTATGAGAGTTGTACTCATCTTCGGATGAAAGTTTTTGATCTCCTTCAACAAAATACTTGTCATAATTTAAATCTCTCTTATCAGCAGGTACTCTATAGAATCCACCCATATCTTTAGCTACGACATGTTCTTCTTTTGTTAGAAGTGTCTCATAAAGCTTTTCACCGTGACGAGTGCCGATTACTTTGATTTCATTGTCTGCGTTAAATAGTTCTTTAACTGCTTGAGCTAAGTCACCAATGGTTGATGCAGGAGATTTCTGAACCATAATATCTCCAGCCTCGGCATTTTGGAAAGCAAATACTACAAGTTCGACTGCTTCTTCAAGGCTCATTAAAAATCTTGTCATATTAGGATCTGTAACGGTCAAAGGTTGTCCATTCTTAATCTGATCAATAAATAACGGAATTACTGATCCTCTTGAAGCCATCACATTTCCATATCTTGTACCACAGATTAGTGTTCTTTCAGAATCAACAGTCTTTGCTTTTGCAACGAATACCTTCTCCATCATAGCTTTTGAAATTCCCATTGCATTAATCGGATAGGCCGCCTTATCTGTAGAAAGACAGATCACCTTCTTAACCCCCATCTCAATGGCACCTGTTAGAACATTATCTGTTCCTAATACATTTGTTTTAACTGCTTCAAGTGGAAAGAACTCGCATGAAGGCACCTGTTTGAGGGCAGCTGCATGAAAGATATAGTCAACTCCGTGCATTGCATTTTTTACACTTGAAAGGTCTCTAACATCACCTATATAGAATTTCAATTTGTCATTTTTATATAGCTTTCTCATATCATCTTGTTTCTTCTCATCACGAGAAAAAATTCGTACTTCTTTGATATCTGTATCAAGGAACCTTTTCATTACTGCATTACCAAAAGATCCTGTTCCACCCGTAATTAATAAAGTTTTACCTTTAAACATTGATCGCTCCTCCTTCTCTTACTGTAAACTAAATTTGTTTGATTTATAAGCATCCAGTGATTTATAAGCATCCAGTGATCTAAAATAATAAATCGTGAATATGGCAATATAAAAAAATCTATAATTGAATGTAGCTGGCAATGCTATCTCAAATGATAGAACAATAAATATTATAAATAATGAGTATCGATTTCTAAGATTATTCTTGAAAAATTTGTATACTAGGTAATAAACCATAACTAATAAAGGAACATTACCCATAGTTAAATACAACATGTATCCGGAATCACTGTAATTTAAACGATCTATTATGTTGAACCCTACAGCATAATAATTTTTAAGATATTCTATGTTTTCTCTAAATACAATATTTTCTCCAAAGTACCTCGCTATAAAACCATTTAAATTACTCTGAGAAATCATTTTATAGTTCTCTATTATAAAACTAGAATAATAAGCTAAAACTAATACCCCCAGTAAAATTACACCGAATGTAAAGAATGGTTTATTCTTAATCAACTTTAAATACATAATACTCATAATAATAGCATATATTAAACTTGAATTAGAAGTTAGCATAAATGTGAACACTATGGCTGCGATGCAATAGAAATAATTTCTTTTTCTATTTGTTACAATCGCAGTATGATAACTCATATAAAAGAAAAATATATATATATATGATGCATAAGTATGTACCCCAAAACTCATGACAGGTTTGTTTGAATACAGCGAATAAAAAAGTGCGTTTTGATAATATTGAGAATAGTATTTTGTTGTAAAATCCTCAATTATGGGGACATCTAATACTATCAAACTATTCCAGATAATCATTGTTATAAAAAACACATCTACTAATTTTGACATGAAAGTAAACTTAATTTCACATCTAATTTTTAGAGTAAAAAGAATTAACAACGCGATAACAGGTGCTATCCGTGCAATAGATATTCTTGCGCCAATATTTAAATTCAATACTATAATCGTTATAATCAATAAATATAATGTCACGAATAATAAAATCAGGAACATTTTTATGTAATTCTTTTTTTTACTAATTACTAGAAGCGTTATCCCAATAATTGCAGCTATTGACCACACAAAAATCATCCATGCACTGCTATATATTTCTCCGTTACTTGAAGTCGGTAAATAAACAAGCATAAAAATTGATACAATTGGTATTATTGCATTAAGGGTAGAAATTATACGGTTTCCACTATTAGTTTTTACATATATTCTATTATTTTCAGATTCAATCATAAATCAATTTCCCTTCTATCGTCACTATATCATCATTTCTTATTTATGTTGTTTAAATACAATCTATATGAATGCACATATTTCACTAAACTTAATGTACTTGATATTAAAGAGGCGTATACTAAGCCTTTTATCTCAAATCTAGGTATCAAAACAATTGCAGTAATTATATTTATAACTGCAACAAAAAATGAATTCTTTGTAGTTTCAGATCCTAAACCTCTAGCAACAAAATATCTATTAAAATAAAGAATTATACCATTTAATGAATATGCCAACCCTAGAATGATGAGATAATGTATTGTTGGGGCATAATCTGTAGAAAAAAATAATTTAAATGCTGGTTCAATAATAATAAGAAAAATTACATACACAATAATATTTAATACAATCATTAATCTGAAATCTCTTACTGGGATAAACTTTTGATTAACATTTTCTTTAAATTTGACTGTGGCCATTGTTGAGGAAATAACTGTGAATGTTTGTGCAAAAGAAAGTGCTAAAGAGTAATACCCATATTCTTTTACACCGTAAAGCGAACCAGTTATTAATCCAATTAAACTACTAGATACAGTTGTTACAATAGTCCCTAAGTAAACATAGAAACCATTCCTCTTAGTTTCATTATATAAGGTTTTAATATCGTTATTGAAATTCACAAAAGAATATTTGACTTTGCTAATAAAAGGTACCATTACAATGACCCATGATATACAAAATAACATTATTAAATAACTATAGTTTAAATCTGAAATTATAATATTACCTAAGAGCATCCCTGCAATCAAAATTAAATACTGTATTAAATTCATTAATGCGAGTTGATTTGTTTTCCCTGTCCCTTGATATACTTGTAATACTAGTATTCTCAGTGTAAAAATCAAAATAAACGGATAAATATTTTCTATTTCTCTAAGTGTTCCAATACTAAAATCAAAAGAACCACTCAACCCACTAATGAGATATAATCCCAGAGATAATAAGGTTCCAATCAATGTCACTACTATAACACTAGTGAATACAACTCCATCTTTTTCATCAGAATTTCTCTCAGCAATAATTCGGCTACAACTAAAATGAATGCCCAACTCAAAAATAGCTGGAATGGTGAACAAAAAATTGGTTGCGTATTTGTATAGACCAAAACTTTCTGGAGTAACATATTTGGTCATCAACCAATTTGTTAAAAATGCAAAAAACATTGTAATAACGCTAGCACTCATATAGATATATATGTTGATATCACTCTTTTTAAATTTAATTGTATTAATTTTCATATTATATCCCAACTCAGTTCATATTTCTTTATTATATTATTTTTAAACATCATAAGAATCACTTTGTAATAAAGGTTCTAGTAATATTTTCATCTCATTTTTATAGTTTCTATAGTCAAAATGTTCCTCAGCAGTACGCCTAGCATTAATTCTAAGATTATCCATATCTTCATGAGATAGCAAAGAAATTTCTTCTATGACATTAACGATAGAACTAACATTTAACTCATTTACAATGAAACCATTTTTTCCATGACTTAAGTACATACCTAAATCACTAGTATTATTTGTAATAACTGGCGTTCCAACAGCAAGACTTTCAGCAAACTTTGTAGGAAACCCGGCGTTTGAAGAACGTCTATTGGGGCGAAAAAAAACCATGAAATCTGCATCTCTTAGTTTATCGTAAATCTGTTGTTGTGGGATTCTACCATGAATTCTAACGTCGTTTGATATTCTGGATAATAATTCTTTATCGTTGTTAATATTGCTTAAAACCTCTTTTTCATCAGGCCCATAAATATTGAATTCAATATTTATGTTCTTTCTAACATTGTCAATTGCCTCGAAAATAGGTCTTAACAGTTCTTTTTTCCCTCCAATACTCCCAGCAAAGACAAGTTTTAATTGCTTATTCTTTGCTTTTATTCTGTTTCTATAATCAATACTTTCAGTATCTAGTATTGTAGGAATTCTAACAACTCTTGCTCCCTTAATAGCATAGTATTCTTCTAGCAAAGTACTAATTGCGATAATTCCATCACTTTTGTGATAATCATTTCTAATTCTTTTCATTAAAGATCTATAATAAGGATCAAAGTTTCCCATTTTAAAAGTTAAAGAATCAAACCACTCGCATTGTTCGATAATTATCGGAATGTTTTTTCGCTTTAAAAAAGCTCTTAATGGCTTGTAAATTTGAGGTATATTCGAGGTGATAAATACGTCAATTTCATTAAATTTAACGTATCTTTTAATTGCTTTTATATCAACTATCGAGCCATAGAACCTATTCAATCTAGTTACTTTTGTGAACAAAGATTCATATGGGATTCCATCAAAATAAATTGTTTGCCCTATAGCATACCCTGCCTCATTTGTCGAATGAGAAATTATATGAACTTCATATCCTAATAATTTGAATAGTTTAGCAAGATTTCTTCCTCTGCTTGACCAGGCAGATCCATATGGATACACCGTACCTATAAAAAATAGTATTTTCATGAGCATCCACCCTCTTATTTTTTTTCATCATAAATAATCTTATCACTTTGTAAGTTAATCCATGAACCTAACTCTATTTCATACTCTTCAGGTTCAAAAAGTTGTGTACAACCACCTGGATAAAATGTTATTTCTCCAAAATATATCTCACCATCAATATTATAGAGGTCGATTCTTGAAAAAACAAAAGACTCAGATAATATTTCTGCATATTTTATCATCTCATCAAATTCCACTGGTTTTGATACTTTATTTTTGTCAAAATGTTCTCTTGCTACCTTGATATCTAAATATTTAAACTCTTTATCATAAACGTTTCTCTTTGCATAAGGGCTATGAGAACCATCTTCCGCAGCTGTTTCAACGTCTACAAATATAAGTTTCACTTCACCTTCAAAACACAGAAATCTATAGTCAATAAGTGAATCTCCTGGATTATCGACTAACATCTTTTCTACGATTAATCTTGGGGGGATGTTCTTATAATTCCACTCTCTGGACTGATAATAATAATTTTCTTGTAGAGCATTTCTAAATTCTTTATTAAATGCCTTATGATTAAAATTTTTCTTCTTGTCCCAGATAATGTTTTTTCCAGAACCATGATTTGTCTTGATGAAAGCTCGTTCTGGTAATTCATTAAAATCAATTTCTTCTGGCGTCTTATAAACTCCATATATTGGAACAAGAATATGTTCTAATCCTTTTCCTTTTACATAATCCCTCACCATCACCTTATCTGAACACGTTGTTAGTAATGGATCTCTATTATGTATTTTCAACCACCACAATTTCTCATTAAATGTTCTTGGATAATCTAAGTTCAGCTCTTTTCCAGTATTTTCCCTGTATTTCATTTTGGCAAATTTTTCATCATCTACTTTTGATAATATCTTTACTTTATGCCTATTAGCATATTTATATATCGAATAGAATAATCTATTTTTGTGTGATAAATTTCTAATAGTATTTTTTAAATTATAGATCATACTTATAACCCTCCATCAGACATAAAATGTATGACTTGATAGTTTCTTTCATAATCTTTAACTACTTTATTAATATCAAAATTCTCAACTATTCTATTCCTTGAATTAAAATTTCTTGGACTTTCGAACTTATCGAGAAATCTGCCTATAGCCTCTGCTAACCCTTTAAAGTCTTTTGCATTTACTACATAGTTTGTTTTACCAACTATTTGCTTTGAATCTCCTACATCTGTCACTATACAAGGAAGTGCACACGCCATTGCTTCACCAATAGAATTTGAAAAGCTCTCCCCTAATGATGATGATATATAACAATCTGCCGCAGATAATATTTCAGATATATCGTTTCTTCTGCCAAGCAACATCAATTTATCTCTTAAGTCATATTTTATGGATAAATTACATAATTCTTCATTATATTCATCTAAGTTAGTACCAACCATAATCATTTTAAAATTAGTATGGGTATTTTTTATTTCATTTAAGGCTTTAAATAAGGTGACATAATCTTTTTGTACATCCCATCTTCCTACCGTAATTAAAGCTTTACTTTCTTTATCAAGATTAAATGCTCTTCTTAATGTATTGCGATTTTCTTCATTAAAAGAAAACTTGTTTAATTCAAAACCATTTGGAATTACAATAGTATTCTTATTTTTAAACCCCACCGTTAAGTGCGTTTCCAATGCTTTATTTGAATTAAAAGTAATGCAATCTGTTTTTTTTGATAATAGCGAATTGATTTTTACAATCATTAAAGTTCTGCTTTTATTAGCATTTTTGTCTAAATTGCTATGTCTTATATTCCAAATTAGTTTTTTCTTCAGTAGCAATTTTGCTATTACGAATCCAAACAAATCTGCGTGATATAACCATGTATTTATAATGTCAAAATCCTTGCATATTCTCCTCGCATATAAAATAGACTTAAAGATATTTGCTTTAGATACATTCATTGAGTGAATTTTGACCCCTTCATCTCTTATTCTTTTCCCAATTACTCCTTCATCCATCAAAGAAATGACTTCATGGTAGTATTTACTTTTATCTGAGTACTTAAGTAGTTTATAGAGCATGTTTTCTGCTCCTCCACTACCAAGGCCAGTTATTATATGAACTATTCTTATCATTGCAAATCAACACTCATTTCTACAAATTCTCCCTGTACCATTCTATTGCCGCTTCAATTCCTCTTTCAAAACTCCAACTAGGATCATACCCTAACATCTCTTTAGCCTTACTGATATCAGCATTACTGTGCTTTATATCACCTTTTCTATCGGGTCCAAAGATCGGCTCAATTTCTTTCCCAAGAGCTTTACAAAGTGAATTATACACATCAATCAAATACTCTCTTCCACCATAAGCAATATTAAAAGCTTCGCCAGCAGCTTTAGAAGATGCTTTGCATGCCTTTAAATTTGCCTCAATAACATTTTCAATATAAGTAAAATCTCTACTTTGCTTTCCATCGCCATTAATTGTAGGCTGCTCACCATTGAGTAGTTGCTTTATAAACTTAGGAATAACTGCAGCATAAGCACCATTCGGATCTTGCCGTCTACCAAATACATTAAAATATCTTAATCCATAAGTATCTAATCCGTAAAGTTTGGAATAAAGCTTCCCATATTCTTCATCAACCATTTTAGTTAAAGCATAGGGTGATAGTAGGTTTCCTTCTCTTCCTTCTTGTTTTGGAAGATTAGGCTCATCTCCGTAAACAGATGAACTGGAAGCATAGACAAACTTCTTTACTCCATTTTGTCTAGCAGCCTCCATCATATTGAGGGTTCCTCGGATATTAATTTCTTCATAAAGCAACGGCATCTCAATGCTTCTAGGAACACTCCCCCAAGCCGCTTGATTAAGTACATAATCAACGCCCTCACAAGCCTTCATGCACGTATCTAAATCTCTAATGTCCCCTTTGATAAATGTATAGTTTGGGTTGTCAATAAATAAGTCTACATTGGCTTGTTTCCCATTAGAAAGATCATCTAGACATCTAACTTTATAACCATTATCTAATAAAACTTCGCATAGGTTGGAACCGATGAAACCAGCTCCACCTGTTACGAGAAACACACTATCCTTTTCAAAATCAACATTTTCATATCCCATGACCCGCACAACCTTTCCTTAAAGTCTCCAATACTTATATCCTGCTGCTTCATACTCTTTTCTATCTAGAATTCCTTTAATATCAAGCAACACTTTACTTTCATTAGATCCATTTCTAAACATCTTATTGAAGTCTTCTTGAGTGAATTTCAAAAACTGATCATGCCCAACAGCAACAACAACTGCATCCATCTCTTTAAGATCTTCTACTGAATCAAACACTATTCCATATTCATGCTTTGCTTCTTCAGCATCAGCTTCTGGATCTGCAATCATAGGAGTCAATCCATATTCTCTAAGTTCATTGACAATATCAATAACTCTAGTATTTCTAGTATCAGGGCAGTTCTCTTTGAATGTGAATCCTAAGATTGCCACTTTTGCATCTTTAACAGGCACATCTGCTTTAATGAGATTTTTAATCAAATTCTCAACAACATATTTTCCCATATCATCATTGATTCTTCTTCCTGAAAGAATGATTTGCGAATGGTATCCTAGCTGTTCAGCTTTATATGTGAGGTAATAAGGATCTACACCGATACAATGTCCACCAACAAGTCCGGGGGAAAAGTTCAGGAAGTTCCACTTAGTGCCTGCAGCTTTAAGAACTGCTTTTGTGTCAATTCCCATCTTATTAAATATGATAGAAAGCTCATTCATAAATGCAATATTTATATCTCTCTGTGAATTCTCAATAACCTTTGCAGCTTCAGCAACTTTAATTGACTCTGCTCTATGTACTCCGGCATCAACCACAAGTTCGTATACTTTTGCGATAACATCAAGAGACTCTTCATCCATACCCGATACAACTTTTACAATTGTCTCGAGTCTATGTACCTTATCACCAGGATTAATTCTCTCAGGAGAGTACCCAACTTTAAAATCCTCCCCACATTTCATTCCCGATTCTTTCTCAAGAATTGGAATGCAAATTTCTTCTGTAACACCTGGATAAACTGTAGACTCAAATACAACAATTGAACCTTTTGTAAGGTTTCTACCTACTGTTCTACTTGCAGATTCTACTGGTTTTAAGTCTGGTGTATGATCTGCATTTACTGGAGTAGGGACCGCAACGATATGAAATTTAGCTTCTTTTAGTTTATTCTCTTCTGCTGTAAACTCAACAGTAGTTGCTTTGATGACATCATTTCCAACCTCTTTAGTTGAATCGATTCCTTTTTTGTATAACTCAACTTTCTCTAGACTGATATCGAATCCAATAACCTCTGCCTTTTTAGCAAAAGCTACTGCAATTGGCATTCCAACATATCCAAGACCAATAAGTGAAATTTTTTCTTCTCTGTTTTTTATTTTTTCGTATAAGTTCATAAAATTACATCTCCTTATAAATTCGCGATATCTCATCCATTACATTTGATTCTGAGAACTTCATAATAGATGCTTTGTTATAACTACCTAATTCATTTCTAAGTTCTTTGCTATCAGATAGTAACTTGATTTTCTTTGAGATCTCTAAATAATCGGAGGGCGGTATCAAATATCCACCTTTATCTTCCACAATTAGATCATTATTTCCTCTAATATTTGAACAAATCACAGGTAAACCGCTTGCCATAGCTTCCATTAAGGATACCGATAATCCTTCTCTAAAAGAAGGGAAGGCGTATATATCCGCTGCGTCCATTAACTCTGGTATATCATTTCTAAAGCCGAGAAATTCAACTTGATGGTCAACTTTTAATTCTTTTGACAATGTTATTAATTCATCCTTCAACCTGCCCTGGCCACAAATCACATACTTAATGGTTTCATCGCGCAATTCTGCAATTGCTTTAATTAAAACTTGATGGTTTTTATTTCTATTAAGTTCACCAACAGATAGAACCATAATTTCATCTTCATTTATGTTTATGTTTTTCCGAGTTTTCGATCTGTTTGATGTTGTTAATTCAAATTTACTAATATCTATGCCAACTCCATGAACATACTCTTTCCTTTTAGATTTAAATACACTGGCATTTTTGTAGTCTTCTCTATTAATCGTAATAAGGGTATCAGTATATTTTGATAACCATCTCTCAATAGGATAATAAATTAACCAATTTCTCAAAGGCGCGCCTTCATAGAAATGGAAGCCGTGCGCCGTATAGATAACTTTAGTATTTGTCTTTTTTCCCACTAACCTACCTACAACTCCCCCAATAGGGGAGTGACAATGTATGAACTCAAAATTGTAGTTAGTAACCAGTTTCTGGACTTGTTTATATGCTCTCACATTATCTTTTAACTTCATTACGTTTCGCTGAAAGTCTATCTGATGAAACTCAACATTTGCTTCTGATAAATTATTCTTCAGAATTGTTATTTGTTCTTCCGAACAAGTATTACCATCAATAAAGTTACAGGCTACATGAACTTTGTTTCCTAACTCTTTTAAAAGTTTGATATTAGGCATATTAAATTGGTCTATCATTGATGCAACTGAAGCTAGTACCAAAACTCGGCTTTCCATAATTAATCCCTACTCTCCAATTCTGTCAACTTAATAGATTCTCTAAATGTTCTTATTCGGTAATTCGCCTTATCATAGTCACTCATTGACTTCTCATAAACCAAATTGCCGAATACCTTATTAACTATCCCAATCCCAAACATCAATCTCAATACAGGATTAAACAACTTAGTCATCCATATTTTATTCCCATGAACCTCAGCAATGATCCTAACCAGTTCACTGGTCTTCACATACTCTTTGTTCTGTGGGAAGTACAGTCCTGTCTCTTCATAATCGATCATGACTTTAATGAACTCACAAAGATTATCTATATGAAGCATGCTGCGCTCATTATCGATATCAGGAAACATTGGTATCTTCTTAGCCATGCTTGCAAGTCTTGGATAGTTCCCTTTTGACCCCTTGCCATAAATCATAGGAGGCCTAAGAACCACAATCTTGAAGTCATCAGTCTCTAAATCTTTGATACCTTCCTCTGCCTGCAACTTACTATTTCCATAAAAGTTACTAGGTGTTGGAACTGTATTCTTATGAATGACTCTCTTACTAATACTGCTATCTCCATAGACAATAATGCTGCTCATAAAAATGAACTGCTTTACACCTTCTGCCTTGGCCTTCTCAGCAGTCTCAATCGTTAAGTCCCTATTCACTTTATAGTAGAAGTCTTCCATCTTTGGATCAGATGACACATGAGCTATCCCAGCCACATGAAACACAATATCATACTGAGAAAAGTCCTTCTCTTTCCACGACCCATCTTTCATATCAACCGTATCTACTTTATATTTACTAGGTTCTCTCATGAGCCAATTCTCTAGAGATGTACCTATGTAACTGTTTTTACCAGTAATTCGAACTCGCTTCATCGTTTCACCTCTTATAAGTTGGAATGACTTGAATCTTTATTTTCTTCTTTGTCTTTAGTCATCTTTGCAATAACCCCAGTACCACCTTCAATGACACCTTTGCTCTTAAGAACAGCTGTAAATGTCCCTATGAAACATATAAGATCAAACCAAAGACTTCTCTTTTTAACATACTCCCCATCCAGCTTCGACTTTTCTTCTATAGGCAATTCATCTCTACCATTAATCTGCGCCCAGCCTGTAAGACCAACGGGAACGTCATTCGCACCGTACTTGTCTCTTTCTTCAATCAGATCATACTGATTCCAAAGAGCTGGCCTTGGACCAATGATACTCATCTCACCTTTGAAGATATTAATAATCTGAGGTAGCTCGTCCAGAGATGTTCTACGTAAGAACTTACCAACCTTTGTAATCCACTGATCCGGATTCTCTAACAGATGTGTTGGGGTATCCTTTGGTGTATCAATACGCATGGTTCTAAACTTCAATATATTAAAATGACTCTTATGGATCCCGACTCTCTTCTGTTTAAAGAGAACAGGTCCAGGGGAGTCAACCTTGATTGCTAAAATGAGTACTAAAAAAACAGGAGATAAAATAATAAGTCCTAATGAAGAAAGTATGATATCTATTAATCTTTTGATTTTTAAGTAAATCATGTTTAGTTCCTCCTGCCTCTATGTAAATGTATATTTGAGGTGTTATTTACACCTTAATTTTCTTCTCTATATGTAGTTCTTTGATTGATTTTGAGTACTATATCTTGCATAATTCTATGGTTTGATTGAATGCTTAGACGTGTAATGCTTCTGTAACATTAGTACATTTGTCAGTTATGCTGAAGCCCTTGATATCACTGCCTTACAGTCTCTTTATCCTTTCACCATACTCACGTCGTTCTTCTCATCCAATCATAGAAATGGTACTGGTCCTTCTTCCTCATCTCCGCTTTCTC
>JAFGAC010000130.1 GCA_016933835.1 Clostridiales bacterium
AAAAAAAACTAAATTTTCTTTCTAATCCTCATCTTCGTCTTCGGAATCTTCATAGTCATCCCAATCATCGTCTTCAAACATCAAATGCAGTTCACCTCTATAATTAAGCCCAACAATAACGGGTATATCTGCATTCTTACCCAAAAATAAACTATTTTCAAGGCTTAAAATTTAAAATAGCTTTAATTCTGTCCTATTTTTGGGTTTATAACTGATTTTTTGATTAACCTTTCTTGATTATTAATCAATTTGATTTAGAGACAGTTTTTTGTTTCGCACATTCAAATTTTGAATCAAACCCAAACACAAGAGCAATTTAGGGTAGTCCCTAAGTCGTGAGCACCATTAGTAAAGACCTCGGCAAGCCTAGCTTTTTCAGGTAATTCACAAGTTTGACAAGTTATATGAATGGTTCAAGATTGGGCAATCATAAAAGGCACTTCCGGTAATTGAACATTTCAAAAGTTAAAATGAGTCTTCCATTCAGTTGTCTTAATTTACTAATCAGCAACAATCAATGATTTGGTTTAACTAGACAGAAAATGTAGTTTATCCCAAAAAATATAACCAAGTTTTATTTTCAAAAATTTTTATATTTAGATTTATTTTTTCATATTATTTTACTTTAAAAATAATTAAATTTCCATACATTATATATAGTACACTGCATATTTTATTTATGTAGAATTCTTTCAATTTATGTCGCCATGAAATACTTATCCGAATGGCGTTATTTTGAGCGATTTTTTATAAATACAATGTATTAAGGAGAAAAATTAAAAATGTCTATGCGTGGAATGCAATTTATAATGGAACAAAGACTTGTTCGAAAATTCGAAAAAGCAGGAGCTACTTCTATGGAAAAAGCGGTAACATTTCTGGAGGCAAAACTTAACCTCCAAGAACAATATTGGTTAGAGTATTTCGCAGGCTCTTTTCTTGGAAAAATAAAGAAAACAAGAAACCACACTTACTATTTGTAAGCCTCAAAACTTTCTTCTCTTTTTATTTTTTATTGTTTGTTTCAATAGTTTTTACAAAGGTGTGCTTTTTTGATGCCCAAGGATTTGTACTCTTTTTGTAGGTCTCTACTAGTCCTACATGCTTAAGATTTGGAATTGCACCCCACATC
>JAFGAC010000131.1 GCA_016933835.1 Clostridiales bacterium
AAAGCGCCCGACTCATGGGAATTCCTGTGCGCCCATTATCACTAGCGTTCAATTTACTGGTAGCAATTACAATCGTGCTTTCGATAAAAGTAATCGGCGTAATTCTTGTAGTAGCTCTTCTAGTATTACCTGGGCTTTCTGCACTTCAACTTAATCTTTCTTTCAAAGCAACTACTTTGGCTGCAATACTTTTTGGAACAATCAGCATGACCGCAGGCATACTTTTATCCTCAATTTACAGCGTTGCAACAAGCGGAATAATTGTTTTCACCGCTGCAGGAATCTTTGTATTCACTGCAATTTATAAAAAACTAGAATAAACAAAAATAGAAAAAATGCTTCGAGTTAGACTTTAACTCTGAAGTCTTCTTTTACCACGTTAAGAACAACATTTGTTACAGTTTTGCTAACGTGAGGCATCTTAAGTGCAGATTTAATGAAGTTGTTTAATGCCCCGCGGTCTTTAAATCGGGCAACAACAGCCATATCATAATCTCCAGTAATGTCGTAGATGCATATGACTTCATCTAGTGCAGCAAGTTGTTTTTCAACATCGGCAAGATAACTTCCATCAGCCTGAATCAAAATGAGCGAAGTTAATCCATACCCGAGTCTGGCAGAATCCAATAGTATGGTATATCCTTTCAGAATTCCGCTGTCTTCTAGGTTCTTTACGCGATTATATGCCGTTCCAACAGCTATTCCAAGACTGTCTGCAATTTTGTTGAAGCTTTTTCGGGCATCTTCTTGTAGTAATCTTATTATTTTTCTGTCAATTTCATCCACTTTGTGGTGAGAATCGTAAACCAGTTTATGTTCCTCCTCAATTGAATGATTGTTTATGAATCAAAATATAATTTTTTGCATTCATGAACACTTGTTCATTGGATTAGGACATATATAAGTTTTCCTTCAACTCTCTAGAAAGGTTTATATACAAATATGTAATAATTTCAATTTCAATTGAATGAATGGTGATTAATATGGATGCAATTACCAAAGCACAAGAAACCCTGAAAAAAAATAAAATCCGATGGGTGCACACCGCTTTTGTTGATATCCGAGGTCTAATGCAAGACGTAGTCCTACCTGC
>JAFGAC010000132.1 GCA_016933835.1 Clostridiales bacterium
AGACAACTTTTTTGTAGTCAACGCTGACGACATTTTTGAAGCCTCTTTAATTAAAAGGATGAAAAATGAATTCAATGAAACAGGAGCAGAAATTGTTCTTTCTTGCAAACCAGTAAAAGAGACATGGAAGTTTGGCATAATTGAAATTAAAAACGAAAAGGTAACGGATTTTGTGGAAAAACCGCAGAAAGGTAAGGAGCCTAGCAATTTAGCAGTTGTTGGAGTTTATCTTTTAACGAAACAAATTTTTGATTATTACAAAAAAATTCCAGTTTCTGACCATCAGTATGAGGATGCGATACTGCAGTTCATTAAAAACAATAATGTTGTCAAAGCAATAGAATATGACGGTTTTTTTGCTGGCTACAAATATCCATGGGATCTTTTCACAATTAATAAACATTTAATGGATAATCACATAAAAAAACAAGAAATCCATGAAAGTGCAAACATTTCTGACCGGGCAAAAATAGAAGGAAAAGTATGGATATCTAAAGGAGTGAAAGTGTTTGAGGGCTCTTGCATACGGGGTCCATGTTTTATTGGAGAAAACTGTGTGATAGGTGGACACAGTTTGGTTAGACAATATTCATCATTAGGTCAACGATGTGTTGTAGGTTATTCAACCGAGGTTAAACATTCATTAATTGGAGATGATTGCTGGTTCCACAAAAACTATATTGGAGATTCAATAATCTCGAAAAACTGTCTTTTTGGTGCAGGAACGGTAACCGCGAATTATAGGTTTGATGAAAGAAACATCAAAGTCAAAATCGGAAGTACAAGAATTGACTCAGGAACCAATAAACTAGGTGTAATAATGGGAGAAAATTGTAAAACAGGAATAAATTCTTGCATTGAGCCTGGAATAAAAGTTGGGCCTGAAAGTTTAGTCGGACCAAATGTAGATTTACAGGAAGACCTGGAATCGAATAAAATTATATTGGTCAACAAAACAAGTTATATCAAAAAAGATAACTTTGTAAAAATTTTTGAAGATAACAAAAAACAACTAATGAATGAATTGTTAAAAAAATAGAAGGCATAGTTGGATTGCGTGAGCATGTTTGCTCCAAAAAGGCTTTTTTGTAGAAATAAATAAGTAGTTAGTTTATATGTTAGTGGCTAGGTGTTACGATGTCAGTAGCTAAGAGAAATTTTGTTGGCGAGATTGGTTCGCTAATTGACAAAATAGTTATGGTAATTACAGTTGATGGAAAAAAATACACGGGAACATTATCCGGAATAGATCCAGACACATTAACTCTTGCATTGTCAGATGCTAAAGACGAAAAAGGTGCAACTACCCACAAAATTTTCATGAACGGCAGCACGGTTGGACAAATTTTTACTATTCAAAAACCCTTTGACCTAAAGGCGCTCTCAGAAAGGTTGGAAAAAGTTTTTCCAACAATGGTGAGACTCTATGAAGACCAAGGTTTCATTTGGGTTATGGAAAAAATCAAAGTAAGCGAAAAAGGTGTAGTAGAAGGCTCCGGTCCAATCGCCGAACGAGTACAGCGGGTTCACAGCTTATTTATCAAAGATTCTGAATCTAAATAAACCAGCGGTAATCCGCTTCCCGATTCTTTTTTTCTACCGACGAATGCGAAACAACACCAAAGGATTTTAGCACTTCACTTGTTTCATCAGTTGCCTCTTCTAAATTCTCGACATTTACTTTCAAATTCAACAAGATATTAAGAGTTTTAAGAACTTCACGAGTTGCCACAGCATCAGCATAAAGGCCAGATGTTTCTGCCAGCAAACTAAGGCCTTTAATATTTCGCAACTTGCATAAACCAACAAGCAATCCAGCCACTCCAAAAATGTGGCCTTTCATTATTTTAATATCCAAGTTCAAA
>JAFGAC010000133.1 GCA_016933835.1 Clostridiales bacterium
GCCTTTTTCAATATTTAAATTGGACCGAAAATTTTTCGTTTCTCAATAGAGGTCTATTGTATTTTCCTAAATGGACTCGTGGAAATCCAACTCATGATATGTTTTTTGTTAAAAATCTAAACATCACTTCTCATTTAGATGGATTCAGCACTGCAATCATTTTGTGTAGAACTGAAGAAACCAATCGATCTCTTTGGGAAGTTGGATATATGCTTGAAAACATGTATCTTCAAGCAAAAAGCCTTGGAATATCATATTCTTCAAAGATTTTTAAAGATTATGAAACAAACCAATTAGCCAATGCTGGTGTTAATGAAGCAGTCGCTGCATTACTGTTGACTTGATTAAACTTTCTTTGATTAAAATGTTGTTTAGAATTTAACGCTTGGTTGATTGGGCCTGCTGTTTAATTATATAAATCTTTATATCAATGATTTTTATGTTATTTTATACCTCTTTAAAAAGAAAATTACGCAATATTGAGCTGATTAGCATTGAACTCTAATGAATTTACTGAAAAACTTAGATTAGTTGCTTTGAATTCAGGCGCTGAATTATTTGGGGTTCTTTCGGCTCAAAAAATAGATGAATCTGCCCCTGATGGTCACAAGTCTTCTGATTTGTTGGCAAATGTAAAAAGTATAATAGTTTTAGCTTGTGGACGCAAATTAAATGAAGATAGAGATTATGTTTACAAATGGGGACCTGATTATACTTTAACGTACATCAAATTAAAAGCTGCTGTAAAGAAACAACGACAAGAAGCCAGACGATCAATTGAAGCCGTAAAGGGTATTTTGAGATCAAAAGGTTTTAAAGCTGTTACTGAACCACATGGGTGGACAGGGCTTATTTCTTTTAAACAAGCTAGTTATCTGTCAGGCTTAGGGGTCTTTGGTAAAGGAAGTTTTGTTGTTAATCCAGATCTTGGGCATGTGAATATTTTGGGTTGTATTTTGACCGATGCTAACCTAACATATGATATACCATTATCTTTGGATGTATGTGGTGATTGCATGGAATGTATAAAAGCGTGTAAGTATGGTGCTTTCACAAAAATTGAGGGGAAATATGAATGGATTGCCGAAAAATGTCGATGTTACGACTTAATAATGAATCCGGTAACTCTAAAATGGACTTATGGACCCTGCAATTCTAAATGTGTGAATGTTTGTCCAGTTGGAAAATAATAATTAGTTCTTTATAGTTCTCCCCTGTAATTTAATTTGAGATGTCCACTGAACATGTTTACTATCATTTCAGCTAGCATTATGCGATAACATTTTTCAACATTACTTTCATCACTAACCAAAACAACATCTTCAGAAACAGATTCAACTGATAACTTTTTCATCAATTTTTCAGCTTCAGGTCGCATAAGTTTTTCCAGAAAATTAAGTCTAAAACCTTGCCATGTTATTATACCGTTTGTGTATTGTTCAAGATCTTGTTTATCAGGTATAATTGGATCATTCCCTTGCTGCTCAATTAAATAATAAATTTTAAACTTTTTTTTAGTTTTATCTATAGTGGAACTATTGCTTGTCCATAACATTGAATACACTTCTAAGCTTACGACTGTGAATAAAATTACTACTTAAACAATATTTATGTTTCCATTATAATGTTCTTTGCTTTTTAGACTTGAGAGTGTTTTTACATGGAAATACTTGACATTGGTTGTGGTGACCGGCCTACAGGTACTATTAATTTGGACCGCTATTATTATGGAAAGTGGAAAAATTTTGTGATTGCAGAAGCACACTATTTACCCTTTAAAAATAACGTTTTTGATAAAATACATGCCAGTCATTGTTTGGAGCATTTTGAAAGTCCGTATAAGTTTTTCCGAGAAGCTAAAAGAGTATTGAAAGAAGGTGGGACCTTAGAGTGCGTTTACCCAACGGATGCTATGTTGACCAAAAAAACTATTCACAACTTGCTTAATCTCCGGTTAAGATCTGCATTCAAATGGAAATCTAAAATCAAAGGGACTGATAAAATTACTTATGGCGGCCACAAGTGGCAGTTGCCTGATGAACCAATTAAGCTGTCTCTTAAAAAGATAGGTTATAAGAAAATTACCTTTTATAATACAACTTTCTTTACTTTTAGGGTAGATGGGTGTGATCGTTATGCTTTTAAATGGAAGATGTTTTTCAATAAATACTTGCCGGATTGGCAGATAGAGACAAAGCTTGTTGCAATAGCATAATTCTTAACTTGAAATATTTTTATAACTTTTTTTAATTAATTTAAATGTTAACAACCTATACTGTTGTAGATTTGCATCTTGATTCTATATGCTTGATTTTGTTTTAAAAAAATTTTGAAAAATATCGATAACTTAAATTTTTATATCTTGACTCTTTAGTTTTAATCACTTGTTAGTTAATAAGAAAAATTCAATTAGTTCACTAATTAATAACTAAAGAATTATTATGAAATGTTTTAGTAGTTTAGATGCAACCATATGACATGCAACATTTTCATATGACCCATTGAAAAACACGAGTAGATTAAAAATGACTTTCGATGATAAAAAAGTTGAAAAAATTAAAAATCAACTAACTGGGATTCGCCAAAAAAGACAAATGAATGTATCAAAAGTTGTTCCGATGTTTTTGATTTTCTTTGGCTCACTTTCTTTATTAATATCGATTATTTTTGTTTCTTCACCCCTCGCCTTTATCGGGTTAAGTCTCATTTTTTGGGGGGCTCTCTTTTTTTACATTAGGCCTCAAGGATATGTCAAAAAAGATGTGTTATTTGCCGCGCTTTCTTCCAATTCTAAAATGATAACTAATTTAATGCATGAACTTGGCTTTGATGGTAAACCGATTTTTATTCCACCTAATTACCCTGAGAATCCAGATTCAGGTAGGGTGTACATACCTAAGCAAGAAGGTAAATTTTCAAACGAACAAATTATGTCAGAAGATGCCACCGTACCTACTGCAAATGGAATTTTTTTGTCTTCACCTGGATGTCAACTTGTGCGCCTCATCGAGAACTCGTTAAATGTAGATTTAACAAAAACAGACATTCCATTTTTGACGGAAAATTTGAAGAGAACCTTTAAAGATTTAGAACTGTCAGAAAATTTCGATTTACAACTTCGCGATGAAATAATTAAAATACAAATAACCAACTCATCATTGATAAATGATAATTTTGCTGCTTCAAATACATTTAACGTGTTGGGCTGTCCATTGTGTAGTGCCCTGGCTTGTATATTAACTAAAACCATACAGAAACCTCTAGTCCTAGAAAAAATTCAAGTATTACAGAATGGAAACAAAATTGATCTATTCTATCGTACTTTGGAAAAAAGTGAAACAGTTAGAAAAAGAAGTCCTTTCTTGGGGTCCTTGAAGAACATTCCTTCATTGGATATTTTATCGAAATTGATGGCATTGGTATTAACGGTCTCAGGTTCAGTAATTTTAACAATAGTTGCAATTTTAACCTACTACGATCTAACATATTGGGGAAAAGAATTATCTGTGATATTTTTTGGTTCGAGAACTGATGAAATTTTGTCTTTAGGAATTGGATTAACTGTAATGAACTATCTTCTACTAAGCTTTGCTTTTCTATTTTTAGGATTTTTAGCATTTTTTATTAATAAAAGAAAAAAGTGGGCCTAACAAAAAATATGAACTGGAAATATTTTGTCATTTGTAGTAAATATTTGTGCTGTTTGATTTTGAATAAATCTAATTACAGGTTGTGAACCAAAACTGACTTTCCCTTTATCTTTTGCTGATATTAATCTATGGTTGGCAATTACTGCAATGTTACTTTTGGTAACTTCAGAACTTTTACAATCAAATTATGGCCGAACAAAACTTAATGTTGATTCCAAAAGGCTCAGAAATGTTGCTTATTGGACAAGTGCAATTTTCCTAATTACAATTACAATTTACATCTATGAACTATTTTTTATTTAAAAAAAATTTTACCAAAAAGCTAATTAAAAATTTAAATACGCCCTGAAAATTCTGTTGGATTGAGTGAAGAACATAAAGAGACTTTTGACGTTGAGGAATCAAAAAATGCAAAATAATGATACTGAAGCTGACATTGAACTTCAAAATCTTGTAATAAACATTTTAAAAGATATGCATCCCGACACTAATGAAGAATTAATCAGTTTAATTCAATCTGAACGAAATCTTTCAAGAAAAAAAATTTTACAATGTATTTTTTATCTGGAGTCACAAGGAAAAATATCCTTCAAAACAAATAAGCCACTACCAATTATATCAATGCAAAATTTCGTTTTTTCAACAGCTGCACGGTGGTATTGGATGATTATTCTTATTGCTATCACAGCAATAGTGTTTGTTTTTGTTGCTCCCGAAAATGCATATCCTCTGGTTTATTTACGTTATTTATTCGGTGGACTTCTCGTGTTCTTTTTACCGGGGTACTCACTGATAAAATTACTTTTTCCATCAAAAGAAATTGATAACATTGAACGCACGGCCTTGAGCATAGGATTGAGTCTTGCATTAGTTCCAATCATCGGAATTGCATTAAACTACACGCCTTGGGGAATCACATTTATTCCTATTACCTTAAGTCTTTTTGCAGTGACTTCAATTTTTGCTACAATAGCAATTGTAAGGGAATTTCAGACCAATCCAACTTCAAAATAATTGCAGGAATTTTCCTTTTTTTGATGTTTTGGTTTTGTATGCTAATGTTATTAGTTTATTGATGTAAGTTCCTTAAGTGCTTCCAATAAGTGTGATGTCAAAGTTGAATGATGTTATACCTGTTATTTCTGGTGATACACTTAATGTAAATGTGATTTCGACCGTGTCCTCTGGATTGATAGCTTGTCCGTCGTAATCCCAGCTAAGAGTAATATAATCTGCGGCGTTTGAAGGTTCCCAATTTGAGGTTTGCATGGAAAATACTGTTTCTGTGTTTCCTTCATTTTTGATGTAACAGATTACGCTTTGGTTGCCTCCTGGTTCTAGTGTTCCCCATGTTATGGATAATTGTTCTGTAGTGCACTGTTGATTGGAATATATTCCAATTCCTTGTGTTGTTTGGATTTGTATTGTGCCTGAATTGGATAATGTTGTGCTTGTTTGCTCTGCAGAAAATGCTTGACTTACTATTGATAACGACAATGTGTATGTGATTAGTATGAGCATAGCGCCTGTAATCATATATTCTTTGCTTTTCATATCACATCAAAGTATATTGTGTATTAAGAATTAATAAACATTTTCGTTTAAATGAACTACACATATACATTTAATTAAAAAAACTGCCAAAAAGTAATCAATAATACGAAAAACAATTCCAAATGACTAATATAGATTTAATTACTTTTTGTTGTTTCACTGTATGTATAACAATCCATTATTTTGTAGCAACCTAAACACCGATCGGAGATTTCTCCTTCATTATCAATTTTCTTAATGTTTCCAAATCCACGTGGGCAATTTATACTATCTAGTTGATATGCTGTTTTGCTTTTCTCTATTTTTGGCTGTTTAATGTTTAGATTGTTTTCTGTTTTTTTTTCCACGTTAGAAAATTTTGTCATATACAAAAGCAGTAGTACAATTACTGATACTACGAGAATCAAATCAATTGCACTTAACTCAAACGATAACAACGTTCTTCGCTCTTTTCTCTCTGTTTTTCCTATATAGACTTAATGAATTTAGAATACTTTTCA
>JAFGAC010000001.1 GCA_016933835.1 Clostridiales bacterium
CCGGCTCAATAGTTTATTTGTTTGTTCGGTAAAATACACTTTTTTCGTTCAAGTGCTCTAGCCGCACGGGTTCTTACTTTTTTTATTCATTCATTTTTTCTTTTTTAAGGTATTATTTCTCGTAAAAAGCATCTATAATCAACTCCGCTTTTATGACGAAGCCGCTAAACCACGTCCAATCGAATACTCCTTATCTGCCCAATTCATTCTGCCAGTAGTCGAACCTCTAACACAAAAAAGGATATCTAATGGTCTGCATTTACGTTTTGAGTCTGTTGTAAATTGTACTGCTTTCGGGTTTTTTAATCCAAATTCAGTTGGCCCATTTAATAAGGCAATCGCATCGCCAATAGTATTACAGGTTTCTCCGCTAGGTGATTGCCCCATTTCAATTTCTGCAATTTCTACTGATGTTGTTTCCTTCCACTCAGTCATTTCTCACCTCCCTTTCTAAAATCAGGACTTCCGTTCCATCATCATCGAGCTGAAACTGACCATCCCAATAAGGATTTTCAGGCAGGTGTTTTACCTTTTGTACGAAGGGTTGGTAAAAATTTTCGTATCCGTTCTCGTAACCACTTACCAGCACCAGCATGTCTTCGGGGTATTGTTGAAGTATTTTTATTAGTTCGCCTACAGTAAAATTGTATCTATTCTTATTCATTAGCACCTCCTTGTTTCAAAGCCCTGTCGGCATCGGTTTGCAAAAGTATCCGCATTTGCCCTATGGCTATTTGGTTCAGCTTTTTCAGGCGTTCGTGTTGGGGCATGCCTTCGTTAATAAAAACGGCATTGAGGTTTTCGAGGTTAGCCAGGCACACCAGTTGCGACACGTTGGCATAATCGCGGATATTTCCTTTTTCTTCAGGGTTTTCGTCGCGCCACTGTTTGGCGGTTTTACCAAAAAGCGCCATGTTTAGCACATCGGCTTCGTTGGCATACACGAAACTGATTTGCTGTGGCGTAAGAGATTCGGGAAGCAGGTTTTCTTTTATGGCATCGGTGTGTATGCGGTAATTAATTTTAGTGAGTAGCCTTTTAACATCCCAGTCGAGTTCTTTATTTTCATGTTCTTTTAAGCGCTGGAACTCTTTCACCAAATAAACCTTAAACTCGGCACTTATCCACATTCCAAATTCAAATGCAATATCCGCATGGGCATAAGTACCACCATATCTACCTGCTTTTGCGGTAACACCTATGGCATTTGTTTTTTCTACCCACTCTTTTACGCTGATCTTATAGCTATTTAGCCCTGCCAGACTTTTAATTGTGGCGAATTCGCCATAATTAAAATCAGGATTGTGCACACGCTCCCAAATGCCGAGATATTCAACAGTATTACGGTTTCTCAACCAGTCAGAGATAAAAAAATCTCCATCTTTAGCCTTCAGCATGTCAGTTAAAGAAATGTAGTTATCCGGAGTAACGGTAATTGCATTTTCAAAAACAATGATATTTGTATATTTTTTATTCATAATTCAAAAAGTTATTCGATTCGCTAAACTGGTCGAATTCGACCAGTTTAAAATCGGGGTTATGCAATTTTTCCCAAAGCCCAAGCAATTCAATGGTGTTTTTGCTGCGCAGCCAGTTTTTAATAATAACGGCAGGTGCATCGGGATTTTTAAATTTTGCAATATCTGTAATGCAGATATAGTCTTCCTGATTGGTTTGAAGAAATGAAATTTCAAGCCCTCTTACCGCTATTTTGTTGCTCTTACTCTTCATTGTTCAGTTTAATTTTTGCCAGGTTTTCTCAGCTAATCGTAGTTTAG
>JAFGAC010000134.1 GCA_016933835.1 Clostridiales bacterium
CTTAATTCATTTTCATATCTGTTTAAATGAATGAATTTAAACTTGATTATTTATAGAGCTTGTTTTCAATGATAAACTGCTCAACTCTATCAGGAAGAAGGTACTTGATACTATTACCTTCTCTAATTCTATTGCGTATATCAGTTGATGAAATTGCAAGAGCTGGTACTTCTACATGCAAAATGCGAGCATGATAATTATCTTTCAAGTAATGAATCTGCTGAATCAGCTGAACATCATCATTGCCTGGTCTTGAAGCGCCAACAAAAATAATTTCTTCGAACAGTTTCTCATATTCTTTCCACGATTCAATTTTCATCAATTGATCTGCACCTGTAATAAAGTAAAGAACTGCTTTCGAATCAATCATGTCTTTAAATGCTTTTACAGTATCAACTGTAAAGGTCTTTTCTTCTTTTTTAAGTTCATAATCAAATATCTTAAAATATTCATTATCAGCAATTGCAAGTTTAACCATAGCTAACCTTAAATTTTTATCAGTTATTTTATTGCCATCTTTATGAGGTGGTCGTCCAGATGGAACAAAATAGATGGCATCCAAGTCGAGATTGCTTCTGACTTGTTCAGCCAATACAAGATGTCCATAATGAATTGGATCGAATGTCCCACCCATCAAACCTATTTTTTTTGTATCAGACATTTGAATTCACCTCCATCTGCTATTTTACCATTATTAAAGGAATATTAACAATTATATAGATTATTTAAAAAAATATAAGCAGTTTTCCGAAAAAACAGTAGAAAAACTGCTTAAAATTCTCAATTTATGAGATTTTAATTCCCTCATAATCATTTTTAATTACTATATTTTCTTTTTTAATAAACAAACTATCCAGACTCGTGTATAAAAGTGGTATGACAATAATTGTTAAAACCGTTGCAGCAGTAATGCCTCCTATTACTGTAATTGCCAGTGGAGAGAATCTTTCAGATCCAAGTGCCAGCTGCATTGCAAGTGGCATCATTCCTACGATATCTGATATTGCTGTCATCATGATAGGTCTAAAACGTGAGCGAATCGATTTTTCAATTGCTTCGTTGATTTCCATCCCTTTCTTTCTATTTTCGATAATGGCATCAACCAATAAAATTGCATTATTCACAACTGTTCCAGCTAAAAGAATCATGCCTAGCAACACTGGCATAGAAAGTATTTTTCCTGATAATCCAAGTGCAGGTGCTACACCAATCAATACAAGCGGGATGGATATCATTATAGTTATAGGATGAATAAATGATTTAAACTGTGGCACAAGCAATAAATAGACAAATATAATTGAAAGTGATATCAAAAATAACATATCCCCCATCGACTCAGTTAATGCTTCCTGCTCACCTGTAAATGCCATTAAATATCCTTTTGGCAATGAGATGCTTCCTATCATATTTTCAATATCTGATACAACGTGACTAAAAGATCTATCTTGAATATATCCTAAAATTTGCACTGTATAAGTCATATTTTCACTTTCAACCAAGTTAGCTCGCGGTTCTATTTGTACTGAAGCAATATCCTGCAAGAGTACTTTCACACCATAAGGTGTCATCAATTCTAAAGCCATTAAATCTTCCAATGAAAAATTATCGGATATACTATCATGAACTTGAATATCGAATGTTGGTCCTGAGTCAAAGGTCATGGTAGTTGCATTAATTCCTTCTAATGAAACATATATCTGTTGTGAAATACTCTGACTAGTCAATCCTAAGTTTTTGATTTTACTATTATCTAATTTCACTGTCATTTGCTTATAGTCATCATTGTAACTTTTATAAAGATTTATTACACCTGGAACTGATGAAATTTTTTCTTCAAGCTCATTGGCTAAATGATAAAGCACATCTAAATCATCCCCGCTTATCTTAACTGAAATCGGTGCTGCTGCACTTGTAACAGCGGTTCCCCCTTTTTCCTTAACTACATAGCGGTTAATACCTGGCAATGTATCTATATGTAATCTAAGGCTCTCCTGAAAGTCCCATATACTCTCAGATCTCTCTTTTCTAGAAGACAGAGTCATTGTAATTAATCCTTGATCCGTGCTCATAATTCCAAAATCACCCATAAGATTATTTCCCTCTTCATACCCTATCCGTGTATCATAAGTCAATACATCCTTTTCATTAGACAAATACTTCTCTATACTTTCCATAGTTTTTTCAGTTTCTTCAATAGGTGTTCCAGGCATCATTTCAACTGTGACGTAACTGACTCCACTGTCGAATTTTGGTAGCATCTCCATTCCATTAGATTTAAGAAACAGTGAACTGAAGCCAAACAAAATTATTAAAAGAATATAAGTCTTTTTTTTATTTTCAAATGCTATTCTCAGAATTTTGATATAACCTTCCAATACATTATTCATCATTTTATTAAATGGCACCGTAATTCTTTTTAATTGACTTTCAATTTTAATTAGTTTCAAAGGTTCAAGAATGACCGATAAAAGTGGAATCATCAATAAAGCGACAACAAGTGAAGAACTTATAGCAAATATAAGCGTCATTGACAGCGGTCGAAACATTTCTCCTACAAAACCTTCAATAAATAGAAGTGGTATGAGCACAATCAGTGTTGTCGTTACACCAGCAATGCTTGGCATGGCAATTTCATTTGTTCCATCAATTGCAGCCTGTTTGATTGACTTTCCAAGATTTCTATGGCTGCTTATATTTTCTACAACAACAATTGCACCATCGACCACAAAACCTATACTCAATATAAGTGCTGATAAAGTGACAAGATCTAAACTCATACCGAAAAGTTTCATCAGCCCCAAAGTGCTTAGAAAAACCATAGGCATTGAAATTGCGATCACTAGAGATCTCGATATATTTTCAATGAATAATACAATTACAACCATTGTAAGAAAAATTGCTATAAAAACACTACTCATCATATTGGTTACCATTTGATTTGTAAAAACAGAATCATCAAATGCAATATTCAAATCTAAATAAGGGAAATTCTTATTCAAATCAACAATTTTTTCATTAACTCTGTTTATCACATCAATCGTATTGACGTCTGCTTTTTTTGTGATATATAAAGCTAGCATCTCTTTACCGTCAAGGCGATAAATGCTCTCCTTCTCACCTGTGGTTAATTCAATCTGTGCAATGTCCTCTAATTTAATTAAATTACCATCCTGAAGTGGAATATTCATCTGTTTAAGATATTCAATCGTGAAATCTCCTGATTCAACACGAATTAAAAGATTTTTATCTTCATATTTTATTGTTCCACCAGGTGATTTCAAATAATCAGAAGAAATTGTGGTAGCAACTTGCTGTGCAGTCAAATTATAGGCTTTCATACGATTTTCATCAAGATCAACTGATACTTCAAGTGAATATCCACCTATTATATCAACAGATGCAACACCTTCAATCAGTTGAATATCATCAATAATTTGTTCGTCAATAATATTTCTTAGGGCTGTCATATTCAATGAATCGCTTTTTATGCCTATCGTCATGATTGGCATATCAGAAGTACTAAACTTTAATACTTGCGGTTCTTTTAAATCTAATGGAAGCGATTCTTTTATTCGACTCAAAGTATTTTGAATTGCAATGGCTGCTTCATCAACATCTGTTGAATAATCAAAAGTCAAACGAATAATTGATAAATTATCCTGGCTGGTTGCTTTTATATCAGTAACCCCTTCCAGTTTAGCAAGCGCTTTCTCAATTGGTTCCGAAACTTCACTCGAAACATCTAAAGCAGATGCTCCTGGATAAATGGCCATTACTGTTACCATTGGTGCATTCGTATCTGGTGATAGCTGTGTATTCATTGTCACTCGGCTGTATATTCCAAATATGATGATTGCAATCATTAATGATAAAATTACATATTTTTTTTTAACTGAAAATCCTCCAAAATTCACTATTCCACCTCCAAATCAATGTCGTATATTTTGGCATCATTATACAGTTGATCAAGATTTTTTATAGCGATTTCTTCACCTGCCTCAAGTCCAGAAAGCACTTGATAATAACCATTATTTTTTCCACCAAGAATAATCTTCCTTTCTTCCACATACCCATTCATACTATTCACATAAACAACTTCTTTTTCAGAAAGTTGTTTGACAGCATCCACTGGAATTATTATCTGATTATCTTGACTATTTAAAATAATTTTTATACTTGCACTAGCGCCTAAAACAGAATCTATAGGACTCTCATCAAAAGAAACTTCTATAAAACCCATTCTTGTTCTAGGATCAATATTAGTACTTATAAATGCTACTTTCCCTTTATACTTTTCATCATCATTTGTTAAATAAATTTCAGCAACCATGTTTTCTTGAAGCTTCATCAAATCAGTTTCTCCTACATAAACAATAATTTTTTGGGTACCAATTTTATCAATTTTTAAAAGCGTTTTACCAGTCATGCTCATATCTCCCTCTTCAACAAACATGTAGCTAATTTTTCCATCAAAAGGCGCTTTAATAATTGTTTCTGATAATGATACTTCCAATTCATTTAAAACAGCATTTATTTCTGCCATTCGATTATTTATAGCAATTTTTTCATTAATCAATTGATCATAAACAGCTGCAATAGTTGCATTAAGTTCATCTACTTGATACTGAAGCATCGTATATTTCAATTCTTCTTGATCCAATGCAACTTTAGATATTGCACCTGCCTCATAGAGAATTTTTGAATTTTCTAAATTGGTTTTTTGAAAAATAAGTGATTCCATTAAAGCATTCAATTTTGACACCAAGGCATCTTCATCATAAAAATAGTGTATTTTATTATTCAAATAACTCTCTTGACCAACAAGCGTATTTTTTTGCATTAAAACCGTTTCTTTCTTTGCTTGATACAGTGAATTATCCATAGTTATTAATACATCTCCTTGTTTTACCATATCTCCTTCAGAGACATGTATTCTCAGTACATTGGATGCAATTTTAGAACTTATTGATGCAGTAGATTCACTTTCAACGGTTCCGATAAACATTCTGTCGTCTATTAAAGTCATTTTTTCTAATGTCAGCAACTCCGTTACTACTCCTTGCTCATAAATAGCGTCATTCATCCCTTTATCAGTAAAACTGTTTGCCATGGTTTTTGATAAGCCAAATATCATTATTATTGTCGCTACACCTAAAACTATCTTATTTCCTTTAATTTTACTCATTTCAGCACCCCATACTTCAATTTATTTTATTTTTTAGACTATTACTTTCCTTATTGCTTCTCTTTATTTCAGTACAGAAGTATCATATAATAGAAATAAAAATATTGAAGTATCCTATGTTACATTCAAAAACCGATATAAGGGGAGCCATTAGATGAACTCAATTTCAAACATCACTATAAATCACCCGATTCTTTCTTATATACCTTCAAAACATCTGAAAAATCTCGAAGAAAAAGGACATATTTGGATAAAATCCTACAGCAAAGGCACTATTATATATTTTGAAAGTGATTTATGTATTAGCAACGATATTCTCATAAAAGGAGCATTATCTGTACAAAGCTATCAAAAAAATGGCAATATTCTAACAGTTTCAAAATTCAACGCAGGTGATACATTTGGCAGCAATTTACTCTTTGGCCACACTAATCATTATCCTATGAGTATTGTTGCAGATAATGATGTTATTATCCTTTCACTTCACAAAGACTGTATTCTTGAGCTGTGTCAGCAATCAAAAGTTTTTTTGGAATACTTCATTAAATCTTTATCTGAGAATGCGACAACTCTAGGGAAAAAAATACACAGTGTAGGCATTAACTCTCTCAGAGAAAACATCGTCTTGTACTTATCACAACTCGCCGTACAACAAAAAAATCTCAACATCACAATTCCTATTTCAAGGCAAACTTGGGCTGAGATTTTAGGTGTTCATCGTCCTTCACTTTCACGGGAATTAGCAAAAATGAAAAAAGAAGAGATCCTTATTTATAATAAAAATAAGATGACTCTTCTTGATAAAGATCTATTTATATTGAAGTAATAAAATAAAATCATTTAGCAGCAAATTTTACTGCCTATTCATTTTTACAAGAGGCAGTAAAATACCTCTCAATAAAAAATAATCACGCCTAAGATGCTGATTTATAAGAGAATAGCATTTTTAGAAATACTTTATAAAAAAACGCTGAAATTTTCAGCGTCTATTCTGGTAATTTAATTCTTTCATCTCTTGGTTTCAATCTTGATTCTCTATACACAACAAATTTATTTCCAAGTGCGGATATGAAATCAGCAGTAAGTGCATCACATATTTGGATTGCAGCTTCTTTAGAATCAAGCTCATTGCTGCTCAGAACATTTACTTTAATCAATTCATGATCATTGAGCATTTTATCTATCTGTTCGATGACTTGCTCAGTTATACCCTCTTTACCAATCTGTAAAATGGGTTTCAATGTATTCGCCTTGCTCTTTAAAAAACTTCTTTGTTTTCCTCTTAACATTTTCTCACCTATTCATAGTATTCAAATTCCAGATCAAATATTTTAACTGTATCTCCGTCTTGAATACCCATTTCTTTTAATTTTTCAAAGACACCTTTTTTCATCAAAATATTTTGGAATCTTCTGAGTGATTCTACATCTTCAAAATCAGTAGAATAATACAGTCTTTCTATCGCCATTCCAATTACAGAATAAAGATCTCCGTCTACAGAATATTCAATCTGATTGATATCGATAACAGCTTCATCTTCATCTATCAAATAATCATTTTCATCAAAAAGTACTATATCCTCAATTGTATCCAATTTTTCAGTCACATACTTCATCAGGTCCTCGACACCTTGACCAGTTGCTGCAGAAACCACAAAACATTTAAATCCTTCTTTTTCAACAAATTTAACGAATTCTTGTACTTTTTCATCGTCAAAGGCCAAATCAGATTTATTAGCTGCTACTACTTGAGGTCTCTCATACAATTTCTCACTGTATAATTTCAACTCTTCGTTGATTTTCAAGAAATCATCAATAGGATCTCTTCCTTCAACGCCAGAAACATCGACAACATGTAAAATCATTTTAGTTCTTTCTACATGTCTAAGAAAATCATGTCCCAACCCTATTCCAATATGAGCACCTTCTATGAGGCCTGGAATATCTGCAAGAACAAAACTTTTCCCTCTGATTGCTTCTACTACACCTAAATTGGGAAACAGCGTTGTAAAGTGATAATTGGCTATCTTAGGCTTAGCTTTAGTTACTTGTGCCAGCAACGTTGATTTTCCTACATTTGGAAAACCTACCAATCCCACATCAGCAATCATTTTCAACTCTAAAACAATAGTTCTTTCCTGACCGTAAAAACCTTGTTCTGAAAAAGTAGGCGCTTGTCTAGTAGAAGTTTTGAATTCAGTGTTTCCTCTACCTCCACGTCCACCTTTTGCAATCACTCTTTCTTCACCGGGTTCAATAAGATCAGCGATGATTTTTCCAGTATCAAGATCTCTAATTATTGTTCCTGGAGGCACTAAAATTACTAAATGTTCCCCTTTTTTCCCATACTTATTTTTTTTCATGCCATTTTCACCATTTGGCGCATGGTAGTGGGTTTTATATCTAAAATCCATCAGTGTTCTCATTCCAGAGTCAACTTTGGCAATAACATCGCCGCCTTTTCCTCCATTGCCACCATCTGGTCCACCATCTGGCACGTACTTTTCTCTTCTAAAGGCAACTGCTCCATCACCGCCTTTACCGGCTTTTATCATAATCTGCGCTTGATCTACAAACATCTCTTCACCTCAAAAAAATAAATGCTCATCAAAGATGAGCATTATTCGCTGTAAACACTTACTTGTTTCTTGTCTTTGCCTTTTCTTTCAAATTTAACCACACCTGAAACTTTAGCAAATAAAGTGTCATCTCCACCTCTACCTACATTCGTACCTGGGTGTATTTTTGTTCCTCGTTGTCGTACTAAGATGCTGCCTCCATTAACGAACTGTCCGTCAGCTCTTTTGACACCTAATCTTTTGGATGCACTGTCTCTGCCGTTCTTAGAACTACCAACACCTTTTTTACTAGCAAATAATTGTAAATTAAATCTTAGCATTATTACACCTCCTCTTCGAGAAGTTCAACGTACTCATCATAAACTTCCGAAATACCTTCTATACCCACTTTTATTATTCTAAAAGCAGTCTGAATTTCAATATTTTCCAATACACTTTGATCTTTAGGGAGCTCACACTTTAAATAGCCGGATTCTTCATCTACTTCAACAATCGGGTCAATCGTAGAAATTTCAAGTATGCCGTTGACTAAAGTTTGTGCGAGAACTGATATCGCTGCACATACAATGTCTTTGCCATGTTCATCAAAGTCAGCATGCCCTTTTGATTCAAAATAATAAAATTTCCCGTTTTTTTTAAAAAACTTGACTTGAATCATACTTATAAGCTGATCTTGTCAATTTTAACTTTTGTAAATGGTTGTCTATGACCTTGTTTCTTTCTATAGTCTTTTTTAGCCTTATACTTGAAAATGATTACTTTTTTAGCTTTGCCTTGTGCTAGTACAGTTGCATCAACAGCTGCATTTTCAACATATGGCTTACCAACTTGTAATCCTTCGTCATTAGAAACAACTAAAACTTTATCAAATCCTACAGTTTCACCTTCAAGAACTTCCAATTTTTCAATAAATAATACATCGCCTTCTTGCACTCTGTATTGCTTACCACCTGTTTCAATAATTGCGTACATTCCTTTACCTCCCTATCCATAGACTCGCCAAAATCAGGTACTTTTATCAAGTTTAAAAACCCTTTTTGTGCGGTTACCCAGGTAAATATAATATCACACAGGGTATAATTAGTCAATCACCATAAGCGGCTTAATGCTATAATCATCAACATTTCGATTATATACAAAAGTCATTGAAAAATCAAATGATTTTTGTATATTTATGATAAAATCATTTTTTTCATAGTATTTTGGATGAAGTGCAATTTCAAGGGAGTCAAAATTGACATGTTCCTCAAGATATTTGATCCTTAAAAAAAGTCTTTCCAATAGTATTTCTTCATCACTGAATTCCATGATTGAACGGTTCACAACTCTTCTGGATAACTCAATCATTCCTAATTTTGTTATATCATGAAATCTTATATCACCAAGAACATAAGTACTTTTATTTATAAATTCTGTAAATTGGAGTATCTCTTTTCGATTATTGATTGTTATGCTGTCAATCAATATAACGCCGCTTAAATTTCTTATATAAATCTCATCTAGAATGTATTCAAATAGACTTATATTCATTTGCAGATGATCATTTTTTTTCAACCCTTTGTATTGATAGGAATCAAAATCAATCACAGTCCCAATTTTTGTTAGCTCAAAGGACGCTTTCATTCTATTTTGAAAAATAATTTCTTTTTTTAAATGATTCTCGAGTAAATCCTCTAACTCAAGTATTTTATTGAGATCAGTCACTTTTTCAACTGCAAATTCTTGATAGTTATTTCTGTAGATAAGTTGTTTATTGTTTTTAATCTTTACTTTCAGTCTCACTGTATCCCATAGACTGTAAAATTCAGTCACTTCTTTCTCGATTTCCTCAAGTGTCTTGTTTTCACATTCAGTTCTAAATAAGAATCCAGTATATTTGAAGAAGTATGATAATATTTCTTCTTGTTTGTCTAAACTAATTTTCTTGCTGAAACGATTTTTAAAATCATCGGGGAAAAAAATAACACTTTCACCTTTGAAATATATTTCATCACTGACGCGATAACCTTTATCCCCACGTTCTTCTTTTGTCACTACTATAGGCAAATAAGTTCCCTGGTGATACTTTTTCTTTGATTTCATGAATCCAGTATAATGATCAAACTCAATAAAATAACCATCGATTTCTTTGACATAATTGACAATTTTGCCCACATAAACATCATCAGTCTGCGGATTCTGATTATTTCCTCTTATTAATATTTTTTTCAATTTATCATCGTCAAATACAAATGTTTTTATGAAATTATAACCTGTATATTCATAGGCAACCATGCTAGAATAATTCAATTAAAAGACCTTCTTTTTCTTTGTAAAGTTTTGTTCTTATAACATCCATTTTTTCATGGGGAATTTTTATGATTTGGTCCATTAGAACAAGGGGCTTCAAATTTGAAACACTGCCAGCATCCAATTTCATGAAAATCAACTTTTCCTCATCCAGATATTTCAATACCTTTACTTGGCTCCTGATATCCACTTCTTTTCTTTTTCCTTTTTTCGTACGCTTTAGTATCAACACTTCATCTTTGGACAAGAAATTATCAATTGACTCTTTGATTAGATTTCCATCCATATTTTCATTGATCTTGATCAGATAATCGCCTGCTGCTACTTGACTCATCAGCGAATCATCATTTTCAATAAAATACCCTTCCATAAGATAAAAATCTTTAGGAAAGAAGTCAATCTGGTCCTTTAATAATTGATTGATTTCGAATTCATCAATAACATCAATATCAATAATCTCATATTCACTCAATGAGCCTACTGGAAGGGGTGCTGCAAAAGAAATATTCGGATGTGGATTAAATCCATTTGAATATTTAAGCGGCACATCCGCCCTCTTCATAGATCTTTCAAGCATGTTTTGTGTCTCTAAGTGCGATAGGAATCTCAATCTACCACTTTTTTGTGCTTTTATTCTTAAAATAGGCATTAACAGACACCTCCAAGATGACTCGTATTGACACCACACACTGTACAACCTTTTCGGCAATCTCTTGTGGTCATTCCATTTTTCGCTTTTTCGTTTTCATTGATTAAATATTCTTTCGTTACACCTGCTTGTATATGATCCCAAGGCAATATTTCATCATAATCTCTTTTTCTTAAATATTCATCTGGGTTGATTCCAACTTCTTCAAAAGCAGTCATCCAAGCATTGAAACTGAATATTTCATGCCATCCGTCAAATTTATTTCCTCGCTCTACTGCTTTCAGCAGGACTTGAGAAAGTCTTCTATCTCCTCTAGAAAATACCCCTTCAAGATAACTTGTATCAGGATCATGATAGATGAAATTAAAGGCTTTTCCTTTTAGTCTGCTTTTTAACAAATTCTCTTTATTTCTCAATTCTTCGATTGAATCCTGTTTTTCCCATTGAAATGGTGTCATTGGTTTTGGAACAAAACATGATGCTGAAACAGTTAAATTCAAGCGATTTCTTGATGAGTTTTTATTGTAGATATCTTTCACTTTATATGCAATATTTGAAATAGCTTCAATATCTTCAACTGTCTCTGTAGGCAGTCCTATCATGAAATATAGTTTAACACGGTCCCATCCCAGTGTAAAAATACTTTGCATTGTAGTATAGAGATCTTCTTCGGTAACACCTTTGTTGATGACATCTCTAAGTCTTTGTGTTCCAGCCTCAGGTGCAAATGTCAGACCTGTTTTTCTTACTTTTTGAACTTCTTTCAGGACATCTACTGAATATGAATTCAATCGTAGAGAAGGAAGGGAAATTCCTGTCTTGCCTTCCTCATAATCGCTAATCATTGAAGGAATCAAAGTTTCAATATTAGAATAATCCAATGTACTTAGAGAGGATAGGCTTACTTCATCATATCCTGAACTTTTCAACAAATCACTCGCGCTGCTTTTAATCGTTTCTATCGATTTTTCTCTTACAGGTCTATAGACCATTCCCGCCTGGCAAAATCTACATCCCGCTGTACATCCCCTAAATATTTCTACAATTACACGATTGTGCACAACTTCCATATAAGGAATAATCATTTTCGAAGGATAGTACACATTATCAAAATCCTCTATGATTCTTTTCCCGATAGTATCAGGCGCTGAATCATAATTCTTTTTGAAAGAATTTATTCTTCCATCTTCTGAGTAAGTGACATCATAAAATTTCGGTACATAGATTCCTTGAATCAAAACCGCTTCTTTAAGAAACTGCTCTTTATCCCTATCTACTTTTTCGTATAATTCTATCAGTTCCAAAATTACTTCTTCAGCTTCACCTATTACAAATAAATCTATGAATGCCGAAAGCGGTTCAGGGTTATAAGAACAGGATCCTCCCGCAATGACAATTGGAAAACTTTCATCTCGATCTATTGATAAAAGAGGTATATTGCTGAGTTTTAACATATTCAGCACATTTGTATAACTCAATTCATACTGAAGTGTGAAACCTATGATATCCATTTTTTTTAAAGGTGTCTGTGTTTCAATCGTAAATAGTTCAATATTTTCATCCACCATTTGCTTTTCAAAATCTATCCATGGAGAAAACACTCTCTCACAATAGATATTTTCTTTTTCGTTCAAAAGATTATATAAAATATGAAGTCCTAAATGCGACATTCCTACCTCATATACATCAGGAAAAGCAAAAGCAAAACGAATTGTATCCTCTTTAACATCTTTCATATAGGAATTATACTCTCCACCTATATACCTGCTTGGTTTTTCTGATTTGTAAAATAATTCTTCAATTTTATTCATATTTCCTCCAATTTCTATAATAAAAAACTACTTCTCTTCCGTCTCATATGAACATTCAAAACAAGCCCAATTGCAATCATACTGGTTATAATTGAACTGCCGCCGTAACTTAAAAAAGGCAATGTAATTCCAGTAACAGGCATGATTCCCATTGTCATTCCAATATTTTCTAAAATTTGAAAAAAGAACATTGCCAAAACACCTATGATCATAAGTGAACCAAAAGAATCTTTAGCTTTTGAAGCCAAATACAACATTCTCATTAATAGAATACCATAAAGACCGATGATAACTGAACCTCCAATGAAACCTAGTTCTTCACCAGCCACTGCAAAGATAAAATCGGTCTCTTGTACAGGAAGATAGTCATATCTATGATATTCTCCATTAAAAAGACCTTTTCCAAGTAATTCACCTGATCCAATAGTTATTTTTGACTGCATAACATGATAATTTCCTGGAAGTGTCGGATCATTTGGATTCATAAAAGCTTCTATTCTTTGAAGCTGATAGGGCTCTAAAAATTTTAATGAAAGTGGCATAGCTACAGCTAGCCCGATAATTCCAGCCAAAATCATTTTATAATTGAGTCCTGCATAAAACAGCATTGCAATGGCAATAATCACAAAAACCAATGCACTTCCTAAATCTGGCTGTTTAAGCAGTAAAATAATAAAAGGTGCTGCCATTAAAAATGGAACAATCAAATCTTTCAAATTGTTTAATTTACCATATTTTGATTCTAAATATTTTGCATATGAAATTATAAACCCTATTTTAGCAATTTCAGAAGTCTGAAAATCTATAATTCCAAGATCAACCCAACTTCTTGCATTGTTTCTGTATACACCGAGTCCTGGTATATAAACAGAAAGCAACAAAAGTATTGATATGACATAAATGATTTTATAAAAATCACCATAAGTATTATAATCAAAATACATGACAAAAAGCATCAGCAAAAATCCCAAAGCAAATCCTATTATTTGTATTTTAACTTGTCTTGTCAATCCTTCCACTTGCATATTAGTTGCACTGGCAATAACAAAAATACCAATGATAAACAACAAAATTATCAACAATATAAGCAAAAAATCTATATTTTTTATCAATTTTTTATTAATCATTTTATTCTTCCTTCTCTAAACTAAGATACTCTGCAATGATATCTCTAGCAATTGGCGATCCATAACCACCATGACCTCCCTGAGGAATAAGAACAACAATAGCTATCTCCGGATTGTCAAATGGTGCAAAGCCAACAAACCAAGCATAACTGTCATAGTCTTCTCTGTATTGATTAATAATTGTATCATTCAATTCAAGATTGCTTAATAATTTTATTGCTTCTCTCATTGCTGATCCTGATGTTAAATAACCGCTTGTAATCAATGTGTCAATTTTTTTTGTAAGTTGATTTTTTTTTGCGTCGTCATCCGATTCATCTTTGCTTCTTTCATAAGCAGCGAGTTCTTCGTTTCTAATTCTTAATACTTCTTCTGTCTTAATTTGTACTTCGTCAATATTTAAAATTGGATCTATTAATTTTAAATTATCTGTCAGATAATCAACTTCATCAGCTGGCGGAATTTTTCCTTCTTTTTCAGCAGTACCTGTTTTTGCTCCGATATCAACAGGAAAATCATAGAAAAATGTTCTTGCAGTTCCTTGAGTTCCTTGTACCACTTGATACATTCCTTTTTTAATTGCATCCAAAGTTCCATCTTTTAGATCCAAGGGCTCTATTCCTTGATTTTTTAGGACAGGCACATCATCGATAGAATCGACAAGACTTAGCTCATAAAGATAACCCCCGTTGGAAACTGCCATAATATATCGTGCCATTTGAAGAGGCGAATAAAGATGATCTCCTTGTCCAATCGCCATATTTAGAGTATCTCCTTCAAACCATCCAATTCTATTGAAATAATCATATTTTATTATATCAGCCATATCAGCAATCAAATAATAATCATCATATGCCCCAATATCTATCAATCTTTTTATCAGTGAAGAACGTGATGGGTTTTCATCTGCCCAGGAAATTATTTCATCAAGCACCTTTTGCAATCGATTGTCATCAGACACGATATCTATAGGAAAATACGTATCTATTATCTCATTCAACTTGATTTTAAGACCATACAAGACACTATTCTTTTTCTTTTGTTCATCAGGAACTCCTCTAACTGTTTCCTCTATTTCAATTCCTGTACTTTCATTCAATCCAAATTTTTTCGCATAATCAATCATAATAGATGCATTCATTTCAATTCCCAAAGATCTGTTATTTTTATAGTCCATACCCATTGAAAGATTAAAGAAATAATAATTACATGACACTTCAAGGGCCTTATACAAATCTGTAGGTCCATGTTTCAAATGGTAATCATTCCAATACCAACAGCCAAAAATATTATTACCTACTTCAACATAACCATTCGAATCCAATTTTCTATCAGGATCCAGCCCTTGTTCCATCGCTGCTATACCAGTTATCATTTTAAAAGTTGATCCAGGCTGCACCGCTGTTAGGGTCGCGGTATTGAATAACGGTCTTGGTGCCAAAGGATTTCGGGCATTTTCAGGACTGAGCGCATCCCAATCTTCAGTACTGATTCCTGTTGTAAAAAGATTTGGGTCATATGTCGGATAATTTGCAAGCGCGAGCACTTCACCATTACTCACATCTAACACGACTACAGCACCTGACTCAGCTTTTTCAGCTTTTTCATAAGTTACAGTGCCCCATTTATCTTCATAGATTCCGCCATTTTGTATCGCAGGTATCCATTTGGCAAGGGATTCTTCCGCAGCCTTTTGAAGGTCCAAATCTATTGTTAGCTTAATGTCCCCGCCCGATTGAGGTTCAACCGATTTTAAGCCATCATATTCGTCTTCCACTTCTTTAACCAACCGACCATAGGCATCAACTTCAATATAGCGATACCCATTGTCTCCTCTGAGAACACTTTCATATTCTCCCTCTATTCCAACTTTTCCAATCAAATCATTCGGATTGTAATTTGATTCATCTACAAATTTCTGAATTTCATACTCACTTGATATCTTACCTAAATAACCCAAAATATGAGCTGCCAACGTCTCATTCGGATATGATCGAATAGGCTCAATTGAAATATTAATTCCTGGCAGCTCCATTCCCATTTCTTCGATTAAAACCGCTGTTTTTTGACTTACATTGTCAGCTATTTTTATAGGATTATATGACATATATCCTTGCTCTTTCAATGCATAACGTAAAGTTAATATTTTGATGGCCTCTTCATCTGATACGCTTTCATCAATTCCGTATGATTTAATATTTCTTAAAAAATCCAACGCTTCTTTAGCTGTTGCATCTAAAGCAATGCCATAAAACTTCAAAAAGTTTTCTTTGTATATTTCACTTAAATATTTCATGGATCTGACTGAAATAGGCAACTTTATTCCTTGCAGCAACAAGAAATTCTGTGCCTCATAATTATCCAATTCTTCAGAAATCTGCTCTTTATACCTAATATCGTTAAATATGTTTTCAGCTGAGACATACCCATCATATCCACTTGATTCCAACCACTCAAGCACGTTCAAATCATACGAGTACCTGATTTCACCATCGCTAATTATTATAGGAAGATTGATATGACGTTCTTGATTATCATCAAGAATATCAATTATATCAATGGCTACTTGATTGAAGTCCTCAGAGCTTAAACTATCACCCATGAATTGGACAGTAAAAGCCGGTACATTTCCAGCAAGCAATATACCATTTCTATCATATATTTCACCACGTTTTGCAACTTCTGGTATTTGCTTGATACGGTTATTCAGCGCTTTTTCACTATAATACTCTCCGTTAATGATTGTAAGATTAGCCAACCTTCCAATCAATAGGACTACAATAGCAATAATGACGATACCTATTAAATTCTGCCTGTCAAATATTTTTTTAAACATATAACCCCTCTATCTAATCTCATATCCTTTGATATGATTAAAAACAAATCCATAAAAAACATATATCACTACAGTATTATACATCGCTTCTAAAAACCCAATTTCAACTATATAATGAAATGACCTTGTTGTATCTCTAAGTAGTATAGAAATACTATAATAGAGCAAATGGTAACTGATCGTTGAAATAAAAACGCTTAGTATGGCACTTAATTTATAGTCACTGAGAAAAACCTCTTTTATTGAATACAATACTAAACTTATTATCAAATAAATCAAAATAGATATTCCAATAGCTTTAGATGCAAAAATATCTTGAAGCAAGCCAAAAAAAACAGCGAGATAGATTCCTTCCCTATTATCTAGAATCAACACGGAAATTACAATTGAAATTAAAAGCAAGTTTGGAACGACACCCATAATGCGAAACAATTGAAAAAAAGTCGTTTGTAAAAGAAAAATAAGGAGAGCTAAAATGAAAAGATACCTTTTCTTCATATTACTCACCTTCTTCTTCAATTTTGTCTGGCGGCAAAACTAAAACACGGTTTATTTTTCTAAAATCCACCATCGGTTTTACAGAAATATTGATTAAAAGTTGATTGCTGTCAATTTCAACTGTCATTACTTTTCCAATTATTATCCCTTCAGGATATAATCCCTTTCCAGAAGTAATAATCAAATCATCTTTGTAGACTTTTGCTTTTGGATCAAATAAGTAACCTTTCAATTCACCATCTATTCCACCATTGATGATACCTTCGTAATCTCTATCCTTACTGGCAATCTTCATCCCAATAGAACTTTTATTGTCTATTATTGAAATTACTTTTGACCATTCGCTATTGCTTTCATAAACAGTTCCCACTAACCCATCACCATTAAGTACAACCGCATTTTTAGTAATCCCTTTATTTTCTCCTATATCAAGGCTGAACATATTGAACCAATTTCCAGGATCTTTTGAAACAACTCGTGCCTCAATCAAATTTTCACTATATTCATAGTCAACAAAATCAAAAACATTTTGCAGCATTTTCAATTCTCCATATTCATTTGCAATAAGTGTTTCATCAACTAATTTGTTTCTCAACACTTGGTTTTCATTTTCCAATTCCATAATCAACTTCTGATTTTCCCAGATATTAAAAATCGGGCTAAAAATAGAATCAGCAAAACCCGCAATTGCATTAAATGATTTTTGAACAGGTGTCAATACCTTTCCCAATACACTTTCAAATTGTGTAATTCGTTCTCTTCCACCATAAGTCAAAGCTGTTATGAGCACTAATAAAAATATTGAAATTGTAATAATTATTTTTTGTGTTTTACTAGTATTATTCAAATTCTCACCACTTTATTATCTTCCGATTTTATTCATCTCTTTTTTCAAAACATCAAAATGATTTAAAGATATACCCGCTCCCAATGCAACGCTTTTTAAAGGTTCATCTACTTTTTTTACTGGAATTCCCAATTTATCTGAAAAAAACATTTCAATTCCTCTAAGCAAAGCTCCTCCACCTGTCAATGTCATTCCCTGTACCATTATATCAGCAGACAATTCAGGATGCGTGATTTCAAGAATGTTTTTTACTCCATCACTTATTCTTATCAGAATTTCCTCTGTGGCTTTATAAATTTCATTACTGTTGATTGTAACTTTTTTAGGTAAACCCATAACCAAATCTCTACCAGTAACTTCCATTTCAAGTTCTTCCATATCATAGATAGTCCCTATCGTTTTTTTTATGGTTTCCGCGGCACTGACACCTATTGAAAGTTGATATTTTTTCTTTATATATTCCATAATCGCTACATCAATTGTATCGCCGGCAATTTTCAATGACTTGCTCACTACTATACCACCTAAGGAAATAACTGCAATTTCAGTTGTTCCCCCTCCGATGTCCACTATCAAATGTCCAAATGCCTCTTCTATAGATAAGCCTGCACCAATCGCAGCCGCTATTGGTTCTTCAATAATCATGACATCTTTTGCCTTTGCCAGTAAAGTCGCTTCAATAACGGCTCTTTTTTCAACCGTTGTCGCTTCTGACGGTACACCAATGACAACTCTTACATGGCTGAACAGATTCCTATGTGGAATGCTTTTATTTAAAAAATATTCAATCATTCTATAAGTCGTATCAAAATCTGCAACGACACCTTCTTTTAAAGGTCTTATCAGCTCTATGTTATCCGGCGCTTTACCGATCATATTTTTAGCTTCTGTACCAACTGCCAAAATTCGGCCGTTTTTTTTATCAATGGCTACAACACTTGGTTCATCAACAACAATTCCTTTACCTTTAATAAATACAAGTGTGTTTGCAGTGCCTAAATCTATTCCTACATATTTTGTTAAAAATTTAAATATCGCCATAACTGAATCCTCTCATTCTACATCAAATTTTCTTCTCGCATACTGTAATATTTCCCAATACCAATTATAACATGGTCCATAACTTTTATACCTAATAATTCTCCTGCTTGAGCCAACCTTTTTGTAATATTGATATCTTCACTTGAAGGAGTAGGATTTCCACTTGGATGATTGTGCATCAATACAATTCCGGCTGCACTTTTCTTCACTGCACGATTAAAAACTTCCCGCGGATGCACAATTGAAGAATTGAGACTTCCCATCGAAATATCCTCGTAATCAATCACTCTATTTTTTGTATCTAAAAATACTACTCTAAAAACTTCTTTTTTAAAGTATTTCATATCCTGTCCTACAATATCATATATGTCTTTAGGTGACATTATTTTTTCTTTAATCAAAAATTCATCCATTTTGATTCGATTTGCCAATTCAACAGCCGCCAATATCTGCACTGCTTTTGATGGACCGATTCCTTTTATTTGACACAACTCTTGAACAGTCATGTTATTTAATTCATGAATGCCATTGTTCATCAATTCTAAAATTTTCTGAGCCAATGCCAAAGATGATTCGCTTTTACTTCCAGTCTGTATCAATATGGCAAGAAGTTCAGTATTAGATAATTTTTTAGAACCTATGTTTATCATTTTTTCTCTCGGTCTTTCATTTAACGGCAAATCTTTTATCATCAATTACTCCTTTGTTAGAATATTAAAATCAAAGTGTTTATCTAAAATAAAATGCAATTTAGAAATTGGCAAACCTACAACATTAAAATAATCACCTGAAATTTCATCCACCAAAATTGCACCCAATCCTTGAATACCATAGGAACCTGCTTTATCAAAATATTCTTTTGAAGAAATGTACCAATCAATCATTTCATCACTAAGTATATTGAATTTCACTTTTGTTTTCTCATAATTTATAATGCTTTTGTTGCTTTCACTATCTATGATTGCAAATCCAGTAAATACTTCATGCCATTGACCACTCAACATCTTCAACATTTTTCTGGCATCTTCTTCAGATTGCGGTTTTCCCAATATAGTTTCATAATAAACAACTGTATCTGCCGAAATAATCAAACTAGGTTCAGTCGCTTGATCTACAATGCTCATACCTTTAAGCAAAGCTGCTTTCATTACTTCTGTTTTAGGATTTCCCATTACATCAATATTCTCTTCATACTCACTAGACATTATTGAAAAGTTTTCAATATATCTAGATAAAATTTCTTTTCTTCGCGGCGAGTTCGATGCCAAAATAATTTTATAATTCATTTTATCATCCTCTTCTATGTTATAAAATAATATTTCAATTGTATTCCTTATTATAATACATTTTTTTATTGTATCCAACTTATCAAAAAAAAGATATACATCTTTATGACATATATCTCATATTTTTTCTATTCTATAAGTATTGATCTAACTTCACCAATGAGATACAGAGAACCAAACACCAAGACAACATCCTCTTTATTCGCTCTTGCTCTCGCTTCAATAATGGCTTCTAAAATTCTTTCAAACCCTGACACATTATCATGATATTCTCTCACATGATTCATCAAATCGATGTACGGCATACTTCGAGGTGAATTTGGTTGTGTCACAATCACTTCATCTAAAAGAGGCACGACATGTTTTATAATTGCATCAACATCTTTATCTTCAAGAATCCCTACAACACCAATCACTTTTTTGCTTTTCAGCAAATGTTCAAGTGTGTCTTTCAATCCTCTGGCACCATGTTCATTATGTGCGCCATCAATAATAACAAGAGGTTCTTTATTGATTATTTCCATTCGCCCTGGCCATACAGTCACTTTTAAACCATTTTCAATACTTGAAGAATCAATTTTAAATATCGCCATGTCATTCAACAATTTTGCGACTTCAATTGCCACCGCTGCATTTCTTGTCTGATGCCTTCCTAAAAGAGAAATAGAGTAAGATTTATTCAAATATTTGAATTTTGTTTCAGTTAAACTTTCTTTAATTATTTCTATTGTTGACTGATCTACTAGAATCATTTTTGAATTTCTATCTTTCGCAACCGCTTCGATAACTTTTAAGGCTTCCACTTCTTGTGGATGAACAACCACTGGGGAATTTTCCTTTATAATTCCTGCTTTTTCACCCGCGATTAGTGCCATCGTGTCTCCCAAATAATCTGTATGATCCATTGCAATTGGTGTAATTACTGAACATAACGGTTTCAATATGACATTTGTTGAATCTAAACGTCCTCCCATACCTACTTCCAAAACAACAATATCAGCCTTTTCTCTTTTATAGAATTCAAATGCAATTGCTGTCACTATTTCAAATTCTGTGGGGTGGTCTTTTCCAGACATGACCATTTCATCAACTTTTTCTTTTACAAATGCAGTAATATCCGCTAAGCTTTGATTTGGAATATTCATCCGATTCAAACGAATTCGCTCATTGAATATCTGTAAAAAAGGTGAGGAAAAAAGACCTACACTGTAACCAGATTCAATGAGAATGTTAGCTATGAATGCACTTGTTGAACCTTTTCCATTTGTACCTGCCACATGAATCACTTTCAATTCATTTTCAGGATTACCCATTTTTTCAAGTAATTGATTAATATTATCGAGTCCCAATTTTCTTCCAAATTTATATGTTCCATGTATATATGCAATTGCTTCACTGTAATTCATATTTTCACTCCTAAAAGGATTATAATTTTTCTTTGACAATTGTCAATCTATCTTGTATCTCATGCAACATTTCTTTAAACTTCTCTAGTTTTTCCTGTTCTTCAATTATCAACTTTTCAGGTGCTTTGCTGACAAAACCCTCATTATTCAGTTTCCCTTCCGCTCTTTTTACTTCTCCTTCAAGCCGCTTCATCTCTTTACTTAAACGGTCGAATTCCTTATGGTAATCAATCAAATCTGAAAGAGGGATAAACATTTTAGCCCCTTCAATTATTACACTGGCCGCATCTTCAATATAATCATTTTCAATAAATTTAATTTCTGATATTGCTGAAAGCGACTTGAAGTATCCTTCATTCATTAAGAACAATTCATGAATGGTCGGTTCTCCATTGACTAGCAATCTTGCTTGTCTTGAAGGTGGAACATCCATTTCCGCTCTTACATTTCGAATATTTTTAATGGCCATCATGATAACATCCATATTTTTTTCGGCTTCTTCAAATTTAAAGTTATTACTGAATATTGGCCACTCTTGAATAATCAAGTCACCATTTCTCATCGGAATATTTTGCCATATTTCTTCAGTAATAAACGGAATAAATGGATGCAGTAATTTTAATATATCTTCCAAAACTTTCAAAAGAACTTTTTGAGCCGTCAGTTTTTTCTCTAAATCCTCACCATATAATCGTTTCTTTGTCAATTCGATATACCAATCACAATACTCATCCCATACAAATTCATAGATTTTTGTCGCTGCTATTCCAAGTTCGAATTTTTCAAGATTATTGGTTATTTCTTGAATAGATTGATTGAGCCTTGACAATATCCATTGGTCTGCCAATTCCAACTTTTCATTTCCTGTTAAAGTATAGTCTTCATTTTCATCAAGTCCTGTCAAAAGAAATCTTGATGCATTCCAAAGTTTATTGACAAAATTTCTAGCAGATTCTACCCTTTCCATTTGAAACTTCAAATCATTTCCAGGACTATTTCCTGTAGCAAGCATAAATCTTAAGGCATCTGCACCATATTGGTCAATAACTTCTAGTGGATCAACACCATTGCCCAATGATTTAGACATTTTTCTCCCTTGTGCATCTCGTACCAATCCATGAATTAAAACATGCTCAAATGGTGATTCTTTCATCTGCTCTATACCTGAGAATACCATTCTAATAACCCAGAAAAAGATTATGTCATACCCTGTGACCAACACATTTGTAGGATAGAATTTTTTCAACAAATCTGTATTTTCCGGCCACCCCAAAGTGGAAAAAGGCCAAAGCGCTGAACTGAACCATGTATCTAGTACATCTTCATCTTGCTTAATATTTGTACTCTGGCATTTATGACATTCATGGACTTGAGTTTCACTTACAGTGATTTCACCACAATCCTGACAGTAATAGGCTGGAATTCGATGCCCCCACCATAGCTGTCTTGAAATTGTCCAGTCTCTGATATTTTCCAACCAATGTGCATAAACTTTATTGAACCGCTCAGGTGTTATTTTTAGTTCACCGCTTTTCAATACATCCAGTGCCGGTTTCGCCATCGCTTCCATACTTACAAACCATTGATCTGAAAGTCTTGGTTCTATGACAGTATTGCATCGATAACAAACTCCTACTGCATGTTCATGATCTTTCACTTCGATCATATATCCTGCATCAGTCAAGTCTTTTACAATGGTTTTTCTGCAGTCATAACGGTCCATACCTTTGTACTTGCCACCTTTTTCATTAATGGTAGCATCTATATTGAAAATATCTATAATTTGCAGATTATGCTTTTGTCCAATAATAAAATCATTTGGATCATGAGCTGGAGTAATTTTAAGCGCACCTGTCCCCAATTCTCTGTCTACATATTCATCCATTACAATTGGCAGTTCTCTTCCTATCAATGGCAATATTACAGATTTACCTTTTAAATGTGCGTATCTGTCATCCTCTGGATGGATGGCAACAGCAGTATCACCTAGCATTGTTTCAGGCCTTGTCGTTGCAATTGTTAAAAATTCTTCACTGTCTTTTATAGGGTATTTGATGAAATAGAATTTACCATGTTGATCTTCATGTTCTACTTCTGCATCAGAAAGATTGGTTTTGCAATCAGGGCACCAGTTGATTAAGCGGTTTCCTCTGTAAATCAGTCCTTTGTCATACAAATTGACAAATACTTTTGTAACTGCGTTATTGCAACCTTCATCCATTGTAAATCTTTCTTTCTCCCAATCACATGAGTTCCCAAGCTTTTTCATCTGTTGAACGATTCGGTTCCCATACTCCTCTTTCCATTCCCAAGCTTTATCTAAAAAATCTTCTCTATCAATCTGATCTTTTGTAAGTCCTTCCTCATTTTTAATTTTCTCAAGAACTTTTACTTCAGTTGCTATAGAAGCATGATCTGTTCCTGGGAGCCAAAGCGCTTCAAATCCCTGCATTCTTTTGAATCTAATCAAGACATCTTGAATGACATGATCCAAAGCATGTCCCATGTGCAATTGCCCCGTTATATTTGGCGGTGGCAATACAATTGTGAACGGTTCTTTTTCAGAATACGGATCCGCATGAAAATGCTTCTTCTCCATCCAATAATCATAAATTTTCTGTTCGAATTCTTTCGGATTGTATTTGCTTCCCATTGATTCACTCATTTGCTAATCCTCCTAATAATTTGTCATTGTATTCATCGATTGCATTTTTACAAATAATTTATTCAAAAAATAAAAAACCTCATCAATCCTTCGAAGGGACGATGAGGTTTCGCGGTACCACCCTAATTTCAACAAATATTTTGTTGACACTTTCAAAGCTATAACGCGCAACCGTTTAAACCTACTGCTATTTCAGTTTAAAAGTCTCCAAAGCTACCTTCAATAAACACTTCCTTAGAAATCTTTCAGCCTATCGGATTTCTTTCTCTAAAAGGGTTATTCATTTACTCCTCTTCATCATCAACGATTTTTTTAAAATTATACCATCTACATTTCAATTGTCAATATCTATCTGACAATACTCATTTGACACCTTCTATCCAAATATTGTACAAGTTCAAACATTATGTTATAGAAAGTGAAATTATAAACTTTCCATTCATTTTCAAAATTAATGTAGATATGCCGTTTTATTGACATTGTAGGCAGAAATGGATTCCCTGAATTCTCAATTTCATCTTTGAAAATGCATAACTTAGTAATTTTCCCTTCTCCCTTTTGCAAAGTCGACAAATCAAGCCCATCAGCAACTGTTTCCTTTTGAATTTCTGCATAGAAACTGTAATGGCTGATACTTCCCTCTATAAATCCAAATCTCTTATTTGGTTGTTCAATTTTAATATCATAGCTCATATCAAGCCCCACCAATTTGTCTTCTTGCTAAAAGTTTATTACTATCTTCAATAAAAGTAAAATTAATATTCACGAATATTTAAATCACCGACACCTGCACTGATATTCAACAAGTAATATTGATTATCATCGTATGACTTTGAATAATAATATTCGCCATCTTTTTTATAATCATCTCCGCCTGAAAAATGAGCGACTTTGACTCCACCATCATATCTCAATTTCACACTTTGCCCTTGAGGAATATAAATATTGATATCTGAAACACCCGTGCTCACTTGAACTGTCGAATTAAATATCAAATCATCAAGGTATAAGTCTAGCTGTCCGACACCAATATCAATATTGACATCACTAAAGAGAATATCTCTTAAATCTATATTGGCATCCATCGCACCCATGTCGATATCGAATTTCCAAATGACATTTTCATTGATTTCAAAATCGTATCGATACCCTTTGTCAATAATTATTCCGTCTCTTAAATCGCTGCTATTGTTTTTCACATTATAAATTACTTTTCTATTTTCATTATCAAAGGTAGTTGTTACATCTGTAATATCTTTTGGATATTCCGAATTGATAAGCTCTTGATTGCCTGAATATATTTCAAGCTGACCTGCACCTAAATTCAATTTCAACAAACCTTGTTCAATATTCTCATCGTATACGACATATGATTTTTCTGATTCTAAATGATCGGTTATAATTTTTTCACCAAATATTTGGATATTACCATTGTAATAATAGGTATACATGATTAAAGCTGCAAAAAACAACATCCAAGTTACAAACTTAATCCATCCATTTCTCTTAAATATGATATTGATACCTATCACAATCAACAAGAGCGGCCATAAATTTAAAAATGATACAAATATTCTGCCATCAATTAAATTGAATCTATAAGCCAATAGGAATAAACCCACTGTAATAAAGGCTATTCCCAGTCCTGAATTTCCAGCTTTCTTTTCCTCCATATTCAACCTCTTTTCTTTGCAATCAGATATACCCCAAAGAATACAAACAACACTGGAAAGAACAAATCCCAAGCAAAGTTGATGTTAAACCACCACAGTATTCTCCTAGTAATAAACAACATCCCTATGCCTATAAAAGCCAATCCAATAATATAGGTTCCATTTTTATTTTCCTTAACGACTTTCTTTTCCCTTTTAATCTCATTTTCTTCGTTTATATCTTCTGTTTCATCAGTTGAGTCAGCTTCATTACTTCGAACTTCTACTGGCGATTCTGGAATAATGATAATACAGAGTATATATGCCAGTATTCCTGTTCCTGCAAATAATATCGTTACTGCCCAAAGCAATCTTATCAAAGTAGCATCTACTTCAAAATACTCTGCAATACCGCCGCATACACCTGAAACTACTTTGTTTTCTCTTGACCGATACAATCTTTTTTCCATCTCTTCATCCTCCTAATTATATTCTATTTGGCATGATCAATGCTGCTATTATATAACCAATAATTCCGATGCCAAAAAAACCTGTAAATACTGCTGCCAGTCGAATCAACGTCGGATCCACCCCAAAATATTCACCCAATCCACCGCATACACCTGCAATCATTCGATTAGTTTTAGATTTGTATAATACTTTACTCATCAACTTCACCTCATTTTCAATTCTTCAATTCTTCAATTCTTCAATTCTAATTAATCACATGCTATCTTGTTTTACAAGGTACTGTCGAAAGAATTATATTAAGAATTTTAAATAATCACATTCTCAATATATTCATAACAACTCTATATGCAATCATGATGCCTGCACTCGCAGGTACAAAAGGCAAACTTCCAGGTTTTCTTTTATCATCAAGTTTTTCATAAGCTTCGCTGTTGCGCATAGCTTTTTCTCTTGAATATACAACTTCCAAACTCTCAATTTTTTTATTCTTTAACTCTTTTCTCATGATTTTGGCCAGAGGATCTGTATCCGTCAAATATATATCTGTAATCTCAAGCATTCTCGGATCCAATTTGTTTCCAGTACCCATGCTTGATATGATTGGAATTTCTTTCTCTTTGCAAAAGGTTATTAAAGCTATTTTTGCAGCAACTTGATCAATAGCATCCACAACATAATCAACCGTTTCATCAATTAGGTTTTCAATATTACTTTCAGTAATTCGTTCATTTATAATCTTGACATCAATCTCACTATTGATATCCTTCAACCGCTGAAACATTACTTCTGTTTTATCCCGGTTTACCGTAGAATCCAGTGCAATTATCTGTCGATTTTTATTGCTTATGTCAATTGTATCAAAATCGATTATTATCAGATGTCCAATACCGGCTCTAGCAAGCGATTCAATAACATAACCACCAACTCCTCCAATTCCACATACAGCGACTTTCATTGTTTTCAACTTTTCAATATTCTTTTCATTAATAACTAGATAACTTCTTTCAAACATGTCTGTCATTTTATACCTCTAATCTTTACAAATGTATCATAATAAGCCGCTTGATCACCAATATCGCTGTATTCATCACTTGTCAATCTATTAACACTGCCACTTCGTTGCCAATGACCTTCATTGATGACAATAATATCATCAGCCAACTCTCTTATGACAACCCGGCCTTTTAATGTACCCTGTCTCGATTCAACTTCCACATATTTTTCTTTTACACTTTGATTATAGATATTTTGACTCATATACACATCAGGAAGTCCTTCATACTCTCTAAAACCCTGAGAGTGCAGCGAATTCTTTATCTTAGGACTAATCAACCTTAGAGGATATTCAGATGAACTGAAAGGTTTATGAACTTCTACAGCCACTTTGCCCTCATCATTTATAAATCTGAATTTTTCAAATTTTTGATAGTCATTCTCCAATCGAATGTATTTTGTCTCTTTAAGTTCTTTTAATGTAATTTTATGTTCCAGAAAAACTTTATCCAATGCTTTTGCCAGATACAACTCTTTAGAAACTATCGGATAAGATTTTATATCCATTTTTAAAGCTAATGACTGAAATAAATCATATTCGCCTTTGATATCTGTATTATCGATCACTTTTTCAGAATACTGGAGATATGGGCTGTACATGGAAGAATAAAACACATCTTCTTCTTCAAAAATATTGGAAGCAGGAAAGACCAAATTACAGGCTGCCATTGTATCTGTCATAAATAAATCGATTCCAACTTTGAATTCTATTCTCTCAATTGCTTCATTGACAAGATTTAAATTAGGCAATTGAACTAATGGATTTGATTTTGTTACGAAAAGCATTTTTATATCATGGTCTTTCACATATTGTCCGAATTTTGATTTTACAAAAGTATCATGCAAATCAACAAACTTTATGCTTTCATAAAGATAACCTTCGATCAATTTTGAAAATCCCTTATGCGCATAATTTATTCCTGTTCCTTTTTTTCCATAATTTCTGGATGTAAAAGATAGCGCATTAATTGCCTTCACAGTATTGCCACCTCTTTTATATCTTTGAATACCATAGCCTATATAAGTAATCACCCTTTTGCTGCTATATAACTCAGCTAAATATTTTATTTTTTCAAATGGAATTTGTGTTTCCCTATATATATCTTCAAGAGAAAACGTATCAATACTATCGGCGAAAACTTCCCATCCTATCGAGTTTTCAACAATTTTTTTTTCGTCAATTTTTCCAGCATCTTTCATTATTTTAATAATAGCAAGTGCTAAAAGATGGTCCGTATCTGGTCTAACTCTAATAAAATCAGTAGCCAATGCAGCACTTTCAGTGAGTATTGGATCTATCAGGATTATTATTTTACCTTGATTTTTCGCTTTTGAAAGCCTATTTGCCAAATGAATATTTGTCACAATTGGATTTCTTCCCCACAAGACAATTACTTCTGCATTTTCTATCTCGTCTGGATTTGAACTTATTACATCATTGAATGTGTCTTTAGTTGCTTGAATGCCAGCAGACCAGCAAAGGCTGCCTCTTGGACTCACAACGCCCCCAAGGTGATTGAAAAACAACTCATCCACTTCTTTGCTTATCCCGGTATATCCAGAATCATTATAGTGGATAATCGACTTTCTATCATATGTCATTAATTTTTCAACCAACAGATTTTCTGCTTCTTCGTAGGAAATTTCTATCCATTTCCCATCCACTTTTTTCATTGGCGCTTTAATTCTTTCTTCAGACAAATGTCTTTTTAGGTGATCTCTCCCCTTTTGACAAATAAAGCCTTGAGTCATGGGGTGCTCTTTATTTCCCTTCAGTTCAATAATATTTTCACCTTCAATATGAACATCAATCATGCATAGATCAAAACAATCCAAAGGACATGTAATTATTTTCTTAGTTTTCATTCGGTCACCAATTCCTTTTGTTTATTATATCAAATAAAATGGTATATATTAATAGAGGAGGTTTTTATTATGTTTGAAAAAATATTACTCCCAGTAGACCGCCCTGATTATGATCAGAAGGCTCTTGATGTCGCATTAGACATGGCTAAAAAATACAAAAGTGAAGTTATTGTTTTCAACTCACAAGATATTTCACCCAATATATATTGGGTAAATGATCCCGTAATGGTCAATCGAATACCTCTTAATACTGAAGACATTGCAAAAGACATCGTCACAAAAGTATCTCAGTTTTTTGAAGGCAGTGGATTGAAAATCACAGAAATGACTTCCATTGGAGACCCCGCTTCCGAAATACTCCACGTCACCGAAAATGATTCAAGTATCAAATTGATCATCATGGCTACTCATGGAATGACTGTCTCAAAAAGATTTTTATTAGGTAGCGTAACAAACAAAGTCATTCACCATGCTAAAATTCCAGTACTCGTAATAAGATAATTTCATCCCCCTTGGCTTTTATCTAAGCCAAGGGTTTCTTTTAATATTGATAGTTATTCGTCAATCATTATATAAATCAATTTATCTGAAAAATTATACAACCCTCGATTTTATTTTTAAATTCAAGGGCTGCATATATCTCAATCTATCATCTCAATTACTGCTCTACTTTATTCTCCTTTTCTCTTTTTAGCTTTCCATCCTACATAGAACATTGCAGCGATAAGCCATGCAGGCGCCACTAATATCATCGCAACATACCAAGGTTCATCGGATCTTGTCGTCACTAGAATGAGATACATCAGCCCCACTGAAGCAAATAAAAATGTTCCCACTAACTCGCGCTTCCAAGCGATAATCAACACACCGATTAAAATAAACACAGGTATATTATGTATTAAAAATCCAACGACAGTTTCCCAAAAACTGTAGCCTTGACCGAATACATCCAAAGAAAAAATCAAAAGAAATGCGATAAAGATGATTGAAAGTATGCGTGGTGTCCAGAACAAACACTTATCAGATTTATTAGACATATTCCACATCTCCAATTTTAATTGCCTTATAACTGAAAATTCAATTCTATAATTTTTTTGTACATCTATAATCGATAAAGCTATTTCTACCGTTATCCCCTTATTAATATTTCAGTACTTTTATACCCTAATTTCATACGCTTCAACAACTTAGTCATTCAAGAAATCTATAAAATCAAAAAAAGAATGGATATATCCAACATCCAATCTTTTCATATAAATTGTGAACCTCACCTCCTAAATTTAAATTATAGAAGGGGATTGCGTTTTTAATTTTGTTCAATATTGTATTTTCTCAAGGTAAAGTCCGCAAGCATCAGCAATATAGCCAGCTTGATTTCGCTCTTTTGAACTCATTATTTGAGGTATTTCAACAGCATCTACTTGATTCAATCCAACCTCTATCAGCATGCCTACAATTCTTCTGACCATGTTGTGAAGAAATCCGTTTCCTCTTACTCGTATTTCTATGAATGCATTATTTTCTATTATATCCATAGAGTATATTTCACGCACCATTGATTTTTTCTTGGATTTAGCATTTGAAAATGAAGTAAAATCATGTTCGCCAATAAAATACTTGCATGCATTTTTCATTTTCTCAATTTCCAATTTTTCCTCAACATGCATACTGTAATTTCTCATGAAAGGATTTGTATATTTCTCATTCCAAATCTTGAAGAGATAAGTTTTGTCTTTAGCATTATATCTAGAATGAAACATTTCATAGACGAGTTTGACTTCCGTTATACTGATGTCTCTAGGCAAATATCTGTTCAAATAATCCATTATTTCAAGTTCATCCAAATTCTCTTCAATTTTAAAATTTGCAATCTGCTCAAGTGCGTGAACACCTGCATCGGTTCTGCTGCATCCAATGACTTCAATTTTTCTCTCCATCATTTCTGACAGCACATTTTCAATTTTACCTTGAATCGTATTCTCACCATTCCCAAGACGCTGCCATCCTTTATATCTTCCACCATCATATTGAATGGCCAATCTATAGTTATTCATTCCATTTCCTCATTTCTTTTTTCAAAAAAACCATGGCATTATATAATATGCCACGGCTTGATTTCTACTCAGCATAAATTTTAATAATATTTTTAACAACTTCTGAAGATTTCTCCAAAGATTCCAATGGAATACATTCAAACTTGCCATGAAAATTGAACCCACCAGTAAAAATATTTGGTGTCACAAGCCCCATGTAAGATAGTCTTGAACCATCTGTTCCTCCTCTTATGGGAGAAATATGCGGCATTACATCTGCCATTTCCATAGCTTTTTCTGCTGTTTCAATAATGTGCATTTGATTATCTCCAAATTTTTCAAGCATATTGTAATAAGAATCCTTCATGCTTGCACTTACTGTATTTACACCATGCTTTTTATTTAGATACATTACCGCTTCATTCATCAGTTCTTTTCTCTTCTCAAAGGAATCCATAAAGTGATCCCTGATGATATAATTCATTTTTGCACATTCTACATTTCCTTCAAAATCATTTAAATGATAAAATCCTTCTCTTAATTCAGTAGCTGATGGCACTTCATTTTTAGGAAGCATATCATTTAATTCCATTCCAATCAGCAATGCATTTTTCATTTTATTCTTGGCACTTCCTGGATGAATATTGACACCATTTATCGTTATAACACAAGAAGCAGCATTAAAATTTTCATAATTCAGTTCCCCTATTTCTCCACCGTCAATCGTATACGCAAAATCAGCCCCGAATTTTTCGACATTAAAAAGATCTGCACCTCGTCCAATTTCCTCATCAGGTGTAAATGCTATCTTGACCGTTCCATGAGGCATTCCACTTTTGATTATTTCGTCAATCGCATGAAGAATCGAAGCAATTCCCGCTTTATCATCCGCTCCAAGAAGTGTTGTTCCATCAGTTGTAATTAAAGTTTTTCCAATGTATTTCTTTAAGTTAGGAAAATCTTCTACTTTCATCACAATATTTTTTTCTTTATTTAAAAGGACATCATTTCCATCATAACTTTCAATGATATTAGGCTTGACATCTTTTCCAGAAAAATCAGGAGAAGTGTCCATATGTGCAATCAATCCAACAATCGGCACTTCCTTATCAATATTCGCTGCCACAGTGCCATAGACATAACCATGTTGATCCACATAAACATCGCTTAGATTCATATCTGTCATTTCTTTAACCAACAAATCCGCTAAATCCAACTGTTTAGAAGTGCTGGGACAAGTATCAGAATTCTCATTCGATTCTGTATCGATAGCCACATAATTTAAAAATCTTTCTAAAATTTCCATAATAAATTCTCTCCTTAAATTGTCAAATAACTTTTGACAGTCATGTCAAAAGCTTTCATAATTTCCCTCAACAGTGGGTTATTTATATCATATTCAATTTCATCAATAATTCTTATAGGCAACACATGTATGGATGTACCTGTCAAAAATGCAACCTCATACTTTTCAAGCTCACTTTTCAAGATATTTTCTTCTACAAGTTCAACATTTATTTGATTTAAAGTTTCTATAAGTTTAGCACGCGTGATACCTAACAATACATTTTTACTGAAAGTTGAATATACTTTTCCATCTTTAATGAAAAATACATTTGAGCGCGAACCCTCCGTCACTTCATTCTCATAATATAATATTGCTTCATAAATATTTTCTTTTTCAATAAACCCCTCAAGCATTTTTTTATACGAATGGTTGATTGATTTGACCTTTGGATCTTTTCTCATATAATTAAAAGTTTTTACAACAACACCTTCTTGATACATTGTTTTATCGGGATATCTGCCTTTTAGCAAAAATCCAATCAAGTGGCATTCATTTTGGGCATCTAAATAGCCTTCTATCCTGATGTTATCATTTTTTGCATTTGATTTTTCAATAAGCATTCTAATAGTTCCCATTATTTTATCGCGATCGATTTGATACCCAGGAACATAAAACTGCAACGACAGCTCCATTCGATTCATGTGATCTTCAAAATATAATATTTTTCCGTCAATTATTCTCATGACTTCATACACTTTGTACTCAATATTTTCAGGGATTTTAATCTGCTCAAGTGACACAATAGTGCCACAACAAATACCATAAGAATATGTCATTTTCTATCACTCCTAAACGCGTTTTTCAGTCCAAGTACCTTTTTTATAGTAATAAAGATTAATTGCCATTTCAACAATTGATGCCACTAAAAAACCATACCAGATGAGATTGGGATTTTCAGGATGAATTTTTAAAACAATAAACATTATAGGTATCTGAAATCCCCATTTAGATACAATACTTGAGACTGAATAGGGAAAATTATATCCGGATCCCATAAAGCACGTAGAAATCCCAAAACTGACTGCACTAAATACCATACTGAAAACAATTATTTTTACCATAAAAATTCCAGCAGCTATAATTTCAGGTTCAAAAACAAATACTTTCATGATTTGCTCAGGATAGTTGAAACTGATTATTGTCAATACAATCATCACTATCATTCCAAAAGCTGCGCTGGCTTTGGCAGTTACTTTTGAACGTTCAATATTTCCTTTTCCCAAACTTTGACCCACAATAGTGCTGCCACCCATGCTAAGTCCCATTAACGGCATCATCAAGAATCCAATAATTCTATTGCCGATACCCATGACAGCGATGACTTCAGGACCGTAACTGGATACAAGTTTTAATATTACAACAGCGGAAAAATTTCTAAACAGATTTTCAACACCCATTGGGAGACCTATTGTCAATAATTTATAATCCATCGCCCAATCAAATTGAATAAAATCTTTTACTTTCAACTTAATCTTTGAATTTCCTCTAAAAAGGTAGTACATACCTAATCCAAATGCCAAAACATTACTGATGACTGTTGCGAGAGCAGCACCAAAAACACCCATTCCCATTCCTTTTATACCTAAAATAGGTATAATATCAAACATTAAAATAGGATCAAGAATAATATTCAACACGGCAGAAGCCGTCATGATAATCATCTGCTTCTTTGATTCTCCAATATTTCTCAGCGAAGTAACCGTAGAAAAAAGTGCGAACAGTATTGGCAATGTCGCAATTCTTATATAGCCATAATCATAAATATACTGAAGTGTCTCTGCATCTTTAGTGAAGAACTTTGCAATGGGCTCAAGAAAAACATACATAATCACTGCAATAGCAGCTGCGATAACCATTTTAAAGAAAATAGTCTGCCCAATGGCCCTTGCTGCTTCATCATAATCTTCTCGGCCATAGCTCTGTGAAATTAGTGAAATGGAACTGACACCAATAATTTCATTAATGACATCTGTCAACCAAATAATTGTCATGAAAATAGTAACAGATGCCACAGCCAATCCTGAAATTTTACCAATCCACATTAGATCTACAATATCATAAAGTGTCTGCGATAAAAAACCAAGCATTGTCGGCACTGCCATATATATCAAATTTGTATAAATATTTCCTTTCGTTAAATCTCTATCCAAACTGTCTCCTCCTCATGTTGCCATATAGTTAAATATTAACAAATTTATTCCAATCATAAAAGAATTTTATAGCTTATTTTATATTTTTATTTATATAGGAACATATGTTCTGTTATAATGCTTATATAGGAGGAATTTTTATGAATAAATACTATTTTCATGTGGATGTCAATTCAGCATATCTTTCTTGGGAAGCAGCTTATCAAATTCAGCAAGGAAGTGATATTGATCTAAGAATGATTCCTTCAGCTGTAGGTGGTGATCCTAAAACGAGAAGAGGCATCATTTTAGCAAAATCCATTCCTGCTAAAAAATATGACATTCACACCGGAGAAACGCTTTATAAAGCATTCCAGAAATGTCCGCATTTGACGGTAGTATCACCGCGATACCATTTATATATGAAAGCCAGCCAAGCTATGCATAACATTCTAGAATCATATTCTCCCAATATTCAACGTTTTTCTATTGATGAAAGTTTTTTGGATATCTACGCCTCAGAAACTTCACTTGAAGATCTTGGCAATCAGATTAGAATTCACATAAAAGAAGACTTGGGCTTTACTGTAAATGTTGGGATTTCTTCCAATAAACTTTTAGCAAAAGTTGCTTCTGACTTTGAAAAACCAGACAATGTTCACACTCTTTTTCCACATGAAATTAAAAGTAAGATGTGGCCTCTTCCAGTTGAAGATTTATTTATGGTAGGCAGGGCAACTGCAAAGAAACTTCACGGAATGAACATCCACACAATTGGTGATTTAGCAAGTGCAGACTTAGATTATTTAAAATATAAACTGAAGAGCCATGGTCAACTCATATGGGAATATGCGAATGGAATCGAATCTTCAAAAATTCGACTATCTGAAGAAAATTATGTTAAAGGAATTGGAAATTCTACAACACTGCCAAGAGATATCAATCAATCAGAAGACGCTCATATGTATCTCTTAGCTTTGACAGAAATGGTTGCCATGCGCCTCCGCCATGAAAATAAGCTTTGCAGTGTTGTTGTCATCAGCATTAAAAATTCTGATTTATCTCGCTATTCTCACCAAATGACATTGTTTTCTCCAACAGATGATACCAATGTCATTTACCAAACAACAAAGAAACTTTTCCATCAATCTTGGAAGAATCAATCAATTCGCCATTTAGGTGTAAGAGTCACCGGACTGTCAAATAATGATTATTATCAATATTCATTATTTGACAAAAAAAATCTTGATACTCTGCGCAATTTAAATCAAACACTGGATGACTTGCGGCTTAAATATGGAAAATACACTATTTCAAGAGGTGTTTTTCTTCACAAAAAAATAAAACCAATCATCGGTGGCATCGGAGAAGATGACTACAAAATGATGAGCAGTTTACTCTAGATTTTTTATCACAATCACACTATTGACTATCAAAGCGATTGTACTTACAACGGCTAAAAATAAAAATGCAGTTTTAAAATTATAGTGATCAGAAACCGAACCGAAAACTGGAAAAATAATAATCATGTAAAAACTGAAAACCATGCTGGCAACAGATAAAACTGTTGCCCTTATGTGACTCTCTATTTCTCTGTTGATGTAGTCATTCATTCCAACAAAAATAAGACTGTCAACAAAGGTCACCGCTATGAATGCAATAATATGAAGCGATGACATCGCAATAATCCAGACAGACACAACTGTCACAAAAGGAAAAATGAGAAGAAATCTTTTCTGTCCCAATTTTTTTTCTATACGACTGGCCAATATACCTCCCATCATCCCCATCAAGGAGCTCAAAGCAAAAAATAGTCCTATTTTCCATTCAACAATATTTTGCCCTTTCCAGTAATTTTGCAAGTAATAAAATAAAACCGTTCCTATGGACAGGATAAATTCCATGGAGAATATGAAAAACATTATTTTCTTATTGCCACGAATCACTTGAAAACTCTCTTTGACTAAATTTCTAAAGGCATCTCTTGCTTTCATTTCTTTACTTTTATCAGATTTATAATTAGGTTCTAAAAATGTAAAGGCTTCAAAAAATGCAATTACAGTAAAAATAATTGTCACTGCATACAATAATGAATAATTATGACTTGCAAGCCATCCTCCAACAACAAATGAAATCAAAGCTGTCAATTGGTAAATCCCCTCTATCCTTCCAATGATTTTTAAATATTTTTCCTCTTCTTTCAATTCTTTTAACGTATCATACAAAAGAGCTTCCCCAGCTCCTGATTCAAGATTGTATGAAATAGCAATAATCATGAATCCTAATGCAAACATGAAAATATTGTCTCCAATTAAAATTATGTAATTTGAAATGGCAAAAAATAATCGTCCTAATATACGACTTGTTTTCCTGCCAAACACATCAGCAATCATGCCTGTTGGAATTTCCATCGTGAAGGATGTCACATGAAACAAAGTTTCCAATAATCCTAAATAAACTAGATCAATTCCTTTATTGAATAAGTAAATCATCCAGAATCCATGGGTGAAATCAATTCTTAAAAACATGAAAAGATAATTTTTCCAAATGTTACTCTTTAATTTTATTATTCTATTTTCCATTGTCTTCTCCAATTAAGTCAAATAGCATCAACTGCTTTTCGTGATTATTAATAAGTCCAGAAAGCGTTACTCCAAGAAGTCTCACTTTGCTTTTTAATACCATATGGTGCAACAGGTCATTCAACAGCAATCCAAAATATTTCTCATCATCCGTATAAACTTCCAAACTTTTACTCCTGCTTACCTGTGTAAAATCATCAAATTTAATCTTGATCATCACTGTTTTTGCCAACATTTTTTTCTTGATCAACAACTCAACTACTTCATGCAAATAAATCTCTGCTCGTTTGATGATTTCTTCAAAATCATCAATATCTTCCGTAAATGTCATTTCTGTTCCAATGGATTTTCGCTCCGAATGCGTCTTGATTTCTCGATTATCAACGCCTCTGATTCTTTCATAAATTTCTTCTCCCATTGTCCCCATTAAATTGACCATTGTATCTAAATCATAGAGAAGTAAATCTTCAATTGAATAGATTCCTATTTTATTGAGTTTTTCAACAGTTTTTTTTCCAATTCCATGTATTTTTATTATCGGCAACGGTTTCAATATCTCAGGAATATCCTCTTTTTTTATCACAAAAAATCCATCGGGTTTGTCCCACTCACTAGCAAGTTTCGCTAAAAATTTATTGTAAGAAATACCAACTGAAACAGTCAATCCAGTTTCTTTTTTTATTTTGTTTTTAATATACTTTCCGATATATTCTGCCGTGTGATATAAATAAGTAACATCAAGATATGCTTCATCAATGGATACAATTTCAATATCATCTGTAATTTCATGTAAAAGCGCAAAAATTTTTTTTGACATTTCATCGTATCGGTCATGCCGTCCACTTATATAGATACCTTCTGGACATAATTTCTTTGCTTGAAAAATTGGCATTGCAGAATGTACACCATATTTTCTAGCTTCGTAACTGCACGTCGAAACAACCCCTCGTGATGAAATTCCTCCCACAATGACGGGTTTCCCTTTTAACTTCGGATTATCAATTTGTTCGACAGATGCATAAAATGCATCAACATCTACATGAATTATTTTTCTATTCAAAATATTCAAGAGCTTCTTCAGCGTTCACTACATCTTTTTCACGAACATATACATTATAGCCTGAAATGGAATGTCCTGCGATCACTTGAGAAACTTCCCCCCAACCTTCCGCCATATAATAAGCGTCAATTCCTTCATTTCTTAAAAAATCCACAACATTTTGAGCCATATACTCATCTTGTACATTTATTACTTTCTTCTCATTCATCAGAATCAACCCTTTCAATTATATTATACCACTGCAGAAAAAGAAAAAACCCTTAGAAAAAATTCTTAAGGGTTTGATGTTTAATCTTCTTCAATACAAATTTCACCTTTGCTTATTGCTTTGGCTGTCCTTGGAATCAATAGAAGCACGACAATAACCAACAATGCAATCAGTGCATAGGAAACATATTGATAAAAAGCCATATGTGTACGACTGTACATAAGCATGGAAGCAATCGCCATTGAAGATATTGGGAATGAATACGCCCACCATGACAAATAAAATTTGATTTTAGTCAACATATTAAAATGGGTCAATAAAAAAGTCATTAAAAACAGTGCAAAATAATACATCACTTTAGCAAAACTATCTATTTGACCTGTCAATTTAACATAAGCAATAAAACCTACAGCCGGAGGAGCAATCAATATCGCTAAGGTCGGCATCAACTTTTCTGGCATAGGGTGGTGAAACACCATACGATACATAAACACTGTAAAGAGAACAACCCAGAAAATTAATCCGATACTGAAAAAGAACCATGAAATTTCAGGATTATAGTGCACAACGCCAGCAACAGGAATTAAAATATTTCCAACAACTGGAATAAACCAAGCTGGATTAATATGCTTAATCTCAAATTTCGGATGCATCATCCAAATACCAATTATCTTATACGTGAAAAAAGTATGTACCACTGTTCCAATTGTCCAAAGCACTTTCGAAGTTGGCATATGGATTCCAAGAAATGCAATACTTAACAACAAAAGACTTATTGAAATCGTTGGGAAAAAACTTAATCGAATTGGATTTTCAAAATCCACTTTAACTTCCTCAGGATATCTGATGTATTTAATCAAGTAGATTAATCCTATCAAAAGAAAAAATATGATTGTTACTGTTACCAATGCATAATCAAGTCTGTATGGAAAAGCAAATATCTCCTCAGCTTTCTGAAAAGCAATTGTCAACCCTGTCAGCCCCAAAATAATCGAAAAAGCCGATATTGGGAAAAATTTAATTCTATTATCTAAATTCATTTTAAGACTCCTTTATATCAATGTTTTTATCATATTGTATACAATCTCTTGTCAATTCAATTTATTTTACACGACAACAATGCTTTTAGTAAAGAAAATTAGGCATATATATTCAAATGATAACTGTTATCAATTATAGCAATAAAAAAATCTCCCTTATTACAAGGAAGATTCAGCTCTATATATGATATTCTTCATCTGGGTTCATAATAATAACTTTTGTGTTTTTTACCAACTCTCTAAATTTCTCAGGTGAAGCTTTAATAATATCAAAAGTGTCATAATGAATAGGAATGACCGCTTTCGGTTTAATGAATTCCACCGCTCTGGCCGCATCATAAATATCCATCGTAAAATTTCCACCGATTGGCAAAATAGCCAAGTCTATTTTTTCTTCTTCAAGCAATTTCATATCCATAGTCAATCCAGTGTCACCTGCATGATAAATTTTTATACCGTCTACTTCTATTAAAAATCCAGCTGGATTTCCAGCATAGATTATTTTTCCTTCTTCCATTATTGATGAGCCATGCAAAGCAGGTGTCATTTTGACAATCCCAAAAGCCAGCTTGACTCTTCCTCCGATATGCATCGGGTGAACATTGATAATTCCTTTAGAAGTGATATAGTTTATTATTTCAGCATTTGAGATAACTTTTGCATTTGTATTTCTGGCTATTTCGACCGTATCTCCTAAATGATCGCCATGCCCATGCGTAACAAATATATGTGATAATTCTTTAAAATCACCAGGCACACTCTTTGTTTGAGGGTTTCCTCTTAAAAAAGGATCAATGAGAGCCTTGAATTGATTGCTTTCTATATAAAATGCCGCATGCCCCAAATATTTCAATATCATTGTTTCCTCCTATTTGGCAAATATATCCAATTTTATAAATGCTTCTCTCATGTAATAAGTCAACGTGTTTTCATCAAAATTACTGCCGTCATGAATTTTTCCTACCCGTTTTATCTTAGCTTTTTTCTCTCCCGGCACAATATAACTTAAAACGACAGATTCCACAAGATCCGCTTCAGGTACGTAATAACCAACTTTAACTTCAATAGCGAGATTCTTTCTCGTAAATTTCAAATAATATTTCATTATGGATAATTTTCCAATCACTTCATCATCCGATTCGAAAAAAATTTTTCCATCAGATGCCTCTATCAATTCTTTCATCTCATCAATCAAATTTTTAAAATATTCTCTAATCATGATCTCTGCGCCATCAATCTGCTCTTTCAAATTCTTTTCATAACGAAGCTTTTCTATTTCTGGACTAAGTCGTTCATTTAATTTTTTTATCAGCTCATCTTTAAAATCATAAAAGAAATGCACTGCCATATTTTTCACTCCCTCACACCATTATCACTACATATATACCCACTGCAAGTTACATTTTAAACAAAATCCATCGATTCGTTTCAATTTCATATTTCAGCTGATAAAGCTTGATCTCCCCCTCTATTTCACTTCTACAATCAAAAACATGCATAATATTTCCTGCGTATTTTTCAACAGTAGTTTTAATTACTTGATCAATTTTTATCACAACATTTATCCCAGAATCCTCAACTTTAAATTTAAGAGGCCGTATTTTTCCATCTTCATTGAAGCACGCAATCATATGAATAGGTTTTGCTATCACTTTCATTTTACTCACCCGCCTAATATTAAAATACCACGAACTTATGTTCGTGTCAATGGCGGTAAATATTTACTTTTTTATACATATCAAAAACAAGTCTCAAAATTTTCGAGACTTGTTTTTGCTTCTTGCCTTTTTATATAATTATTTTCTCCAAGTCAGGCAAATAAGATTCCAAGTACTTCACATTATGTTCTTTACAAGTAAACATTATGACTTGTCGTTCTTTAGAAATTTCCTCAATAAGTTTTAATGTAGGATCTAATCTTTCAACATCCCAATTAGAAAAAGCTTCATCGAGGATAATCGGCAACTTATCTTTATCCTGATCCAGATATTTAATGAGTGCAAGTCTAAAAGACAGATACAATTGATTTTTTGTCCCCGCACTTATTTCACTGTCTGCAGAAACAATTTCTCCCTCTTGATCTTTCAAATACATTTTCTCATCTTCTTCTATCAAAACATGTGTGTATTTGCCATTGGTCATTTTGCTGAAATAGTAACTTGTCAATTTCAAAACATCGGGCTGATTTTTTTCTCTATAGCGCTCATCCGCTCTGACAATCAACTGCTTCAATATAGATAAAATATCATATTGATGGGCATACTCTTTTAAAGCATGTGTTTTGTATTCAATTTTCCCCTCAATTACATCTAATGTATCTCCAGTTATTTTATGATCAATTTCTGCTTTCAACTGTATGTTTCTCTTTGCTTTCTCTGTTTTTTCAAGCTGCAATGACTCAATATCATTTTCAATGACAATAAGATAATCTTCATTGATTATAGACTGATCCAAATTATCAATTTCTTCTTCAATCTGACTCATATTGAAATTTTCAGCAAGCTCTGACTCATAATGAATGATACGATCTCTCACAGATAGATATTTTTCGATATTGCTGTATCCAATTTCAAAATTGCCGTTCCCCATTTTATTAATGGTATTTTCAATCATGGTATATTCATGATCTTTTTCAAGTGTTTTTTGTGCCAATTGATGAAGTCCATTATTTTCTTGTTCAATATCCCTCATCAGTTCATCATTCAATCTTGATTTTGCAACTGCTTCACTTAAAACATGATTCAACATTTTCACATTTCTTATGTCATCAAACTTTGTAAAAATCTCATCATATTCACGCAAGCACTTAAGCTCAGCTTTTCCCAATTCTTGTTTTAAATTGAGCAACTCTTCTGTTTTAATTCTAATTGTCTGATAGTTTTCCAAATTCTTTAAATTTATTTCAGTAAAGTTTTCTGCTATTTCCGGAACAATTCCAATGGTTATAAGTTCTTTTTTCAACAATACACTGCTGCTGCTCTTTAATTTTTCTCTTCTATCAAAATAATCAAATATAACAATCAATAAAGTAATCGCTAAAACTGCCGCTCCAAAAATATTTTGAGTAAATATGCCCACTCCCAAAAGTCCCAAAATAACTAATACCTTAAAAATCGCCAATGGTCCTTTTGAATTGTTACTTTCATCTTCTTTTGATTTGTAGTATAGTGTTTGAATTTTTTGAAAATCAAAGTCAACAACATTTCGAATCTTTTCCTTAAAGAGATAATCCACTTCATTATGCATTTTTTGAACATTCATTTCAAAGTACTCATTATTTTTATCAATGTTATCTTTTACTTTATCAAGTTTTAATTCAACTGATTCAATTTCTTCTAGTCTGTCTTTTAAACTCAAAGCCATTTTTTCATCATAGCTCAATTCTTCTATTTTTTCTTTCTTCAAAGCCACTTTGACATCTTTTTCTGATATTTCATCGCGATATTCTTTTAAAATCTCTTTCAAAGATTGATACTTCTCTAAAATTTCTTTATCAAGTCTCTCATATCTTTCATAATTTTCTACATTCGCTTTTAGATTTTCTATTTTATTTATCAAATCAATCGGTTTTAAATACCGATTAATTTGATTTTTTAAATTCACTTTTTCAATAATTTTTTCATCAAGTTTCAACAATTCTTTGTCCAACTTTTGAATATCTTCAGACATGACGCGCACTTCATGATATTGATTGCTCTTATCTTTTTTTTCTCGTTTTAGTTCCTTTATTTCATCTATCAATTGATTGATCGTTTGTTTATTTCCTCGACTTCTAGCATTATAAAGGTTTTTTATATCCTCATCTAACTGCTGTATGACTGCTTTAGGAGATACATTACTATTGCCGTAATTCAACACTAACTTATCCTGCAGTTCACTAAAGGACTTTGTTTCTATCTCTTTAAGCTGTTCACTTGTAATCATATAGACATTATTGAAAATATTTCGAGACATGTATTCTGAATCAGGTAATGTACGATTATTGAGCTGAATAATTTCCAGACCATCTTCTATTGCCGCTTTTACATTATTGGATAATAATCTTTTGACATTCAACTTTTTACCAGCACTATTCAGGTAGGACATGGCTATATTGAGACGCTCACCTTTCCAAGGCAGATATTTATGATTATCTTTTTTTGAACGCTCGAATCCAAAAATCAACTCGCTGATTGCCGAAACAATCGTTGATTTTCCAGCTTCATTTTTTCCATAAATCAAATTTGGTCGATTTTCAGATAATTTAATTACTTTTTTATTATCGAATTTTCCATATTCAAATAGTGTAACTTCATTTATTTTCATGATTCATCACCTGTAAAATATGCCATCATCAATTCCATCAATTCTTCTTTATGTTGATTTATAATACTTTCTGGATTTTCTTCATTATCAAATATTTGATATTTAATATGTTTCATATTTTTCATCATTTTTTTATCTCCATTAGGATTATTCATAATCATCATCACTTCTTCTAAGACTTTATTGTCTTGAATCAAATCTTCCAATTTTTTAACATTTTTTAATTGGTATTTTTTAATTTCCAATGATTTTATATCCAAATCCTGAGCTAGTTCTTCTTCCAAATATTCAATTGACTCTACAGAATTCAGATACTTGACCATATTCGTCTGCCCAGTAATAAAGAGTCTGATAATTAAATTGCTTGAATTGTAGTTGAATGCAAGCAATTCTTCTGCTATAAGCCCTTTTAAAATATTGTAAAAGTCATACTCAGATCCGTATTCTCCCGTAATATCAATTGTCATGTGTTCAAAAAAAACAGTATTTAATGGTATAAACTCTATTTCAATAAGACCGTTGTCAACTTTTATAAAGTTTCCACCTTTTAACCCAGTTTCATTGATATTCAATCCTTGAATATTGCCTGAGTAAAAGATAGGATAGTCTTTAAATTGCATTCTTGAATGAATATGTCCCAGTGCCCAATAATCATATTTCTTATCAAGCAAATCTTCTAATGAAGTGGGCATATATTTTCCTTTTGTTTCATCAACTTCAACATTTTCAACCATCGTGTGAGCAATTCCAACAATAGGACGATCATCCATCTTTTTAGGAAACTTTCTAATTAAATTTCTTTTCTCATTATCGTTGATATGCCCTACACCAATAATCCGACATACTTTGTCATGTTTATCTTTAATAATATATTCAGTCGGCACATCTCTATCAAATATATGTACATTATCACCAAATTTCGACTTCATATAAATAACAGGATCATGATTACCAGGTGTATAAAAGACATGAATATTTTTTTCTCTCAATTTTTCAAAATTTTCCCATAGAAATTTTTCTGTATTTAGAGAAATTCTTTCATTGTCAAATAAATCTCCTGCTATTAAAAGTCCATCAATTTCTTCCTTAATGCAGAAATCGACAGCTTTTCGAAATGCATCCTTTTGACTGGCTTTTAAATCACTTCTGACGTTCGTATCTTTGCTCATTAAAGGAGCATCGAAATGAACATCAGCAATATGCAAGAATTTAAACATGCTGATCCCCCTTTTCATTCTATTTTAACACATCTCATATAAAAAAAGTTTAATACCCTATTATTTTAGTATATAATATTATTAAGAAATACTTTACGCTAAATGGAGGTTTGATTGTGGACAAAATCTACAATAATATATATAGAGTCGTTAATCTTTTTCAAGAAAATTCATATCAAAAAATATACACTGGTGAATCTCTAGAAGATCCCAATCTTATTGTTGTTATTAATGAGCTGATTAAAACAGACTCAAAAATGATGAATTTGATTGATAGTTTAAAAAATAATTTAGATCATCTGCTGTATTTCACTGAAAATGATTCTTCTGCTATATTTATTACAAAATACGAAGAAGGTATGAGTATTTTTCAAATGATTGACAACATTCCAAATACAACTAATTTCAGAACCAATATTCTTCATGATTATCTTAATACATTGAGAAAATTTGATTCTCTACCTTATATATTCCAATATATTTTATCGAGTCATTCACAATTTTACATAAAAGACCATGATCTTATTCACAATGAATTGATTATAATTGATGAAGAAAAAATATCAAGTGACATTGAATTTGTCGATGTCAAGAAACGAATCAAAGAATTTGCCCTAAGAATGCTTGATTTTACAGCTCCTGAAAAAGATTCTGAGCTAATACTGCTCTTGAATTCTTTTTTCAAGAACATTGATATTGACCCTTCATTGGACTCTATAGAGAAAATATACGATGACTATAAAAGAATATACATCTATGACATGTACTTGGATAAAAAAAATGTTTCAACATATTCAACTTTTGATGACAGAAGCCAATCAGGAAATAATGCTGCATCTGATTTTTTAAATGATAGAAGCTCAAGTGAAAAGAAAAAATTTTATCTGCCATTTTCAAATAATAAAATATTTTTATTCCGACAAGATAAATATGCAGCCAATCCTCTATTTGTAGCCCTTATTATAATGGCTATCGCTATTGCTCTTTTTGCAGTTTTTACTCCTATGATCAATAAAATCAAGAGTAATGATATTCCTATTGCATCCTTTGAAAAAGAAAAAATGGAAAATCAATGGAAATTTATCAATATGAGCAAAACTTTCAGCAAGAACAATAAAATTGAGGAAGTTGAATGGACAGTTTATTCAGACAATGAATTGATTGATACCTTTAATACATACAACTTAAACTTGTCATTTACAACAGAAGGCATTTATAGAATATCATTACGTGTCATGGATTCATTTGGAAACTGGAGTGATGCTTACACTGAAGAAATTTACCATACGCAGTTAGATTTAGAACCCATTGAAGATCAGGATAATTTGGATAGTTCTCAAACTGAACCACTTGATAGTTATACAATCACTTTTGATGACCAAGTTTCCTTTGATGAGGAAGTTGTGAAAGCAGGCAGTAAATCAATAAAGATGATTTTTTCAGGAGATGAAACACACGGCATCAATTTGGATAAATTATTTTTAGACAACAATATCAAAATTTCACTTTGGGTGAAAGCGACTGATGATTCACCAGTGACTGTCACGGTTACAGGTCTAAACGGAAACGATAAAATTTTCTCCATGTCAAAAGTCCAATATCCACCTATTGATGAATGGAAGCAAATCAGTTTCAATACAAATACCGCGCATGCCAATAATCTAAGAATCAGCATCAATGCAGAAGATATGATCATATGGATAGATGATATCGAGATTAATTCCTATAAATAACAAAAAGATGAAATTTTAATAATTTCATCTTTTTATTTCAATAAATAATCATTTTATTTTTTTTATTGTAAATACATTTCAACAACATGCGACTTAGAATTTTAATTCCTTCTTCTATTTTCTCTTCTTTAATACCTCCAAAACTCAATCTGATATAATCAGATTCCTTCACATTTTTATTAATAAAAAAATCAGACCCCTTATTAAATATGACACCCTCTTTTTTTGCATGTTTCAACAAAATATCAGAATCAATGCCTTCAGGCAATTTGAGCCAAAAACTAATTCCGCCTTCAGGCATCAAAATACTGACATCTTTTGGCAAATAGTCATTGAATAGCTGAAATGATTTTTCTACTTTCCGCTTAAATATTTCGTTGATTTTAGCAATATGATCAATATAACTTTCGCTGCTAATAAAATCAGCCAGTGTTCTTTGCAGTATTCCCGAAGTTGCAATATCCGTCATTGCTTTAATATTTCCAATGGCATCAACCAAACTATCTGGCAATATGACAAATGATACCCTGAGACCTGGCATCAGTATTTTAGAAAAACTTTTTATATATATAACTCTGTCATATTTATCAAAACTCTTTAAACTAATGACTTCATTTCCATAGTTGATATCATTGGTATAATCATCTTCTATAATATAAAAGTTGTATTGACAGGCTAGCTCTAACAATTTTTTTTTGGTGGCTTCAGTATAACTGCACCCAGTCGGATTTTGGAAATTAGGCATTGTATACATCAATTTAGGTTTATTCCAGTCAAGTTCTTTTTGCAGTCTAATCAAATCCAAATCACCGTCTACATATGGTATCCCAACAATTTTAACACCCATTGATTTAAAATACTGATAGGCTCCTTTATATGTTGGATTTTCTAAAAACACGCATTCATTTTTTTGCAAAAAATTCCTAGATACAATATCAATTCCCTGTTGAGCACCTGATATAATCATAATATTATCTATAGATGTTTCTATTCCTTGGTTCGAGAGCACTTTTTTTAATTCAACTCTTAAAGGTTCATACCCTGATACATCATGAAAAGAGAACGCTTTTCCTTTATCTCTTGATAAAACACGATTGAAAGATTCTTTAAATTCTTCCACAGGAAAATAATCAGTTGAAATAATCGATTGACTGAAATCATAGTAATAATCCTTATTCTCAATTTTTAAATTTTCAATTTCAATGTCATTGAATTCTTTTACATAGGAGCCCTTTCCAGATACCTTATACACATACCCCTTATTTTTCAAATAGTTATAAGCTGCGACGACTGTATCTTTATTGACACACAATTCTTCAGAAAGCCTTCGAATAGAAGGTAACTGATCATTCGGTGATAAACCCTGATTGAGTATCATTTTTTCAATATGATTTGCAATATTTAAATATATAGGGTTATTTTCATCCATTTCAAATTTCCACATTAAATTTCCTCCACAAAAAAACCTTCATATAAAATGAAGGTCCAAGATGCCGTTACATATACAATTCAGGACCACGTCTCACAACGTGGGTGCACTACCTGCTGTTTCTGACGTCCACATATAAAATAAGGCATGTCATCCGCAATAGGACACGAACTCCCCTAATTCAATTTGGTGGTTGAATTATATTGCGTAACGTACATCTCAGGCTAATTTTATTATACCCTATAAAACTCGATTTTTCAAAGTATAGATTCATTCTGTCAATATGAAACTTTCATACCTTCTTCAATGCTGTCTGTAGGATTGAGAATTACAATGTCACCTTCAGAAAGCCCATCTAAAATTTCATAACGCTGATTGCCTTTAATTCCAATTTGAACTGCTTTCAATACAGTTTTTCCATTTTGCACTAAATAGACAAACTCATCGCCATTATATTTTAAAATAGTATCTTTACTGATTGTCAGAGAATTTTCATTGTGATCAACTATAAACTCAATATCAACTTCTCTTCCAATAAGCCCAAAAGCATAATCTACATCTATCTCCACTACACCTTTAAGTTGACTGACTCCTAAATTAGATATTATTTCCTTTAAAGCAGGATGTATTTTTCTTATGCTTCCATCCACTTCTTTTCCATCAAAACTTAAAATAACAGGTGTCATATCATTCAGCAATATTAAATCTTCTTCCAATAAGTTGGATTCAATAAAATACTTTTTTTTGTAAATTTGCACTGTTGGTGCACCGGTCATAACAAAAACACTCTCATTAACATAAATCTCACTTATTATTCCATCGAAAGGGGCTTTTATAACATATTCATCGATTTCATCTTTTAACATTTCCAATTTTGTTTCCAATGATTTCAATTGATATCGATACTGCTCAATCAAATCTTGACTAGAACCGCTCGCTATTGCATTTGTCTCATTTAATGCCATGCTATAATTCATCTCGCTTATTTTGTATGAGAGCTCGAGTGAATCCATTTCAGATTGACTGATTGCACCAGATTCAAATAAAATTACTGCATTATCATAGTCTTTTTTCGATCGATCAAAATTTTCTTTGGCAATTTTCGCAGAATCTTTATAATTCTCAATTGTTGATTTATTATAAGGTTTTATTAAATATGAGATATTGCTTTCAAGCGCTTTTATTTCATATGATAGTGATTCCAACTGATATCGCAATGCTTTGTCATCAATTTCAACTAAAATATCACCTTCTTCAGCTTCATCTCCTATAGCCACTTTAACCTCGAGAACTTTTCCACTGCCAATAGAAATTAAATCAACTTTTTCTTCACTCTTAACTGTTCCAGTATCTTTCACCGATGCATAGACTGCTTCCATCTTCACTAAATCGACATCTACTTTTTCAGTCTGCATCATCTGATAATAAACCCAGAATCCTATTGATGATGATAATGCCACAACAATTATAATCCAAAAAAATTTAGATTTGAATTTGATTTTTTTAAACATCTGAATCCCCCTAAGTCATTCTATTTTTAAGCGCATCGATAAAATTCAACCGGTGAATTTTCTCATAAGTTGCAACTACTGAAATAATAACAAAGCAACTTGTCAATGCGGCAGTTTTTAAATGTGCAATTGGAGTTGCCGCCAAATCCATTGTATACAAATCGTTGTTAAAAGTTTCTCCTATAGAAATAAGCATTGCCTGCCCCATTGGCACACCAATCAATATACCTATAATCGAAATAATCAAGGTTTCTCTTGTAATCATTTTAAATATTTCTATCTTGCTGAATCCCATCACTCGCATAGATGAAAATTCCAATTGTCGCTCATTAATTGTCATTATTCCTGAATTATAAACAATGGCAAAGCCGAGAATTCCAGCAAAAACAATCATAAGAGTAACGCTGTAGATGGTATAATCCATGAATTCCATAAACATATCACTAATATCCTGCAACGATTGAACTGAAGCAATCATTGGATAATCTTCCAAAATAGATTTGACATCTTCATCACTATTTAACATGACACTGTTGATAAGTCCCTTATCAACCATCATTTTTTGCATATAATCGATATTTATATACATATTTATTCCCAGTGATTGTTTAATTATTCCTTTTACTTTTACGGATATATCATCTTTACCCGGTATATAGGTCTTGAGAAAAATTTCATCTCCTACTTGATAACCAAACGTATTGACAACACTCTCTGTTATCAATACACCTTCGTCAGGTATTTGAATTGTTTTCCCATTTATATCTGTAAAGTGATACATTTGAGTTTCTTGATTGATTCCTACCATCGTTACTATTTTATTTTCCAGACCATTTTCAATTTCAAAAGGAATTTCCAGTTTCCCTTCAATTATACTTGCCTGAGTATCCTTCTCAATATCTAAAATATTAGTATCTGAAACAAAATTCTGGAAATTTACGTTATACTGCATTGTCTGAAACTCTTCAAACTGTGAGACAAAAAGCACATCGTAAATATCTACAATACTGATTGGCATAAGGCTTAAACTGTAAGTCATAGCAACTCCAATCATTGTAAAAAACAATCTTTTTTTATTTCGCAGTGCCGAGCGTATTATCGATTTCCAATCGAATTGAATTTTACTCCACAATTTATCAAATTTCTCCAACCATATTTTCTTGCCTATCTTTGGAGGCTCAGGTCTCATAGACTCGGCAGGATGAATTTTCAATACACTCCTACTTCCCCAGACACCGGCTGCCACAGTAAAAACACTGGACATGAGTATAGCCTTAATTGCAAAAACAGGATAAAAAACAGCTGTGAGCATTGGGATGTTAAAAAAATTGTCAACGTACAGTTTTGCCATCATACCTGAAAATCGAAAACCAAGCACAATCCCAAATATTGATCCTACTAATCCTATCAAAACAGTAAGTTTCGAATAGTGAAACACAATATTTTTGTTAGTATATCCCATCGCTTTAAGGACACCTATCATCATGCGGTCGTTTTTTATTAACCGGTTAATCATGAACACCATAATGACAGCCGCCACTGAAAGAAATATTACTGGAATAACCGACACCATTTGCCTGCCACCATTAATTTCTTCATTCAACATTCTATTTGATATCTGATTTTTTTTGTCAGTCATGCCCACTATACCGAATTTGTCATAATTTTCATCAATTTCGTCAAGGACATCTTGTACCACTATATCTTCTTCTACTGTGAAAACAGCTTCATTGTATGAATTCCCCAAATCTAGAACATTTTGAGCAAAAGCTTGTGTTACATAAATGACACCATATTTTTTGGCATCTGGCAAGAGCGTCTGTTCATTTTCAATCAGGTAGACAAATTCAGGTGAATCAACAATATTTTTAATGGTCATTTCATATTTTTTACCATAAACAATAATTGTGAGTTCATCTCCTATTGAATATCCTCTAGCCTTTGCAAATTGACTGACAACAAAAATTTCACGATCAGAGTCCAATGTTTTAATTCCAGATTTAAAAAACAATTGATTAATTCCATCTATCTCAGGAATACTTATCATCTTAGCCCTTACATTTTCTTCTTCAATATCTATTTTAACTTCATCAATAATTCTTCCCTCGATATTTTCAATTCCATTTATCTCACCTACTTTTGAAATATTCGATTCAGAAATAGAAGAAAAATCAACATAACCATCAGCAAAATTCGTCAATTCATAATAATCTTTTACTGTCACATCGAGATTATTCATGGCCATTCCAAAAGCGATATAACTCATAAGACCAATGATAATAACCAAAGTAATAGCTATATATTGGGTTTTAGATCGATTGAGAACTCTCAAAACTCTTACATCAAGTTTTTTCATTACCATTCAATCCTTTCTGGATCTATCGGATTTTCATTGATTTCATTATGAGTAATTATTCCACTCCTGAGCTTGATGACTCTATCAGCAATACCTGCGATGGCAGCATTATGAGTGATTACAATGACTGTTTTATTGTATTTTTTATTGACGCGTATCAACAATTTCAATATATTGACACCCGTACTGTAATCCAAGGCACCTGTCGGTTCATCACATAGAAGTAATCCAGGATTTTTTGCAACTGCTCTCGCAATAGCGACTCTTTGTTGCTCGCCTCCTGAAAGTTGTGAAGGAAAATGGTTCGCACGCTCATCTAACTCAACTTCTTGAATAATTTCATTGATATTCAACGGATTAAGTGCAATTTCAGTTGCCAATTCAATATTTTCTTTTGCTGTCAAATTTGCCATCAAATTATAAAATTGAAAAACAAACCCAATCTTATATCGTCTGAATTCAGTCAATTGCCGGTCATCATATGTCGTTAATTCTTTCCCTTCTACAAATACAGTTCCTTGTGTTGGTAGATCCATCCCACCTAGAAGATTTAAGAGCGTACTCTTTCCACTCCCACTAGGGCCTAAAATCACTACAAACTCACCTTCACTGATAGTAAAATTGATATCTCGAATTGCATTGACCTCGATTTCTCCCATTTTATAAGTTTTTTTCAATCCCTCTACTTTTATAAAATCTTGCATTTAATCACCCCGCAATATTTTCAATGCATTTTCCATGTCTTTTTTGAAAGGTGCCTTCAAGTAAATCTTTTCACCTGTAACAGGATGAAAAAAATCCATGCTTGTGCAGTGTAGAAATTGACGTTCTATAAGGTCTGATTTTTTATAATACAGTTCATCTCCAACAATCGGATGCCCGATATGTTCTAAATGTACTCTAATTTGGTGTGTTCTCCCTGTAAAAAGCTTAATATCCAACAGAGTAAATCCATTTATTCTCTCAATAACTTTATATTGGGTCTTTGATGGTTTCCCATCTTCACGTACCACCCGATTGATTGAATCTTCTGATTCTCTTTCAATAGGCAAATCAATGATATCAGTATTTTTTTCAACAACACCTTGAACTAATGCAACATATTCTTTATTCACTCTGTCTATCTTCATTTCTTCGGAAAGTTGATGATGAATAAACTGATTCTTTGCAACAATGATCACTCCAGAAGTATCTCGATCCAATCTATTCACAAATCTTATCTTGCTTATATCACCTTTTTCAGAAAGATAATAAGCGATGTGATTCATCAAAGTACCTGTAGGATGTCCTTTTGTTGGATGAACTACTAAAAAAGGCTCCTTGTTGATTGCAAGTATCATATCGTCTTCATAAATGATTTCTAAATTGCCTTCTTCAATTTCAAAAGTGTTTTCTTCATAATCGAAATTCACCTCTAAAACATCAGCTTCTCTCAAGAATTCATGCGGCATTCTGTTTTTATTATTAACAGTAATTTTTTTGCTTTTTTTTAATTTTGTGTACAACCTGCTTGATATCCCCATTTTGTTTTTCATTATCTCTTTAATTGTCAGACTTTCATCTTCTTTTTTTACGATATATTTCATATTTCTCCCCATTAAAAAATAATATGACCATTTAGTCATATTATACCTTACCTCACATTTATTTCAACCTAAAGAAAAGATCCAGTCAAAGACTGGATCTCAAATTAATAGGAAACAATATTAAATCCACAATCAACATGCATTATTTCGCCTGTTATTCCTGTAGACATGTCACTAAGTAAAAATACAGCGGTATTTCCTACTTCAATCGGCAATACCATTCGTTTCATTGGAGAACGCTCTTTGACAATGTCTCCAACTTTTGAAAATCCACTGACACCTTTTGCTGCGAGTGTTTTTATTGGTCCTGCCGAAATAGCATTTACGCGAATCTGTCTTGGGCCTAAATCTCTCGCAAGATATCTGACACTTGCATCTAATGAAGCCTTTGCAACACCCATTACATTATAATTCTGTGCTACTTTTTCACCTCCAAGATACGTCAATGTGATAATCGATCCGCCATCATTCATTATCTCAGAAGCGTATCTTGAAACACTCACAAGAGAGTATGCACTGATATTTTGTGCCATCAAAAATCCTTCTCTTGATGTATCATAGAAATTCCCACCCAATTCTTCGCTTTTTGCATGTGCAATACTATGCACAACACCATCAATATTACTATGTATGGTTTTAATCTGCTCAAAAGCTCTTCTTATATCTTCATCAGAAGTTACATCACATGAAATAGTAGTTGAGTCTCCAAATCCTTCTTTTTCCAGTAATTTTCGCAAACTCTCTCCACTTTTTTCACGATTGTATGTAAAAATCAGATTCGCACCAGCTTTTTTAAGTTGTTGTGCGATAGCCCAGGCAATCGACCATTTATTAGCCACACCCATTACAACTATATTTTTTTCTGCCATCAACATTTTTATATTCTCCTCCTAATAGTTAATATTACTACCAGGTACTAATAAGTACAAAGCTATTATATCCAATTGATTTTTATTTATCAAGTATTTCTTTTAATGCAATAATCAAACGATCAATATCCTCTCTCTCAATGTCTTTATTTGTTACGAACCGCCATTCTCCACCTTCAATGCCATTGACTTTAATGTTTCTTTCGAATAAACCATTGACAATTTTTTCTTCTGGAAAATCCTCTTCTGTTGCATTAAAAAAGACCATATTGATGTCCAATCTATCTTCTAGAACACTCAATCCCTTTATTTCTTTAAGTCTATCCGCTAAATATTTTGCATTGTCATGATCAATATACAAACGTTCCACCATATCAGTCATAGCAATTAAGCCTGCAGCACCTAAAATTCCAACTTGTCGCATGCCACCACCCATCAGTTTTCTATTTTTTCTTGCTTTATTTATAAATTCTTTCGTTCCTGCCACAATTGATCCAACAGGTGCAGCTAATCCTTTTGAAAGGCAGATATTAACTGAATCGCAATACTGAGTCAGTTCAGCCGCTTCCACACCAAGCGCAAGCGCTGCATTAAATAGCCGTGCGCCATCCAAATGAACAGGTATTCCATGATTTTTTGCAATTTCATATACTTCTTTCATATGTTCAAGAGGAACTACTTTTCCAGTTCCGTGTGCATTTTCCATACAGACAAGACCAGTATCTGGGTAGTGAATGTCTTCACCTCTTATCATTCCTTTAAGCTCATCAAGATCAACGACGCCATTTTCAGTATGAATCGTTCTTACTTGTACCCCTGATATTACTGCAGCCGCACCAACTTCATGCCATACTATATGTGCATCATGTCCAACGATAATTTCATTTCCCCTATTTGTATGTGTCAAAATAGAAACTTGATTTCCAAAATGTCCACTTGGTACAAATAAAGCTGCTTCTTTTCCCAATATTTCAGCTGCCATCATTTCCAATTTGTTCATTGTAGGATCATCGCCATAAACATCATCACCTACTACCGCATTTGCCATTGCCTGTCTCATTTTTTCAGTTGGTTGTGTTACAGTATCACTTCTAAAATCTAAATTTTTCAATTTATTCCCTCCTTATTATTTGTCTATATTTATATTATAATTAAAATTGGGTATAAAGCATACCATTAGGAGGATAATTTCATGAATATATTTGTCAGCAAAGCACTTTATGCTTTCTCACTGCTTTTTTTAATCATTTTTGGAGGTATTGTCTTCAAAAAAATATTTGTTTTTATGATACCTTTTATCCTTGCCTATTATATTGCTAAAGGCATCCATCCCGGCAAGAATTTTTTAAACAAAAAATTACATATTCCTATTCCATTATCAACTATTCTAACGATGGTTTTTGTTCTTTCCATATTTGTAGTATTTTTCTACGCCATCATAAGCATTTTAATCGTTCAGCTTGGAACTTTATCTGAAGATCTCCCGATTATCAGCGAAAAACTCAATTCGACTGTTAATTCAATTATTAACTACATCGAAAACTTCCTTAAAATCAATCCGGATATTTTTAATGATATGTTTACTAAGATAATCGATGTTACAATCAACGCTCTTGGCGATTTCACAAAAAATCTTGCCGGCAAGCTTTTAAATTTCGTTACCTTTCTTCCAAGTTTGCTTTTTTATACAATTATCACAGTCATTGCAACATATTATTTTTCCAATGACCTTGATAAAATAAAACTTCGTATTAAAAACATCATCGGAAAATATACAACTTTGGTTAAAATAAGAGATACTTTTAAAAATGATATTTTATTTGCACTTGTTGCTTACCTGAAGGCACAAGGCATTTTAATGATTATAACATTTTTCATCATTATCATAGGGCTTGCTCTCATGGGGTATAAATATGCAATATTAATTGCATTAGGAGTCAGCATCCTTGATGCACTCCCAATATTTGGAACAGGCACAATATTCGGACCTTGGATTATTATTGAACTATTGAACACCAATTATAAAACTGCTTTAGTACTTGGCATCATCTATATTTTTGCTACAATTGTTCGTCAAGTCATGCAACCAAAAATACTCAGCACGCAGATAGGAATAAACCCATTGCTCACTTTGCTCTCTATTTATGCCGGTATCAGATTATTGGGCATATTCGGAATCATACTTGGACCAATGATTATGATTTTAATTATTTCAATCGTAAAAGTAATAAAAACACGAACATTTTTATCGAATGTATAATTTTCATTCCCTTTAATTTCAACGTTAGAGGGTTTTTCTTATGTTTAAAGTCTTTACATACATTGAATTTATGTTATAATTACTCATATTTTATATTAGGAGGTACATATGAATAAGCTTTATTATGTTGATCCACAAAAGAATACTTTAGATGAAATAAAAGAAATAATTATGCAGAATCCCCTTATCCAATTTATCTCACTTCAGTCAGTAGATCTTGGAAATCATCATACAGATGAGAAAATTCCTATTAATTCAATTATCGATGATTTTAAATCCTTTATCAGAAGCGGTATACAGACTGATGGTTCAAGCGTTGTCCTCCCTTATATTGCAGATATCAACAATGCAAAAGTAGATATGGTTCCTGACACAACTGTAAAATGGATTGTAGATTACAACTACCTCAATCTTCATCAGGAAACCAAAGAACCAATCGGAACACTTGTTATCCCTGCATTTTTAGTACATGACAATAAAAACGTATGCTCTCGAAGCATTTTGAAAAAAGCATGTGAAGTGCTTGATACAAAAATTAAAAGCTATTTTGAACAAAAACCTGAATTTTTCAAAGAATTGGAATTGACAAGTCCAATAAAACAAGTTAACTTGACACTTGCTACAGAAGTTGAATTTTGGGTTAAATCGCCTGATAATCGCGCTGATGAAGAAAAGCTTTCTACTTCACAATCATTAAAAGAACAGTACTGGCAAAGAACAATAGGTTCTGTAAGAGCTGCACTAGAGGAATCTTTGATGATTTTAGAGAGATTCGGTTTAGAACCAGAGATGGGGCATAAAGAAGTCGGAGGCATCGCTTCCAAGTTAAAGAGCAGTAATTATTTTACACATATCATGGAACAAATTGAAGTGGATTGGAAATTTGATCTTGCATTGCAATCGGCAGACAATGAAATATTCGCAAAAGATATCATAACAGATATTTTTACTAAACACGGACTTGTTGTAACTTTTAAAGCAAAACCAATCGAAGGAGTTGCCGGCAGTGGTGAACATCACCATGTAGGCATTGCATTGAAGTTGGAAGATGGCAAATTAGTCAATCTTTTTTCACCGCTGAAAATGGATTCTGACTTCATCAATAGATTCGGCTATGCGGCACTCATGGGAATCCTGAACAACTATTCACTGATTAATCCATTTGCTACATCGAGCAATGATGGCTTCAATCGATTAAAACCTGGATTTGAAGCGCCAGTTTGCACCGTATGTTCCCTCGGTCATTCACCTGATGTTCCATCAAGAAATAGAACTGTTTTGCTTGGACTGGTCAGAGATATCGAAAATCCTTATGCAACAAGGTTTGAATTGAGGTCACCAAATCCTAGCACCAACACTTATTTAACTGTGTCAGCCATCGTGCAAGCCATGATTGATGGTTTTGAAGCAACCATTGTAAATAAAGACATGACTGCCAAGGAACTTTTAGCTGAACTCAATAAAAGCACCAATGAATCTGCAGTCTATTTAAAACAAGAAAGAGAATTCAGATCTGAAAAAGATGTGTTTGAAGCATATTCCGATGACGAGAGAGATCAGTTATATGGAAAACCTCCTAAAACTGTTTGGGAAAACATTCAACAATATGAGAACACTGAAAACAAATCACTTCTGATCAAGGATGGCATCTTCAGCGATGCAATTGTAAAATCATATTTATCAGGTATTGAATCTCAGTGGTTGACTGAACTTAAAGAAAGAATCATATCAAGAAATATCGAAATCCTGAGAGAAATGATTTCTCTCCACGAAAACGATTCTATGAATGAGATAGACAAGTTAAAGTGGAATGAAATTCTCGACAAGAAGCTTTGTCTTATGAAAGATACATTTGCAAGAAAATCGCTTTTCACACAATTGAATGAAGCCATCACAGAAAAAGATTATCCGAAAGTTTCTGATCTGCAAATCAAAATGGCAGATGAAATGGTAACTATAAAAGAAATGTACAGAATATATAGAAAAAACATTGTCAATCTATAGGACCTATAAAAAATTTATGCAATATGAAAACGAGACTTTAAAAAATTAAAGTCTCGTTTTTTGTTAAATTTTTCTATTCATTCCTTCATTGTAACCAACATTGAACCAATCGATTATGAAGTCTTTTTCAAGACGAATAGTATCACCCGGTTGAAATGGTTTTGGTGGGTAAAATATGATTAATTTGCCTTTAAAGCCAATAAATTTTTCTTCATCAAAAGTTTGATTCAGTGGAATGACTATTATCTCATCCAAATCAAGTTTTAAAAGCGGCTCCACGAAAGCATTGTTGACAAGGCCGCCATCTATGTACATGCTTTCATAGCTGGAAAGATTGAATTTTTTATTTTCATCGCGTATCGGCAATTTAGATGAATAATCAATACACGCAATCATTTCATCAAAATCTAGTTTAATTAAATCCTTGTAGCGATTTGTCATCATGTTTCTTTTGACCAATGCATAGTTGATGTACCAATTTTTTACAATCATATTTTTTGATGGATATTTTCTGATCATATCAAGCAAGAATTCATTGTTATAAAAAAGATCATCCTCAATGAAACCATTTTTAGGAATTGCCATGGCAAGCCATTCTTTTTCAAGTTGCTCAATCTGATTTGTCGCATAAAAGTAGCCATTTATACTGCCTATTGAAGTGCCTGAAAGGGCATCGAAAGCGATGCCCTTTTGATTTAATGCTTTTAATATTCCTGCCTGGTAGGCACCCTTCGCACCACCACCTTGCAGGTAAAGCCCTCTTTTAATCATTCAATCTGTGAACAAATAATCCACTTCTGAGTTTTGGCTCAAACCAAGTAGATTTTGGTGGCATTACAACACCTGCATCTGCAATAGATAAAAGTTCATCCATTGTTGTTGGATACATTGAAAAGGCTACTTTCATATCATTGCCACATCTTCTTTCAAGTTCTTCCAAACCTCTTATTCCTCCGACAAAATCAATTCTCTTGTTCGTTCTGGGATCATCGATTCCTAAAATTGGATTTAAAAGATTGTTTTGAAGAATTGATACATCTAATCTATCTACAGGATCATTTGCATTGTAAATGCCTGCTTTTGCTTTCAATTCGTACCATATGCCGTCCATGTACATGCCATATGTCTCTTTAGACATAGGTTTGTATTGTCCTTCACCAGTATATTTTGAAATTTCAAATTTTTCTTTAACTAAATTCATGAATTCTTCTTCATCATGTCCATTCAAATCCTTGATGACACGATTATAATCCATAATGAATAAATCTTCATCAGGGAATATGACAGACAGGAAGAAGTTGAATTCTTCATTTCCAGTGAAATCCGGGTTTGCTTCTCTTCTCTTGTTTCCAACTTTCACTGACGACGCTGATCTGTGATGACCATCTGCAATATAAAGATAATCAATTTTTTCAAACAATTGATGTAACTCTTCTACAATCGTTTCATTGTCTATTACCCATACAATGTGAGTAATAGCATCATCTGATACAAAATTATAGACAGGCATATGGAATTTGATCCAGTCGTTGATAATTTGATTCACTTTATCATTTTTTCTATATGTCAAGAATATCGGAGCAGTATTCGCATCTGTATGATCAAAGTTGTTAATGCGGTCTACTTCTTTGTCAGGACGCGTGAACTCATGTTTTTTAATGATGTCATTCATATAATCATCTATTGATGTGCAACCGACAAGTCCAGTTTGAACTCTTCCATTCATAAGTTGTCTATAGATATAAAATTTAGGTGTTTCGTCTTTAATCAAGATTTCATCTGAAATGAATTTATCCAAATTTTTTCTAGCTGTCTGATAAACAACTTCATCATATTGACTGATTGAATCATCCACATCTATTTCTGATCTGACTACATGCAAAAATGATAAATCATTTCCTGCAGCCATTTTTTTTGCTTCTTCTCTATTCATTACATCATATGGAAGACATGCTACTTTCTCAACTAAATCCTCTTTCGGCCTGATACCTTTAAACGGTCTTACAACTGCCATTTTGCTCCTCCTTAAAATTTAAAGTTTTCAATAACTTGAATTGTTTCTTCGCCTATTCTCTTTTGTGCTTCTTTTGTGGAAGCTCCCACGTGAGGTGTAAGAGAAATTCTTGGATGCTTCATTATTTTTTCGTTTTTTAACGGCTCCACATCAAATACATCCAACGCTACTCCAGCAAGTTTCCCTTTATCCAAATATTCGACCAACGCATCTTCATCAATTACGCCGCCACGTGAAGTATTGATCAAGTACACACCATCCTTCATCATTTCCATTTCTTTAGCGCCAATAACTGCACTGTCATCTTTTCCCTTAGGGACATGAAGTGTAATAAAATCTGAAGTTTTAATCAATTCTTCAAAAGTAGACCATTTGTAAGCATCTTCAACTTCGAAAGGTCCAAATAAATCATAGTATTGAACATTCATTCCCAATCCAATGGCTCTTTTTCCAATTTCTCTTCCTATTCTTCCAAATCCTACAATACCTAATGTTTTTCCAGTAATTTCAGTTCCTGTATATTCCTTTTTGTTCCACTCATTATTTCTAATTGTATGATTTGAAATACCAATAAATCTAGCTAAACTGAACATATGTCCAATTGCAAGCTCAGCTACAGCTAAACTTGATGATTTAGGCGTATTTTGAACATCGATACCTTGCTCTTTTGCATAAATATGATCAATGTTGTCAATTCCAACGCCAGCTCTTATAATCAACTTAAGTGTACCGCCTTTTACGGCTTCGTCAATTAAATCTTTCCTGACTTTTGTAGCACTTCTTACAATCAACACTTCGATATTTTTTATTTTATCAATCAAAGCGTCTCCTTCATATTTACTGAGGTCAACATCATATCCCAATTTTATCAATTGCTCTGCAGCAGATTTATCCATTCCATCATTTGCTAAAATTCTAATCATTAAATAACCCCCTCTATTTTTATAAATCTAATATTTCTTCGATAATGTTCAGTAATGTTTTTACTTCATCCAATGTCGTTTCTGCCATATGAGCGATTCTAAATGTCTTTTCTTTTAAATCTCCGTAACCATTAGAGATCATATAGCCTCTTTTAGCCAGTTCTTTATTCAAATCAGATACACTGATTTCTTTTGTATTTAAAATAGTAGTCAACGTGTTTGAAGCATATTGATCTTCTGCAAACATGCTGAAATTTTTTCTTGCCCATTCCCTTACATATTTCGCCATTTCCAAATGTCTTGCAAATCTGTTTTCCAGACCTTCTTCATCTAAGATTTTGCTTAGCTGATAATCAAGTGCAAACATATGAGGTAAGGCTGGCGTTGACGGATATTGATAGTTTTTTCTTACTTTATCAACAAGCTCAACCAAATCAAAATATAGTCCTCTGAATTCAACTTGTGTTGCAGCATTGTATGCTTTTTCAGAAACAGAAGCTATTGAAAGCCCCGCAGGAAGACCAAGACATTTTTGAGTTGAAGCAACACAAACATCTACTCCCCACTCATCAACTGGTATTTTTGTTCCACCTAACGATGAAACTGTATCTAAGCAAAAAATAATTTCTGGATATTTTTTTACTACTTTTGCAATTTCTTCAAGTGGATTCATGATAGCAGTTGAAGTCTCATTATGAGTAATTGTAATCAAATCATATTCACCAGTCGCTAAAACCTTCTCTACCATTTCAGGTGTTGTAGGATGTCCAAGCTCTGATTTGAAAATATCGGCAGGAACATTGTTCCCTTTTGCCATTTTGTACCATCTATCACCAAATGCGCCAACTGAGAAAACAGCTGCTTTTTTTCTTGTGCAAGATCGGATTGCAGCTTCCATCAAGCCGCTTCCGGATGAAGTAGACAGTACAATCGTATTGTTGGTATACATCATTTTTTGCAGTTTTTCAGATATGCTTTTCTGGAGTTCTGTTGCCTCTTTTGTTCTATGACCTATTTGAGGTGTCGCCAACTTCTGTAATACATCTTCCGCCACGTCCACAGGACCTGGAATAAATAATCTTTTATGCATATAATAACCCTCCCAAATCTATTAAACTCGTTATAATAATAACATTTTACTTCCTATTGCTCAACTCTTTTGCATATTTATTAAATTTAATAAATATTCGATTTTCGATGTTTTAAAACTGGTAATTCTTCTCTTATTCGATCAATTTCTTCAGAGTTGATGTCAACAATCAATACACTTTCCTTTTCATCCAGCTCAGACAAGACAGCTCCCCAAGGACTTGTTACTAAAGAATGTCCATATGCTTTATATTTTAAAATCTCGCTCCTCGCCGGAGACACAATCGCAAGAAACACTTGATTGTCGAGGGCTCTTGTTCTAGTCAAAATTTCCCAATGAGCTGGCCCAGTCACCGTATTAAATGCAGCCGGAATAAAGAAATACTTTGCACCTTCCAATACCATCTTTCTAAAAAGTTCTGGAAAACGAATATCATAGCATATGGCGATGCCAATTTTTCCAAAAGAAGTATCGATAACTGTTGTACTTTCACCTGGAGATAAGGTATCAGATTCAAAAAATGTAATGCCATCTTTTACATCAATATCAAACAAATGTATTTTTCTATGCTTACCTATTATTTTTCCCGATTCATTTGCTATGAAACAAGTATTGTATATTTTTCCATCAGATTTTTCAGGTATGCTGCCACCAATCAATAGAATTTTCAATTCTTTGGCGGTTGACTTTATAAATTCAACTGTTTCACCTGTTTCAGTTTCAGCATATGAAGAAAATTTGTCATTTTGATAAGGTGTATTGAACATTTCAGGTAGCATGATTATCTCCGCACCTTGATCATGTGCCTCTAAAATCATATCTTTCGCTTTCTTGATATTCTCTTTTTTATCATCAACCACATCCATCTGTATCAAACCTATTTTCATTTATTCAACTCCTTCAAACAAGTATTCAAGATAAGCATACCCTTTTTCAGATAAATTCTCTCGTGGTATGAATTCCAACGATGCGCCATTGATGCAATACCTAAGTCCCCCAGTTTCTTTAGGACCATCCTCAAATACATGTCCTAAGTGAGTGTCACCTATACGACTTCGCACTTCGACTCTTTCCATGCCTAAAGTATTATCCTTATACTCTAAAACTACTTCATCAGAAATAGGATTTGTAAAACTCGGCCACCCTGAACCCGATTCATATTTAGCCATTGATGTGAACAAAGGCTCTCCTGTTACAACGTCAACATAAAGTCCTATATTTTCACTCAAGTAATATTCACTGCTGAATGCACGTTCGGTCGCTTTGTTTTGTGTCACCTTGTATTGCAGTTCTGTCAATTTATTCTTTATTTCTTCATCACTCGGTTTAGCATATTTGTTTTCAGGAATGACCGTTTCATAAGCCAGATCCAGATTGATATGGCAATAACCATTTGGATTTTTATCAAGATAATCCTGATGATAGTCTTCAGCAAAATAGAATTGCTCAAGTGGTTCAACTTCGACCGCAATTGATTCATTATATTTCAATTGCTCTTTTTCCATAAAGTTATCAATAATTTCTCTTTCACTTCCATCAACATAATAAATCCCAGTTCGATATTGATTTCCAATATCATTCCCTTGCTGATCAACACTGATCGGATCAATTACTTTAAAATAGTAGATCAGCAATGTTTCCAAATCTACTTTTGTACTATCATACAGCACTTTGACTGTTTCAGCGTGTCCAGAATGATTATAGATCAAATCTTCATAAGAAGGATTCTCCGTGTCGCCATTTGCATATCCTGAAATTGTATCCACTACACCATAGACCCTAGCCATGTATGCCTCAACACCCCAGAAGCACCCTCCTGCCAGATATATTTCTTTTAAATCTGTCTCCTCATACTGTATCTCTTTATTCACTGGAACCACCTCTCTTTCAATGCTTTTACTGCACGCAACAAATATTAGAAATGCACTTGCTATAATTAAAATGAATATGGTATTTTTCATTTTATCACCTTCTTTCTTTTGCCTTATACCCAATATTGTCAAGGAACAATATTTAATTTATATTTTCCGATGCTCCCCACGAACAAATTGAGGCTACTGAAGAGAGGGTATTTTAGGTGAATTTCAATAAAAAACTCTAATAAAAAAAGCGCTCGAAGCGCTCTTTCAGTAGGAAATTATTATTCCTTTATTATCTACATATAATGTACTTAAACCAGCCGTAGGTACAATCACTATATCCTTGAAATTGGCTTTTTCTTGAAAAATTTTCATAAGAGATTTTGCTCTCTCTTCGTTATTTGCATGAGCAATCGCTAAAACTTTTCCGGAAAAATCCTCACCTTTTTCCAAAACTATTTCGACCATTCGATTAAAGGCTTTATTGGAGCCTCTAGCTTTTTCAATCAGGACAATCTCACCATCCAACGCACCCATAATCGGCTTAATATGCATCAAAGTTGCGAGCGTTCCTTTGAATCTGGATATACGACCGTTCTTCATCAAGTTATCAAGTGACTCAGAAATAAAATACGTCTTCATGTTGGCAATATAGTCTTCAACTTTTTCAACAATTTCATCGAAAGTGAAACTCATATCAACCAACTCTTTGATTTTTAATGAAACTAGCGTTTCTGCACCTGCCGCGCTTTTAGAATCGAATATGTGTATTTTTTTTCCGTTCTTGTATTCTTCTTCATACATGGTTTTAGCCAAACACGCGCTGTTGTATGTTCCGCTGAGTTTATCAGAAATTGTGACAGCAAAAACGTCTCCAATTTTTTTAAAATTTTCTAAAAAATCATTTGGAGACGGGCAAGCAGAACCTGCTTTTCCCGCTGCAAGCATCTCTTTTCTAAAATTATCAATATCCAAATTTTGATCATCTACATATTCTTTATCATCCAGCACCAATTTGAATGGTATCAACTCAACAACAAGTGTTTTTTTCAGTTCCTCATTCATGTCATGAGAACTGTCTGCAATGACTCTAATCATTTAAATCCCCCTTAATGAAAACGTTTCTTACTTCATTATATAAGATTTTATTCTCATTTACAAACAAAGAAAGAAAGGTTCTTCCTGATAGAAAAACCCTTGCTTTAAATCAAAATTCAACTGATTTCAAAATTCTTTCTTCTTTTACAAAAATCTCTTTTTCCATTCGATCAATTTCTTCCGTAATTTCTTCCACAAATCCTTCATCTTTGATTGAAGATAAATTGATTCTGACATTTAAAATTGCAGATAGTACTGAAGTTCTTGCCATCATCGCCGCTACCATGCCATCAGTAACCGCGTTCTTATTTCCTTTTTTGACTACAACTTCACAAATATCAATCATTTCGAAAGATTTCCTTGCAATGTTAAGTGGTGATAGCGCTGCAATTTTAAGTCCTTCTTGAATTTTCTGAGTTCTAACAAGTTTGTCTTCATCAGTTTCTTTAGGCATTTTAAATGCTTGCATAACTAAGTCGAAAGATTCAGCATCCTCATCTATCATATCAAGGAATTCAAATCTCAAAGTCTCAAATTTACTTTGAATTTCTTTTATTTCATCTTCAACTTCAAGATAATTTTTCTTTCCAATGGTCAAATTCGCCACCATTTCAGCTAAAGCTGCACCGAGTAATCCTGATAACGCTGCAATGCTTCCGCCACCTGGCACTGGTTCCTTTGACGCGGTTTGATTTATAAATTCTTTCAACCCCATATCTTTCAACATATTAATATCCGTCCTTTGTGTAAATTATTTTTCCTTTTTTTATAACTGTTTCAACTGTAGAAACGCCGAAATGATAAGGAATGAACTGATATGATTCAAATTCATGAATCAATAGATCCGCCTGTTTTCCGACATCGATACTTCCAATGGTATCAGCTCTATCGATAGCAGCTGCAGCATTCAATGTAAGCGCCGTAATGGTCTCTTCAGGAGTCATTTTCATATATACAGTTGCCAAGGCTATCACTAGAGGAATCGACTCACTAAAGCAACTTCCAGGATTTAAATCCGTCGCCAATGCGACCGCCAATCCTGAATCTATCATATCCCTGGCACGTGCATATTCTTCTTTCAAACTGAATGCCGTCAAAGGCAATAAAGTGGCGATGACATTGTTTTCTTTCATCATTTGAATGCCTTTATCGGATACTTTCAATAAATGGTCCGCACTCGTAGCACCAAATTCTGCTGCCAATTCAGCCCCTCCAAGAGGGAAAATCTCATCAGCATGCATTTTTATCTTGAATCCTAGCTCACTGGCTTTTTTTAAATATTCCCGCGATTCTTCCAATTCAAAAACATTTTTCTCAGTAAATATATCAACAAATTCAGCAAGATTCTCTTTTTTCACAAATGGCAAGACTTCATTGTTGATCCATTGAATCACTTCTTTTTCCTTTCCCTTATCCTCAGGCATCACTGCATGAGGGCCTAAAAAAGTAGTGATGATGTCAATGTCATGCATCTGATTCATTTTTTTCATTACTTTAAGCTGTTTGATTTCTGTGTCGAAGTCAAGTCCATACCCACTTTTACCTTCAATGGTTGTCACACCAAATCGTACCATTGAGTCAAGCCTTCTAAGCCCTGACTTTACAAGTTCTTCGAATGAAGATTGTCTCGTTTGAGTAACAGATTTTACAATTCCCCCGCCACGATTCATGATATCTACATAAGAGTCCCCTCTTAGACGCCATGAATATTCATCAGCTCTATATCCGCCAAAAACAACATGCGTATGCGGATCAACAAATCCCGGTGTAACTGTTTTCCCTTTAGCCTCTATGATTTCATATTCATCGAGATTCAGTCCATTAACGATTTGATCAAATGTGCCTACTTTCTCAATTAAGCCATTTTCAATCAATATCGAACCATTTTCAATGATTCCCAAATCATTCATCTCTTTACCTTTTTTTGCTTGAAATCCACTTACTGTTACTATTTGATTTGCATTTTTTATAATTGTTCCTTTTTTCAATTTAATCTACTCCATTAATCTTTTTTCCAATACTTGATTGGATGAAAACGCTTCTATTCCTAAATAATACTCTGCTGTTTGAATCAAAGCATCCATAGGTACAAGTCCTATCACTTCACTGCCGACAACATTGACACCATATCTTTTTGCTTCAATTCTTATCAGTTCAAAAGCTCTGTATAGTGGTGTTTTTGTGTAGTCAGTCAAATTCATTGAAACTTGAGTCATATTTCTATCTTCCATAGAAATACCTATGGCTTTTACATATCTAAGGCCACCTGACAAGTGTCGCACGTTTTTTGCAATTTTATCTGCGATTTCAAAATTGTTCGTATCAAGATTGACATTGAATGCAACTAGCGGCATCCTTGCGCCAATAGCAACAATACCAGCTGTTGGATGAATATCGCTTCCAAAATCAGGCTTGAATTCTTCACTTTTAACCTTCTCAGCCATCTTTTCAAACTGCCCTTTTCGAAGCGATGCTAAATTCTCTCTATGAGTAGCAGAAGCACTTTTTTCATAAAGAAAACTTGGCATATCAAATTTCTCATATATTTCTTTAGCCGCTTCCTTCGAAAGAGACACTGCATCTTCAACTGTCATACCCTTTAACGGGATAAACGGAATTACATCAACCGCTCCCATTCTAGGATGCTGGCCTTCATGCACATTCAAATCAATCAATTCGATTGCAGTACCTACTGCCGCAACTACTGCCTCTTTTACTTTTATTGGTTCACCGACAAGTGTCACTACCAATCTGTTATGATCTTCATCACTGCTGTAATCCAGCAATTTCACACCTTGCTTGTTCCTAAAGTTTTCAATGATCTTTTCTATTTTTACTTGGTCACGTCCCTCGCTGAAGTTTGGAACGCATTGAATTATTTGGCTTGTCTCCATAGTAATCCTCCTATTTTTTAAAAAAATGATTGAATGTTTTTTCTATCAATTCATCATCTGCTACATATGGCAATGTAATATGATTCTCATCACCCATCTGGTTGTATTCCATTGAAGTTGTAATTGAATTTGCATTTCTTGCCCATGCACGTCTCGACACACCTACCATTACATCCCAAGGAATCGCACTCTTGATGATTTCATCAACTCTTTCGCTTCCATCAAGCACAAGTCCAAATCCGCCATTGATCGCTTTTCCTATTCCAACACCACCACCATTGTGAAGCGCAACCATTGTCATGCCTCTAGCTGCATTTCCTGCAAAATCCTGTGTCGCCATATCAGCCAGCATATTGCTGCCATCTTTAATATTGGCTGTTTCTCTAAATGGCGAGTCCGTACCACCAGTATCATGATGGTCTCTTCCAAGCATAATCGGTTCTACATCACCATTTCTTACCATTTCATTAAATTTAAGAGCGATATTCATTCTTCCCAGTGCATCTTGATAAAGAATTCTTGCCTTAGTTCCCACAACAAGCTTATTTTTGAAAGCATCTCTAATCCATACCCAATTATCTCTATCTTGGCTTCTGCGATTAGGATCAATCATTTCCATTGCTGCATGGTCTGTCTTTAAAAGATCTTCTTCTTTACCTGATAAACATACCCATCTGAATGGTCCATAACCATAATCAAACAACATAGGTCCCATGATATCTTCTACATATGATGGATAAATAAATCCTTCAGATTCATCTTTTCCATTGGCGCAGATAGCCGCTTCACCAGCATCAAGAACTGCTTTCATGAAACTATTTCCATAGTCAAAGAAATAACTGCCTTGCTCGACTAATTGGTTGATTACTTTAAAATGACGTTTTAAAGATTCATCAACAAGCAATTTGAACCCTGCCTGATCTTCAGATAAGAGACGAGTTCTTTCTTCAAAACTAATGCCTGCAGGACAATATCCGCCTGTGTAAGGTTCGTGGCATGATGTTTGGTCAGACAGCAAGTCAATCTTGATATTATGCTCTCCAGCATATTCAAGTAGATCTACAATATTACCTATATATCCAATAGCTCTTGGTGTTTTTTCTTCAAGATATTTTTTTGCTTCTGAATAGACCTCAGCTAGATCTGAAGAATAACTGTCTATCCATCCTTGTTCATGACGTGTCAATACACGTGATTCATCTACTTCCGCTATGATGCTTACACCACCGGCTATATTCATGGCCTTTCCTTGAGCGCCGCTCATGCCACCTAATCCAGAAGTAACATACAGAATGCCTCCAAGACCTTCATCATCTTTCACACCAAGTTTCATTCGACTGGCATTTAAAACAGTATTGTATGTTCCGTGAACAATTCCTTGAGGTCCAATATACATCCAACCACCTGCAGTCATCTGTCCATAATTAGTCACACCCATTGCAGCAGCTTTATTGAAATGTTCTAAATCATCATATAAGCCTACCATCAATCCATTGGTAATAACAACTCTTGGTGCATTTCGATGTGATTTGAATAATCCTAGTGGATGACCTGACATCATGACTAAAGTCTGATCTTCTTTAATCATTTCAAGGTATTTCTTTATCAAAAGATATTGCATCCAGTTTTGGCAACACTGTCCTGTTTCGCCATATGTAACTAATTCATATGGATAAAGTGCAATATCGAAATTCAAGTTATTGTCAATCATCACTTGAATACCTCTTGCTTCAGTGATACCTTTGTATTCGTCAATCGACTTTCCGACTATTTTTCCTTCAGGGCGATAGCGATATCCGTATATTCTTCCATAAGTCAATAATTCTTCCATAAATTCAGGCGCCAATACTTCATGGTGCTCTTCAGGAACATATCTAAGTGCATTTTTTAGCGCTATTTTCATCTGATGATCAGATAAATTGACTTCTCTTTTAGGTGCTCTTCTGTATTGTGGATCAAATTCTTTTTTAGGGGGTAATTCACTGTCCAATTTTATAACCATCGCTTCCCCTATCATATTGTTTTTTACCATGTTCATTCTCCCCTTCCAATTATTTTAATTTTTTTCCCAGTGTTTCCAACATATCTTGTGTCATACGATCTAAATCATATTTTGGATTCCAGTTCCATTCTTGTCTTGCAGCAGAATCATCCAAAGAATCCGGCCAGCTATCTGCTATTTTTTGTCTTACTGGATCCACATCATATTCCAATTGAAACTCAGGTATATACTTTTGTATCGATTCTTTCAATCCTTCTGGGTCAAAACTCATTGCAGTTATATTGAAAGCATTTCGATGAATCAATTTACTTGGATCAGCTTCAATCAATTGAATAATCGCATCCAAAGCATCCGGCATATACATCATATCCATTTTTGTTCCTTTAGCAATATAACTCGTATATTTTTTGTTTTTAAGTGCCTCATAATAGATATGCACTGCATAATCTGTTGTTCCACCACCTGGCATTGCACCATTTGATATCAAGCCAGGATATCTGACACCTCTTGTATCGACACCAAATTTATTAAAATAGTAGTCGCACAACAATTCACCAGCAACTTTTGATACACCATAAATAGTTGTAGGTCTCTGTATTGTATCTTGAGGCGTTAAAATTTTAGGTGTAGACGGACCAAATGCAGCGATAGAACTTGGTGTAAATACTGCCAGCTTGTTTTCTCTTGCAACTTCAAGCATGTTATAAAGACCTGTCATATTGACACTCCACAGGGCTTGAGGATTACTCTCCCCTGTAGCTGACAACATTGCAGCTAAATGTATTACTGTATCTACTTTGTATTTATTGGTTATTTCACTGATTCTATTTGCATCCAGAACATCCAAGTCTTCGAAAAAACCTTCATCAAATACAGGGCTGTCATGTCTGTTTCTATCTGATGCGACGACATTGTCAACACCATATTCTTTTCTTAACTTCAACACAAGCTCAGTACCTATCTGTCCCAGAGCTCCTGTCACTAGTATTTTTTTCATCCTAAAAAACCCTCCCAAGTTTTTATTTTTCCACTTAATATATTATCACATGATTTAAATTCTTTAGGAGAAATTTTTAATATTTATTTAATTTTTTGAAATAGTTAACTATAATAAAAATATGGAGGAATTAAAATGTTTAATTATACTGATTTCAACGATATTGCCATTAAACTTATTTTATCAATTATACTTGGCGGGCTTATTGGTCTGGATAGAGAATCACATCGAAGACCAGCAGGTTTAAGAACCCATATGCTAGTGGCTGTCGGTTCAACTATTCTTATGCACATCAATATCTATTTAGTCACTATTTATCCAAATATAGATCCTGGACGCTTCGGTGCTCAAGTTATAAGCGGAATCGGATTTCTTGGTGCAGGTACAATTATGAAAGAAGGTCCAACTATTTACGGCCTGACTACAGCAGCAAGTCTTTGGACAGTGGCTGCCATTGGATTGGCTGTTGGCAGTGGCCATTATATTCTTGCGATTCTATCAACAATACTCATATTGATAGTCTTGAAGATTTTCAATTATTTTGAGGTTAAAATGAAAGTGAAGGCACGTATCTCCTCAATCTATCTTGAGACGACTGACAGCCTCAACATCATAAAAAAAATTACTGAGATTTTTGAGACACATGGATTCAAGATTGATTCCTTATCTACAGATTATACTTCAGACAAAGGGCATTTAATAAATGTAAAAATCAACTGTAAGTCAGATGAATGTAATACTTTGATTGATTCACTCTCTCAAGTCCCTGAAATACTTAAAATACGTCTTTTATAATCACGTAAATCAGCCCTCATAATATTATTTTTTATGCAAAAACCCAGAGATTATTAAAAATCTCTGGGTTTATTTAAAATTCAGCTGATTTTGTTGTTCTTGGGAAAGGAATAACATCTCTTATATTGCTCATTCCAGTTACATACATAATCATTCTTTCAAAGCCAAGTCCATATCCAGAATGAATAGCTGTTCCATATTTTCTCAAATCCAGATACCACCAATAATCTTCTTCATCAAGACCCATGTCTTTGATTTTAGCAAGCAGCTGATCGTATCTTTCTTCTCTTTGAGATCCCCCAATAATTTCCCCAACTCCCGGTACCAACAAGTCCATTGCGGCAACAGTTTTCCCATCATCGTTCATTCGCATATAGAACGCTTTTATTTCTTTTGGATAATCAGTTACAAAAACAGGTTTTTTATATACTTTTTCAGTGATATATCGTTCATGTTCTGACTGCAAGTCACTTCCCCATTTTACTTGGAATTCAAATTGTTCACCTGAATTTTCAAGAATTTCAATGGCTTTTGTATATGTGATATGTTCAAAGTCACTGCTCAAAACATTATTAAGTCGTTGCAATAACGTCTTGTCAACTCTTTCATTGAAAAATTCCAATTCTTCCTTGGCATTTTCCATCACATATTTGATGATGTATTTAATCATCGCTTCAGCAATTTCCATATTCTTATTAAGATCTGCAAAAGCCATTTCTGGTTCAATCATCCAAAATTCTGCTGCATGTCTGGCAGTATTTGAATTTTCAGCTCTAAATGTAGGGCCAAATGTATAAACATTTCTATAGGCTAAAGCGAAGGCTTCCGCCGCCAGTTGACCACTGACTGTCAAATTGGTTTCTTTTCCAAAGAAATCATGTGAGTCATCAATCTTTCCATCTTCTGTCTTAGGAAGATTTTCAAGATCCAACGTTGTAACTCTAAACATTTCGCCAGCGCCTTCTGTATCACTACCTGTGATAATTGGCGTATGCACATAAACAAATCCCTGATCTTGAAAGAACTGGTGAATTGCAAAAGCAACAAGGGATCTCACTCTGAATACTGCACTGAAAGTATTGCTTCTTGACCTCAAGTGAGCAATTGTTCTCAAATATTCAAATGTATGACGTTTCTTTTGCAGTGGATAATCATGTTCAGAGTGACCCAATAATTTTATTTCACTGGCTTTGATTTCAAAAGGCTGTTTAGCTTCTGGAGTTTCCAGCAATACACCTTTGACGTAAATAGACGAAGAAATAGTGAACTTTCCTATTGCATCAAAATTTTCTAAATCATTTTCAAATACAACTTGAATATTTGAATAAAAACTCCCATCATTCAACTCTATGAATCCAAATACTTTTGAAGATCTTGATGTTCGTATCCATCCTTTAATTTCAACTTCTTTTCCATAATATTCTGATGATTTTTTATAAATATCTTTTACTAAAACTTCCATATCTTTTCCTCCTCAAAAAATAAAAAACCGTCCATTAATAACTATCATTATCAAGGGACGAGATTATTCGCGGTACCACCCTACTTGTCTAAAAAAAGACCACTCTCTGATTCTATCGGTATCACCGGCCAAGCCTACTGTTATTTCGGTTAGCTGCTCAGAAGTGTTCTTCACAAATTTCAATCTATCGAATTTCCACCTTCATCGACTCTCTCATAAGATTTAAAAAAAGTTACTCTCTTCATCATCACATTTTCTTTATAAATTTATGCTTATTATAATACAAACATTTTAATCTGTAAACTTCTTTTCAATGATTAACTTCTTATATGGCAAACGTTCACTTGATTTTTCTGAAGATTTAAATATTTCATCAAGCAAATTAACGTCTCCATATTTTCCTACAGCTATCAATGCTATTGGTGTAAAGTCCTCATGAATATCAAGATGTTGAATTACTGCATTTCTTGCAAACCCTGCCATTGCATGTGTAATCAGTCCTCTTCTCTCCGCCTCTAGAGATAAGAATCCCCATGCAGTTCCAGAATCAAATTCAGCCCATTTATTATCTTTTCTGTCATGATCAAAATGTTTCTTCGTTAAAATCAATATGTAAGTCCGAACAGATTTATTCCATAGTTTATTTTTATCCGATAAAAAACCTTTCAATTTTTCAACTTGATCATCATCATAAAATACTATGAATCTCCAAGGCTGTTCGTTGAAACAACTAGGTGCAAGACTCGCTGCTTCTATCAAAGCGTATATTTCTTCCAAAGCAACCTTTTCATCGCTGAAGGCTCGCGGCGACCATCTCATTTCAATCAAATCTAAAATTTCATTTTCAACTTTTCTCATGTTATCAACTCCTCAATGTGTATATACCCATTTAGAAAATTGACATCTCATAATCTTTTGATATTTTCTCAAGCATTCTCATTCCTGCCACTGAATTCCCTTTTTTATTCAACGACGGTCCAAAAACACCAATACCGTATCTTTGTGGAACACTGCTCATAATTCCGCCGCCTACACCACTTTTAGAAGGAATCCCTACGTCAATGGCAAACTTCCCTGATTCATCATACATGCCACAAGTCAGCATAAATGTTTTAGCTATCTTAGCATATTTTTTAGGAATCAATTGTTCCCCTGTGTTTATATTTAAACCATCATTGGCTAAAATCAATCCAATCTTTGCTAAATCAAGTGTATTTACTTCTATGGAACACTGCATGAAATATAAATCCAATGCTTCTTCAACATCACCCTCAATGCAATGGATATCTTTTAAAAAGTATGCCAACGATCTGTTTCTGTTTCCTGTTTCTTTTTCAGATTTAAAAACATCTTGATTGACCTCTAATGATTCATTGTCAGACAGCAATCTAAAAAAATTTAAAATTCTTGCCAATCTTTCTTCATTGTCTTTTCCTTTGATTAATGATGAAATAGAGATTGCTCCTGCATTGATCATAGGATTTAGAGGTTTATTCATCGTATACGTTTCTAGTCTAACCATAGAATTGAAGGGATCTCCTGTAGGTTCCTTACCTACCAACTCAAATATTTTATCTTCTCCTCTATCCATCAAAGCTAAAATCAGCACAATCGGTTTTGATACACTTTGAATGGTAAACTTTTTTTCCCATTCTCCAGCAGTAAAAATATTATCGCGGTCAATAATGGCAATGCCAAGGTCACATCTTTCCATTTTTTTAAGTTCAGGAATATAATCTGCCACTTGCCCTTCAATTGTATAATGTTTATATTCTTTAATTATTGAATCAAGATATTTTTTGTCCATATTAGGTCTCCCTTCAACTTTCATTCTTTTTTATTCTACACTAAAAACAACAAAAAATATCAGCTATTTATTGTTAATGCTTATCAATTTCATCATGTGAAAGCAATATATTGCTCACCTATTTATTTTTTAATTTAAAGTGAAATGATAAATGATATAATCAATTTATAAACGTTAAAAATAGGAGTGATTTTATGGCTTATTCAAATGTATTAATCAGTAAAAATGACAAAATCGGTTTTATAACTCTAAATAGACCTGAGTTTAACAATACCTTTAATATCCCCCTGGCTACTGAACTCAACGAAGCATTAAAAGAATTTGATATTGATAATTCTATAAATGTCATTGTAATAAACGCCAACGGAAAAAACTTTTGCACAGGTATTGATGTCAACGATTTAAAAGGCAAGACAAATATTGAATATCTTAAATGGGTTGAATTAATGGAACTCATGAATACAGCCATCGCCAATATGGCAAAACCTGTTATCGCATCCATTCATAACATTGCAGTTGCAAACGGCATTGGCCTTGTAGCTGCTTGTGATTTGGCAATTGCTGCAGAAAACGCAAAATTCGGCGCTACAGCCATTAATGTAGGACTTTTTTGTATGGGTCCTGCTGTTCCCCTTTCAAAAAGTCTCGGAAGAAAGAAGACCCTTGAATTGATTCTCACTGGTGATATGATAGATGCTTTTGAGGCTCAAAGAATAGGGTTGATTAACAAAGTTGTTCCAAGTGATCAATTAGCTGAAGAAACTTTTCTTTATGCAAAAAAATTAGCGGACAAAAGTCCACTGGCATTGCAATTAGGTAAACAATCTTTCTATAAAATCGAAGATCTCCATTTTGAAAAAGCGCTCGATTTGGCAAACAACCATTTTGCAACCTTATGCACCACTGAAGATGCGCACGAAGGTGTCGATGCGTTCTTAAACAAGAGAAAGCCTGTTTGGAAAAAGAGATAAAACAATAAAAAAACAGCAGAATTTATCTGCTGTTATGCTTTATCTATGTCTACCCAGAAAACAACACCATTCTCCAGATTTTCTACACCATATTCAAATTCGTGTAGCTCACAAATTCTTTTCACGATGGTAAGTCCTAAACCGGTGCCGCCATATTCACGCGATCTAGATTTATCTACTTTATAAAAGGCACTCCATATTTCATTCAATTTCTCTTTTAAAATCGGATCTCCTGTATTGAAAATCCTCAGTTGGTATGTTTTACCCATTTCAATCAAGTCCACACGAATCATGTTTTCGTTTTTGACATGATGGAGGGCATTTGATAGATAGTTTCTGAGAACTTGTTCTATTTTATCTTGATCTGCCATTACTTTAGCAATAACGAGATTATTATTGTCAACAGTGACGCCTTTTTCTTTAATCATTTGATTGAATTTATAAAGAACCTCATCCAATAGAGATGCCAAATCGAATGCTTTCAAATTGAGCTTTGTAAAACTATTCTCAAGTTCAGAAAGATTAAGAAGATCCTTTACCATATGATCTATTCTTTCTGACTCTGCTATAATAACATCCAAATAATGTTTTTTTTGATTCTCATCATTTTCATCCATTTCCTTAAGGCTCATAGCATATCCTTGAATGATTGCAACAGGTGTTTTAAGTTCATGAGATGCACTAGATACAAATTCTTCTCTCATTTTTTCAGATTTTTCTATAACAGAAATGTCTTCCTGTAATCGCTCATTTGCATTGCTTAATTGGCTAATTGTATTTTTAAGCTTTGTAGATAGTAGATTGAAACTTTTCCCCAAGGCACCTATTTCATCTTGTCTATTTTCCTTGTAATAATCATTGAATTTTAAATCTATCATGTTCTGAGCAACTGTATTTAATCTGACAATCGGTTTTGACAAACGTTGTGATAGATAGATTGCAAAAACAGAACCAATGAGAAAAAGTATACCACTTAGCAGCAAGAAAAATTTCTGCGCTATCATTACAGAGTCAGCAATTGCAGTTCTAGGAACATCCATAATCATAATCTGAGATCCACTCAGAAGAAAAGCTAAGGAGTAAAACTCGCTATTTAAATGTTCATTATAGGTATCAATCAACTCATATCCATTTTTTAAAACGGTATCAATATCGTGATAATTAAATGATACAAATCCTGTTGAAATTTGGGATCCCTGAGGGTTTTGAGCATTGATCGATGCTTTTCCAAATCCTCTACCCGATGTAAAAAATGGATTCTCTACTACGCTATTTGCTTTGTAATCAAATATCAAATAAATAGCACCTAACTTATCACTCTCTTTTTCTGCTTCAGAATAAAATAATTCTTGATCTTGATAATAAACTTCTTTCAAATAGACAGCGCTGTCTATTAAACTGTTTTTTTTCATATTTTCATAGTAATCATCCATAAAATAGAAACTGAATATTATTCCAATTGCCATAAAAATGATAACTAAATAAGCCATTGAACTGAATATTTCAAATCTGATGGATTTAGTAAATTTAACTTTCAACTTTCCACCTCAAAACGATAACCATAACCCCTTACAGTCTGAACCAACTCCGATTGATCTTCAAGTTTTATTCTCAGTCTTTTGATATGGGTATCAACTGTTCTCAAATCTCCAAAGTAATCAAATCCCCACACTGCATCTAGAATTTGATCTCTACTGAGTGCGCTTCCTTTATTTTCAGAAAGATATATTAGTAGTTCATATTCTTTTGGGCTAAGTTCGATAAGTTTTTCTTTAATCATTACTTTTCTAGCAGTCTGATCAATAAGCAAATCATCGAATTTCTGAATATCACTTTTCTCTTTCGATTCTTCCTTCTTAAGATGTGCTCTTACTCTTGCCATCAAAATATTTGGTTTAAAAGGTTTTGTGATATAGTCATTGGCTCCTAGTTCAAATCCATAGAGTTCATCTGTATCCTGACTCATTGCTGTCAGCATGATAATTGGAATTTCAGAACTTTTTCTAATTTCCTTCAATACAGTCCAGCCATCCAGTTGAGGCATCATGACATCTAGAAGGATCAAATCGATATCATCATTTTTATAATAATAATTAAGTCCTTCTTTTCCATCCTTCGCTTCAATAACTTCATGATTTTCTCTCTTTAAATAATCGCGAATCAAATTGCGTAAAAGTTCCTCATCATCAACTACTAAAATTTTAGACATCTTTTTCTCCTATCTACCAAGTGACTTTATTTCTTCCGTTTTCCTTGCTTTTATACAGATTTTCATCTGCCTTTTTAACCCATTCCGTCATTTCTTGTTCATTAGCAAATTCTTTCATTCCAAAACTAATTGTGATTTTTATGATTTCATCTCCATATAGAAAATCCTTTGCTTCAATCGCTTCTCTAATTTGATTGAATTTCTCAAAAGCTTTCTCATTAGATATATTTTTCAAGAAAACGATAAATTCTTCTCCACCATATCTCGCAACCCAGTCAGTTTCATATCGGATATTTTCAGTAATGATTGCCACAACATTTTTTAAAATAAAATCCCCAGCATCATGTCCATAGGTGTCATTGACTTTTTTGAAAAAATCAATGTCTGCCATGGCGATGACTATATTCTGTTGATTAGCATCATACAGCAACATTTCCGCTGGTATTCTCTCGTTGATAAATCTTCTGTTGAAGGCCCCTGTCAGTTCATCCGTTATCATCTGCTGGTTTCTTTCTTTAAGAGTTTTCTTAATCTCAAAGTAGTCTTTACCCTGAAGTTCATTGAGAAGTCCCTTTTCAGTAATTTCGTTTATGACTTCAAGTATGTATGGTATTCCATCTAACTCTACTGGAACCGATGTGATTATATAGACATCTTGCCCATTATACTCTGTTTTCATATAAACACGTTTTTCATTCATAACTCTTGCCGATATGCAATTTTCACAAACTGTATGGTCTCTCCAAAAATCAAAACAATACACCATGTCTTCGAGTCCTATTATTTTCTTATCATAATTTCCAATAAATTTTGTATCCAATACTTTTTTAGTAAAAGGATCAACTATTCTAATAATGTCATATAACTCTTCAATCATTGCATGCTTTTCAAGCAATTTATCTACTTTACTCATGTAAAAGCCCTCCCTCTATTACTCATTATTATACATTTTTATCTGCACTTTAAAAAGAAGAAATTCATGTCACCAGCATTCTGAAGATTGAAATGGCAATAAAAATCCAAGTCATGACTACAATTGGTATCATCCATTTTACACTAGGCAATTTCATGGTAACCCTTATCTCTGCTTCTCTTCGACATTCTTCTAAAATATGGTCGGGTAATAATTTTATAGCCAGCATAATTCCAAGAGGAATGAGTAACAAATCATCTAAATATCCGATGATTGGAATGAAATCAGGAATCAAATCGATAGGACTGAGTGCATAGGCAAGAACAACTCCAATGACTGCTTTTGCATAGATCGGTGTCCCCTTTCTCGTATAAGCGATATAAAGTGTTACAACTTCTTTTTTTAAAGTTGCTGCTTTATTCTTTAAATAATCAAGTTTAATCATCTTACATCTCCATATTTTGGTTTTATAATACATGATACAATATTTTCTCAAAAAAAAACACCTGCATTTAAGCAAGTGTCAACCACCGTGGCATATATGAATGACTTTGACATCATCAAAATCCTTTATTAAAGCCTGAGCTCTTTCATGATCTTCTATTACCTTTCCGTTTAGCTTAATGACCAAGCCAGGGAAAGTGAACTCGTTTTTTTCAAGAAGTATTTGAATTGTCATTCCATGAATAAATTCCTGATCTCTATTATTTACTTTTATCATAGCCTGCTCCTATAGATATCGTTTTACAACCTCTATTACGTCAGGAAAATCCATTCCTAATTCCTGCAATTTTTCAATTGTAGGAACCCCCTGATCTGACCATCCTTTTCTAGCATAAACAGTATCCATCAATTTGTAATACTGTTTCATCCTATATTCTCGAGTAGCAGCAATTCTTTCTTCAAGAGTCATATTAGAAGGATCCATCCCAATTTTTTCAATCATTTCTTTATTGTAGCGATCTTCTCTTGATAAATATTCTTCTTTAGTAACTGGCCCTACTGCTCTATAAGGAGCAATATCTGATTCTCTAGAGCCGCCTCCCAATCTCAAATTGAAAACTTTTTGAAAATTATAAACTCTTTCAGATTGAAGAATCAATTCATCTTTATCTATATGAAATCCGGTAACACCATTGTATACATCAACATAATTTTGAACATGCTCAGGAATTTTTGCAGGTTCATCTTGATATTTATTGCTTTCAGGGAAAATGTCATTCCATGGCAATTTACAGAATCCCATAAGTCCGAACCATGTTCTAAACATTGGGAAATAATGAAGCGCTTCTGCTTTGTCATCAAAAGTTGGAATTTGATTGTTGACCATATCCATGAAAATCAACCAAGCTTCATCATGCTGCGGTCCTTTATTCGCAAAAGTGTAGCCACCTTGCTGAGCCAAAGATTCTTTTGACATGTACTGTGAATATTCTAGTCCTTTCGCTTCCATGCCTATGTCATGTAAGAAATCATAATCAGCGCCATGATTGTCTGCAAAATACTGTTTCAATTTTCTGATGCCTTTTCCGACAATTGGCCCAAAACCTTCACCACGTGACATTTGATGCAATAATTCCAACGCTGCTTCTTTATTACCGAATTTAAGTTCCAGACCACCTGTAATATCTTTATTTATAATCCCTCTTTCAAAACATTCCATAACAAAAGCTGTCGTTGTTCCAAAGGAAATCGTATCAATCGCATAAGTATCACAATAAAAATTGATTTCTAAAATAGCCTCTGGATCAAAAATACCAAGATTTGATCCAACTCCCGCCGCTGTTTCATATTCAGGTCCATCAACCGTTACAAGTTTTCCTGCATAAGGACCTGTTTTCAATTTAAATTTGTCGGCCGCTTTAGCACAGGCAAGTGAACAGCCAAACCAACAACCATCAGGTAATCCTTGCGTCAAATAATTATCTCTAAAGACATTTGAATGAATATTTACTACATTTTCATGTGTCCCATATTGAAAATTATGAGTAGGCAACAAGTCATGAGCACTCATTACTTCGATTATATTGGCTGTACCAACTTGCCTGATTCTCATCAAGTTGTCATCCAATCTTTCTATTTCTCGATGGAGCTTAATTCCTGTTCTAGCCACTTTATCAAAATTGGCTGGCTTGTTTGAGTTTCCTTTTGTTCCTGCATATCTGACAACAATGCCTTTAATATTCTTATCTCTGAAAACAGTTCCAATTCCACCGCGTCCAGCTTGTTTCAATCGCGTCACTTGTCTTCTCAAATCATAGAAAGTAAAATTCAACAGCCCCATATATGTATGTTTTGCAGCACTACCTGCTGTAATAACAGAAATGTTTTTTTTGTCTTTCTCATCTTTAGCGTACATTTCAGTCAACTGTTCTCCTAATACGTGTCCATCCAAAGCTTCATCAGGTGCTTCATCAATAACGATTTCTCCATCATCACCATTAATATAGATAATAATGTCTTTTTCAGCTTTTCCTTGTATGGCCATAGCGTCGAACCCTGAAAACTTCAAATAAGGGCCAAAATAACCACCTACATTACTGTCAATAACAATTCCTGTAGCAGGTGATATAGAAACTACCAATGATTTTCCTGCACCAGGGTATTGTGTCGTCCCACAAACAGGCCCGCCAGAAACAACAATTGTATTCTCTGGATCATTCCATTTTGTGTTATCATTGACTGCATCCCACATCAACTTAAGTCCAAATCCTTTTCCGCCGATGAACTTCTCTTTCATCTCCTGAGAAACTGGTTTTTCTTTAATTTCATTAGTCGATACATTGATATAGAGGGTTCTATTATTGTATCCCCGATCGATAGTTCCCGTCTGATATGCAAATTCTGTCAGCCTTTTGTGACTTTTTCTCATTTCTTCAACATTCATCTCTACCCCTCCTTCTTATATGTCCTCGATTTTAATTGCCCCTGTAGGACATTCTTGCGTACAAATACCACAGGACACACATTTAAAAGGCTCTATTAAATCTTTATTGTACATCATCGCATCCTCAGGACATGCTGCAACACACATGAAACAACCAACACATTCTTTTTTATTGATTCTTACAATACCATTTTTATCTCTAGATATCGCTTGGACCGGGCAGACATCAATACAGACACCGCACTGTGTACAAGTAGTGAGATTAATTTCTCCTGTTTTTTTTCTATCAACTCTGACAGATGATTTTTCACGATCAGCTGCTTTAAAAAACGCAACTGAGCAAGCATCTTCACATTGATGACATTCAACACAAATGTTTTCATTTTTTGTTAAAACTTTCAAAATGGCACCCCTCTCATATTTACTATCAATAATATTATACATTAAACAACAGAAGGTTCAAAAACTAATTCCCCTTTTTCAAATCTTTCTAAACTCAATGATGATATATCTATCGAATTTTCTTCACCCATTATCTGCTCTGCAATCAATAATCCTGTCATCGGCGCTACCATAAATCCACGTCCGCTGAATCCAACCGCCAAGAAAAAACCTTTGACATCCTTTGTCTCTCCATAGATAGGCTGACGATCAGGTGTAATATTGTAAAGTCCTGCCCATTGTCTGATGACAGTCAATTCACTGATAGGTGGCAGTGTATGTGTGATCGTTTTTGCCATTTTATCTAAAAAGTCCCAACTAGAAGTAATCCTCATATCAGTCGGTTCATTTTCTCCACTTCTTCCCATGATGAAAGAACCCTCAGGCGTCTGTTGGCAATATAGATTTTTACTAAATGACATTACCATCGGACCCAGCATTTCCTCAACGGGTTCAGTCACTAAAATTTGGTGTCGTTCCGAAAAAACAGGAAGATCCACACCAACCATTTCAGCAATTTGCTTAGCGTATCCTCCTGCTGCATTGACTATGATATCAGTTTCAATATCACCCTTATCAGTTACAACTTTTTTTATTTCTCCATCCTCAATTACAATATCTAATACTTCCGTGTACTTGTATATTTTTACACCTAACTTTTCTGCAGCCAACGCGTAAGCATCAGTCGCCTTAAAAGGATTGATATGGCCGTCAATCGGACAATATGTAGCCACTACAACATCCTCTGTATTCAAATAAGGAACAATTTTTTTCGCTTCTTCAGAAGAAATCATCTTTGAAGGAATACCTAACCTATTTTGCAATTTTAGATTCTTCTCGAATTGTTCTTTTTCCTTTTTAGTTGTCGCTAAAATCAAATAGCCACCTTGCTTAAAGTCAATATCCCTTTCATAATTCAAATTTTCATTTGCTTTTTCATAAAATTTAATGCTTTCGTGAGCAATTCTGCAGTTCATTTCAGTTCCCCATTGTGCACGCACACCGGCGCCGCAACGTCCAGTTGCACCTGAAGCCAAATATTTTTTCTCTATAACTACAATATCCTTCATACCTTTTTTAGCTAGATTATAGGCAATTGAGACCCCTGAAATACCACCACCAACGATGACTACATTTGCCTTATTTATCATTGAGCTCCCCTCCTTTAGCTATTGCACCCATTTTAATGCCCTTGCTGGGTGGTCTGTATGTAAAAGGAACTATTTCATCAATTGTTCTTCCTGTCATAATTGCAACTTCCCTCAATATCAATGGACCACATGTTCTCCCTTGACAGGGACCCATTCCTGTTCTCAAAATTCTTTTTATTTCATCAGGTTCTGTATAACCTTCCCTGATCAAATCTCTTACTTCTTTCAAAGTAACATCTGAGCATCTGCAGATGATTGTTTTTTCTTCTAAAGTTTTTTGATCCATTTATTTCACCACCTTGATATTTCTAAAATCATATAAAAATTCCCTTGCTACTTCAACGTGTATGATTGGTGTTTTATCTTGATATGGTAAATTTTGCACTCTTAAAACAATAACTTCACATATTTTCTTGCCGAATCGATCTAATCCATCGACTATTTCATTTTCCTGAGGAAGTGGTGAAAACTCATATGGTATTCTAAATACAATACTCTCATCTGATTTTGATCCATCAATCACCATGATTGCAAGCCCTGGACATGCACTCACACACACAGAACATCCTGTACATGCTTCATGATTGATGTCTGGCAAATCATTGATATCATCAAAGGGCTTTATTGCACCAACTTTACATGAAGTTGCACAAGGATTGCATGGAATTTCCTTATAGCATTCAATAACTGCAACCGGCCCCTTATTAATTCTTTCTTCACTGGGAAACACAGACGAAACCATTTCCTTTGATGGCACACCATTATAATCAAACATCACTTATTGCCTCCCATCAATTTCTCAATTCCCTGTCTTAACCGACCTGAATGAGGTCCGCTTCTCAAACCATCTAATTGATTTCTATAGTCACTGATCTTATTTTCATAATCATCGTGGATGCAAGCAATATCTTTCGCTGCTGTTAGACCTGCGATATAGCCTTCCACCATCGCTGAACTCGCTTCTTCAATCCCAGTTATATCACCTGCTACAAAAATATTCTCATTAGTTGTTCTGTAATCAAGGTTTCGAATCGGAACATAGCCACCTAATTCACTGATAAATCTAAGCTCGCAATTGGCTTGTCCCAATAGTTCCACCAAAGGTGATAATCCAACGGATAGACAGACAGCATCAACATCATATTCGATATCCGTTCCTTCGATGATATTCCACTGCTTATCTATCTTTGCAATAATCGCTTTTTCAACTTGTTCTTCTCCCACAATCTCTTTAACTGTATAACCAGATAAGATCGGCACTCCCATGCGTGCTATTTTAGAAGCATGTACATGATAGCCTGTTATGAACAAATCAGTGATAATGGCTGCTACTTCAACTCCCGCTTGCATCAACTGATAACTGACAATAAGTCCAATATTTCCAGCACCTACCATCAATACTTTATCAGCAGGTTTCACACCATAGACATTCATCAAAGTTTGTACTGCCCCAGCACCGTAAACACCTGGTAAATCATTTCCAGGGAAAGGAATGATTTTTTCATTTGCACCAGTTGCCACAATAATTCTTTTGGGCAGCATTTTTATGTATTCTCCATCTAAATCCACAGTGATTACACCATCTTCATAGATTCCCAAAACAGTGGCATTTTTATAAATCTTGACTTTATCTTTATATTTATTTAATTCATCCAGTAAATAATCAGCAATTCTAAAACCACGATGAGACGCGTATTGCTTTTCTGATCCAAAAAACATATGGGTTTGTTTTATAAGCTGACCGCCAATTTGAGGACTTCTTTCAAAAATTGTTACTTCAGCTCCACTGCTGGCAGCACTGATCGCAGCAGTCAATCCCGCCGGTCCTCCTCCTACAATGACTATGTCGGTTGTCTTCAAAGAATTTCCCCCTTGCCCTTTTGAATTTCTACAGTCATTTTTTCTTTTAATGGTGTTATGCATGTCCGCACATTTGATTCTCCATTTACAGTCATCAAACAAGAAGAGCAATTCCCAATAGCACAATAAAAACCCCTTGGTCTATGTTTAAAAACACTTTCTCCAAGCACTCTTACTCCCGCTGCATGTAGCGCTGAAGCCACTGTGTCTCCCTCATAACCTATTATCTCTTCACCATCAAAGTAAAATTTGATTTCATTTCCTCTTTTAAATTCTAAAATAGGATGATTTTCTATTCTCACTTAATCACCTCTTCAAAATAATTTTCACATATAAATTATATAGCAATTTTTATGCCAACAAAAAAACAGCTGAATTGCTCACAGCTGTTAGTTAATTGTCGATTATTTGACTAATTTTATTTATATCGACCGTCCTTTTTCCGACTGGTGTCTATATTCCGACTTTAATATTAAACTTCTCCATTTTATAAATCAAAGTTGTTCTAGGTACCTTCAACAATTTCGCTGCCTTCGATTGATTGAAATTTGTTGCCTTTAAGGCTCTGATAACAAGATTTTTTTCTAACTTGATCATCTTTTCATTAAGATTAAAGTCATCTTCATCAATATTTTCCTCTTCTAAAATAGGTGGGCCAAATATTGGAAGACCTAAATCAGTAATGCCATTTTTCTTCATAATGATATATCTTTCAATGATGTTTCTTAGTTCCCTTATATTTCCTTCCCAAGGATAATTAATCAACTGTTTCATTACTTCATCCTCAATTTCAAACACATTCATTTTATAGACAAAAGAAAAATCTTTCACAAATTTATTTATAAGTAATGGAATATCGCGTTTGCGTTCTCTAAGGGGAGGCAAATCAATATGTACAGAATTAAGTCTGTAATACAAATCTTTTCTAAACAATTTTTGTTCAATCATCACTTTTAAATCTCTATTTGTAGATGCAATGACACGGACATCCACTTTTATCGGAATGCTGCCTCCTATTCTATAAAAAATCCCATCTTCCAATATCCTCAGAATTTTAGGCTGCATACTTAGAGGTAGATCACCTATTTCATCCAATAAAATTGTTCCGTTGTTCGCTTGTTCAAATTTACCTGTTTTACCTTCACTGAGCGCACCAGTAAAGCTTCCTTTTTCATAGCCGAAGAGTTCACTCTCCATGAGATCTTTCGGTATGGCACTGCAGTTTACCGGCACAAAATTACCTTCACGCTTGCTTTCATTGTGAATTGCTTGTGCAAATATTTCTTTACCTGTACCACTTTCACCAGTAATGAGCACATTTATATTGCTGTCTGAAATTTTTTTTGAAAGCTCTATTATTTCCGCAAACCTTAAATCTTCTCCTATTATTTTATCAAAAGTATTTGTATAGATATTTTTTGTCTCATAGTCTCTTTTGATGTTTTTACTTACACTATTTTCTTTCTCTAGATCACTTATATCTTTATCACAACTGACACCGCCAATCATCATTCCGTTCAAATAAAGAGGCCTTGCAGTCAATATATTTTTAAAATCTTCTCTTGGATTATTAAATACATTCTCATAAGCCTTTTGATAATCAATGACATGAGGCAACAACGCTTTTGGAAACATGTCATTAATTGAATTCCCTATCATTTCATTTTCTTCAATACCATACATCTTAGTGGCGCTGTAATTCCATAATAAAACTTTTTTTTCATCATTGACCACACAAATAGCATCATGACTGGTATTTAGAATATCTCTCACAATCGCATGGATTTCTCTACTGAAAATCGCCTGATAATGTCTATAAAGACTTAAGTCGAGAATACCCACAACTTTTTTATTTTCCATCACTACCACATAGGGAAATACCGCATTCAATTTATCAATATAATCAAATCGTTCGCTGTCTATTATCTCAGCATTTTGTTCAAAACTATTGATATTGTCAATAGACTGATTCACTAAAAAAACATCTTTACAATTTAGAACAACTTTTTTATCCTGCAAATATATATAATCAATCTGATCTCGAGTGAACAATTCAATATCTAAATTCTCAGAATTCATAATTAAAAAATTGTTCAATAAAATCTCATCAATATTAGCCTGCTTCAACAAACTATCTAATATATTCATACCTATCACCAACCTATAAATTTATAATAATCTCACAAGTCAAACCATAATTCTCTTTACTGTCAAATTTAAGCTCACCATTCAACACCGCCACTACTAGATTGCTTATGATATTAATCCCCATGCCCATACTTTCTCCACTTTTATCTGTTGTAAAAAACGGATCATATATTTTATCAAATACTTCTTGATTCATTCCGTGCCCATCATCAGTAAAAACTATGAAAAGTTTTTTTTGCACTTTTCTCACTTCTAGATTTATATTTCCACTATGGTTTTCACTAAATCCATGCACAATAGCGTTGTTCATTAATTGTGTCAGAATTTGAGTAAAGGCGCCTGGATAGCTATCTATGATAATTTCATCATCTGCTCTAAAATTTATTTTTATTCCAGAATTTTCTGTTTGCATACCATATGATTGAATCAAACTTTCATAATGAGTAACCAAATTGAATTCCATTCTTTCATCATGATCAACACCTACAGTTATCTCAGAAAAACTTTTTATTAAATTCATTGCCTTCATCAGCTGATTCATTAAAATCTGAAAATTCTCCAACATCATTACTTTCATTTTGTTCATATTATTAAAATCATCAATTTCATCACATCGCTTTAATTGATTGTTGATTAGAGAACTCATCGTTAGACTCGTACTTATGGGTTGATTTATTTCACGCGTTAGTCCTGAAATCAATTTTCCTAGCGATGCCATTTTTTCAGATTGTACAATTAATTTCTGTGCATTTTGTAACTCTTTCAATGATTTTTCCAGTTCATAATTCTTTTTTTCAAGTTGATTGGTTCGTATCTCTACAAGCTCTTCTAAATTCTCATTAAGAACTTTGATTTTAGCTTCATTTTTATAAATCCTATCTTCACGCATTTTAATATTTGAAAGCATCATTTCTGTGCTCTTGATCACCTTATTAAATTCACTGTATTCAGTCGGACTGAATTTCACAAAAAAATCACCATCAGATACTTTATCGAGTTGCTCTTGAAAATTATTCAATCCTTTAAAAGCTTTTCGGTAAAAAAATTTATAATGCCCAAAAGATAATAAAAAAAGAATAACTGCAACTAAAAAACTATAAAATAGATTCCTTGTCATTTCTGAAGTCATACTGATATTTGAATATGTCAATATAAAACCCCAGTCCAGTTTATCTGAGTAATCATAAGTCAACACAAAATCATTGTTGTCAACATAATTCTCGATAAATCTCTTTTCAACATCTTTATGAACAAAAACATACTTATACAAATCTTCATTATAAATATCATAATCATCTTCAAATCCGTATACATTACCCCTACTATCAAGAATATGCACTGTATTTTCACTGTCTTTAGAGAATTGGTCAAACAAAATATTGAATTGATTTTTTCGGAGCAATCCAACGTATTTCAAATTATCATGAAAGTAAATGATTTCAATATAGTCTTTGCCCATTTGATTCATACTTTCAATATCTATGATCATGCCGTTATCGAGCCAGATGCTATTATTGATGATGGTATTCAAATCAGGCTCATCATAATTTTCTAAAATATTTTCAGGATAGATATAATTCATCTCATTATCTTGATCATAGACAACTACTCCCGCAAAACCATCAGCACTTTTTAAAATATTCTCGATAAAAGTATCCATACTCTCATCTTTTGGTGCGTTGATTGCTATATTTTCAATTAAAAAAAGCGGCTTAAGAATTTTATCTTCAAGAAGAATTTTAAATGTAGTCACTTTTTCAATGTTCTTCTCGGCAATAGTTTGATTGACATAAATATAATGCTGATTAAATCCAAAAAGAAACAAAGCTACAATGATAAACATAGAAAGAACAATCGAATAGATTGTCATTGAGCGGCTGATAGATTTTTCTTTTTTTGTCATTTTCTACTCCTCTAGTTATTCTATTTTATAATTTGAATAAGTATTATTTTTAATCATATCTATAATTATATCAGTTTCAGCACTATTAAGCCATTCAATTTCCAAACCTTTTGGAATTATGACTGGCATCCTGGAATGTATTGATTTGATCTGTTC
>JAFGAC010000135.1 GCA_016933835.1 Clostridiales bacterium
GGTGAACCATTGCTTTTAAGTGGTATGCTGACAAGTCCCTGATCATTATGACTGAACATGAAGCCATATTTTTTCCCGATTTTATTGAGTTCATTAATTAAGTCCTGTGTTTTCTTATTATACTCACCCATTAAAATTGCACGTGCATTTTCATAATCTCTGCTGATAAAAACTTCAATTATCTGACTTCTTATGAGTAACATTGTTCTCTCAATAATTTTAGATATTTTTTTTGCCCCGCCTCTTTCTAATGAAATCGCAATAGGATTATGAGGGTTCTTAAAATTGAAAACATAAATCCAATCATTTATTTTCTCTTTTTTTATTGCAAACGTATCTGTTATCAATTTGACATAGCTATTTCTTCCTGTACCCCAAGCGCCAGAAACATAGATGTTATATCCTTTTTTATCCATTTTGAGTCCGAAATCCATCGCTTTTACAGCACGATCTTGGCCTATTATTCCTTGCAAAGGTATTAAATCTTCTGTAGTTTCAAAATCAAAATTTTTAGTATCACATACTTTATATAATTTTTCTTCAGATAATCTATATTTTTCCATTTCAATCCCCCCTACGAAGATTTAATACCCGTTATAACATAAAAAAAAACCACTATTTCAGCGGTTAAATATTTTTTCATAATAAATTTTAAATAAAAACTGTGGGATGACCATCATTCTAAAAAAACGAGTAGGTTGTTTCAATAACCTATATAACCATTCAAATCCTGAATTTATAAACACTTTTGGTGCTCTTTTTGATCGTCCGGCCCAAACATCAATGCTTCCTCCAACTCCAATTGCAACATTTACATTTAAAAGGCTCTTATTTTTATATATCCATTTTTCTTGTTTTGGAGCTCCCAACGCAACAAATAATATATCTGGTTTTTTTTCATTGATCATGTCAATGATTTTAAACTCTTCTTGTTCATTGAAATAACCATGATAAGTTCCTCTAATATCTATATTGTGAAATGTTGCTTTTATTCTTTTGGCAGCTTCTTCTGCAATCCCTTTTCCTCCACCTAAGATAAAAATTGAACTTCCTGTTCGATCACAATATTCAAGAATTCTCGTCATAAAATCAATACCGGCAATTTTCTCTATAGCCCCCAAATTTCTTATTCGCGATGCTAGGACTAAGCCGAACCCATCAGGTATATTCATATCTGATTCATTCAATATGTCTTTAAACTCAATATCTTTTTCAGCCATCATGACCATTTCTGTATTTGGAGTAAAAATCATTCTGAATCTATTGCCCTTAGAAAATTGAATGAATTTTTTAAAAGCTTCATCAAATCCCATCTTATAAATCGGGACATCCATTATTCTCACTGTATTAGTATCCATATGTATTCCTTCCTCTATCTAATTCGCATAGTCAATCGAATATGTACCTTTAATCATAATCCAAGATTCTGATTGGAAAATCAATCCTCTCCCATCATCTAATGGGCAGATCAGAAGATGATTCAATTCTATCATCTCATTCATTCCTACATCTTTTCCAGCAGTTATATCTGCTAATCCGCCTTTTTCACTGACAAAAGCTTTTGCTTTTCCTGCTCGGAGTATTATCTCTGTGCTATTCCCAAATTCAACGATGTCCCCATTATCAACTTTTAGTACTTCAAAATTTGAATTGTTGGGTATTATAGTATCTGAATCTATATCTGATAGCCGCATTTCAAGATAACTCAAAGTAATCAATGGATCGGCAGGTGTACCAGCACTTATATCACTGTACACTGCTGCACTTAGAGAAATTATTATTAAAATACTTATGATCCAAATATGTCTATTCCTCTTCATTTCAGTTTTCCTTTCTGTACAGTCCAAGACTTATATAAAGAGCTTTATCCACTTCCTGCATCAAATCAATAGGCAATATACCTATTTTCTGCAACAATCTTTTTTTATCAATCGTTCGTATTTGCTCGGTCAGCACCACTGAGTCCTTTGATAAACCCGCAATATCTTGATTGATGACAACATGAGTCGGCATTTTAGTTTTAGTGACACACGCCGTTATCGCTGCTATAATGACAGTTGGGCTGTATTTATTTCCTATGTCATTTTGTATGACTAAAACCGGTCTTGATCCCCCCTGTTCTGAACCGATAACTGGATTCAAATCTGCAAGGACGATATCACCTCTTCTAATCTTCATCATGATACACCTGTATAATCCCTTTTTCATAAATAATAAGATTATCAAAGTCTTCTCTCAATCCAATTTCACTATACTCCTGATTGAATGCCGCCATTTCTCTGTATCCATTTTTTAAGTTCAGCAAGAAATTTTCTTTTGATTCATAAATAATTTCAGGTAGTACCCTAGCTAATTGCTCTTCTTTTTTTAGTTCTTTTACATAAATCAGTGGAATATTTATAAATTTCAAAGAACTCCCCCCTAGCTTATTATCTATATTATACAGTTAATTTTTCAATGTAGTCTATATATTCAATCATCTTTCCATTTTCGATATACATTCTTGGCACTCTTTTACCTATCATACAAACAACTTCATAATTTATTGTCCCAATATTTCCGGCAACTTCATCAATAGAAATATTCTCTCCAAAAAGTTCAACAATATCACCTCTGTGAATATCAAGTCCGTCACCATCCATTACACATTGGTCCATGCATATTCTTCCTAAAATAGATTTCCGCGTGCCATTGAAGGAAACGACTGCTTTTCCTGTCAATAATCTTGTCCAACCATCTGCATACCCCAAAGGCAATGTCACAACCTTTTTCTTGTTTTCAGCAATGTATATATGGCCATAACTGACCCCATCATCTATATCAATCTCCTTGACAAGTGAAGCCTTTGCTTTCAACGACATGACCTGCTTGAGTTTCACATCTTCATGATTTACCTCATCAGAAGGATACAATCCATATAACATGATACCCGCTCTAACCATATCATATCTGTATTCAGGAAAATCAATTATCCCCGCACTATTTGAAACGTGTTTTATGGGAATTTCAATCCCTAAATTTTCGATTTTTTTCAAGACTCCTTCAAACCTCTCAACCTGAAGATGTGTAAAAGTTTTATCTGTTTCATCAGCTTTAGCAAAATGTGTATAAATTCCCTCTATATGCAAATCATTCAACATGACTGTTTTTTCAATATCCTGGTCGTCAGGCCTGAATCCAAGTCTGCCCATTCCTGTATCTATTTTTAAATGAACACTGATCTTCATTTTATTTTCAACGATATATTTTGCTTGTGCATATTCATAAATTGTCAAAATAATATTATTTTTCTCTGCCAGAAAAAAATCTTCTTCTTGTGTATACCCCAAAACGAAAATTGGTGTTTCTGGATAAATTCCTCTTAACTCCATAGCTTCTGAAAATGTCGCAACAGCAAATCTGTCTGCGCCATTATCCAATAAAGTTCTGCCTATTACACTTGCCCCATGACCATACCCATCAGCCTTTATAACTGCTGTAATCAATGCCTTTCCATCTACTAATCGTCTTACCTCACGTATATTGTGAGCCAAATTATCCAAATTTATTTCAGCCCAAACTGGTCTCGCCATTATTTACTCCTCCTGTTCATCTGTTCCAATTGCATAAGCAACTGTATCTTTTTTTGAATGTGACAAGGTTATTAAAATTTTCTTTATTCCCATTGCATCTGCAATCATTTTAGCACCATTAGAAAGAATGACATAGGGTTTTCCTAAATCATCTCTCATTATTTCTATATCCGTCCATTTAAAATTACTTATTCCAGTCCCAAGTACTTTTGATACAGCTTCTTTCCCTGCAAAATTCGCGGCTATTGAGAAAACATTATTTTGTCTAGAATTGAACCATGAGCGCTCCCTATCAGAAAAAATTCTTATCATGAATTTTTCGTTTTTATTGATTGCTTTTTCAATTCTTTCTATTTCAATAATATCCACACCGATACCTATAATCATTTGACCACCTTACTTAAATGAATTGATGAGCTGTTGTGTGTACGCATTTTTAGGATGATTCATCACATCATCAATTTTCCCGATTTCAACTAACTCACCATCTTTCATGACACCAATATGCGTGCAAAATTTTCGCGCCAAATACAAATCATGTGTTATAAAAAGATACGTGAGTGACATTTCTTTTTTTAAATCTATTAAAAGGTTCATTATTTGACCTTGCATTGACACATCAAGCGCTGAAACTGGTTCATCAAGGACTAAAAACTTTGGATTGCTTGCAATTGCACGGGCGATAATTACTCTTTGTCTTTGACCGCCACTAAGCTGAAATGGCAATTTATCTTTATACACTTCATCTAAACCAACTTGCTTCAACAGTTCATTTATTTTTATAATTATATCACTTTGCTGCAATTTGAGGTGGATGTTTAAGGGTTCGGATAATAATTCTTCAACTGATCTTTTGGGATCCAATGGATTTTGAGCCATCTGAAAGACAATTTGAATATCTTTTCTCAGCTTTCTCATTTCCTTTTCCTCTATGTCAAATAAATTTTGACCGTGAAATCTCACTTCCCCTTTATCGGGCATCATTAAATTGGTTACTATCTTACCGAGTGTTGATTTCCCACTTCCTGATTCACCTATTAATCCAAAAATAGAACCACTTTCAATCGAAAAAGAAATTTTATTCAAAGCTTTTATTCGACTAGGCTTTTCAAAAGGTGTTTTCTGTATGATAAATTCTTTTGAGATATTCACAATTTCAATTATATTCGACATTTTAAAACCTCTCTTTATATTTTACACATCTTACATTATGATTGTCAAAACTTATCATTTCCGGTATTTTTATTTCACAATCTAAATTTTTTTCAGAACATCTATCAATAAAAGGACACTGTTCTTTAAATTTTTTTGGGTTTTCAGGTGACCCTTCCATCGAGTAAAATCTTTCTTCAGTATTTTCAATCGATGCCACACATTTCATTAATTCCTTCGTATATGGATGCATCGGCATATTCATTACATCCTTATAATTTCCTTCTTCTAAAACGAGTCCTCCATACATGACATATATTCTATCAGCAAGATATTTAACTACGTCAAAGTCATGTGTGATTACAATTATTGATATTCCCTTTTCTTCATTAATTGTTTTAAGTACATCAAGAATCACCTTTTTTAGCGATGCATCAATCGAGCTGGTAGGCTCATCCGCAATAATAAGTGGCGGTTCTAGTATGATGCTCATTGCGAAAACGACTCTTTGAGCCAATCCACCACTCAGCTGATGCACATACATATTCATGATGACATCCGGATTTTCAATTCCAACATCACGCAAGGATTTGACAATTTGATTTTTATCAATTTTCACTTTGTGAATTTTCGATAGTTCCTTAAATTGCTTGTACACCGTTTGATACGGATTAAGTGCGTCAGATGGGTTTTGCGGTATATAAGCAATTTTTTTAAATCTCAATTTTGTCATTTCATTGTCGTTCATTTTAGTGATTTCCTGATTCTCAAAGAAAATTGTGCCATCATCATTGATTATTTCCTCTTCAGCAATCCTAAAGATGGATTTAGCAGTCACAGATTTACCTGAACCTGATTCACCAAGGATTCCAACAATTTCACCAGAATTGACAAAAAAATCAACTCCTCGGACAACTTTTACGAATTCTCCCTCCATCATAAATCCCAAATTCACATTTTTCATTTCTAATATTTTAATTGTCATTATAAATCTCCTAGTGTGCGTTATTTATAATTAAATCTACAAGGTTCTTTCCAAATTCATCGATCGAGTAATTCTCACTGCCTTCAGTCTCAAACAACAATGTTGTCATACCATTATTCAAATATAGATAACTGTTTTGAGAATCTATCGGTATCGGAATATCACTTATTATCGGTTTCATCAAATCATTTAATTGATTTGCAAAAGTAAATCCATAATAACGGGTTATCGGTGATAATTCATCAGAAAATTTAATTTTATCAAACTTCCCAGAATGTATATTGGTTAAATCCAAATATAATATGACATTTTTTTGAGGAAAAACTTGATGCTCTGAGAAATATTGAACACCATCCTCTTTATCAGGATAAAAAATAAAAATAATTGATTTTTTTAACATATCTTCATTTTCTTTAATACTTTTTACTAACCCTAGATAGAAGTTCAAAACCTCATAACTGTTTTCTTGATTTATAAACCCATAATCCATGCCTATGATAATTGCCTTCTTTGATAAAACAGGATCTTTACCTTCGATAAATCCAATAATGTTACTGGCTTCATTCTGATAGGATTTTGAATTCAATGAAAGCGATAATGAAGTATCTTCTTTAGATAAAATATCTTTGAACGAATCTTCGAGTACTATGAAAAAATCCGGATTGTTTTCTGAATCAATATAACTTATATTTGATGAAGTAGTGATAATCCCCTTAGCACCTTCCTCAGCAAAATATTCAGCATTATTTTCAATCGCTTCAAATGTTATGATATCTGAATTTACATAGACCAATCGATTATTGATGTCAATATCTGTGATATCATAAAAGTTTTCTGTAATATTTACAATATCATATGCAAATTCACCGACAAGTCCTGTTTTTATCATAATATCTTCTCCGAATTCCAGAACTTTTTCACCACTTTCACTCATCAAAGAAATCATGCTGTTTTCAAAATACAATTTATTGATGCCACTTATTTTTTGAGAATATGTATCTTTAAGTTTATCAATGCCTAATTCATTAAAATAATTTTCAATGTATTTTCCAGTCACCGTAGATTCTTCGGAACCCTCTATAATATTTTTGTAATTATATCCTATTTCATTGACCGCAAAATACTGATAATTGTCTTCTAATCGTGACACAATAATTGATCCCAGCAAGATTGAAGATATTACAATTGCAACAAAAAAAGTTATTTGAAGGTCTTTTGTTGTCTTAGAATCCCTTTTGACCATTCCTTTCATTCCACTAATCAACTTCGAATTTTTCTTTTGAAGTTCAATTCTAATACCTTCCCCAAATAAATTAAAAGCAAGAACGCTAATTACAAAAAATGCAGTTGCGGAGAAAACAATCCATGGTGCACTTCTGATAAATTCTTTAGCTGCACCAAGAAGACCTGACCATTCAGGTTCATAGGGCAAGTTATAATATGAATACCCCTGATTTCCTGAATTGCTGATAATTCTTATATTTCCAACAAATACTCCAAAAATACCCAGTTGCATCATCAATGTCAGCACTCGTGATATTTCCATGAAAAATAAAACAACGATTTCAGGAAGAAGATGTGGCAACACATTGTTCAAAGCAATTCTAAATTTCGTCTTGCCAATTGCTTTTTCACTCAGTATAAATGTCTCCTCCATAATTTTAGACGTGCCTTCATATATCATATTACCGATTCTGGCCCATCCGATTATTGTTAAAGTTGAAATGAAAACAAGAATTGATTGCAATTTATATAAACTGGTAAAAAAATCCAATTTCAACACAAGAATACCAATAAGCAGTGGTGGTATCGTCGTTAAAACAATATTGAATTGATCAATGATACTTTTCCCTGATCTAAAGCCCATTGCACCTGCAATTCCGAATGGAATAGCTAGCAAAAATCTTAAAAATGTAATCCCAAGTGCTAGAGTCAATGTCAATCTTGTCCCATTGACTACTAAACTCCAAATGTCTCTACCTACTTCATCTGACCCTAGAACATAATTATCACCTGGTTCGAAAGGTGGTGTCATTATTATCAACTTACCATTTTCGTCTATATATGTATGTACAAGGGTCATAGCATATGGATTGCTTTCTGTAAACAGACTAGGAAAAATGGCTATGCTCAACAATATAAAAATCAGTATAATTCCAAAGATCAAAGGAATATTCATATTCTTCATGACATTGCCTCCTTCTTAGGAACGATTAATCGCAATATCAGTTTGCTTATCCCTGTAATCAATATGAATAAGAAACCAATTACTAGAGCAAAAATTATTACAACATAAGGATTGTTTTTATACATAATGATATTGAACATGATTCCCGGGTAGCTAAAAATGTACTCAACTAGAATCAAATTTGAAAACAACACCATCAAAATGGATTTCATGGATTTCAAAACTTTAATAACTGAAACAAATACAAATTGTCTGAAATAAACTTGTCTTCTTGGTATTCCTTTGTAGTATAAGAATTTCACATATTCTTTTTGTTTTTCCTCTTGAATCGTAACAAAAATAAGTCTCGATATATAAATTGATGGAATTATAACAAGTGCAACAATCGGCATTACCAATGTCCTCAATAAAGTAGGTCCAATCCATTCATTAATAAACTCAATTTTAGACAAGTAGATAATAGCCAATACTGAAAGAATAGCCACCATTACGTCCGGAATTGAATAGGCAATGATTGATGTCATTGTTTTTAAACTTGAATTGGATTTTTTACTGTATGAATCCATAACACCTTTTAAAATACCAAAAATAAGTGCTAATAATAATCCTGAAAAAATCAATTTTAGACTTTTAATAATATAGATAATAATTTTTTGGAAAATTTCGTTTGATGGATTTTTCAATGTGGAAATCAAACTCAATATGCTATAATATGTTCCTTTAATCAAATTATATAATGAAAAGTTACTTAGTGTTCCTTCACCAAAACTAACCATGTTGTAATTAGTAGGAATATTTAATACTATCGCGATTAAAAGCAAGGCCGTCGCAAATGATATGAAATATTTATAAATAAACACAGTGATTGTATAAATTCTAGAATAAAATATTTTTTCTATCAAATATATTTTTGTATTTACGGCCATTTCATTAATGCTGCTTATCAATAAACCGAGAATCAATACTGCAGAAATTATATTGACAACATTGTCATCTAAAAATTTAAAAGGAAAATTCCGGTATAAGTCCTTACTGATATACCCTCTCAGCAGATTAATGCCATTACTCATTGATTCCACTGATATTTTATCTGCTGAATCTCTTGAAGAATAAAGTAGATCACTCATTGCATTACGATAAGTTCCTGTAATAAGTACCAATGGATTATTTAAAGAAGTAAATTGGGCATAAGAAGCATACCTTGCGATAGGCTCATCATGAAATTCGAATTTAACACCTATTTCACTTGAATAATCAAATAGCAAATTTGCCATTATTACAGACTGATTATTGTAGAAATCCCAATCAACAGCTACTCCTTTGCTGCCCTCATACCCAATATATTCTAAAACAATATTTTTATTGGCACTGTATTTATCTGCCAATACTCCGAGAACATCATTCGTCGATCTCTCATTGATTAAAAATCCGTTGATCAAAACAATATTTATATCTTCTTTTGGTTTGTTTGTTTGTAAATTAAGTGATTTTGCCATCTCCAATAAAGCGCCTGTAGAAGCGCCGCCATTAACTGCACTTGGAAAGAATTCCAGTGTGTCATTCCCTTTTCCTTGTCCATCAAAATGAGTGATGAAATTATTGGAAATCGTACTATCCTTCCCGTCAATATGAATTATATAACTAGGAACATCCATTATTTTATAATCTATATCAATAAAGATTTTCGCATTATGTATTAATCCCACATATTGATCACCGTTACTGTACACAGCAACAGATGGCATCTTTTTATAATACTCTTCAAATTGATCTTCCTTTGCTTTTTCCAATAATTTCTCAGCGAATTTTGATGTTATCCTAGCAACAAAAATTTCACTGCTGATTTTATCTTCAATATCAAGCCATTTTCTATCCATCACTTCTCTGTCGCTATATGTAATTAAACCAGCTATATCTGTAAAGTAGAATACCCCTTTGACTTCATTTTCAATTAGCGTATCAAGAACAATTTCTGAAACACGATTAGTTCTGATGACAACAATTTTATCTTTTAATATTACGGGGTCCACATTATTGAGTGCTTCTCCCAAATAAAGAATATCTCCTTCAAAGTCAATATCACTGTATCTGTTATTTAGATAAATTTCAAAATCTTTGTACAGTTCAAATTCTTCACCATCTATTATGCAAATATTATTTGGGTTTATTATTGGAACGATTTCCTTCAGTTGAGACTTTTCATATTCAATTTCATTTTCTTCGAGAAAATTATCTATATAATCTATTGTAAGTTTATTTCCAGTCTCTCCAACGGCACGTCCTTGAAGTTCTTGAGAGGATAGATGAGCAGCAATAGTATATGCTTCTTCGTAATCATAATATGTAAGATCAAATTTTTCGATAAATCTAAAATAATTTATGCCATAAATAATGCCACTGATAAATAGTGTCATTAGAAGAATTTTTATAAAACTTCTCATCTTCTCCCCCCTACATTATAAATAAAGCCTTTAAACTTGGCTCGCTTGCAACACTTAAAAGTCTGATAAGTGAAGAAAGAAACAAAGTAAAAGGCAGAAACAACACTTGTAAGTATGGCTGACATCCCTACAGAGATAGCGCATTCTCACCTTAGTTTAATCATCTGAAAATCCCACTAATTTATTTATGGAGATTTTTAAACTGGATATGTCATATCATCCCTATTAACCAAATCTTCATCGATCTTATATCTATTGATGTCTCTGTATTTGAAATAATTGATTGCAACTTGTGGAAATAAAGCATACGAGAGCACATCTTCATCTTGCTCAATATATTCTTTAATTTCTTCTTTAAGTTTTTTCATTTCAGGAGGAATCAAGTCAGCAGGACGGCATGTGATAACTTCTTCATCTCCTATTATTTTTCTTACAATTTCATCTTCTATAGGAATCGTCGGTTTTCCATACATTCCTTTCACATATGCTTTTACCTCATTAGGAATTATTTTATATCTCTGTCCACTAATAACATTAAAAACAGCTTGTGTTCCAATAATTTGACTAGTTGGCGTCACAAGAGGTGGATATCCTAGATCTTTTCTGACTCTTGGCACTTCTTTTAAAACATCATCAAATTTATTTAAAGCGTTTTGAGCCGTCAATTGTGAAACCAGGTTTGATAGCATACCTCCAGGAACCTGATAAAGCAATGTTTGTATATTTACACCAAGCATCTTATTGCTTAGGAGTCCAGTCTCTAAACCTCTTTCTCTTATCGGAGTAAAATATTCAGCAATTACATTCAGTTCATCAAGGCTTAATCCAGTATCAAATTCAGTTCCTTGAAGCGTTGCCACAATTGGTTCAGTAGGTGGTTGACTTGTTCCCAAGGCAAAAGGAGAAATAGCAGTGTCTATAATATCCACACCTGCTTCAATCGCCTTCAAATACATCATACTCGCCAATCCACTTGTTGCATGGGAATGCATTTCCAATGGAACTTTTATTTCCGACTTTATTCTTTTCACTAATTCATACGCGACATAAGGTGTCAATAAACCCGACATGTCCTTTATTGCAATTGAATCTGCACCCATTGATTCAAATTCTTTTGCCATAGCAACAAATGTTTCAGTTGTATGCACAGGGCTTATTGTGTAAGAAATCGCTGCTTGTGCATGGGCACCTTCTTTTTTAGCGGTTTCAAGTGCAACTCTCAAATTCCTGGGATCATTCAAAGCATCGAAAATTCTTATGATATCAATGCCGTTTGCAACTGCTTTTTTAACAAATTCTACAACGACATCATCAGCATAATGTTTATATCCCAGTAGATTTTGACCTCTTAAAAGCATTTGCAGCTTCGTATGAGTAACATTCTTTCTAATGGTTCTAAGTCTTTCCCAAGGGTCCTCATTGAGGAATCTTAAACTTGTATCAAATGTTGCGCCACCCCACATTTCGATAGCATGATACCCTATTTTATCGATTTGTTTCAATATGGGAAGCATCTCTTCTGTTCTAAGCCTAGTGGCAATTAACGATTGATGCGCATCCCTTAAAATTGTTTCAGTAATTTTAACTTGAGACATTATTAACCTCCTAAAATTGCACTGTCAAATTAATTATACAATATTCTGATTATTATTATATTACAATTTATTAATTAAAATTTTATCCCAATCCTATTTCTTTTTTTTTTTCATATTTTTTATATATAACAATATAAAGGCTCTTATTTTCATAAGAGCCTCATTACTATTTATTCAAATAGTTCAATACCTTTTCAAGTACTTTTTCAGTTGTGAATCCAAAATGTTCAAACAAGTCTTCTGATTTTCCAGATTCACCAAAACGGTCTAATCCAATAGTCAATCCTTTAAGTCCTGTATATTTATGCCACCCCATAGTCGTAAGCACTTCGATCGACACTCTTTTTTCAATATCAGATGGCAATACGTCTTCCTTGTACTCATCTGATTGATCTTCAAAATGTCTCCAACTCATCATACTGACAACACGTGCATCAATTCCCCTGTTTTCAAGTTCTTTTTGCGTTTCGACTGCCAACTGCACTTCAGATCCTGATGCCATTAAAATAATATCAGGTTTATCTTTCTTCTCTTTTACAAGAACATACGCACCAAAATGAGCAGCTTTTGTAACGCCTTCTTGGCATGGCACATTTTGTCTTGTCAAAATCAATGCACTTGGCCCGTTATTCTTAAGTGCTTCAACCCATGCTATCGCAGTCTCTTTTCCATCTGCCGGCCTGAATACTTTAAGATTTGGTATGCTCCTCAACATTAAAACCTGTTCAATCGGCTGATGAGTAGGTCCATCTTCACCTACGCCTATGCTGTCATGAGTAAATACATATACAACTGGTTGATTCATAAGTGCTGACAATCTAATTGAAGGCTTCATGTAATCTGCAAAGCTTAAGAAAGTAGCACCAAAAACTCTAAAGCCACCATGAAGTGATATTCCATTTAATATGCCTGCCATGGCATGTTCTCTGACACCAAAGAAAATATTGTTTCCTCGCGGATTTTCAGAAGAAAAATCGCCATAATTTGTTAAATGTGTTTTTGTCGATCCATTTAAATCAGCTGAACCACCCATAAGATTTGGCACAAATTCTGAAATCTTGTTAATCATTTTTCCGCCAAAATTTCTTGTAGCATCTGTTCCAGTCATCTGATTCCAAAGAATTTCATCTTCTAAAATTTCACTAGGCAATTCAAAATTAAAGAAGTAATTCCACCTATCCAGTAAATCAGAATCATTCAGTTTAGCATTTTCAAATTTTTCAAGCCAATTTTCATAACATTTTTCTTTTTCAGAAACAATTGATTTCATATATTCACTGACTTCTTCAGGAATATAAAAATCTTCTTCTCCATCCCATCCAATATTTTTCTTTACCAACCCAGCTTCCATCTTACCCAATGGCGAACCATGGACCGATGATGTTCCTGCTTTATTTGGGCTCCCATAACCAATAATTGTTTTTACAATGATCATTGATGGTTTATCTAATTCTTTTTTAGCTTCAGAAATCGCATTTACAATTTCGTCATAATCATTTCCATCTTCTACTTTGATTACTTGCCAGTCATAAGCTTCATAACGTTTTGCAACGTCTTCAGTAAAAGTGATATCTGTCTTGCCGTCAATTGTAATATTATTGCTGTCATACATTGCAATAAGTTTACCAAGTTTTAAATGTCCGGCAAGAGAAGATGCTTCACTGCTGATACCTTCCATTAAATCTCCATCACCCACTATGACATATGTATGATGATCCATTAAATCCTTTCCGAATTCTGCTTCCAATCTTTTCTCTGCTATAGCCATTCCGACTGCATTCGCAATACCTTGTCCAAGCGGTCCTGTTGTCGTTTCAACGCCATCAGTCATACCAAATTCAGGATGACCTGGTGTCTTAGAACCAAGTTGTCTAAAATTTTTGATATCATCAATAGACACATCATACCCAAATAAATGCAATAAAGAATATAAAAGCATTGATCCATGTCCAGCAGATAGTACAAATCTATCTCTGTTCATCCACTTCGAATTCTTTGATGTTCCTTTTAAAAATTCTTTCCAAAGTACAAAAGCCATTGTAGCTGTACCCATGGGAAGTCCAGGATGTCCTGAATTAGCTTTATTGATTGCATCAATTGACAACAATCTTATTGCTTCAATCGTTTTTTTATCTAAATTTTTCATATAATACCTCCAAAAATATTACTTTATCTGATTATATAATTAATCTGTCATTTCTTCAATGAATAGGAATGATTATATGTATTAATTTTTGGTATAAGTAAATAAAGTGGTGATATTATGAAACTCAATTATGCGCTTCGTTTTGCATTTGAAAAACATAAAGGACAAAAAAGAAAGCTCACAGGTGAAGATTATTATTTTCATCCTGTTGAAGTCGCCTTAATTGTTGCTCAATATACTAATGACGTCGATACAATTATTGCTGCTGTTTTACATGATACTTTAGAAGACACTGACACTGCAGAGTCAGAAATACGAAATATATTTGGTGATAATGTATTAAACATCATCCTTGAGTGTTCTGAAAAAGACAAGACTCTTGAATGGAAAGATAGAAAGTCAATAATGTTGGATTCTTACCCCACCTTAAGTGAATCCGCTTTTTTAATCATACTTGTCGATAAAATATGTAATCTCAATAGTATAAAATATTACTACAGTGATCATGTGTGGGATTATTTCAACGCAGATGAAAAAGACCAAAAATGGGTGTTGACCGAATCATTGAAGATTTTAAAATCATGCCCTTATAACTATCCTGAGCTGATCAATCAATTTGAAGAATTAATCAATATCATATTTAAAGACAAAAAAAAGACGCCACGGCATCTCATAAAATAAAAAATATTAAAGGGGGAATAAAATGAATACTTTATTCCAGTGGTCATCCACCGGTATAAAGTATACAATCTTACCCTATTATTGTCAACCAGCAACATATTAAATATTCGTCATTTTCACTGCCAATTCTGCAGCAACTTTTGTATTGTGCTTGACAAGTTCAATATTGGCTTTTAAGCTTTCTCCTTTTGTAATCTCTTTAATTTTACTTAGCAAATAAGGTGTTACCTTTTTACCTTCAATTTGCTTTTCTTTTGCTTCTTTCAATGCTTTATTTATCACTTCATCAATTTCTTCGCTATTGAATGAAAATTCTTCTGGAATTGGATTAGCTACTACAACACCGCCGTTAAATCCATAATCCCACTTAGTTTTTACAATAAGTGCCAATTCCTCGATATTATCAATTCTTGTATCTGCCACTATGCCACTATTCCTTGTGTAAAAAGCAGGAAATTCATCACTGCCTAAAACATAAACTGGTACACTTTTAGTTTCCAAATACTCTAAAGTGCTTCTAATATCCAGAATAGATTTAACACCTGCACATATTACTGCAACATTTGTTCTTGAAAGTTCTTCTAAATCTTGAGATATATCCAATATTTCACTATATCCTCTATGAACACCACCAATTCCTCCTGTAGCAAATACTTTTATTCCTACAATATCCGATATGATCATGGTTGCAGCTACTGTAGTCGCACCACTCTTTTTCAAGGCAATAACTTCTGGAAAATCTCTTCTACTCACTTTGACAATATTTTTATCTTTTGCTAAAAATTCAAGTTCATCTTCTTCCAATCCTACTTTAATTCTACCTTTTATAATTCCTATAGTTGCAGGTACAGCACCATTTTCTCTAATAATATCTTCCAAAACTTTCGCAGTTTCTACATTTTCAGGATATGGCATACCATGAGAAATAATGGTTGACTCTAAAGATACTATAGGTATCCCTTTTTCTAGTGCTTCTTTTACTTCTTCTTTAATATCGATTATGTTTTCCCACATTTTCAATTACCTCCAGTAATTTGTTTTCTTGATTGCGCTGTTCCAAATTCAACTCTTTGCTTCAAACTATTCCCTTTAAGATAATCAAAGATAATACCTGCGCAATAAGCGTCTCCTGCTTTATTCACACTTATAACCTTCGATAAAGGTTCCATCTTATATCGAATAATTCCAGAATAATTGCCCGCTATAACACCCTCTTTTCCCAATGTTATATGCACTTCTTCTACACCAAAAGACAATATTTTTTTCACCATAGCTTCTCGATCAATGATTTTTTCCCTGTCATCAACTATGACTCTGGCTTCATCTTCGTTTACTTTGAGAAGATTTATTTTATTATAAATGTTATTTATTTTCTTCACTTTTTCAACTGAAACACCTTCTACAGCTAAAAACATGCTTGAAGCTATTTGAGCGATATACTCAATTGTTTCCTGAGATAAATTCGTATCAATTACTAATCCTTTTGAATCAAAAATAAATTCTTTTCTCTCAAAAATAAAGCTTGGCGTTATTTTTTCTATACTGTCCATTTGGTTGATTGCGCTCAGCATTTCACCTTCACCATTTTCAATTGACAAATAGATTGACTCTTCAAATTCATCAATCAGCGCATTGGAATAATCAATGTTATTTTCATATAGATTTTTCTTAATCATTTCACCAAAAGAGGATTTGGAAATTGTTGAAATAAATGAAACTTCTTCTCCCATATGAGACAAAAATTCAGCTATGTTTCTAGCAACTCCTCCGACATTGAAACTTACTTTTCCAGGATTCGATGTTTTATCAACATATTTTATTTCTGATTTACCTATTATATCAATATTACTTCCACCAATTACAATAATTTTCACTTTTTTCACCTTCCAACTGTTATACTATTTTTATGATATGTGAGGTGTTTTATGAAACAAAACAAATATTTTTATCTAATCTTATTAGGTGTTTTTTCTATCTCTTTATCACCTATTATAACAAAAGCAGCTTCATCTGGCTCTATAATAATCGCAGCAAATCGAATGCTCTACACCGTTTTGCTTTTAGCACCTTTTACTTTGAAAAAAATTCTCGAGGAATTGAAGACAAGACAATTGAAAACAATTTTATTGAATGTTTTATCTGGTTTTTTTCTGGCACTCCATTTCTGGTCCTGGATTGAATCACTTCAACATACATCTGTAGCAAATTCAACAATACTTGTCAATTTGCATCCGATATTCATATTAATTATAAGCCAAATCTTCTTGAACGAGCGTGCTGGAAAAAATGCGATTATAAGCACAATTATTGCTTTGATAGGCTCAGCACTCATCATAGGCAACAGTATATTTAACTTGAGTTTAAATATACACGGTGATTTGATGGCTGTCATTGGTGCTCTAACTGTTTCTATTTATCTATCAATTGGTGCTGGCATTAGAAAAGATATTTCTACCAAATCATACACTTTCATAGCCTATTTTGTCGCATTCATTACCTTGTTTGTTATTTCACTATTTATAAAAATCAATATATTCAATTATCCACTTTCAGATTCCCTTGTGTTTCTAGGCTTGGCCTTAATTCCAACTCTTCTTGGTCACAGTTTGTTCAATATGTCCCTAAAATATATTGATCCTCATGTTGTTTCTATGACCATTTTGGGAGAACCAATCTTGGCTACACTTTGGGCATACTTGATTTTCCATGAAAGTGTTTCATTTATTCAATTTCTTGGAGGCTTTCTCATTATTGCAGGGCTATTCGTTAAAATGAAATCAGTTAAAAGCAATTAACTGATTTCAATGCTTTTATTGATATTGAAAAAATGTATTATTTTCTCTTTTACTTTTTTTCCCAATAAAGATTCAATTGCCAACGAATAGTATCGAAGCTGTTTTGTATATTGCAGCAAGGACTTCTGATAGTTGTCTTCATTTACATTGTCAGATTTGAAATCAATCAGCACGACTTCATCATTTTCAATAAAGTAACAATCAATGATTCCTTGAATCAGCATGTTGCCTTCTCCAATCATCCCGTCAATCTCTTCAATTTCAACATTAATAATAAACGGTTCTTCTCTTTTGACATTGATACTTTTAATCATTCTTTTTCCTAATTCGGATTCAAAAAAATTGTAAATTTTATTTAAATCATATTTTTCATAAATTTCTTTGGAAATCAAATTTCTCCGAATCATTTCTTCAACTTGCTTATTGAACGTCAAATAATCATTCAATTGATCAAGTTTTACCATTTGCATGATTCGGTGAATTTCTATGCCTGTCTGTGCTGCATTCTCTTTTTTCTTATCTGAAAAAACAACCATCGGTTCTGTGATTTCAACATCATCATTTAAATTTAATCTATTGTGAGCGATATCAGTAACAGTTACTTTAGATTGCAATTTATCAATCTTTCTTTCGATATAATCTGGGATTTCAATTTCAGCTCCGTCTAATGCAACATTTTTCTCGATGTATGTTATAAAATCCTTTTGACTAAAGCTGCTTATATCAATTTTTTCCTTTTCATAATTCTCGGATTTTGTCTCAATTATTTTTACTTCATAAGATGGTTTATCGATTGATTTTTGATTGTACATATTGAACATGATCCATTCAATAAACCTTTCATTCTTCTCAATTCCTTTAAAATTAAGCTGTCCATCCCAGGCATCATATGTCTTGTCAAAACTTTTAGATTGGATTGTAGCAAAAATTAATAATTGATCCACTGCACGTGTTAAAGCAACATAAAGAATCCTTAACTCTTCTTCACTAGATTCCATGCTCATTTTATCAGTAACAATATCTCTGTGAAAGGTACTTCTTCTTATTCGATTTTCTTTATCAAAATATTTTGGGATAATACCATATTTATTATGAACAATCATATCCCCATATGTATCTCTCTTGTTGAATTTTTTTCCAGTTCCAGCTAATATCACTATTGGAAACTCTAACCCTTTACTTTTATGAATACTCATGAGTCTGACCACATTAGCTTGATCGCTTATTATTTTCGCACTTGAAAATTTTGCTTCTTTTTCTTGAAGATAATCCATATAATGATTGAAGTCTGCAAGACCCACAATGCCATTTGACTGATACTCACTTGCGATATCCATCAGTTTTCTTACATTGGCACTTCTTTGATCTCCTTTAGTCAATGCTGTAAAAAACTCCTGAAAATGATAAAGTGTGAATATAGTCCAAATCATATTGTCTATTGTCATAAATCGACTGAATTCTCTCATATCATTAATGTCGCTTACAAATCGATTGATTTTATTTTTCAATTCAACTTGTCCATCATATTTAAAAATGCACTCATGGAAAAATTCATTTTGACAGCCATCTCGTATCTGATACAACTCATCATCTGAAAAATTATAAATCGGGCTTCGCATCAAACTTACAAGCGGTATATCTTGTCGCGTATTGTCGATGACCTTCAAATAATTTCTAATCAAATCAACTTCTAAAGTATCTATATATTCATCTGTACTTTCTATAAACAATGGAATCCCTTCACTAATGAAAATTCTAGAAAAATCTTCTATATAACTTGAAGGTGAACGCATTAATACGACAATATCTTTATATTGTACATTTTGCTCTTTTACTAAGCTTTTAATTCTATTGCTGATTTCATGAATTTCTATTATCTCTTTAGATAACTCCCCGGGCGATACTTTTAGAAGATTAATTTCTACTGGCAAATCCACACCGTCAAAATCTTTTTTACCGTTATATAGTCTACTTCCAGTGTCATAATTCATACCCCCAAAATCTTCACTCATGAAATCATGAAAAAGATAATTTATGAAATTGAGGATATTTTCTCTACTTCGAAAATTTTTGTTCAAATCAATTTTATGGTTGCCAGGATTTTTTTCTTTCGAAAATCTTTTATATTTATTTAAAAATATCGTTGGTTCCGCCAATCTAAATTTATAAATACTTTGCTTTAAATCCCCTACCATAAACAAATTCTCATCATTTTTTATTTTTTGAATGATAGCTTCTTGAATATAATTAGAATCCTGGTATTCATCAACAAATATATATTTGAATTGTTGCTGATAAATTTTACTTACATTGGGATCTTCTAATATTTCAAGTGTAAAATGTTCTAAGTCATTGAATTCCAATATATTATTTTTCTTTTTATACTTAAGTAATCTATTGTCAAATTCTTTTACAATTTCAATAATTTTCTCAATCCTAGGCAATTGAGATAAAAATTCTTCACTATGTTTTTTAACTGTTCTTTCAATAAAATAATCTTTCTGAATACCTGTAATAATACCCTTGTAGAAATTTCTTATTTCCTGTATTTTTCCCTTAGTCGTCTGGTCGACTTCTTTATCTGATGGAAGCCTATTGAACACAACTAATGTGTCAAATATCTTATCTTTTAAGTTAAAATATAATTGATTGATTTGACTGATTTCATTTCTGAAAAATTTTTCATAAACATTGCTGCCTGATTCATTTTCAACAACCTTCCACAACTCATCTGCTGCACGGACACATTGTTCAATTTGAGACATTAAATATTGATTCAATTCTTCATTCCAAAAACCGATATCTTGATACTGGCATAAAATTTTATTGAACCATTCCTTTACATCAGGATATGATTGCATTTTTCTGTGCAGTAAGTGTATTATTTCTCTTAGTTTTTTATCGCCTCTTTGATCTCCGAAAACTTCTACTAAATCTTCAAATAAAATATCTTGCATTTCATAATATTCTTCAAAAACTTCTTCTAAAATCATATCTTTAATTAAATTAAAATCATTATCCTCACCAATACGATAGTCAGGATCTATTCCTATTGCAAAGAAATTAGACTTCACAACCTCATTGCAAAAGGAATGAATTGTCGTAATTTTGGCTTGATTGATTTTCATGAGCTGTTTCCTATAAAATTCCTCAAAACCCTTTTTTTTCAGTCTTTCAATTATCTTCTTATATACTCTTTCCTTCATTTCATTGGCTGCTGCGCGACTAAATGTAAAAACCAGTAGTTGGCTGATATCTAATTCTTCTTCCTCAATCAATTCAAGAATTCTCTCTGTTAGAACAGCTGTTTTCCCTGAACCTGCTGCAGCAGAAACTAAAATATTAGCTTTTCTTTTATAAACAGCATCTTCTTGTTCTTCTGTCCATCTAGTCATCGCTTTCACCTCCTATCTCATCAATCACTTCGCTATTTTTTCTGTATTCAAAATACCTGTACTCATTTTTATTGAAATCAGGATCAAATTTGCATACAGTGTTGAAATGACAATAATCACATGCCTTAAAACTAGTTTCTTTCAAAGGATTGATTGCAATTTCGCCACTCATAATTTTATTGCCAATATCCATTATATTTTTCTTTGTTATATCAATAAGATTATCAAAGCCTCTTTCTGTCAGCACGTTATTGTCTAATGCATATTCACCATCTTTTTTAAACTTCACAGGTATAAATTTAGAATAATTATTTTCGATAATCGAGTGGTCCATATTCTCAATGATGGATTTATCTTTTAAAAGCAGTCCCGTCATTTTAAATTTACTTGCTAAATGATTATTGATATCTTCAATCGATTTTTCAACATATTCTTCAAAGTCATTGTGAATCCTGTAATATAGAACACCACTGGGAGATATTTCATCAACACCCATCGACTCACTGTTGATTATACTTGCCAACAAATATACTGTGAGCTGATAATCTACACCTTTCAGTATCCGATCAAGTTTCAAATCTTTACTTCCAGTTTTGTAATCTACTATATTGCAATAGACTTTTCCAGAATTATCCCGATATATATCTATTCTATCTATCTTACCTTCAACAACTATGGATTTTCCTCTATCCAATGAAATTTCAACTGGCTCAACACCTTTTTCTAATTCATCGCGATGTGTAAAATTAAGTTCTGTAAACTTTGGATTGAAATTGCTGTTTTTAAAATATTCCATCAGGTTGTTCAATATGAGCTCTGCAGTATTTTTTGTTTTTCTTATTAAATACTGATCACCATATCTTCTCTTGAAAATGTGGTATTTCGGCTTATTGATTACATCTTCAATGTATCTGTCAATCAGTTTCAGCCGCTTTCCTGAAATAATATCATCGACTGCTATTTGGAGCACCTCATGATAAATATTTCCTATATCTGGGAGTGTAACCTTATATTCTTTTCGTTCTTTGAGTTTTAATTCATACTGTGCAAAGTGAGAATAAGCGCATTGTGAATACTTTTCCAATTTTGTTATTGAGGAATAGATTATTTTTTCTTCATTATGAATGCTAATATTATCTGCTTGATTCGTATAAAATACATGCTTCACCAATTCTTTAAACATCCTATTATTATTAACGGCAACTTTTCCTAAAGTTTTTCTCCAAACCAAGTGAATTGTTTTTCCTTCCTTTATTTCCCTAAGTTGTCTTATCAGTTGAATACGAAAATAATTAACATCCTTGAAGATATGCGGTATCAAAATATCTTCATTCAAAATATCATCCATTTCAACTAAATTTTCAACAATATTTCTTGCTCGTGTGATGTAATACGACGGCTTGATACCTTTTCCCTCTTGATTACTTGATGACAATGTCAAATAAAGCATTCCATCTGTCTTAAAAATCATTCTGAAAAAATCAGATTTTTCCTTATTGCGATAAAATTCTTGATCATTATGCAGGTTGAATCCGTGATTCAAGAATATTTCCTTATCTGATTCCGTCAATACCGATGATTCACTCATGTCTTTAGGGAGATTGCCTTCATTCATTCCTAATACAAAGCGAACTTTCTTATTTGAGTACACACTTCTTCCCATCACTTCTATATCGATGCCATTTCTTATCGAAGGAATAATTCCAACTTCTTCATTTTCAAAAGAAAACATTAGATACTCAATGTATTCACTTAGCGATACTTCTTCTTCACTTGTCGCTTCACTCATTTGATCGATAATCTCAAGAAAACGATTCCATACTTGTGCCAATATTTGAACTTCTTCATGTCTCGAATAATTTTTTAATATTTCAATTTCTCTATCAATTTTCTCTTTTATTTTCAAACAATTTAAAAGTTCAATCAATTTTTCAGTAAATTTAAAAACACTATGATTGCCTTTGAATACTTTTTTTTGTGCTAACAATGGATCAACGTATTTTTTTCTTATTGATTCAATTTCCAATTCTTCAAAAGAATTTTCCCAGCTCTTATAATTGATTCCTTTAGAAATTACATAGTTTTCCAATATGTCGATTTCCTCTAATTCTGATACAGGCGTAATATATTTTAAATATTTCAATAAATATTGTGTTTCAAAGTTCTTCTCATAGAACTGTAACAACATCATGAGGGATCTCACAATATTTGTATCTTTAATTGGTCTTTTTTCATCCATAATATACGGCAAAGAAAATTTATCCAATTGTCTCTTTATAATTTTCCCATAAATTTCACCATTTGTAAGCATGATACCTATTTCATTCTCACTGATTTCTCCTCTTAGAAGCATCCAGTTTATTTCACCTACAACATAATTCACTTCTGAATAAATATTTTTTCCAGTAAATATTTTTACAGGATATTTTTGTGATATATCCTCATATAGACTAAGGTTAACTCCAAAATCATTTAGCATCGACATTTCACTTCTAAAAGAAACAAGCTCTAGATCTCCAAAGAAATGATGCAGATTTTTTAATGTATCTCTTATAAACGGATATATATTATCAGAGTATTTTTCATCATAATCAAGTGCAATGGTTATTTCATTGTTTTTTTGCTCAAGAACCTTGATTATCTCTAATTCATCATGAGAAAAACCAGTAAATTCCAAAATATAAATTTCTGAATTTGCAAATTCAGTAATAAGATCTATATTTTCTATGAATAGTCTTACTTTTATGGATTCGTCAATATATCCATTTTCAACTATCCTTTCATAATTCTCATAAATAATCAAAATATCTTCAATCTTTCTTCTAAGCATCGATTCATCATCTAACTGGTTTTTAAAAGTTTCCAATTCAATAGGATTGATTTTTTCACTTCTAAGTTCTTTTATTATTTCTTCCAATTCATTGATTAATCCCAATTTGTTAAAGCTTTTATAATAGATTTTAAGTTTTTCAATTTGCTCTGAAATTATTCTTTTAATCAATAATTTCCTTCCAAGTGTTGTCAATGGATTAATATCATCTAGAATCAGTTCCTTTTGTATTTTATTAATCATTCTTGAAAAACTCATGACTTCCATACCCATTAAACCATTGAGATTAAGTGTAGACAACAATTTCCTTTCCATATTGAGGGTATACTGTTCAGGCACTATAATTGTAATTGCTTTTTCTCGCTTATGATACTTATGACCTATTTCCTCTATTAGAAATTGACTTTTTTCTTGCGAATCAATACCCGTTAAAATTTTTATCATGATTTATCTCCTCTTGATTGAAAAAAATCCTAACAAAGTTAGGATTTTCTTAAATTATATAGAGCAATAGCTGACAGTGACAATGTAATTGATAAATGTGTAATGACAATCACCATTGCCATGTCTAAAAAAAATCCTTCAGGTAATATTTGTATCAGTCTGTCTGTATTAGGATTCAAGAGCCATAAGTCATTATCAAAAAACATCTTGTGGAATCCAATAAAGGCACTTGTAAAATCATTGATAATTAGAATTCCTAAAAGACCAGTGATGACGATAGAATGCATACCTGAATAAAGCATACTCCAAAAAACTGTTCTTAATTTTTTATCCAACACCAATAATAATATTCCCAATAATATTGAAAGATTTTTAAAATATTTTAAGAATATAAAAATTTTCTTGACATCCACCATGTGTGAAATTTCTTTTTCGTTAAATACTGCCACTTGATTATAGGTAATATTCAAATCGCTCCTGTCATCTTTCAAATAAGAAATAATTCCAGAAGATGCAAAACTGACTCCTTCAATATCTAAATCAGTGTTCTCATAAACATTGTATTTTTCAAACTCAGCAATATAATATTCATGATTGAAGGTATAAAATTCAACTACTGTAATCAGTATAAATATAAAAAACAGTAATCCAATAAATGCATATTTTAATTGCTTCAATTTTATAACTCCTTTACCTCTTCAAGCACTTGCTCAGCATGTCCTTTTGCTTTAACGTTTCTATATTCTTTTATCAACACTTGATTTTCATCAATAATAAATGTCGAACGCTCAGTTCCCATTGAAATCTTACCATACATTTTTTTCTCTTTTATTACCCCGAACATCGCATGAATTTCCTTATCAGGATCACTTAACAATTCAAAATTCAAGTTCAATTTTTGTGAAAATTTAATGTGCGATGGCATCTTATCTTTACTTATTCCTAAAACTACAATCCCCAATTTCTCAAAATCATCTTTTAAATCTCTGAACTCAGAGGCTTCAGTAATTCAGCCAGGGGTATTGTCTTTTGGATAAAAATACAATATTATCTTTTTTCCTTTATAATCATTTAAACTGACATCATATCCTATTGTCGATTCGAGTGTAAAATCCGGTACTTTTTCGCCAATATTGATCACATAAATCACTCCCGTTTTTTAATATTTCCAATAATCAATAAAAATTCAATCATGTAGATCAATCATTGAATATTGTCAATGAATCTTCCAAATATTCATCTATTATTTTTTGAACATTAGAATCTTTTAGAATTACCGATATCTCAATTCTTCTATTCATACTGTAATCTGCTTCAGTTGTTCCCTCTGACAGTGGTCTAAATTCAGAGTAAGCACTTGCTGTAAAATACTCACCATACTTGGTCTCCAATTTTGTATTTGTGTTCAGTAAATAATTTACAACAGTATAAGCACGTTTTGCCGATAATTCTCTGTTATATTCTGCAGTTCCTCTTTCATCAGTATGCCCTTGTATAGATATTGCATCTATTGACGCTCTTACTTCAGCATCATCCAAAACATTTTCAAAAGCTTCAGCTAATTTATCCAACAAATCTCGACCCTCTGCTTTAATTGTATATGAATTGAATTCAAAAACCAAACTTTCATTAATTACAATATTGCCATTGTCGGCAATTGAAACCAAATCTTCACCTTCTGCAGTTTTAGCCCCCAAATTCTCTTCAATTGAAGCTTTAACTGATTTTAGCAATTCCAATCTGAGTACAGCAATTCCTTCTAATTTGCTTCTTAATTCTCCTAGCTCAAGATTACTGTCTGCAATTATTTCTCTTTGCGTTTCAATTTCCTCTTCGGAGAGTTTTAAAGCAATTTCACCTATTTCAAGTTCAGCCATTGTCTTATCCAAATCATCCTTCAACAATCTCAATTGATTTTCAGCATGACTGATTTCCGCTTTACTTTCTTCTAAGCTCAATTCAGTATCTATTAATTGTTGCTTTGCATATTCTAAATTTTTTCCAGTAATAATATTGTTGATGAATGCAATAAGCATTAGAAAAAAAAGAATCAATGCAATTGTTGAAATCATATCTGTGAAAGAAGGCCAAAAATTTTCTTCAACTTGTTTATTCCGTCTTCGTCTCATCAATTGCCTCCTTATCTACTTCTTAATCAAATCTTTTGTGATAAATCCGAGTTCTTTTGTATTTTCCTTGAGTCCAGTCGTTAAATCATCAAAGCTGACATTCATTCTTTGAATATTTGTTTTCAAATGATAATTAAATTCAGAAAAATCTCTAATGTTCTCAGAAAATTGATTCAATGAATGATCAAAGCTCTCCATAGAACCTTTAAAAGAATCAGCTGTTTGAATCAATCCTTCAGTAGAAACATGCAATTGCTCCTTAATCACTTCAGTCAATTGCAAGAAATTTCTTTCCATTGCATCTGCCAATACGACAATCGACGCTTCAAAAGCACTCTTTTCTCCACGCACATTCAAATTGTTATCTAAATATTCTTCAATAGAAATCAACGCACTATCTCTTTGATTCTCTAAATTGAACATGATATTCAATATTGTCAATATGACTGAAGACCCGATGCCAAACAAAGAAGTGATAAATGCAACAGACATTCCTTCCACAGAACTTATTAAACCATCTGTTATTGATGTCACATCACTTACAACCTCTGCACCTGTCACACTCAAAAGCTGTACCAATTCACCGATTGATAAAGTCAAGCCATAAAAAGTTCCCAACAATCCTAAAACAATCATTAATGAAATGGCTTTCGAAATAAACTTTTCTCCTAAATCGATCCATTTCAATTCCGAATGATAATATTTGTCAACTAAGGCAAATGTATTGATCTCTTCTTTTTTTAATTCAAGTACTGATTTATAATCAGCTACTATTTTATTGATGCAATCATTGTAAAAAGCATGGCTCTCTCTATGTTGAGGATCATGTATATCCGATAAAATGTTCTTATATTTGAACCGTATTACAATCGATAATATGATGCTTGATATGAGTATCAAAACAATTAATATAATAATGCTATTTGCTACCATGTTTAATTGATTGAATAATAAAATCATACGTATTTCACTCCTTATTTATTTAGTATTTTATCAGCGAGTGGAGCTCTTAACCTATGAGGTGTATTAAAACCGGATCCTAAAAGTGGTCTCAGATAAAACTTGAATGCATCTGTCACACCATTTCCACTTTCATTTATAAACGCATCTTCCATCAATTTTGTTTTTCCTGCTATGTCTTCAAGAGGAACTAATCTATAGTCAACCGAATAATAACCTGTTCTTTCAATAACGATTGATCCATCTATATTGTTCCAAAGGGCAAACTGCGCCGCTTTTTCTCCAACTTCTCGCGCTTCTTGCTGGTCAATATCAGATACAACTCCTAAATATGACCTTTGTAAATAGCCGAATGTATCAGAACGCACCCTTGATATCTTCAATTTATCTTTTATTGTTTCAGCCAGTAAATCACCTAATGCTCCTGTTCCAGACAATTGAACATTGCCATGATGGTCTTGCTCCAGCTGACCTTTTAATTTTGAAAGAATTGGTGTTCCCAATTCATCTTGTATTCCTTCAGAAACTGCAATTACACAGCGACCATATTTCTGATAAACTGCTTTCACATCAAATAAAAATTTATCTATATTAAAAGCTCTTTCTGGAAGATAAATTAAATGAGGTCCATCATCCGGGTATTTCTGACCCAGCGCAGAAGCAGCAGTCATAAAACCTGCATGACGCCCCATTATAACTCCGATATAAACTCCACCCATTGCTCGGTTATCAAGATTGACGCCTGAAAAAGCCTGCGCTACAAACCTTGCTGCACTTCCGTATCCCGGGGTATGATCATTGATAACTAAATCGTTGTCAATTGTTTTTGGTATATGAATCGATCTCATTTCGTAGTTGGCTCGAAGAGCATTTTCATTGATGATTCTAACTGTATCAGCAGAATCATTTCCACCAATATAGAAAAAATAACGGATTTCATGAGCTTGCATTACTTTAAACATCTCAGCACAATATTTTTCATCAGGTTTTACACGAGTGGACAACAATGCTGAAGAAGGTGTTTTTGCTACTTTTTCAAGATTATTTGTCGTTTCTTTTGTAAGATCAAGAAAATTTTCGTTTACAATACCTTCAACGCCCTTCAACGCACCATATATTTTAGTGATTTGATTGAATTTTCTCGATTCCAAAACAGCTCCTACAAGAGATTGATTGATGACAGCTGTTGGGCCTCCTGCCTGTGCAACTAATACCTTTCCTACTAACGTCATAGTTCTCCCTCCATTATTTAATTATATTTAATTTTTCTTTCATATAATTTCTAATGCCATATTTTTTTTCATGCTCTTCAAGAATTTCTTTCATAAGTTCAGTATTCCCCATAATTGAGTTGATTTTATCCAAATCAATTCCTTGCGAAAAAGGACAAGTTGAAAGACAAACACCACAATCAGTTCCTAAACTTCTCCAAATGCGATAGCATTTTTCCTGATCGATTTTCCATCTTTTTACACCTTCTATCTCTCCCATTATACCACTAGGTATCGCTCGTCCGGGACAAGTTTTTGAACATTTATCACAAATTTCACAAAATTCTTTAACGCCGAAAGATTCTGAAATATCAGGAATAAGTTCCAAATCAGTCGTTACTACACCCAGTCGAACTCTAGGACCATATTCTTTTGTTATTAAAATACCTAATCTCCCAATTTCCCCAATGCCGGCATCTTGAGCAACAAGCGGTGCTACTACTAAATAATTGCCATCCATGTGATTGCGTGCATCATATCCAATTTCTCTAAGAAAATAACTGACTACCATTCCAACAACAGCAGCTGTCAAGTAACCATGTGTCGTCTCTATGGTTTGCTCAATCTGAGGAGATCTATTGATAAAGTCTTTGTCCATTTCAACTGCAAATGCAATGGCATATTTATGTTTTTTAGTAATTTCCTCACCATAATTTTTTTCCATTCTTCCTCGATGAGAATAATAATGATAATCCTCTGTCTTGGTTATTCCTACTATACTTGCTCCAAAATGCCTTGCAATTTCCTTTATACGTCTTGTTGCAGTTTCAGGATCAATTACTTGAGGTTCTCTTATGATTTCTCCCTCTGCAAAAGGACGTAAATCTGCTATGAACCTGAATAAACCATCAACTATTCGCGAATTAATTGAATCATAGGTTGCAGTTCCTTCTTCAGATAAATTAGGAAGCGTTCTCAATTCTTCGTCGAATTCCAATTTGTCAGGATTTCTATTATAATAATCTCTAAATGCATCTGAGTTGCTTTCCCAAGCCATTCTTGCAAACATAGTATCTCTTTCATCTATTTTTTTCATTCAATCACCAGACTCTTCTTTAATATATTTAGCTACACTATTTTCATAGTTATACCCTATTTGTACCTTTGCTAATTTTTTTAATTTCATAATACTGTTTTCAAGCGCAACTGGTATGTCTGCAACTTCAAACATTCCCGTATCATTGTTGTTATCACCAAATACATATAGTATATCTGAATCATCAAGATAATTTTCTTTGAAAGTTTTTAATGCTTGCGCTTTTGTACCATTTGGATCAGCCACATTGAGCCAGTACCAGTCTTCATCGTAGGTTCCTTGCATCATATGCACTTCAAGTTTATTGCCAAAAGTATCAATAAGCTCATCGTGAATTTCTCTTATGATTTCCTCTTTATCAATGACATTGAAACAAATTATTTTTTTATCAAAAACTCGTCTTAAATCATTAGTGTCAATCAATCTTCCATTGCTGTGGTTTTTCCTATAATTGATATAATTCAATGCACCTTCACCCATTGTCTGCGTGTTGAATGTCAAATAATCATTGTCATTTTCATGGGTTGTAACAATCATTGAAACACCATAGCTGTCAATAATATTGAATATTTTATCATTGCAGCTGCGTTTCATATGATTGATTTTCAGTTTTTCACCTGTATGGTAATCAGAAATATAAGAACCGTTAAATTCAATCACAGGCATATTTATGGGCAAATCCTTTATGACATCTCTTATTGAATCAATACTTCTCGCACTGGCAACTGTGAATTTAACACCTTTTTCTATGAGTTCAGTTAAAATTTTTCTGCTTTCAGAACTAAGTTTACCATTTTCATCCAATAATGTGCCATCTAAATCTGTAACAAATATTTTATTCATTGTAATCTCCCGTTTTTATTTATTATAACAAAGTTTCTAGACGCTATTCAATTGACATTATAATTTAATTAATGATACACTCCCTATGTAAGCAAATTTTAGGAGGATTTTATGTGGTCAATTGCAGTCACTGTAACAGTAGGTATCATAATCGGCATCTTTGCCAAGTGGAATGATAAATTTAAAAAAATAAATTCGAATTTTCAAATTATTGGCCTTAGTGTACTTCTCTTCTTCATGGGTGTATCTATCGGTTCAAATCCAGAAATTGTCCATAATTTGAGCTTCATAGGCATCAAATCTTTGGCTTTTAGTGTTTTTACAGTATTTTTCAGCGTTATTTCAATCTATATCCTTACACATCTGCTAAGGAGGAATCCGTCATGAGTTTTATTGTTGTCATCTCCGTTGCACTAGGCATTCTTTATGGCATATTTTATAGCGATAGTTTTATCGTTATAAATTTAGGATTTTTAAGCCAAAGCACTTTGGCGATACTTCTTTTATCTGTTGGACTTGATATTGGATCAAATAAATCCGCATTATCAGGTATAAAAGATAAAATTTACAGCGTCCTCATCGTTACATTATCTGTCATATTCGGGAGCTTATTTGGCGGAATCATCACTGCATCACTTTTCAAAATGCCCTGGAATGAAGGTTTGGCCATTTCAGCAGGATTCGGATGGTATAGTCTTTCTGGTGTAATTTTAACTAACATCGGAAATGCCGAACTTGGTTCAATAGCATTTTTATCCAATGTTTTCCGTGAACTGATAACATTTATTTTTGTTCCTATAATCGCAGTAAGACTCAACTATCTTTCAGCTATAGGACCTGCTGGAGCTACATCAATGGACACAACCCTGCCAATCATATCAAATAATACAGATAGCAATACAGCAATCATCGCCTTCATCAACGGCGTTATATTGAGTGCATTGGTTCCTATTTTAGTTCCTCTACTTTACACAGTTATGTAGTCGTCATGAATTTAAAGTCTCAACGGATTATAGGTTGCCTTCATTAACCTAAATTTATTAAACAAGGTGATAATTTAAATGAAACCCTATGAAACATGGAAAAGTGTTGCTGAAAGTGAAATGACCTCTGAGCAATACGCTCAATTTTGGAAAGAATACTTAGCTCAAGAAGAAGAAATCTATAAAAAAGTTTTAAAGCTTGATACCAACATATTTGAAGGAACTATTAAATCACTAGCTGAAAGATTTGAAGTGGACGAAATTACTTTTACAGGTTTTCTTGATGGAATCAACACTTCTCTAGAAGAGGAATTGGATCTGGATTCATATGAACTTGAAAGCCCTATTGCTTTTGTTATCAATTATGAAAAACTTTACTTCAACATGCATGAAGCAAAGGCAAAATGGCTATATACTATAAAAGAATGGGATACACTTTTAACCAAAGAAAAACAAAAGGAAATAAAAAAAGCACACAGAGATTCACATATCGTTGTAAAAAAAGAAAAAATAGGAAGAAATGATCCTTGCCCTTGTGGCAGCGGTAAAAAATATAAAAAATGCTGCATGTTGAAAGATGAAGCAGAAGTAGAATAAACTTGATTTCCCTCTTATCTATTATTTTTTGAGCAAGAAAGATATATAATATAAGAGGGGATTTTTTATGGAAAATTTCAATGATCATTGGCTCAAGAAAATCGAGACTAACATGAACATATATTGTGATATCAAATTTTCAAAACAAATAATGAAGGATATCTATAAAATACCTGATGTTTTAGCACAAACCAAGGAACTTCTTTTACGTATGAAAGAAACTTTAAGTGATGATACTATTCATGATATTTTAACTTCATCTGCCTGTTTTTATCCAAGATTGGAATTGATTGAACTCAACAAAATTTACAAAGAAAATAAAAATCTTAAACAGGTTCATCAACTCCTCCAAAATAAATTCGAAAAAAATATTGTAACCTATAAATCATTGACCAATGATGAACTTCAATTTATAAAAAACAACAATTGGGGAATTGCTGGTGAACTTAAAGATGATTATATTATTGCCACTAAGATACCTTCTAATTTCCAAGCCTATTTCACAGCATCGTCTCCTGAAGAAAAAAAATCATTATACTGTCATTGTCCCAGAATGAAAGAATATCTGCTTAGAGGCGAAAATGCGCCTTATGAATACTGTTTATGTGGGGGTGGCTACTATCGAGATATATGGAAAAGTATTACTGGAAATGATATTAAAGTGGAAATTTTGCAATCTGTTTTAAAAGGTGATTCGCTTTGTCAATTTAAAATAATAATCAATCCGATACTTTAAAAGATATTTTTTAGTTTGTTTATTACTCATTTTTAAACACATCTATAATTTAGATTTCAAATGCAGCGATTTTCTACAAAAATATGATTTAAATAATAAAAAGGAAGCCATTTGGCTTCCTTTTTATTATTTATTTAAGTTTTTTAAATTTTATGATATTTTTTTATCTTCTCTTAACCCATCTTCATTTTCTTTAAGAAGCTTGAAGATCATTGGGCTCAATGCCAACAATGCAATTAAGTTAGGTATAGCCATCAAACCATTGAATGTATCTGATAATGCCCATACGATATCAACTTTATAGATTGCACCAAAGAATGCTAATACAACCCATGCATATTTGTAGACTTCAACAGCTTTAACACCAGCAATGTACTCTAATGATTTGGAACCATAGTAGTACCATCCTAATATTGTAGAGTAAGCAAAGAATATCAATCCGAAAGATACGATAGCTCCACCAAATCCAGGGAAAGCAGCATTAAAAGCTTGAGTAGTCAATGCAGCTCCTGACAAACCGTCTTTAATAGACATTAAGCCAGTTGTTGCATCTAGTGTAACATAACCAGACAATAAAATTACAAGTGCAGTCATTGTACAGATTACTAATGTATCGATGAAAGTACCTAAAGAAGCAATCAGACCTTGTTTGATTGGATCAGTGTTAGTAGATGCAGCATGAGCGATTGGAGCAGATCCTAAACCAGCTTCATTCGAGAAAACACCACGTGCAACACCAAAACGAATAACTGAACCTAATAAACCGCCACCAACAGCCTTAGCATTGAATGCATTTCCGAAAATCATGCCAAATACATCTGGTACCATACCGATGTTCTTGAAAATAATTATCAATGAACCAATTACATAAATAATAGCCATCAAAGGAACAATTTTCTCAGCAACTTTACCGATTGATTTGATTCCACCAAGGATTACAGCACCTGTAGCTAATGCAATTACAGCACCTGAAATATATGGTGATATACCGATTGATGATTGAACTGATTGAGCAACTGAATTTGATTGAACCATGTTACCAATACCAAATGCAGCGATTGTAGCGAAGAATGCAAATAACCATCCTAGCCATGCCCAATTTCCACCGTAGACTTCTTGCATACCATATTTAATATAGTACATAGGTCCGCCTGATTTTTCACCTTTTTCGTTTGTGATTCTGTATTTAAGTGCTAAATACCCTTCACCAAACTTTGTAGCACCACCAACAGCAGCAGTAACCCACATCCAGAATACAGCACCAGGACCACCGGCAGCAATAGCACCAGCAACACCAGCGATGTTACCAGTTCCGATTGTTGCAGCCAATGAAGTCATCAATGATTGAAATGGTGTGATATCTCCATCTTTTGCATCAGTTTTAGCAAATAACAATTTAAAAGAATATCCTAATTTTCTAAATTGTACGATTCTTGTTCCAAAAGTTAATACAACACCTGTACCAACCAAGAAGAAGATCATAATTCCGCCCCATGCGAAACTATTTAGCGCGTTAATGAAACTCATTATTGCGTCCATGAATAAATTCCCCCTTAAATAATATACAGAAAATAATACCTGTAACCGAATTGTAACATTGCGGTTTCAAGAAGTTTCAAATATCATTCAAAAGATGATGTTATTTTTTGATATAGTATATAATTCCATCTAAAAATTTACGAACGCTCACTTTTCCTCTCTCGTCGGTAATTCCTCTGATATAATCCATTTCAATTTTTATATCCTTAAAATTATAAAGGGTATTGGAATATTCTACAAATTTATCATTCAAATTATCTTCGATTCCCAAATATGCCAGATTTTCAAGCCCCACAATTCCAATTCTTCTTATCTTTTGTTCTAATGTCTTTGGTGTACTTGAAAATTTTAAACATATGTCTTTTACGGAAAGTTTTTTTGATTCATTATAATTTTCAATCATATATTCAATAATTCCAACAATTTCTTCAGTTGATGTATTCCCAACAATTCCAATATTCTTCAATATACATTTTACCGAATCTTCAACAGTTTTTTGTTTTCCAATGTCATCTTCATTGATTTTGATTATATTTTTTATTAATTTCAATCTTTTCTCTGTTTCCATATAATTAATGACTTCAGCTAAAACATTCAATACTTCTACAGCGTTTATTGGTTTGTTTATATAAAAATTAACACCTTTTTCATAAGCTTTAGAAATCATGTCTTTAGATGTCACTTGAGAGATCATTATAAATTTTATCTCTGGAGAAAATTCTTTTACTTTTTCAATAAGACTTATTCCATCCATTTGCGGCATCAGTAAATCTACAATAACTATATCAGGCATCAGAGATTTTATGTGTTCAATGCTTTTTCTGCTATTATTGCACGTCCCAACAACGTTGCCCAGTTTTTTGTCTGTTAATATTTGCTCAAGAATTCTTATGATGTTTTGGTCATCATCTAAAATAAAAACTTTCATCTAGTCCTCCAAATTCAGTTTATTAACAACTATACTAAACTTTGTTCCATTATCAACATGAGATTCAACTCTAATATTGCCTTCAAATTTATTTTCGATAATATCTTTTGCCAAACTAAGGCCTAGACCTCGGTTTATTTCACCAGTCGAATAATCAATTTTTGTAGAATAGCCTGCATTAAAAATTTCATTGATGAATTTTCCTGGAATTCCTTTTCCAGTATCTTCTACTATAAAATGATGATACTCATTTCTTTTATAATGTTTGACAAATATTTTACCTTTTCTATTTTCAGGCAACGCATCCAGACTATTAGATATCAAATTTCTTAAAATAGACATCAATTCAAAATGCTTTTTAGTTGAAAAATCCTCAGAAGAAAAATAATTGATTGATACATCGAGATTCTTTTGATTGATGCTGTAGTCCATTGTTGTTTGTAATATTTTTATCATATCTGAAAATTTCATCTTTTGAATTTCATACTTTTCTTCTGTTATATCTTTAAAGCCTCTGAGCACTAACTCGTATTCTTTTTTAATTTCATGAATATCGCTTGCAACTCTTAGAGATTGATCAGCAAGCATTCGGTTATTCGAATCCTTTAACAACTCAAATAATTTATACGCTTCTGACATGCTTTTTTCAATTTTAATTTTATTTTTTTCAAACCAATACATCTCATCTTTTAGAAGCAATGTCATGTGAATCAGTCTCTGGTATCTTAACTCATGCTCTTCTTTTAACAATAGCAATTTATAAATCTTTATTCCTTTTAAAATCAATATTAAAATTACTGTTCTAATCAAGGCAACTAAAAATAACACAGGAAATATCGACTTGCTGAATTCTTGATGAAAAAAAGCAATTCTCAGAGTTATTTCAAATACATTTGAGAAGAAATCACTGAATAAAGCAACTACAAAAATCAAATCCAACTGATTTATTTTTTTCTTGTAAACAATGTATTTAAAAAACACACCATATGCTATATAGAAAAAAATTTCAGGAATGAATCCATAGCCAACACCTGTCAATTTACCGAATTCAATAAAATAAAGCAGCATCCTGATTGCGAACGTTGTCATTCCAATTATAATGCCCACAAAAATCGGATCTGCTTTTCTGAACAAATATAAAAATACTCCCATAGAAACAATGGCAAATGTAATTCTGAAATCGGATATTAAAATATCAAAATAAAGCAAAGAACTGATACTTATTATCAATATTCCAAATAAAAATCTTTTATAATTCATTCATATTTCTCCTTAAAAAAACAAGGAAGTAATTACTTCCTTTATTCGTGCAATTGAGATTTATATAATCTCCTTTTATCAAGAATGAACACCGGTTGGGAAAATTCACCTACTGCCATGCCACTCATTACCTTATCCATATCAAACATGCGTGCATCTATCATATCTATATAATGCAATAGTTCAGCTTCGGGAATCATCGGTCTTTTAGGTGATCCAAATTCAGGTTCATAATGATGCGACAAAATCATATGTTGCAACAATTTATATTTTTCTTCATCAATATTTAAATCTTTTGCTACCAATTCAATTTTGATTATTCCTTGTATTATATGCCCAAGAAGCTGGCCATCTCTTGTATAATCTTCAACTATTCCCATTTCATCCGCATTCATTTCATTGATTTTTTCTATATCATGTAGAATTATCCCTGCATAAAGCAAATCTCGGTTGACTGGATAAACATCAGCCAGCTTTTCTCCCGTTTTCAGCATTCTTAAAATATGATACATCAGTCCTGCATGAATCGAATGGTGATTACTTTTTGCCGCAGGATAATACATTAATTTTTCTTTATATTCAATAAAAATAGCTTCAACTATTTTTTTTATTTCTAAATCTTTAATCGTATTTACATGGGCAAATATTTCATCATACATGTACTCAGGTTTTAATGGTGCAGATGGCACAAATTCAGATAATTCTATTTGATCTGATTCATTGACCAACCGATGACGTATAATTTTCAATTGCAATACATTGTTCCAGAGAGTTACATCCCCTTCTATTTTTAAAACAGATCCCGCAGTGTATATTTTTTCAGAATCTTCATCACTTCCCCAAATCTTAGCATTTATCTCACCTGATTTATCCATCAAGTTCATATCCAAATATTTTTTATTGTTGCTTGAAGTTTTTAGATTAATACTTTTTATAATGTAATAACCTACGACACGCTTGCCTGATTCGAATTCATTGATTAAAATCGTCTCCATAATCTACCTCCCAGAATACAATTATATCATAAAAACAATCCACTTCAATTTTCAAAGTAGATTTATAATATGAATATTATTTTTTTATCTTCACTATTCTTTCAAATGTATTATAATTTTAAGTATTGCTATCATTTTATTCAGAAAATATAAGAACCTGCAAGCTTAGTTGCAGGTTTCATTCATTTACTCAAAAATTTCTATTTCGTATTTGCCACGCAATCCATTAATAGTATCTTGATATGCTTGAGATTGCTTCATAGTAATGATGTCATGCTCAATTCTCATTTTCACTTCGTCAAAAGAGCTTTCAGACGCTTCTTTTTTATCTGTCAATTTGATTATATGATAGCCGAACTGAGTTTGAACTAATCCGCTGACTTCTCCTATATTTAATGAAAATGCTGCGTTTTCAAATTCAGGAACCATCTGTCCTTGACCAAAGTATCCTAAATCTCCACCTCGTTCTTTTGAAGGGCAAGTAGATTTTTCCATCGCTAGATTCTCAAAGTTATTCCCCTCATCAATTTTTTTCAAAATTGATTCAGCTTCTTCTTTTGTTTTTACTAGGATATGAGATGCTTTTACTTGTGCAGAATTTTTGAAATTCGGCTTATGGTCTTCATAATACTTTTTCATTTCTTCTTCACTTGCTTCTATTGACTCAAAAAGTTGACGAATTTTCATTGTCTTTAAGATATGACCCTTCAATCGCTCAAGTTCTTCTTTAAATTCTTCTGTTTCTTCAAGTTTTTCTTCAACAGCATCAAAATAAAGTAATTCTTGATTGACTATTTCTTGAAGCAATTGCTGCATGCCTTCTGGAGAAGCAAATTGTGCTGCTCGCTCAGGTCCTAAAGTGTTCAAAAAGAAATCCATATCCAATTGTGTAATTTCTTTCCCATTTACTTTTGCTAAAACTATTTTTTCCATAAAAATCTCCTTTTTTTTCGATTCTTTGATTATGTTATCAAATATCTTAAAATTTGTCTAATACAAATTCAGAGATGTTACAAAACTCACGATTCCTAAAATCATCAATATAACAATTACCATCTTTTTGAAATAACTTTCCTTAAGCCTGTTCCCGAGAAAGACACCTGCCATTACTCCAATAATTAAAAACAAAACATATTTAGCTGAAAACACTAATGTTTGAGATGTTATTAGTCCTCCAAAGAAGAATGTAGGTATTGTTATAATGTTCAAAACCCAGAAATAAAATGTTAGGTTGGCTCTGAATTGCTGCTTTTCCATCCCTTTATTGGACATGAAAATAATCAACGGTGGTCCGCTAAAGGAAACACTTCCATTTAAAATACCACTGAGGGCACCAGTCAATAATTTCCCTGCTTTTTCATTTTTAATTTCATAATGTTTATTTAGCATTAGCATAATTGAAAAAAGAAAAATAAAAAATCCAGTAATCATCTTGAGTAGATTGCCATCCATAAACAATAAAATTTGCATTCCAATAGGAGTAAAAATTATTCCTGCAAAGGCGATCAAAATAATTTCTCTTACTTTAACATGCTTATAAAGATACAGCAATATTGTCGAATTCATGACTAAACTGTATATGATCAATACTGGAACTATTAATTGCAAATCAAGCTGAAAAGATAGTAACGGCAATGCAATGAGGGAAAATCCAAAGCTGGTAATCCCCTGCAGCAAGCCTGAGACAAAAAATATTAGAGCGATAACTGTCATTTAAACACACCATTTCTTATAGTATACTAATATTGAAGCTATATTTTGACTATCCATATGGAGGTGTTTTTCTTGTTTTTTGAGTATCCATATAGACATTTTATTTTTGGTTACATTATTTTTACTCTTGCAAATTTATATGCTATTTACATCACTTTTACAGCACCCATCCTCATAACCTATAAATTGTTTTTCATTTCAGTCATCACCCTAATTTTTTTAATGATTCGAAATTATTATCTTGATCGAATCATTATAATGAAGTCTTATAACATAAAAATAACTTCTAATGAAATTGATATACTCTTTGATAATATTCAATTTCATTATTCCTATGAGCAAATCCGGAGTGTTTATTATACAGAACAAATTGAAAGGTACAAACTCTATCATGTTGTCCATCTATATACTTATGATGATCATTATTTTTATTTTTCAAATGAATTGAATCGTTTCAAAATATTGAATCTATTGCTTAAAAACATTTTTCCACAAAAATATCATTTGATTAACCATCTACTTAAAAACTTTAAAGATCCAGAAGAACGCGCATTGTACTTTGAATATTTAAAAAATCGAAAAGAATAGTTTATTTCTTATTAGCGCACTCTATTCTCAAAATAATAATTGCTGCTGCAAATTTTAAACTTAATTCTATAAGCCACTTTCTATTATCGATTTTATCTTTTGTGTCAATATTAGACTGTCGTTGAAATTTTCATCGTCAGACATTATTGGCTCATGTACAATTACTTTAACATCGGCGGGTGTTATTTTAACACGTCCTTTAGCCATCATACCTATTGATCCACTAATTGTAACCGGCAATATCATCTTTTTAGCTTTCATGGCCATCTTTATTGAACCAGGTTTAAAATCCTGTAAAAGTCCATCTTTACTGCGTGTTCCTTCTGGAAAAATTACAAAATTATATCCTTCTTCAAGAAGTTTTGCTCCTTCATTGATAGCTTTCACAGATTGTCTGAAATCATTTCTATCCATAAAAATACATTTCATAAATTCCATCCATGTCTTCAATAAAGGAATTTTTTTCGTTTCTATTTTTGCTATAAAAGCCAACGGCCTTTTTATATTACCTAGCAATATCGGAATATCAAAATTGCTCTGATGATTTGAGACTATTAAAAAGGAATCATTTTCCGGTATATTCTCTTCTCCAATCACCTCTATTTTTCCACCTGCTATAAAATTCAATTGGTTAGACCAATTCCGAGCTTTTTTAAAAGCATAATTTTTCAGTTTTTCACTCATGCCTTTCTTTTCATAATATTTTCCTACTAATAAAAAAGGCAGCAGTAATATTAAACTTAATCCAAAATACAAAAACCATATAATTGTTCTAAACATATTTTCTCCTTTTTTTCATCTTATACATTTTATAATCCGCTTCTTTTATCAAATCAACGATTCCCTCTTTACGAGTGCTCTCCAGTTTAGGCAGTCAACTCATCTTTTGTCATTCCAATCATTTCAAGTGCATTATGATTAATATCCGTTATTCTATTTTGTTCATCAACAACAAGCTGACTGATTGGATGGATATCAAATAAAATACTTTTCATTATAATTTGCCTCCGAATTTCTTTTTTTTCACGCTTATAACAAGGATGGCAAATAAAACCATAATTGTACCTATTATCTGAGATTGAACCAGTGTCTCCCCTAGGAAGAGTACACTGAGAAGTATTCCCTCTACCGGCTCAAATGTACTTACTATTGAGACTTTCGATGGTCCTATCAATTTTATCGCTGCTGCTAAAGCTACAATTGCTACCATAGTTGAAATAGTGGCTAAAAATACAATTCCTGCCCATGCAGTACTGTTTAAATTTAAAGTCAATTCTCCTCGCATGAATGTGGCAATAAGAAATGCGATTGCGGTAATGCTGTTTGCATAAGCAGCAATTACGACAGTACGTGCACTTTTTATTGAATCGACACCTAATATTGTCATATACACACCATACCCAAAAGCAGATGAAAATGATAAGACAATACCCGCAGTTATAAAATTATTATTGCCATCAAATACCATCAATAAAATACCAGAAAATGCTACAAGCATCGCTACAACTGATTTGCGATCGATTTTGTCCTTCAAGAACACTACTGACATAATTGATACTATAAATGGATACGTATAAAAAATGACAACATGAAGTGAAACTGAAATAATTTGTATCGCTTTATAGTATAAATTTGTAGTAATGAAATACACTATTCCTAGAGATAAATAGGTAATCAACTGCCTTTTGTCTTTAATTTTAAAATCAATTTTATCTCTTTTTATATAAATATATACCCACAATAAAATAGATGCGATGGTGAATCTCCCCGTCAGCATCAAAAACTGCCCTACACCTGATGCAAAAACAGCTTTAGCTACTGGTGCCGCAGCACCGAATCCAGCTGCTGATAAAAAAGAAAGAAATACACCTAAGTAAAATTTTTTATCTTTCATAGAAAACCTCATTAAATATTATTTTGACTCGAATTCATTTGTATATTTTGCCATTATTGTATATTTGTGTTTTGCAGAAATAGTTTATTCAGAATATTTTATCATTTATTATATAATTATAGTGAATTTTTTTCTATAATAATTATATAGTATTAAAGAGGTGATATGCGTGCTCATTCAAGAAAATGAAAAATATAAATTATTGAGTTCTCTACGAAATGGTGTTGCGTCCAATAATTTACTAGATTACATGATTACCGGCAGAGATGGCCTTGTTTCTGAATTGAAAACCATTCTAAATCACACATCAAGAGGTATCGACAATTTTAAATTTATAACTGGAGAATACGGCAGTGGAAAGACTTTTTTAATTCAGTATTTTGCAAAACTTGCGATTGAGGATAATTTTGTTGTCTCAAAACTGACTGTTGGAAAATCTTTCAGATTCAATAAACTTGATGATTTATATTATAACATAATGCACAACCTTTTTATTCATAATGAAAATTCAGAAAAAGCAACCAGTTTTGATGATATTTTTTCGAAATGGATAGGACAACTCAAAAAATCTGGCAACAGTTCAAATGTTCAAAAAGAAATAAACAGCGTCATCGCTGCTGTTTCACAATATAATACATCTTTCGGCAGAGCCTTTTTAGGATTTATTCGAGCAAGTATCAGTGGTGACATCGAATTGAAAGATGCCTCATCCTCTTGGCTTACAGGAGAAAAAAACGTACCGGCTCGCTTGAAAGAAACATTTAATGTTATTGGAAAAGTAGACAAGCTCAATACACTGGATTTTCTTAAAGCATTCACAGGACTGATTGAATACATGGGTTATAAAGGTCTTATCGTACTTGTCGATGAGGTAGATTTATTGATAGATGAACGCAGCGATATACGACTCAATGCCTATGTCAATATAAAGCACGTTCTGGATTTACTTTCATCAAATGAATTTGGCAATACAAGTTTTTTATTCAGCGGGTCATCTGAGTTATTCACCAACAAAGAAAAAGGTATTTATTCATATGAAGCACTTCAACAAAGAATGTGCGGTTCCCTTTCAAATGAGATTGGTAAATCAAACGATTTTAGAAACAACTTGATTCATTTAAAAAATCTAAATTTAATTGATTATCAAACCTTGACATCTAAAGTCTTTAAAATCTACTCGTCTGTATATGAAATCAAATTATGCATTACTTTAGAATCATTAAAAAATTGGGTTTTCTTACTCTATAAAAAAGAAAACAAGAATTACAACGATGTTACCGTAAGAAATTTTCTTTCAAGATTAATAGAAATCCTTGATATAATCTCTCAAAATCCAAGAAATCACGTATTCAATATCAATTTAGAGCTCCAACTCAATGGTTCAGAATTGGTTTTCAAATCCAAGGCTCAACAAAAAACTGCTGTATGCTAAATAAAGCACTCAAATGAGTGCTTTATAATTTATTTTTTAAATAGAAAACCATACTATCCACTGTTTCAAAATTGTTTTCAAATATATTTGCAATGCTGTATTTAATTTCAACAAAATAATCCAATTGTGTTTCATTATTGAATTTTAACACACGTTCCTTAATTCGCGACATAATCATTTCAGCATTCTCTAAATTACAATCTGGAAAAACAATAGTAAATTGATTACTAAAATTTCTAATGATTGTATCTTCATTTCGCACATCTTCACTAATGATGTTAGAAAGAATTTTTATTGTCTGATCTCCTTCAAAAAATCCAAATTCATCATTGATCTTATTAAAATTGATAAGTTCAACAATTCCTAAGCTCAAATCCTTCTTACGTCTTTTTGCATAGAAAAAATTTTTACTTAAAATTTCATTGCCCGTTCTATTGTTGAAAACTTGGGTAAGGTCATCAGTTGAGGAATAGAGTTTAAGCGCACTCTCCATTTCTTTTTTATCAGTGATGTCCGTGCCTATAAATAATTTTCCTTTAATTGATTCATCTGAATTCAAATCATTGCAATTCCACGCTACATTTAACAAACTGCCGTCTCCACCTATAATTTCACTTTCAAAATACTGATCAACACCATATTTATTATCAAAATTGAGATTAAAAACATCGGATACCCAACTGTCTACGTCTTGAGGGACAAATTTTTCTACCCAATTGACGCCTATGATATCTTCTTTCAATTTTAATATTTCTTTTCCTTTATTATTTATAAATTGTACTTTTGAATCCTCATCAAGCACCAACACAATAATATTTGCATCATTGACATATCGTCCGAGCAATTCATTATTCATGAATATCCCTCCTTGTTCTTAATACAATCATAACATTTTTTTCTATTTAATCTAGATAAAAAATAAAATTGCCTTGTTAAAGGCAATTTTATACAATCTTGGTTGTCCAGCTTTCCGCATCCCAAATTTCTTCAGCAATATCTTCGTAGAATTCGGGTTCATGACTAATCATCAAAATTGATCCATTATACGCATTCAGCGCTCTTTTTAATTCTTCCTTTGCTTCAATATCTAAATGATTTGTAGGTTCATCCAGAACAAGAAAATTTGATTCTCTATTGATCAATTTACATAATCGTACTTTTGCCTGTTCGCCTCCAGATAAAACTCTTACCTTGCTTTCAATATGCATTGTTGTCAGACCACATCTGGCTAAAGCAGCTCTTACTTCGAATTGTGTCATGGAAGGGAATTCCGACCATATTTCTTCAATGCAAGTTCTATCTCCATCACCCTTGAATTCTTGCTCGAAATAACCTATAAACAAGCTGTCTCCAAGACGTACTGATCCATCAATTGCTTGGATTTCTCCCAATATGCTTCGAAGCAAAGTTGTCTTCCCTATTCCATTAGCACCTTTAATTGCAATTTTTTGTCCTCTTTCCATTGCAATGTTCAACTCATTGGATAAAGGTTCATTATAACCGATTACTAAATCTTTCGCTGTGAATAATTCTTTTCCAGATGTCCTTGCTTCTTTGAAATCAAATTTAGGCTTTGGTTTTTCTCTGTCAAGTTGAATGACATCCATTTTATCCAGTTTCTTTTGTCTAGACATTGCCATGTTGCGTGTGGCTACACGTGCTTTGTTTCTCTGCACAAAATCTTTCAGTTCATTAATTTCCTGCTGCTGTTTTTTATAGGCAGATTCAACTTGTTTTTTACGTGCATCATAAAGCATTTTAAATTCTTCATAATTACCAACATATCTAGTCAAACGGCCATTTTCCATATGATAGACAATATTGATAACACTATTCAAAAATTGCATATCATGAGAAATCAATATAAACGCGCTTTCATACTCTAATAAATATCTTTTAAGCCATTCGATGTGTTGCTCATCTAAAAAATTGGTTGGCTCATCCAACAAAAGAATATCTGGTTTTTCCAGCAAAAGTTTCCCAAGTAAAATTTTTGTCCTTTGCCCTCCACTCAATTCAGACACATCACTATCAAGTCCTATATCAACGAGACCAAGACCTCTTGCTACCTCATCAATTTTAGCATCAATCATATAAAAATCATTATGGTCCAATATGTCTTGGATATCTCCGAAGTCTGTCAAATGAACTTCTAGATCTTCTGGTGTTGCTGTGCCCATCAATTCGCATACAGCATTCATTTCTTTTTCAAGTTCAAATAGATATTGAAAAGCCGTTTTAAGCACTTCTCTAACAGTTTTTCCTTTGCTTAGAACTGTATGCTGATCAAGATAACCTGATCTAACTCTCTTTGACCACTCTACTATGCCATCATCTGGCTCAAGCTTTCCAGTAACAATATTCATAAAAGTAGACTTACCTTCACCATTTGCTCCAATAAGACCTATGTGTTCACCTTTAAGCAAGCGGAATGACACATTATCAAATATCATTCTTGCTCCAAATCCATGATTTAAATTTTCAACATTTAATATACTCATTTTTATTATCCACTCCAAAATTTCATTCAACTCAAATAATACCATTATATAATTTTATAATCAACAAAAAAATCATATAAGAATATATCTCAATAACAATATGTGCAATATATTTGATTTTAAGGAAATAAATAAGGGATATGACTACTCTTTTAAATAGCCATATCCCAACATTTAATTTAATTCAATATAATTATGCAACTTTTTTGTTGAATTTCTTTCCAATAGTTTTCCAAATTTCAGCATTTTTAACGCCAATTTTTTCAGGATCAAATACTGGATCGATACCAAGTTTCAATTGCGCTTCATAATCTTTAAGAGTAGCTACTCCTACTTTAGTCAATAGAACGATTGCTACGATATTCAACCATGCCATCAAGCCAACACCGATATCTCCAAGTCCCCAAGCCAAGTCAGCAGTTCTAACAGCTCCGTAGAAAGTAGATGCCAATAAACCAATTCTAGCAAGAAGAATTAATGTGTCTGCTTTTTTACTGTTTTTGAATAAGTAAGCTACATTTGATTCTGCATAGTAGTAATATGCCAACAATGTTGTGAAAGCAAAGAAGAACAATGCGATTGCAACAAATCCAGCACCAAATCCAGGTAATAATGTGTCAACAGACATTTGTGTAAATGCAGGTCCCATAGCAACACCAGGAATGTTTTCTACGATGAATCCATCTCCTAATGCAACGTTGTAATTGCCAGTGATTAAAATCATGAACGCTGTTGCAGAACAAACAAATAATGTATCTACATATACAGAGAACGCTTGAACCAAACCTTGTTTAGCTGGATGAGATACTTCAGATGCAGCAGCAGCCATAGGACCAGTTCCTTGACCAGCTTCATTTGAGTAGATACCTCTTTTAACGCCCCAAGTAATAGCAGTTCCCAAGATACCACCAAAAGCAGCATGTGAACCGAAAGCTGATGAGAAAATCAATGCAAGTACTGCTGGTAATTGAGAAATATTAGTAATGATGATTATCAAAGCAACAATGATATATGCGATTGCCATAAATGGCACCAATATTTCAGCTGCTTTACCAATTCTCTTAACGCCACCAAATACAATTGATGCAAGTAATGCAATAATTACTAAACCTGTAATCCAAGCAGGAATACCAAATGCGTTGTTAACAGATGATGCAATGCTATTTGCTTGAACGCCTGGTAAGAAGATACCAACTGCGAAAATTGTAGATACAGCAAATGTTACTGCATACCATTTCATTTTCAATCCTTTTTCGATATAGAAAGCAGGACCACCACGGTATTCTCCGTTTACTTCTTCTTTGTAAACCTGAGCCAATGCAGCTTCAATGTATGCAGATCCTGCACCTAAGAATGCGATTGCCCACATCCAGAATACAGCACCAGGTCCACCCATAGCGATTGCAGTAGCAACACCAGCGATATTACCAGTACCAACTCTACCGCCCAATGCCATTGCAAAACTTTGGAAAGATGAAACACCAGTCTCTGAAGCTTTTCCACCTAATAGAAGTTTAACCATGTGACCTAAATGTCTAACTTGTGGAAATTTCATCAATACTGAGAAATATACTCCAACACCTAAACAAAGGTAGATAAGAGCAGGACTCCAGATGACGTTGTTGATCGAATTGACAATTGCTTGTAAATCCATTAATAGTTCCCCCTTATATTATAAGATTTATGCAAAATTACAAAAAAAAATAATTGCCGTAATTTTGCTTTTTATGTTTAAGGGTTTCTCACAACTTTCATTTGTGATAATAAAAATATAAATTCATTTTGCAAGTGTGAGTTACCTTGAAACCAATTTAATATCGACATGCAATTTTCAGAAATTTCAATTTATAAACTAGATAAATAATAGCATTTCAACAATACAAAAGTCAATGTATTTATCGTTCAAAAGATAATAAATTTTACATATATTTAACATCTGGATTTACTAAATATTTACCTGTTTTTTTCAGCGAATTGACTATTTAAAAAAAACGTTGAAATATCAATAGTTTAATTCGTGATAGTATGCGACAAACAATCGCTAAGACTAAAAGTAGTAAACAAAATATTAATATTAAAGTTTGAAATATGCAGTTGAAAAACAGATAACTTTCTTTTAATTATGTCAAATTAAAAAGAAGCGAGGGATACTGCGGCAACATCTGTTAACCTATTTGACAAAGAACCAAAAAAAGCAATATGATTTTCACCATACTGCTCCTCTCAGCTATCTGTTTCCAGACAACCACAAAATATTTCTATACTAATTTTATAAATGTCTGAAAATATCCCTGCAGAAAATTTACAAAAGATATAAATTACTCTGAATCACACACGCTCGAAGCAATCAATCTTTTCAGTCAAACTCATAAACTCTCTGCCCTGAACCATTAAACCAAGTTTCTTTTTACAATCTCATTCACAACATATGAAGCCACATGCTCTGCATAAGATCCAGGTCCAAATCCAGCATCATATCCAAGTTCAATCGCAAGTTCATGATTGATACGCGGTCCGCCTGCAATAATCATCATTCTGTCTCTCAATCCCTCTGCTTCGACTAATTCAATCAAGTTAGTCAGATTAGGAATATGAACATCCTTTTGAGTCACTACCTGAGAAACAATAATTGCATCTGCTCCCAGTTCAATTGCCTTTGCCAGCAGTTCTTCATTTGGCACTTGTGATCCCATATTCACAGCAATGACACCTTTATATCTTTCCAATCCGTAATGCCCATCATAACCTTTCATGTTCATGATTGCATCTATTCCTACGGTGTGCGCATCTGTACCTGTAGTTGCACCAACAATTACGACATCTCTTTTTATATTTTCTTTGATAAAATCCTCTACCCCGTATTTGTCCATGATCTCAACATCGACTTTCGGTACTTCGATAGCAGTAAAATCAACTGTATGCGAACAGATACCATACGCCACAATGAACGTGAACCCCTTCCCAAGATCTTCAGCATGTACAATTTCAGGTTCTTCGATTCCCATTTTTACAAGCAATTGTTTTGCTGCTTCTTTGGATTCATCACCATATTGAACAGGTAATGTGAAACTGAATTGCATTTTACCATCATTCAAAGTATCCCCGTAAGGTTTTACTCTTGTCAAATCCACATTAGTCACGGTCAACACCTCCCAACATGAGTTCAATAAACGGATTGAAATACATTTCATCCTTGACTACCACACCATCAAGACCTTTTCCACCATTTTTAGCTCGCTTGACACCAGCAAATTTACCTGCCTCAAGAGTTTCCATCAAGCCCTCAGCTTCTATATTTTCAATCATCTGAGTCGCATCTTGCAATACCTGCTGCGCTCTCTTTTGAATCATGCCATCTTCTTTAAATTCAATCTCATCACCAAAATCTCTCATATTATTGAAAATGTACTTCGCGTTTTCAATAGCAAGTGCACGATCCTGTAAAAGAGGTGTGTGAATTGCTTCAGTCATCATACCAAGAAGTTGAATTCCCTGATGTGTCATGATTGATACCATGTTGAAAAGTGCATCCTGAATATGTCCTTTATAAATATTGCCTGTTTTATACTTTGTTGGCGGCATATATTTAAGTGGCGCATTTGGGAAAATTTCTCTCGCCATTTGTGCTTGCGCCAATTCCATTAAAAATCCATTTTCAATTTTAGGATTCATTTCAAAAGCATGACCAAGACCCATCTGTTCTTCTTTCAATCCCGCTAAAAGAGCGAACTGCTCATTGATAAACTGTGAAGCCAAAACAGTATGAGCTTCTTCAACTGCATCAGAAGTCGTCAAATAATTGTCTTCTCCAGTATTGATGATGATTCCTGCATACCCATTTATCACTCTTGAGAAGAATTGGTCAACGAGTGTTCTTTGCATGTTGATATCTCTAAACAAAATGCCATAAAGCGCGTCGTTCAACATGACGTCTAATCTTTCAATCGCCCCCATAGCGGCAATTTCAGGCATACAAAGTCCTGAGGCATAATTGACAAGACGAATATATTTACCAACTTCTTGTCCTACTTCATCTAATGCACTTCGCATAATTCTAAAGTTTTCTTGAGTTGCAAATGTTCCTCCAAATCCTTCTGTTGTTGGACCATAAGGTACATAATCCAATAAACTTTGCGCTGTGCTTCTTATAACTGCTATAATGTCTGCTCCTTGACGTGCTGCCGCTTTCGCTTGATTCACGTCTTCATAGATATTTCCAGTTGCAACGATTACATATAGATACGGTTTAGAACCTTCACCCAATTCACTTAACATCTTTTCTCTTGTTTCTCTATTTTTCTTGACTCTCTCTGTTGCCTCAAGAGCAAGTTCTTCGATTGTCTGTCTCACAACATCATAATCCTGTGCAGGTACATTTATGATATCAAGTTCATCTTTGCTGACCATTTCAGCAATTTCCTGTGGTGATTTTTTTGTATAAACCATAGCATTTCCAAGATAATAGGAAATTCCCAAAGAAAGCTTTCCGTTGTTTTTCAATTTATCAACTACTATGTTAGGAAGCGGTCTGTCAAGCTCATCAACACCATCGACACCGTACA
>JAFGAC010000136.1 GCA_016933835.1 Clostridiales bacterium
GAAATTGTGCTCAACTATTGGGGTGGAAAAGCCGAAGATGCAGTGCAACAAGTCTTTGATTCTGTTCAAGAAGATTCTATAATTTATGTTTCAGGAAAAGTTGGAGAATTCCGAGGAAAAAAAATTGACATCAACGAAGGATTAGGTATACTACGCCCTGCAGAATGTAATGAGTACGATTTGGCGGATTTTATAATTTCAACCAATCAAAACATAGAAAAGATGTGGACAGACCTAATCGAAACAATAAGCGAGTTTGATAACGTTCATTTAAAGAAACTTTTTGACGACTTCTTTGATGATGAGCTTTTTGTAAATGATTTTAAAAAATCGCCAGCTGCTATTCAGGTTCACCATTCCTGTGTTGGAGGATTGCTAGAACACACCTGGGAAGTAATGAAATACTGCAAGGTAATGGCTGACATTCATCCATCTCTTGACAAATGTTTGCTCTTAACTGGAGCAATCTTGCATGATGTTGGTAAAATAAAATCTTATGAAGTTTCAACCCGTGTAAAGCATTCAAAATCGGGGGTTCTACTTGGGCATATTCCTATTGCAACTGAGATGATTTGTGAAAAAATTTCTAAACAAACCGACTTTCCACCTCTTTTAAAAGAAAAGCTTCTTCACATGGTTTTGAGCCATCATGGCAAACTGGAATATGGAGCAGTTGTAGAGCCAAAACTGCCTGAAGCAGCTGCTTTGCATCATGCTGACTTGATGAGCGCAAGAATCACCCAATACATACGAGCCAAAAAGGACTCTTCAAACGAAACCTTTCAATCAAGTTGGAACAAATATATTGGTTCAGTGTTTTTAGAATAATCTAGACTTAATCTTTGATATCTCAAAACAAAAGAATCAACCTTATCTATTCACAAATCCCTTAAATCTAAAGGAATTTTTCTGAAATGTTCAATCAAAATACTCAAAAACAAACTCAGATAGGACATAAACAAGTCCCAAATTTGAAAGGCTAATCTATTTGTTTTTGATTAAGCGAGCATTCTGCCTGCTTGGATGATTTTTTGTTGTATTTGTCTAAAAGGCCAGTAGAGCGGCAGCCTTGTAAGCTGTTGGTCGCGGGATCAAATCCTGCCCGAGGCTACACGATGCAGTTCATATCTCCAAACACACATACTGGTTAAAATTTAGCCTTAAACTCATTATTGTAAAGCGCTCGAATCCTGTTCCACATAGGGGAATTTTGAAGTTTTCAGCAATTAATTGCGTTTAGGCATTGTTGTCATAAAAACAGATTTTCCATTTGTCAGTTGTGTTTTCAAATAATCAAAATCTATTTTGTTAACTTCTATGACCTCTACATCAAGGTCTTCTTTTCCCAAAAAAAATAACCGAAACCCCA
>JAFGAC010000137.1 GCA_016933835.1 Clostridiales bacterium
CTCAGCTCTTTTGCATAACTTGTGCTTTTATAATAACCAGACAACTTTGCGCCCTGTTGCTTTCGGCCTGTTCTTAGCGTCAACGTTTGTAAACAATGCAAAAAGACTGAAGTTCCCACATACCAATTGATTTCGATTAAATGAATTTTGATAAGGACAAAAAACTCGCAAGATGAAAGAAAAAGACAATTTGATTAGAGTCTATACTGGGACAGAAATAACTGTAAATCTGCTAAAGGAAGAATTAGAAAAAGAAGGTATACCTGGTATAATCCAGAATGATTTTAGTTCAGGAATTTCTTCTGGATTTGTAGGAGGTGTTCCATCTGCGATAGATTTATTCATTCGGGAGCTTGATTTGAAGAAGGCTGAGCCAATATTAACGAGTTTTATTAAGCTCAACAATGACTAAAATAAAATGCACTGTTTACAACAACCGGTCATACGCCATTGCCGTGCCGAGGGGTTGCTAATGTCTGTTCACTTGGCTATCTTTCGGGTAACCCGACAAGCGAGCGCCCATGAATCGGCAACTGCGCATACGTGCGACCGTTGGGCGTCATGCTGACAGACCAGACCTATGTAGAAAATTATAAGATTGGAATATGAAATTTGATTGGAATCCTGATTTATATGACAACAAACATGACTTTGTTTTCAAATATGGCGAGGAAATTGTAAAACTTCTTAATCCTCAAAAAAGTGAAACCATTTTAGATATCGGTTGTGGTACAGGTGAGTTGACTAAAAAGATATCAGAACTTTGTGAAAAAGTAATAGGGATTGATAATTCCAAAGAGATGGTTGATACCGCGCAGAAAAAATATCCTGAAATCTCATTTATCCATACCGATGCAAAAGATTACCAACTAGATGAAAGATTTGATGCAATATTCTCAAATGCTGTTTTACATTGGATTCCACAAGCAGATATTATGATACGAAATGCAAAACAACATTTAAAAGTCGGTGGTAGATATGTGGTCGAATTTGGAGGAAAAGGATGCAATTATTCGATAATTAGCACTTTGAAAGAGCAGTTAGACAAAGAAGAAATAAATTATCCAAGTATTGAGAGTATGTTATACTATCCTTCAATAAGTCAATATTCATCCTTGCTTGAGAATAATGGATTTGAGGTAAACTTGGCTCTGTTATTTGATAGGCCGACTGAACTAAAAGGAGGATTAAATGGACTTAGTGATTTTATCGAAATGTTTTTAAATTGGTTGTTTAAATCTGTTTCCGATATAGATAAGGCAACAATTATTAAAAAAACTATTGATATATTAAAACCACAAACCTTTAACGGAAAATCTTGGATTGCTGATTATAGAAGGATAAGGATTGTGGCACATAAGAAAAATGAATTAAATGAATAAAAAAGCACGAACGCCCAACAATGTATATAGCAAATAGGTGAGATAGTAGTATATTCAAGGGTTGTAACCCGCTTCAACTTTGTAACGGTTTGATAAGTTTGAAGCCCGCAATCACCTACTTACCATATACTAAACGTTGGGCTCAATTGCAATCGCATGGATACTAAAAGCATTTCTGAAATAATTCAAGATAGAAAATTGTCTCTTTCATTTTGGGATAAGTTTGATCATTACAGTTTAGGTTATGTATTGTTAATCTTTAGCGGTGGATCTATATTTTTATTTTTTGATAATAATTATTCTTTGTTTTTCCTGATTGTAGCTTTGATTCTATTAATTCCTGCCTTAATAGTTCTTTTCTATCAAGGCAAGAAACAGCTTCAATTGAGAGAAATTAAAACAAGACTTGACAGTATAGAAAAAAATCATGATTTTGTTATTCAGACTTTTAAAGAGCTTGGATGGGAGATATTGGAAGATAATAGTCGATATATCTCAGCCTTCAGAAAATGGTATAAATATTTTAGTTTAGGGAAGGGTCAAATAATAAAAGTATTTATTGATAAAAATAGTATTTATGTTATAAGCTTATTTTATCCTACTACCCAAGCAATGGTTATAGATATTCGAAATGATGATAATGTTAGGATATTTGGAAATACATTTGTTAAATTGCTAAAAATAGACAAATAAGCAACTGAGCCCAACACCGGGTGCTATGAAAGCACCTTC
>JAFGAC010000010.1 GCA_016933835.1 Clostridiales bacterium
TAGACCTTCACAAAACTCAGAGGTAAATAAAAAACAAGAGGTTACAAAACCACTAAATTACGCATTTCCTAACTATGCATAACTTATTGTTTTTTATAATCAATTTTAAGACTAAAGCCCTTAAAATGCCTATTTTCGACCCGATTTTACTCCTCAATTTCACATAGTTAGGAAGCTTTAGTTTTGTGAAACTCTGTGATTTGTCTGTATTGATATTTCTGTTTCTTTATAAGTTAGTTTTCCTAACTTTTAAACTTTTGGTATCTTCTCAGTGTGAAATTCAATAGACTTTCACAAAACGAGAGGATACCAGTTATGTCAATTTCAGAATTTCTTTTTGACCCAGCCGACTTGCCACCTGCGGTCAAATACGAAAAGCTCTTTGAAAATTTACCCAAGCTTGAAGAACATATTCCTAAGACTGGGAGACGTCCAACAAGCAGAAACAGTTTGCTAAAGGCCTTAATTTATAAATCGCTGAGACGTTTCCCATTCTTATCCGATTTGACGTTTGAACTCAATAATAATCCCAGCGTGTCCCAAGCTTTAGGTTTTAATCCCTTAGCACCAGCACCTTCGGTTGAACGCTTCTCATCGTTTTTACATGATACCAAAAATCATGAACTCAAAGCATTACATCAACAATTGGTGCGAGCCTTAATCGAAGCGGGAGTCATATCTGGTAAATCTATTGCCATTGATTTTCCTGCCCTATTGTTGTTCCATTAAAAGAGAACAATTTAAAAACTTCTGTGGCAGATCGATTTGATAAGACCAGAAAACCTGCTGGTGATCCTGATGCTCGGTTAGGTGTTTTGATTCATTACCCGACCCCGTTCAAAAAAGAAATCCAATATTTCTGGGGGTATCGAAATCATGTGATCAACGACATAGCTACGGAACTTCCAATTTGGGAAACCACTAAAAAAGCAAATGTCTCTGAAATCAGAATCGCCAAAGCACTCATTCGAGAAACGAGAAATTTTTTCGATTTAAATATTGAAGTCGTGACAGGCGACGCTAATTACGATGCCGAAGATTTGCTTAAATTTATCATCAAGGAATTAAAAGCATTGGCAATTATTCCGCATAATCCTCGAAACGAACAGCCCAAAGGATTTCAGATCAAGGGCGACAAAGTGATCTGCGAAGCAGGGCTTACTATGTATCGCAAAGGAAAGATGCGACCTAAGAACACGGGGATCCTTTATTGCCAATACACCTGTCCCATCTTTTATGATAAAAAAGTTCGACATCAGTATATTATGTGTCCACTGTTTCACCCAAAATTTATCAACGGAAAAGGATGTAATGCTTTGATTCGACTTGAGCCAAGCATCCGAGCAGAAATTAATTATGGCACCAAAAATTTCAAAGAACTTTATCATAAGCGAACCTCAGTGGAACGCATTTTCTCACGCTTGCTGTCCATCGCCATGCAAAACCCAACAGTGCGAGGTTATCATGCCAATCGCAATCATGCGACTATTGCACACATTGCAGTATTATTAGTGGCATTGACAGCGCATAAATCAGGACAACAAGATAAAATTCGTTTCGTAAAATCGTTCGTACCAAATTTTCTAATAGATAAAATCAAAAACTAGTTTTGTGAAGCCCTA
>JAFGAC010000138.1 GCA_016933835.1 Clostridiales bacterium
ATAGCATGTTTCTCTTTAATAGCAGTCAATTGAATAAAACAAGCCTTCAAAGCATTAACATAAATTTGGCTTTTCAAGGCAAAATGATTCAAATTCTGTTTGACTTTTAATTGTTCTAGTTTTATAAAAGCCATCATGGAATAAAAGACATGATTAGATTGGGTTCTTTGAGTTTTTGTAGGTGATTTATCTAAAGCAGCATTTTGTTTAAGAGATTTATGAAAAGGCTCAACTTTCCACCGTCTTTTGTAGATAGTAATGAGTTGGCTATAATTTAATTGAATATCACTTGACACAAGGTATAACTCACCGGTTGAACCATCTTTGTTTGTAAAGACTTGTTTGGCAAGAATCACGGGGAATTCCAAACCTTTCAAATAAACCATATAGGTTTGTCCGGCTTTTATACCCAAGTCAGATATTTTGTTAAACTTACCCTGCAGTTTGTCTTCAAAAGATAATGCTACCGTGCGGTTATCTTTAATGGCACAAACAAAATCCTTTTTTAAACCTACTTTAATGTGTTCCATGTTTTCTTTAGATGAATACCAAATATCAAATAAAATATACTTGGCTTTGATATGATTGTACTTTATCAAGACTTTTAATTGATTCCTAAGAATTTCATTTTTAGTGATGGTACTTTTTCGTTTTTGTTTTTGGGTTTTTTCGTCAAAAAATTTTTCAGTTTTTGAAATAATCTGGAAAGCAAGTGGTAATGAAAAATCATCCGGGCAAGAGGATTGGCTATGATAAAGAAAGTTAACGATATTTATTCCTTTAATAGAAATGCCTTTGGTATGATCATAATGATAGCATACAATATCATTTTCGTCAGTAAAAGGTTTTTCTTCAATGGTATCATCAACTATGATTACACCATCATCGGATTCCATTTGGCGTATAATGGGCTTAATATTAAGCCAGTAATCTTTTGATGTTAGTTCCTTGTCTGATAAGAGGCGTGTAATCTTATCATGGCTAACATTATTATCAAGCATACGTGACATATTTGTTGCAGAAGCTAATGAAAATGAACAAATTAAATAATCAGTATATAAATCAGCTACTTGAGAATAATTCATGTTATAAATTATTAGTTATTAATATGAT
>JAFGAC010000139.1 GCA_016933835.1 Clostridiales bacterium
GAAAAACAGCTCAAAGTTCCCGTTACTATGCTTGGAACTGGTCCGGGAACAATGGAAGTTGTCGATCGAAGAGAAGAACTAAAATGCAAGTAATATAGTTGACTAGGAAAACTATTAATACTCCCCTTTATTTATTTACCTAGGGGAGATCCCAGTTTGTATAAGGTAAAAAAACTTCTTTCTGATTACCCAAACAAGAACACAAAACGCAACCTTAAACGAGCAATACTAGATTTTTTCATTTCCGTTTATGGTGAAGCAAAACCAAACCAATTAGATGAAATTGCAGAGAAATATTTCAGTGAACAAAGAGACTACGAAAGAGACGTTGAACTCTTTCTAAAATCTTTGAACGGTCAAGCACCCTTAACTGTTAAACTGAAAATAAGCAACGTCAAAACTTTCTTGATGGAAAACGATATTGAACTTCCTCAAAAGTTCTGGCGAAAAATTGCAAGAAGAATCAAAGGAAGCAGAGCCTTAACCCTTGATAAAGTTCCCTCAAACAAACAATTAAGAAAAGTATTATCACACATGCCAATTCATGGAAAAGCTCTTTCCCTTCTTTTAAGCAGTAGTGGAATGAGATTAGGTGAAGCACTTGGACTTACTTTGAAAGACATAGACCTAAACAAAGAACCAGTACGAATTGAAATCAGTGGAAAAATCACAAAGACAGGAAATAGCAGATACGCTTTCGCAAGTAGAGAAGCAAAAGAAGCAATAGTAGAATGGCTTAAGGTCCGAGACCAATATCTACTAACAGCCAAAAAAAGAAGCCACAAACACCCAAAACGCAGCGAAGATGACAGATTGTTTCCTTTTGAAACAAGCACAATTTACATGATTTGGACGGGTGCATTAGAAAAAACTCAATTAGCTGAAAGAGACAATCAAACAAACAGAAACAAAATTCACCCTCATGTTTTAAGAAAATTTTTCAGAACTCGATTAGGTGCTGTAATTCCGGTTGACGTTGTAGAAGCCATAATGGGCCATGAAGGATATTTGACAGAAGTTTATAGACGATACACTGTTGACGATTTAGCAAAGTTTTATCTTCAAGGCGAAACAGCTTTACTGATTTTCACTGAAGCCCAGGAAGTAACTAAACTTAGAAAAGAACTGAAACAAGAAAACGAGCATCTTCAAAAATCAGTCATAAAACTTTACGCTGAAAATGAAAAATTAACTAAAAGAATTGAGGCCTTAGAAACTGTACTTCCTGAAATGAAAAAGCTAAAAACACAATTAACAGAAATACTAAAAGAAACAACAAAATAATGAAGGTTAAAAAATGGAAAGTGAATGGAACTCAAAAAGAATGAAAAAAGAAATGAGGGAAAACAAAGAAGAATTTTTTATTCTAACCGAACAAATGATGGATATAATGGCAAAGTTTTGCCTTAGAGCATTCAACGCTTTTGAAGCATCTAAGGGAGTTGAATTAAACTATGCTGAAATTAACCAGATAGCAGCACATGAAATCAAAGCCATAATTAGTCAAATTGCGGACCCAAAATTTAGTGAAATTGTTGTAAAGAAAGCTGAAAAATTATATCAACAAAAAATTGGTAATCAATCAGATATTTGATTATTTTAACAACAACATTAACAACAATACTAACATAAGCGGATATGTGACAAGTTGTATTGATAAATGGATATATGGATAAATATTCAAGCGTGTAAAATTATATCAATTTCTGCTTTTTGATATAAATTTCAACTTTAAAAAAAGTTGATAATATTTTTTCTTGTTGTTCTTCTTGTTTCTGGACTCGGTAAACTTCAAAAAAGCTGATTAACAGAACAAAAAAACCAGTGAAAAACAAAACAAGTATTTTAGTTTGAAAACTTGATTCCCCTTGAAGAGTAAACAAGCAATTCATTGTTAACACAAAAGAGATAATGAAAACTAAAGGGTTTAATTTACGAACTGAAACTATGGCTTCAGTCCATGTTGTTTTTTGTTCAGTCATATTGTTTAACCTTTTTGTCATAATATCAATGTGTTTTGTCTATATAGTTTTGATAAAAAATATATAGAAAAAAAAGAGGGGTTTATTGTGTGTATTGTTCTAGTTCAAAAGCCCCTATCAAAATTTTTTCAGCTTCAGTGTCAGTGAATCTTTTGATGTCGTTGATTAGTTCTTCAACCAGGATTTCTTCAAGTTTTTTGTTGTAAGTGGATGCAACAGCCCCAAAGAAATGATACACTGGTTCCGGAATTTTCAAAGTCACAGTGACTTTTCCTAAACTGGCATTTGCTTCTTTGTCACTCAATTTTTTCAACTCTTTACTTAATGACCTTGATAAAATTGGAATTCACTAACCATGTCAAACTTTTGTTTAAGAACAACAGGGTTGCCAAAATCGCCACACTCCAAGTCAGCTGCAATTGAATCGGTTAAAGAATCAGTAAGGTATTGTTGCAAATCCTCAGGGTGTATATGTTTAGCAAATTTTAATAATTTTTTAGGCACAAAAGCACCCACTTGCTCACGTTCAATCAAAACATTTGAAATGAACTGTTCAAGCGTATGATCAACAAGTTCTTGTACGTCTTTGAACCCGTGATTTTTTGCTAGGTTTTCAAGTTCTCGGTATTCCTTTTCTTCAAAATGAATTACGTTTTTTTCAATCATTTCGTTTTTATTCATTTTTTCATTTTTCCCCTATTTTATTCATAGAATATTTTAGAGATATTCTTAGAGATATTAATAGAATATACTTATATTTAAGAATATCTTTAGAATATCATAGGTAATTGGTTATGCTAATGCCCGTAAAATTTGAAATTTCAGTTGTACAAGTTGGAAAAAGTCTTAAAGTCACAATTCCGGTTGAAATAGCTCGACACATGGACCTAAACAAAGGAGACCATGTTGAAATGTGGGTTGATAACAGTCATATAATCATAGAAAAGAAAAATACCTAACTTTTTTCCTTCTTCTATTCTAGTTCTTCCATTTGTTTTTTAACTTCTTCAACACTTAGGCCTTCTAAACTTGCGCATTCTTCAATAAATTTTTCACTCGTTTTTTCATATTCTTTCAAGACATTTTCACGTTTTTCAGTCATTCCACCCACAATTTGTTTATTAAAAACATTTGGAAAATTTTTCAATTTATCTAAATGCCCTTTGAAACCCGAAGAGGGTAAAATAAGCAGACTTTTCGGAGAGTCATTACAGCGTGAAACATATTTTTCATATAATTTTTTGTGTTTCGGAGTTCCTAAAAATTTTACCATTTCATCAATTTCTTTTTTAGTTTCTTCTGAAACTTCATCCTCGTTCATTAACTGGCCTACCTTTTCCATTCTGATCAATGTTGTTTCTAAATCTTCTATATCACTTGAAAAATAGACATTATAAAATGCTTTTTCTCTTTCTTCCCTAATTTTTTTTGCTTTAATTTCAATCATTTCTTTTGGAATATCGGTTTTCATATTAGGGTATTCTTGTCTTATTTCCAACTCTGCAACAGTTAATGAATCAGTATATAGAATTTTTTTTGTTTCTGCACGATTGTTAATATGAACTTTTTTTACAATTTCCACCAAATACTTTTCATAATCTTTTATAATGTCTTGTTGTTTAGGCGAATATGTAGAAAGAATGTGTTTTTCGTAATTTTTCTCGATTTTTTCCCCAATTTCTAAAAGTTGTAATTGTATTTTATCATTCTCTTTTAATGCCTTATAGAAAGACTCCCTAAGTTTAGGGGTTGCTTTGCTGTCTAGTAAAAATAACCAAAAATATGAAATTTGTTCAGAAAGGAGTGTTGATGTTTCATAAACAGATATATTATTTTTTAAATTTTCATTTACTGTTTTATCTAAATATTCTTTTATAAAATCAAGTAAATCGTTAAACAATAACCCTGCATAACTTATGGGTTTTAATTTATATTTTCGGCTGATTCTTCTGGAAACAATATTCCCTTTTTTATCCTTTTTTTCCTCAATTTCCCTTTCTATAAAGCCTTTCACTTGTAGAGAGTTTAAATAATTTGAAATTGCACGATTGCTCAAACCGGTCCCATTTTCAATTTTTGAATTGTTTAAACTTCCTTCTCGAGCCAACAAGTCGATTATTTTTTTTTCTCCAGGTTTAAGTAAACTCAAATTACAATACCTTAAGTATTGTAAGTGAAGTAAAAGTATATAAAATTTTTGTAATATTATATTAAAATGTGGTAATAAATGCCAATTATTAGAAAAATTATCCCTATAGGCGGAAGTCATGGAATTACAATCCCAAAAGATTGGCTCGAATGGATTGAAAGAACTACTGGAAAAAAAGTCACTGAAGTTACACTTGAAGTCAATGGTATCTTAAAAATTGCACCAATAATTGAAGGAGAGACTATCCCATGACTACTGATACCATTTCAGTTTCTCGAAAAACAATTGAAGATGTTGTTGAAGTTCTGGATCAAATTTTGAAAATTGCAACCGGAGACAAACAACAATGAAAAACAATCAATTACAATACGAGTTTCTCTTGGATTTTTTTGGCGGTTCAGAACAAGCAGCCCAAGCAATACTTAGGAGAAAAACAAAATGAACCTAACAACCCAACAAAAACAAGCAATCTTACAACTTGCGGATGCAGTCCAAAATGTTCTAGATGTTTTTACAGAAGCCGAAACACAAGCCGAAGAAGTGCCACAATATGACCTGAATAAAATCACCTGGAGTGATGAAACAGGACCAAAAGGAGAATATCAGAAAGCAATAGAACAAGAAAGCCAAGATTTTCGAGCTTTGGTAAACGACCTTGAAATTCATGATGGTAAACTGCAAAGAAATGGTTTCTTTTTATGGAAATTCAACACAATCGAAAATACAGTAGGAAGGAAAAAAGCAAAACAGTAAAAGGTGATACTCCAACCAATGACCACCGAAGCCGAAGCTCGACTTAACCAACACCTAAAAAACATTGAAGAAGCAAAAGGCGTAATAATTCCCAAAACATGCCCAAACTGCAAAAGCGAACTTATTTTTCAAAAAGACGAGTCTTTGGAAGAATACCACTGTACAAACCCTAATTGCAACTACAAATTTAATCCAAAGAAAGAAGCATGGAAAAAAAGCATTAAACAAATGTATAAACAAGAAAATGATTTCCTTGAAAACCCTGAACTTATGCGAACAATATTCAACGACCTTTCTCGAAGAGTAAAACATGATAATGTTACAAAATCAGCGGTTTTAGTTTCGGGTATTAGTGCATACCTTCCTGAACCTTTGAATTTGTTTGAAAAAGGACAATCAGGAAGTGGAAAAACCTATAATGCAATAGAAACTCTTGCATATTTTCCACAAGAGGACATCTGGTATCTTAGCGGTATGAGTCCAAAAGCCTTAGTGCATCAAAAAGGGGTTTTGCTAGACAAAGACGGAGAAGTCATAGACTTAAACGAAAAACCCAATAGGCCAAAAAAATCACAATATAGAAACCGTGAAGAAGAATATAACAAAGATTATAGAGAATACCAAGAAAATATTGTTCAATTTAATGAACGGTTGAAAGATAGCTACAATTATATTAACATTGAAAACAAAATTTTTGTTTTTCTTGAAACCCCAAATGGTGAAACAATGAGAATGCTTTTCCCCATTCTCAGCCATGATAAAAGAAGGGTTGAATATCGTTTTGTCAACAAAGGCTCTTCAGGAAACCTGAGAACTGATAAAGTTGTCGTTGAAGGATACCCTTCAGCAATCTTTCTTACAACTGACCGTCAATATGTGGAAGAATTAGCAACAAGGTCTTTTACTGTTTCTCCTGAAAGTTGTGAAGAAAAAATTGAATCAGCCAATGAATTAACAAATCTAAAAGCATCATTGCCTTGGGAATGTACCAAAGAAACCTCTAGTTTTGTAATGACAAAAACCCTGATTGAAAATATCCGGAAAATTTTATCAGATAATAAACTAGATGTAATTTTACCTTTTCTCGAACTTCATGAAATTTTCCCTAAAAGTGCATCAAGAGACATGAGAGATTTTTCACATTTTACACAATTTGTGAAGGCTTGGACCATTTTCCACATTCATCAAAGACCTTGCCTTGAACGTTATGAAAAAAAATATGTTCTTTCTAACAGTTATGATGTTGTTTGTTGTCATAAAATCTTCAAAGATTTGATTGAAACAACCAGAACCGGAACTGAAAAACGAATTCTAGATTTTTACAAAACTTACATGATGAATAGTGATTCTGGTTTTAATGTTTCAGATTTAACAACAAAATATAATGAAGAATCAAAGACAAAACTTAGCGACTACACAATCAGGAATTGGTTGAATAGATTAAATGAAATTGGGTATGTTGAAAAAACTGAAGATTCAAGTGACAAACGAAAATATTTCTACAAACCACTTTTGAAAAACGCTGAAATATTGGAAAATGTTGGAAAAATCGAAAATCCCGAAGATTTGCTCTTTAAAATCGAAAAAGGTTTCAAATTATGGAAAAAAAATATTGGAAGTAATAATGATATTTTACTTAAGGAAAAAATTAACAGTGAATCCGAAATTTCTTTAGATGATTTAGAGCGCATTATTCTTGTTAATAAGAAAAACGTTCTTAGTTATTCTGAGAATGTCTTCAACGATTATAATAAACCTGAATTAACCTCGGATTCTAAAAATAATCCTAAAAAAAGCTTAAAAATGGAAAATCAAACATTTTCCACTAATTCTAAAGGATTTATTGAACAAGTTGAAGAAACACCCTTGCCTTTGAAAAAAAACGAAGTTGTCTATAAAGGAAAAAAAGAAGCTGTGAAATTTCCTAAACGCTGGTATATGGAGGACGACCAATGACCTCTAGACAGGTTTCTCTTTTTGACCTTGACGAAGTTTGTCGGCTTTGTAGTCATTTCAAGAAAGTTGAAGGTAGATTCTACTGTGAATATTTTCAAGCATTTCTTTCTGAGGAAACTCTAAAATTTCCTTGCGATTTTAAGGAGGAAAAGAAACTTTGACTTTAGATAATTTCTTTCAACCTAAAAAAAACAGTTTGGATTTAAAATCTGCAATTAAACGGATGCGTTCTGTTTGGCTCACTGGTCCGGTTGATCGTTTTGATTTGAAACTTTCAAGAATTCTTGGTTGTAACTTAGAAAAAGCTGCAAAGATTCGGGAAATGTGGGTTGATTGTGGTTTTTTGGGGTTTAATGATAGGGGTTTGTTGGTTTGGAGAAATGTGAGGGTTTAAAGTGAAAGAAAAACATGTTCAAAAAGGTAGGATAAACCTAACTAAAACATCATTCATTACAAACAATGTTTTTGTGCGATACAAACAGTTAACGTTTTTCGGTTTAGTCAATATTGGTTATTCAGCTGTTATAGCTTACTTTATTTTTCCGTCTTATTTCTGGACATCAATTCAGCACAATTTTTTGGCCTTGTTGTTTGTGGTTGAAGCTGCACATTATGATCGATTAAAAGAAAAACATCAAAAACAGGAGTTAACAAAAAGTGAAAAATGATTTTCAATTTTTAGAAAATAACCCAATACAAGGATTATATGGTTCTGACAATTTTTGTGAATGTTTTTGGACATTGAAAGCAAAAGTCGATTTGTCCTTTTTTCAAAAAAGAAAACCTGAAGGTGAAAAACAATAACTGAAGAAAAAACAAAATGGAAAATAGAATCTGATGTTTGGTATTTCATACAATGTTTTCATTGTGAAACCATATTTCTTATTGAAGAATCTATTGCCCATACAAAAGAAATTGAATTTTGTGTTCCTTGTCCACGCTGTTTTAATAATAATGTCATTAAGAAAGGTGAAAATCGGCTTCTTTTGAAATTTAAAAAAGTATTAGCAGCCAATGAAGAGAACCCTTGGTATGATTCTATTTTGGAAAAAGAAAAAAA
>JAFGAC010000011.1 GCA_016933835.1 Clostridiales bacterium
GATTTCCACGAGTCCATTTAGGAAAATACAATAGACCTCTATTGAGAAACGAAAAATTTTCGGTCCAATTTAAATATTGAAAAAGGCACCCATCTTTCACAAGATATACAGTCGTGTGATTTTTATCACCTTTCCATGTAGGAATTGTTAATCCCCACAAATTGTTCCATCTGTGCATTCGCAATAAATGGGGTGTCCTACCTTTGGCAGACCAGAGGAGTTGCGATAAATCCTTTTCTTTTGAAACAATACCGCTTTTAACTGAGGACGTAAGGTGTTTGAGTTCGGGTAAACATTCTAACTCACCGTTTCTAACGGGTATGGATAGATTTTTTCCACTTTTGAAAGCTTTTTTTGGTCCTGGAGATTCTGAGGTAAATTTTCCTGACTCGTAGGGCTCATCAATTTCCCTAATTATATGACTTGCTGTCGCAAGTTTCTGATCATAAGCAGTTCCATTAATACCTTGATTTAAAATACATGTTCCTAACCCCAACGTTGCACACGCAAGATAAACTGCTTCTTGCTGCATGCCACTTTCAATATGCATTAATCTTTCCAAAGAAGGCGTGATTTGTCTTTCAAAACCCAAATAAAGAAGATCTTCATTGAACCAATGCAACAATTTCCCCGTCCCGAATCTTGGAACACCATCACAGCATTGAAGGATATAATTGATTGATTCTTTACTTGGACTGTTGTTTAGAAATTTGCCCCAATGGCTTCGCATTTCATCATGATTAGAGCAACTTGAACATCTTGAATTTATAACTTCTTCGACGGACACAGTATTAATCAACTCCAAAAGCAATTTATAATTCAACATTATGATTAAATTACCAGTGGTTGTGTTTCATTAACTTAATTAACAAGAGTGAAAGAGATAAAAAAAAAATACGCACACAAAAACCAAAAACTAGTAAGCTGATCAGGATGGAGGCAACCAACCTTGACGTTCACAAGGAGACCGTAAAAACGAGAGGACTAGTTGTTTCATACGTTTAATTGGATTTTTTCCTAATGCTTTAAAGGTTAATTGCAATAGTCTTAGTTTCTTAACTTTATTTGGAATTTGTCCATTCATTAAAGCCGCAGGTGTTCCGTCTCTAACAGAAAAGTCAAAAACCTCAACCCAATCAAAAGATAAATCATCAAGTAATTTTAATGACATTTGAAAATCTTCAGAAGTTTCTGTTGGAAAACCAACCATAAATTGAGTTCTCAGAAGAATTTTGGGATATTTTTCATTAAGTATTTTAATAATTTTACTAAAATCCTGAACAGTATATTTTCTATTCATCAGCTTCAGAATTCTGTTGCTCCCCGATTCAACAGCAGAAGACAAAAACCATACTTTATCACTTTCGAATACCGGCTGTAATTTTTCAAACATTTCAATAAGAAATAATGGATTAATATTTCTAATACCAATCTTAAAATCGCCTTCTTCTGCAACTAAACGGAGTAATAAATCGGCCAGATCTACACCCAAGTCTCTTCCATAAGCACCTAGATCAGTTGCAAGTAATCCAAAATATCTGTAACCACTTCTCAAGCCATTCCTTAACTCAGAAATAACAGCTTCAACATTTTTGCTTTGAATGTGTCCTCTCGACTTGCGAACAGCACAAAAACTGCAAGCTCCAAGACAACCCGTAGATACTTTAATTAGAAATATTGCATCACTTTGGTTTATACTAAGATGCTTCTCAGCAAATCCATATAAACCTCGAAGAAACCCAAAAAAACCTGATCGCTTAGGTTCGAAAACAGGCATTGTTTGATTAGCAACAATTTCTTCAATTGGCTTTTCTGCTTTCAATAAATCATTCAATATGCTAACGTTATCTTCTCCAAAAGTAACACCTGAATATACTTTCCGCA
>JAFGAC010000140.1 GCA_016933835.1 Clostridiales bacterium
ATCCGCAACTGCTTTTTCATCGTTAACAGATATATTCACAATATCACCAAAAGGATTAGGGTATAAACCAATACCACATATTACATTTTCTGCGATTGATGTTTTGGTTTTGTAATAACAATCACTTGAAAGCTGTTTCCAAAAGTCTGTAATATAGCAATAATCTTCTTCACTATAACACCGCAAATCTCTATCATGATTAATTGCAATGCTGAAACCTTTAATTATAATAGGTAAAAATCCATCCGATAAATAACCCAGCTTTTCAATATAACTGATCGTCTCAGGCCATGTTGAATTAACTAAAAAATCTGCTTCCGGATAAATATTAACTGTAACCCGCTGTAAATAAATAGTATCTGAAACCTGTATAGAGTCAACCTTTGACACTATTGACTTCACCGATAAAGTTGTATCAATCATGAAAATCTGTTCACCCAGCACTCTGAATGAAACCGCACGGATATCAAGATACACTGTGTCATTTTCCTGAACAGAAAAATCATAAAGCAGTTTAAAAACCTCATCCTGGTAATAAAACACTTTCTGATCATTTTCATATAAAACTACATTATCAATATTATCATCACATTCAATGTATTTGCAAATATTACTCTGAACTACAGTATCCTTCAGATATTTATACACGGTATAATCATAAAAAGGACTTCCTAAAGAATCACGAAAACAATAAACCCATTGAGAACTATCTGTTACATAAAAATCATTTGCCTCTGCAGTATGCAATATCAACAGAAAATATATTAATAATTGTATGTATTTCATTATTATCAGGTTTGTGAAAGTTATGCTAATCAGTTAAAATCATTTGTCTGGTGCTTACAAATTCGCCGTCAGTAATCAACGAATACATATACATACCGGCTTTCAATTCATTTCCGTAGAGAATTACATGTCCATATCCTTTAATATTAACAGGGAGGCTTTTTATTTGCGTACCATTCATATCATAGATATAAATATAAGCCTTTTGCACATCATCGTTCAGATAATATTCAATTTTTGTACTTTCATGGAATGGATTCGGAACATTCTGGTATAGAATACATTCATTATTGTTTTCTGTTTCAGCGCATATCTAAAATCCCGCAATTCTTTGGCAAAGCCTCATCCATTTCACAAAAACATTCATTACAAGGCTATACCATTGATCATTTCTTCCACTAAACGTTTTGGCTTGATTTTCTTTGCTATACTTTCTTTCATCAAAGGAAAGAAA
>JAFGAC010000141.1 GCA_016933835.1 Clostridiales bacterium
CACCTGTGGCAGTCGATCGATCTTCTTGAGACTCTGACTTTGCGCCCCTGCTTCACAACAGGTTTGCCTTTCACAATTACATTTACTCACCTAAATAATACTTATTTTCTCTCTATAACATTTATAAATATATATTAAATATCAAATACAAGTTTGATGGCACCAATCAACATTTCACAAAACTCTCGATTTGCGCGCTATTTACTAGCAATTATACCTGGATTACTAATTTACCCGCTGAATAATATGTCAACCACATTTTGATAATTTGTATTTTATTAAAATTATAAATATACGTTTTGTTATGTTTTATATTTTAAGCTCCGTTATTACCCTATCAATATTCATTTGATCAGCTTTTTCTGTCTTTATTTTATGTTGCTTCAATACTTCTGTATATTTCAATCCACTACCCGTAACAATGCAGACAACTGAATCTTCAGATGTGATTATTTCACCTTTTCGAATCTTTATAACAACTGCCAATGAAACTGCCGATGCTGGCTGTCCAAATATTCCTTCCTTTGCCATAAGGCTTTGTGCTTCAATAATTTCTTCCTCTGAAACAGAAACAGCATATCCTGAATTTTTTCTCAGCATTCTGAGCACTTGATTGCCACTTGGCGGCAATGGATTTTCGATTGCATGTGCAATTGTTCTAGGATTCATGAATCTTTCGATACGTTCGGATTTATTTTCAAAAGCCTTTACAATAGGACTGCACCCTTCTGCTTGAGCTACAATCATTTTAGGGATTGATTTAATCAATCCGGCGTTTTTAAACTCTCTGAATCCCTTTTCAATCCCTCTGATATTTCCACCTGCGCTTGTTGGAACAACAACATAATCTGGCATTATAAAATCAAGTTGTTCACAGATTTCAAACGCTATTGTTTTTGAACCTTCCACGCGCATAGGAACATCAGAATTCATGAAATAAATATGATTGTCTTTCCCGATTTCTAAACTTTTATAATACAGATTGCCATAATCCCCATCATATTTGATGAGATGTGGTTCATAAATAGCAATTGGTTCAATTTTTTCTTCAGGCATATTTTTATTGATGATTACAAATGTCTCCAATTTATTTTTCCTGCCATATGCAGCTACTGAAGCTGCCATATTACCTGTTGAAACAGTCCCTATTTTCTTGTATCCCAATTCTTTTGCATGTATCAAGCAAGCACTTGTTCCTCTATCTTTAAAAGACCACGTTGGATTCTGCATCTCATTTTTAAAGAATATGTTCTTAATCGAATATTTTTCCGCTAAATAATGGGATTTTATTAAAGGGGTAAACCCTTCTCCCATCGATATTAGTTCATTGCCATTTTCAAAAGGCATAAACTCCTGATATCTTTCAAAAATATTTTGTTTTAAACTATTACCTTCATGAATATTCCCATATTTTATTTCTTCAACTTCTAAAGGTTCATTGCAAATGTCACATCTGACTAAAAATTCCTCTATTTCAAATTCTTTTTTGCAATGAGTACAAAACAATTTTAATTCTTTCATAATACACCGCCTTTTATATTAATTGATTTAATTCTCTGAAATAAGGTATAAACCTTGTGGGAGGAATTTACATGAAATATAAAAATATATTCTATATTATTATGTCTGCGTTCCTCATAATATTGATTCTACATATTGTAGATAATGTGTTGATGGTCAATTACATTGAAAAGGTAGTAATTAAACTAGTTCTGTTTTTAATTATACCTTTTCTTTATATTTCATTCAGTAAGAATAATTTCATGAAAGGAAGTATAAAGGAAGCTATCAAGCACCACCAAAAAAAGACAATATTCTTTAGTTTATCAATTTTCATTATAATACTTACAGCGTATTTTGTATTTAAAGATTATATCAATACTCAACAACTGTTAATCGATTTAGAAGAAAAATATCTGATTACCAAAGAAACATACTGGTATTATGGTCTTTTCATCGTTTTTATCAATTCTTTTCTTGAAGAATTTTTCTTTAGAGGTTATCTTTTTTTAAACCTCCGAAATCTGGGGTTTAAAAAGTTTGCTTATCTATTCAGTGCTTTGAGCTTTGCAATCTATCATAAAGCAGTGATCGGTAATTGGTTTGACTATCGAATATTCTTACTGTCATTCGTTGGATTATTTATTGGCGGCTTAATTTTCAACTATCTTGATGACTTGCCAAATAATATTATTAACGGATGGATTGTACATATCTGTGCAGATACAGCTATAATAATCATTGGCTTTTTAATTTTCGCTACTACATAAAATAGAGAGCAAATGCTCTCTATTTTCAGTCTTACTATTTTCTTGAAAAATACTGTTTTGCAAGCATCGCACTTCCTAATATGCCTGAATCATTCCCCAACTTGGAGGGCAGTATTTCTGCGTGATCTAAAATTTTTGTAAATAATTTTTTATCAATAGCTTTATTTAAAGGTTTCTCAAAAATATCAAATGCTTTCGAAACACCACCTGCCAACACAATTATTTCTGGATCGAACAAGTTTATTAAGTTAACAATACCATCAGAGAAATGGTCACAATACCATTCGATAGTTTCCTTTGCAAATTTTTCTCCAACACTGAATTTATCGAAAATTTCTTTTGCTTCGCTGATATTCTGATTATAAGTGATATTATAATGTTTTATCAACCCAGTTGCTGACGTATATGTTTCAAAACAGTCCTCACGTCCACAATTACATAGAAGTCCTTCCGATGCAATTCTCATATGCCCAACTTCAAATCCTAAGCCATTATTTCCTCTGTACAATTGCCCGTTTATTATGACACCACCTCCAACACCTGTTCCAAGTGTAAGCAAGATGCCATTGGCAACTCCTTTAAGAAATCCATATTCTTCTTCAGCTAAAGTTGAAAGGTTTGCGTCATTGTCTAAAATCACTGGAACTGCTGTTTTTTCTTCTAAAATAATTCCTAACTGCAAATTTTCCCAGAATAAATTTTTACACTCATAAACAATTTTCTGGCTAATATCTACAATTCCTGGAACACCCATTCCAACAGCCTTAATTCCATATACTTCTTTTGTGCTTTCTATTATTTCAACAAATTTTTCTATAACTTGACCAGTTCCTTTATCGACTTCTGTAGCAATTTCACCTTTGAAAATTATCTTGCCTTCTTGCACTACACCATATTTGATTGATGTTCCGCCTAAATCAATTCCTAAATATCTATTCATTTATTTTATTCTCCAATTCCTTTTTTAATTCCTCATATCCCTTTTTTCCAAGCAGCGCAAACATATTTTTTTTGTAAGACTCCACACCTGGTTGGTCAAAAGGATTGACTTCAAGCAGGTAGCCACTCATAGCACATGTTTTCATAAAGAAATACAGCAGTTTTCCAATGTGAATAGTATCTAAACTATCGATATTTAAAACGATATTGGGAACATTGCCACTTTCATGTGCCAAAAGCGTTCCTTGAAAAGCTTTTTTATTGACTTCATTCATCGTCATTTCTGTTAGATAATTAAGTCCATCCAAATCAGCTGGATCTGTTGGAATATTCATATCTTGAGGAAGTTTATCAAATTGAATCACTGTTTCAAATAATTTTCTTTGGCCATCCTGAATATATTGACCCATTGAGTGTAAATCCGTTGAAAACAAAGCTGAAGATGGATAAATTCCTTTATAGTTTTTACCTTCTGATTCCCCAAAAAGTTGTTTGAACCATTCAGCGATATAAACCATTTTGGGTTCATAATTGACCAAAATTTCTATGTCTTTACCTTTTTTCAAAAGAATATTTCTTATGACTGCATACTTATAGGCTTCATTTTCCATCAATTCTGCATTTGAATATTCATTATGTGCTGCTTCTACTCCCAGCAACAACTCATCAATATCAATTCCTGCTGCAGAAATCGGCAATAGTCCAACAGGTGTAAACACCGAATATCTACCACCAATGTCATCAGGAATCACAAATGTTCTATATCCTTCTTTTTTAGCTAAATCGAGTAATGCACCTTTCTCCCCATCTGTTGTTGCAATAATTCTATTTTTTGCTTCATCACCATATTTATCTTCCATCAATTGTTTAATCATTCTAAAAGCAATTGCCGGCTCTGTCGTAGTTCCCGATTTACTTATAACATTTACATATATTTCTTTGTTTTTTACAAATTCCAACAATTCTTTTAAATAAGTGCCACTAAGATTTTGCCCTGCAAAATATACTCTTACACCCGAGTTGCCAACATCATTGAATGAATCTGTAAGTGCTTCTATTACAGCTCTAGCTCCTAAGTAAGATCCACCAATTCCAATAACAAGCAATGCATCTGCATTGCTTGTTATTTCAGCTGCTATATCTTTGATTCCCTTATAGATTGATTTGTCTACTTCACTATTATAACTAATCCAACCTAAAAACTCACTGCCTTTACCTGTTCTATTTTCAAGTTGAATATGATACTTACTGACCTTGTTCTTATATTCAACTAATTCACTTTCGTTTATACCTGTATGTTCATAACTGACTCTCATTTCATCATCTCCTAGTTTCTATTATAATTAATTTTTTATTATATACCATATTTTTCAACAAATTACTCTATTAATCATATATTCAATGCTTTATTTTGTGAATAATGACAATTGTTTATATTGATTAAATTTGCTAAAATGGTATCGTTACCGGAAACGATACCATTAGGAGGTTTTCCCCTTGAAAGACTATAATATTAGGGATATTGCAAAGCTAGCCAACGTTGGCGTATCGACTGTTTCAAGAGTTATAAATGACCATCCTGATGTCAAAAAAGAAACTCGCGATAAAATTTTGAGTATTATTGATGAATATAATTATATTCCAAACAATAGTGCAAGAAATTTGAAATTACTCAATGGAAATCACATAGGTGTACTTGTAAGAGGTTCATTCAATCCTTTTTTTTCGCAAATAGTTGAACTTATAGAAAAAAAAATAAACGCCAATAACTATTCAATGATTTTACATTACAACATCAATGATCTGTCAGATGATTCAGAATCAATCATCGAGCAAGTCAAAGAAAAAAGATTGGGAGGTGTTATTTACTTGGGAGGAAATTTTAACAATGACTCCATGGTCCACCTAAAATCTTTAAATATTCCCCTTGTCCTTGCTTCTTCCATTATAGAAACTGACTCAGATACTTCTTTTTTTTCAAGTGTACGTATTGACAATGTACAATCTGCTTATCATGCTGTTGATTACTTATGTCAAATAGGTCATAAAAATATTGCTTTATTATCTCCTGGTATGTATGATGTGAAAAATGGTTTACTTAGACGTCGAGGTTATGAAAAAGCTCTAAATGATCATGGCATTACCATTGATGAAAAATATATCATTGATGGAACTTATACCTTTAATTCAGGTTTTGAAATGGCTAAAACTTTAATAGAATCCAATCCTGAAATCACTGCAATTTTTGCGACTTCAGATATTATGGCAGTTGGTGCTGCAAAATATCTACTCAGCTCGGGTAAAGAAATTCCTGAAGATATTTCAATTATAGGATTTGACGGGCTTGAATACTCTCAATTTTTTCATCCTGCTTTGTCAACAGTAAAACAGCCTATTGAAGCAATTGCTTTTGAATCAGTAAAATTACTATTTGATTTGCTTGAAAATCCTGAAAACAAGACCCAGCAGATAACTCTTAAAACTGAACTTCTTGTAAGAGATTCTGTAATTAAAATAAAGGAGCACAGCTATGATTAATAGAAGCAGTGGAATTTTACTCCACATATCATCACTTCCAAGTCCATACGGTATCGGCACCTTAGGAAGTGAAGCCTACAAATTCATAGATTTTCTGCAAAGTTCAGGTCAATCTTATTGGCAGATTCTTCCTTTAGGTATCACAGGATTCGGAGATTCTCCTTATCAATCAGTTTCAGCTTTTGCAGGAAACCATTATTTCATAGATTTAGATCTTCTCGTTAAAGATGGATTTCTACTAAATACCGATTTAGTTCATCTTGATATCTTGGATACAGATAATGATGTGGACTATTTTAAGATTTTCAAATCAAGAATCCCATTGCTTAAAAAAGCTTTTAACAGGAGTTTTAAGCAAATCGAGACAGAAGTAATGACTTTCGTAGAAAATGAAGGTGAGTGGCTTGAGACATTCTCTTTATACATGTCAATAAAAAGCCACTTTAATTTAATTTCATGGCAAGACTGGGAACCTTCATATCGTGACAGAGATTTTAATACTTTAAAAAAATTTAAAACTAAATATCATCATGAAATATTATTTTGGTATTTTGTACAATATTTATTCTTTAAACAATGGGAATCATTAAAAAAATATGCTCACAGCAAAAATGTGTCTATCATAGGCGATTTGCCAATATATGTTGCCGAAGACAGCGCAGATGTCTGGGCAAATCAAGATTTATTTTTACTTAATTCATCTAAAGAACCTGTTTTTGTTTCTGGATGTCCGCCTGATGATTTTACTGCAACAGGTCAATTGTGGGGAAACCCAATCTACGATTGGAAAAAAATGAAATCAAATGGCTATAAATGGTGGATTAAAAGAATGAATATGTCACGGCGCATCTATGATGTCATTCGCATTGACCATTTTAGAGGATTTGAAGCCTATTGGGAAATTCCCTATGGCGATGAAACTGCTGAATTTGGACGATGGGTAAAGGGTCCTGGCCTTGAATTGTTTGATGCAATTGAAAATTCACTTGGAAAATTGAATATCATCGCTGAAGATCTTGGTTATTTGACTGAATCGTTTTATGAATTTAAAAAAGAAACTGGTTTCCCAGGAATGAATCTACTGCAATTTGCATTTGATAATCGTGATTCAAATAATTACCTCCCTCATAACTATGAAAGGAATTCTATTGTTTATACAGGCACACATGACAACAATACTGTCCGTGGATGGATTGAAGAAGAAGCACGCCCTGAGGATCTTCAAATGGCAAAAGACTACTTGCGGCTTACTGAAGAAGAAGGATACACTTTCGGTTTTATCAGAGGTGCATGGAGTTCAGTCTCCATACTTGCTGTAGTACCGATGCAAGACTTTTTGGACCTTGGTTCAGAAGCTCGTTTCAACTACCCTTCTACAATAGGAACAAATTGGAAATGGAGAATGAAAAACAACAGCTTAACTGAAGAATTGACAAAAAAAATATTCAATCTAACTAAACTTTATGGGAGGTACAATCAAAATGTTTAATAAAGACAACTTTAGAGAAGACATCACGCAATTTCTTCTTTCTGATTATGGAACAAATATTGAAAACACATCATCTGAAATCTTGTTCAATGTGGTTTCAAAGGCAATTATGGCACAATTGATGCCTATATGGATGGATCAATCCAATCAAAATAAAAGACAAGCTTACTACTTCAGCGCAGAATTTTTAATGGGTAGAGCTTTTAGTAATAACTTGATTAATCTCAATGTCATCAATCAGGTAAAAGAAATCATGAGAGAACTCCAAATTGATTTCAACTTGATTGAAGATTCTGAAATGGATGCCGGCTTAGGAAATGGAGGATTAGGAAGACTTGCTGCTTGCTTTTTAGATTCAGCGGCAACTCATGATATCCCTCTTCAAGGTTATGGTATCCGCTATAAATACGGGTTGTTCAAACAAACTTTTTCAAACGGCTTTCAATCTGAAAGTGCTGATGAATGGTTAATCAACGGTGATCCATGGTCGATTAGAAAATTTGATGAATCCACAACAATAGCATTCAGTGATTTTTCTTTAAGAGCGGTTCCTTATGATGTGCCAATAATAGGATACCAGTCTTCAACCATAAATACTTTAAGGTTGTGGCAGGCTGAACCCATCCATCCTTTTAATTTTGAGGCATTTAATAATCAAGATTACAATGCTTCAACAAAGGAAAAAAATATGGCTGAAGATATTTCAAGGGTGCTTTATCCAAATGATTCAAATGATGATGGAAAGCTTCTAAGAATTAGACAAGAGTATTTTTTAAGCAGTGCCTCATTGAAAGACTTAGTCCGCTCGCATAAAAAAACATATGGTCACTTAACTAATTTTCATGAAACACATGCCATTCAACTGAATGATACCCACCCGGCAGTTTCAATTCCTGAATTTATAAGATTACTTGTAGATGAAGAGAATTTCAACTTTGAAGACGCATTGAAAATTGCCCAAACGACTTTTTCATACACGAATCATACGATTTTATCTGAGGCACTTGAGCAATGGAATGTCGATTACTTTAAGAGAATCCTTCCAAGAATCTATCAAATTATTGAAATGATTGATGATGCACTCCAAAAAAAATTGACTGCTGCTGGTCTATCTTTAAAGAATCGAAACTATTATAAGATAATCAACAATGGAAAGATAAAAATGGCATGGATCAGCATATTCGGTTCACACTCAGTCAATGGAGTAGCTGAACTTCACACTGAAATTTTAATTAAAGATGCATTAAAACCGTGGTATGCAATTTGTCCACAGAAATTTCAAAATAAAACAAATGGAATTACTCAGCGCCGTTGGCTATTGAAATCAAATCCTGAGTTATCGTCAATGATTACTCGTCTTTTGGAAACTGATGCATGGATTAAAAAGTTATCATTGCTTGGCAATTTAAACAGATATGCCACTAACAACGATATATTGAATGAATTCATTCAAATAAAGCGTCTTAAAAAAGAGCAACTAGCAGATTATATCTATAAAAAAGAAGACTTTGAACTTGATGTTAATTCTATTTTTGATATCCAGATTAAACGTCTTCACGAATATAAAAGACAATTACTTAATGCTTTTCATATATTGGATTTATACTACCGACTCAAAGAAAATCCTGAATTGAAAATCAATAAGAGATCGTTTATATTCGGTGCAAAATCTGCTCCTGGCTACTTCAGAGCAAAAGGAATCATAAAATTCATAAATGAGGTCGCAAAGTTAGTCAATAATGATTCTTCAATCAATAATCAGATAAAGGTAATATTTGTACAAAACTATGATGTGACTTATGGTGAAAAGTTGTTTCCTGCAGCTGATTTATCCGAGCAAATTTCAACTGCCGGTAAAGAAGCTTCTGGAACAGGCAATATGAAATTCATGCTTAACGGCACACCTACGATAGGAACCTTTGATGGTGCCAATGTTGAAATTGTTGAAGAAGCAGGATTTGAGAATAATTTCATCTTTGGAGCACGTGTTGAAGAACTGGCTGAAATAAATACTACATATGATCCCCATGATTACTATATAAATGTAGAAGGACTAAAAAGAGTCGTTGACAGTTTGATTGATGGCACTTTTGATGATGAAGGAACTGGTATGTTCAAAGATATTTATGATTCACTTTTAATAGGTGATTCATGGCAACGTTCTGACAGCTATTTCATTCTTAAAGATTTTGAATCTTATAGAGAAGCTCAGAATAAAGCAGATGAAATGTACAATAAACCTTTGGAATTTGCAAAAATGGCATGGACCAATATGGCTGCTGCTGGAAAATTCAGCAGTGATAGAACTGTTTTGGAGTACTCAAAAGAAATCTGGAAATTATAGATTTTATTATAAAACGATAGTGATTTTTTTCTTTCACTATCGTTTTCTTGATATTCTTTTGATTTCGTTTAAACACCCTCGGTAAATCAATGTTTAAATCCTTGATATTCTTAAATTTTTCATCACCCAAAACGTCTAAGTAGTCACCTTCAAGATTGAAACTGTATTTAATGAATTTTTCACTGAAATTAATCGCAGAGACTCCATCTGAATCGTTGTATCTAATTATCAGTAACATTTCGTCCTTGATTTCATAAATAATTGTGGCACAGAAACCCACTTCCTTTAGGTGGTGGGTAGTTGACTAGGTGTTAAATTATGATGAAGTACAAATGTTGTTCCAATTTATTAAAGACTCTTCCAAAATCATGCTTTTATTACCATTTATCATAATGAACTTTGCTATCTTCATACCTATCAATAAATTCTTTTTCATTTTCAGGATATCCTACAGCAATCATTCCTATCGGTATGATATTTTCTGGAGTCTCAAAAATTTCGGATATCAATTTAGTAAAACTCTCAATAGGATACAGACCAATCCATACGCCTCCTAATCCCAAACCATGTGCGGCAAGCAACATATTTTCAATGGATGCAGAGCAATCTGAATTCAATAATCCTTCCCTTGGCTGCTTTTCAGCATCTCCACAGACAATTATGCCACAAGCTGAAGAACTCAATGCTTTTGCATACTTATGACGTTTTGCTACATTTTCCAATTTTTCAGCATCTTTTACAACAATGAATTCTTGAGGATGTATATTATGAGCTGATGGGGCCTGAAATCCTGCCCGTAAAATCATTTGCAACTGCTCATCATTAATGACTTCTCCTGTAAATTGTCTGATGCTTCTTCTTGAATTTATTGCATTTATAATATCCATCAAAATTCCTCTTTCCTCATTTTATTTTTTTAAAAATTTAAAATAATGATCCCTGCTGATAATGATTCAATAAACGTATATTTTTAATTTCATTGTTAACATTTCTCTTATCCTTATTGTACTATATCTATCTATGAATTATAATAAAAATAGAAAATTGAAACAATTTAGGCGGTTGCATATGAATTCTCAATATTACATATCACAATTGAATGAAGCGGAATCCATTATTTGGAAAAGTCCAAAGGAGTGCTCTGTCATCTCAAAAAATGTAAAAAAAAACATTTCAAATGAAACAGAGCCGTATTTATACTTAAAATCCTATTTTCTCTTAAGTCGGGCTTTATGGCTTCTTGGAGATTTTTCTCAAGCGCTTCTAGAGGCTAACCATTTGATGAAAAATGCGAAATTAATAAAAAGTGATGAATTTATCGGAAAAGCTCATAACATTATTGGTAACATTTATCTATACATGGATAATGATGATGTTGCCCTGGAAAATTACTTGTCAGGATTGGAGTACTCCACCAAATCCTCTGATTTTGATACTTTAAGTTCTCTCATGAACAACATAGGAGAAATCTATAACAAACTTGAGAATTATGATAAATCAAAATACTACTATGAAGAAAGTATTCGTATAAGTGAAGAAAACAACAATCTTAGAAATGTAGGTGTTGGTTCTCTTAATTTAGCTGAAATTGCATTTAAAGAAAAAGACATTAAAACTGCCAGCACTATATTGAAAAAGGCCCTTAAAATACACTATGAGACTAGTGACCATATAGGAATAGCCTATGCAGTCGCGTTGCAAGCAGATATTTTACAGTACAATAGAGAATATGAAGAAGCGATTCTTGCATTGAAACGTGCAAAAGAAGTATTATCTGAAACTGAAGATAAATACAATTTGATATTAGTAAATAAAAAACTGATAGATTTATATTTTACTGTCGATAAATTAGACAATGTAAAGACACTAATCAATGAATCATTGGAACTTGCAAAAGGAACCAATTCTTCACAGTGGATTTTCACTTTTTCACTACTGCTTTCTGATTACTACGAAAAAATCAATGCTATTGAAAAAGCTTTTGAATCATATAAATATGGATGCAACTTTAAAATGAAATCATATACTGAAACAATAGAACAAAAAAATGTTGAGATACAGTTTAAAATGAGCGAAGCAGAACATGAAAATGAACTAATTTTACAATACAATGAAATTTTGAGAGAAAAGAATAATGAGCTTAATCTTCTTTATCAAAATATACATAATATTTCAACAATTGGTAAGAAAATAACTTCAATACTCGAGAGCAGTGAAATTTATTTAGAAACCTATGAATATCTAAAAAAATTGACATCTGTTGATTTCTTTGGCATTTCATTTTACAATAAAAAAACTAATGAAATAGTGCCAGAATTTTTCATCAATAAAGGTGTCATCGAAGAATTTAAAGTCATCAATGCTTCTCCAAAAAATTCATTGTCAAGTTTTACTATTTTAAATAATAAATCATTGCTAACTGATAATATTCAAAATGAATACCATGACTACAAGAGTTATAAAAATGACAGCACAACTCACTCTATTATCTATGTTCCCATCGTCCATCATGATGAAGTTCTTGGGGCCATGACAATACAGTCAGATCAAATCGGGGCATACTCTGAAAATGAACTCAACTTGCTTGAAGAACTCAGCTCCTATTTTGCTATCGCAATCAGCAATGCAAAAATATCTGAAAAGCTTCAACAGGAGATTGACGAAAGAAAAAAAGCGCAAGATTTACTTGAAAACTTGAATAAGCAACTGCTTTCCATCAGTAGAATAGATAGTTTGACTAATATTCCAAATAGAAGAAGGCTTCAGGAATATTTGGAAGACATCATCAATATCAATTCCAGGAGCAATACACAATTGGCTGTATTAATAGTTGATGTCGACCATTTCAAGGAATACAATGACAATTACGGTCATGTAAAGGGTGATGATGTTTTAAGGCAGGTTACTGATATTTTAAAAAATTCCATTCATCGTGAATCTGATTTCATCTCTAGATACGGTGGCGATGAATTTGTAATCATTTTACCTGACACCAGTTTAAGTGGCTGTAGGCTTGTATCAGAAAATCTACTTCAAAATATAAGAAACAGCAATATTGAGCATCTTCATTCACCTGTGAAGCCCTATTTGACAATAACTATTGGCGGCTACTGTGAAATACCAAATCAAGATACAAGCATGGATACCATGCTTCAAAATGCTGATAAATCCCTTTATGAAGCAAAAACAAAAGGCCGAAATTCTGTAATCATTCATCAATCTGAACATTAAAAAAATCCACTTATGTGGATTTTTTATTTGCATTTATTTTTTCAATAAAATACCAGAATAAGCCGTATTGCTCTGCGTGAACTTCTGCCATCATTTCTGGATGCCATTGTACTGCAAACACATGCTTCATTTCTTTATGAACTATTGCTTCTGCTATACCGTCTTCCGATGTTGCAATTACATCTAGTTCATCTCCCACTTTATCGATGATCTGATGATGAAAACTATTTACACCAATCATCTCTTCTCTAAAAATATCTTTCATAATTGAATCCATTACTAAATGCACCTTGTGTATTTTTTCATATTTAGGAAGTTTCAGTCCAGTATGTTCAATATACGTGTTATGATATTTTGAAATATCTTGAATTAAAGTGCCACCAAAATAAATATTTAAAAGTTGAAACCCTCTGCAAATTCCCATGACAGGGATATCCTTTTCAATTGCTTTATCAAGTAATTTCATCTCAAATTCATCTCTGTATTTTTCATTGGATCCAAAACCAACTTTAACCGATTGGTTATAAAATTTAGGATGAATATCGCCTCCACCTGTAAGAACTAATCCATCAATTTTAGAGATAATTCCGTCAATATATTCATCCGATAATATTACTGGAATATTTACTGGTATCGCACCTACTTTTTCAATACTTCTCGAGTAATCCATTGTGGACATCAACATATCTTGCCCTTTTAATCCTCGTGTTCTTTCAATTCCCATTTCCGAACTGTCTACAAAATACGATGTCACCCCAATTAATGGTCTCATACATTCACTCCTTTTATGGCATCATAAACATGCTTTTTTCTATTACCATTAAAGCATTATTATCCTTTTATCACAATAACTGTTTTTACTTTGTCTACAATGTCCATTAAATCTTTTTCTTGATCGATCACCCAATATATATCCTTGTATGCTCTTGGGTCTTCATCTGAAATGATTGATTTCTTTTTTTTCCCTAACAGTATATTTTTGTTTTTCATCAAGTTTGACGTCTCTTCTTCAGAAAATCTTATTTTCGCCGATTTTCTTGATATAGCTCTACCTGCACCATGAGAGCAACTCTGAAAAGAATCTAAATTGCCCTTACCTTCAACAATAAATGATTCCCCTCCCATTACACTTGGCACTATACCCAGCTCTCCCATTTTGGCACTGATGGCACCTTTTCTATGAATCCAATACTGTCTGCCGTCAATGCTTTCTAGATTAGCATAATTATGGTGCACATCCATATAAAAATCAACTCTAAACTCATCAATATATTTTCGCAAAATATATATTATTTCCTTTAGAATCATTTTTCTGTTTTCTTTAGCAAATGATAATGCAAGATGCATCCATTGAATATAACTTTTTCCTTCAATAGAATCTGTTTTCAAATAGGATAAATCTTTTGGGATTCCAAACGATTTAGGGTCAATTGAAATATTATGAAAATAATTTGCAATCTGATGGCCAAAGTGTCTGCTTCCAGAATGGACCATCACACACAACTTTCCTTTTGTGTTCTTTTGTATTTCAATGAAATGATTGCCACCACCAAGCGTACCTAGTTGATAATAGGCTTTTTCCAATTCTTTATTCAAATTTCTATCTAAAATGGAAGATGATTTTTTAAACTCATCCAACAACTTGCAAGGAAGCGATACTTTTCTATGGTCAAATCCCATAGGAATTTGATTCAGTATTTCATTCTTGATTTCAATCAATACACTCTGAGATACTTTCTTAATGTCGATGTCTGTCTCAGCAAAAACAATACCACATCCGATATCAACACCAACAGCATTTGGTATAACTACGCCATCTAATGCAACTACTCCCCCTATGGGCATTCCAAAACCTGAATGTACATCCGGCATCAAAGCAACATGACTGTATGCAAAGGTTAGTCTTGAAAGACTTAATGCTTGATTTTGACTTTCAAAATCAATATCATCAATCTTTTCTACCCATGCTTTTATTGGAATCCTTTGACTGTTTTTATCATATATTTCAATCATACTATTCAATCCCTCGTTTTCATCTTGCTTTTTTCTACGTAGATACATACCCGTAATTACCTTAAAGAACCGATTTCACCATTATTTTATTGCCGCATTGCCCTGTATGCTATTCAAAACTATTCAATTAGGTCTTTCTATATATTTCACTATATTCATAAAAAATTTTATATTAAATTCCGTATTTATCTATAAAAACAGGGTAGAAATTTTTATGTAGAAAAGACGGTGATAATATGAATGTAATAGAAGTAAATAACCTCAGTAAAAAGTACAAGGATATCCTTGCAGTTGATGATATTACATTTTCGGTTGAGAAAGGTTCAATATTTGGAATGATAGGACCAAATGGGGCTGGAAAGACAACAACCATTGAATGCACAATCGGTATAAAAAAAAGAGATCAGGGAATGATATCTGTACTAGGCTTTGACCCATTGGAAAAAAGTATTGATTTATACAAAAAAATCGGTGTGCAATTACAGGAAACTTCTTATCAAGATAAAATTAAAGTTCATGAAATATGTAGTCTTTTTATGTCCATGTATTCAGAACCTTTAGATTATGTGCCACTGCTAGAAAGGTTCAATCTCTCAAATAAAAACAAAAGTTTTCTATCAAATCTTTCAGGTGGACAACGACAAAAAATTGCAATTATACTTGCATTGATAGCAAATCCAGAAATCATTTTCCTTGATGAACTGACATCAGGACTTGATCCAAAGGCTAGACGTGAAATGTGGACTTATATAAAAGAATTGAAAAATGAAGGCCGTACAATTTTCATGACAACTCACTATATGGAGGAAGCTGAATTTTTATGCGATACTATCTGCATTATTGATGAGGGCAAACTTATAGCAACAGGTGACCTTCAAAGTGTGATAAATAAAGCCGATATTGATACAATAATTACTTTCAATACAAAAGAAGACATTGTTACCGCAATAAAGAATAACATTACAGGAATAAGTAAATTAGAAATTACAGAAAATAAAATAAGTATTTATTCTAAAAATGCAGATTTGATTTCCGAGCTTATTTTGTTTTTAGAAAAAAATGGAATTTCATATAATAACGTCAATATTATACGACCAACACTTGAAGACGCTTATCTTAAAATGACAGGAAAATCATGGAAGGAGTAATAGCATGAATAGTTTTATTAAAGTGATATTCATTGAATGGAAGTTGAACAATCGCAATTTCCTCAATGTCTTCTTTGCACTTTTCTTTCCAGTAATGATGCTGATGTTGTTTGGGACCATGTATGGGAACGAACCTATTGCTCAATTTGGAGGCTTTGGAAGTATTGATGTTTCCATACCTGGATATATTTGCATTATCATTGCAGTAACTGGACTTATGACTTTGCCTTTGACGCTTTCTCAATATAGAGAAAGAAAAATTCTAAAGCGATTCATGGTGACACCTATAAAACCTATAGATCTGCTTAGCTCCCAATTGATTGTCAATACAGTTACAACCATTATCGGTATGATTATCTTACTTATTGTTGCAAAGATAATCTTTGAAATCACATTCATTGGAAATTTTTTAAAAACAACAATCGCTTTCATCATCGTTTTATTAAGCATGTTTTCTATCGGTCTTTTTATTGCAGGCATTTCAAAAACGATGAAAGCCGCCACAGTCATCTCATATATAATCTACTTCCCTATGCTCTTTTTATCAGGTGCAACAATCCCACTCGAGTTCATGCCTAGAAGCATCATCAATTTATCCAAGATATTTCCTCTGACATATGGCGTTGAACTATTGAAAGGCGTTTGGCTTGGAGGCAATCTTTTAGATTATATGAACGATATTCTTATTCTATCTTCAATCATTATCATCTTTATCTCTTTATCTATAAAGTTTTTTAAATGGGAATGATGATTTTAGGATAAATAAAACCTTCAAATTCAATTCTGAAGGTTTTATTTATTATCTATATTCATCATTCAATTATTTCATCAATAAAAAATTGATTTTACTTCTATCAAATGCACCTATCTCAACTAACCAGTCAATCAAATTTACACCTTTATCCTTCATAGGAAAATTCAGAGCATCATAAGAAATTTTTGCCATATGTTTTCTCAAAAATGTATCTTGATACAATTCATGATGAAAAACCGGTGATAATAATCCTAAAGTATCAGCATCTGAAACAGCAGATTCCCAATCAAAATCACCTAATAAATCATCATAACCCAATGCTCTCAAAACCAAAGTAATGAATGAATTGGCTTGAATGAATCCAGTACCATATTCATTTTCACTGATACCATTTGTATAAGCGTTTTGATATGCCCAACCTATATAGCGGTCTGCCCAATGAGGAACATCATTAAACGGATGTTCCCAATCATTCGACAATGCTTCTTCTTCCTTGCCCAACAATCTTATGAACATTATCATCGCTTCAATTCGTGTACCCTGCCTATCTAATTCAAAGCCTTTATCGCTGCCTTTAAAAACACCGATTTCAGATAAATCCTCCGCATATTCGATATATTCATAATCATCTCCATTAATATCTGTTTGATCATTTTCAATATTCTCAAGTTTAGCAAAGAAGATATTATATTCTCCTTGTGTTTTCATGCCTTCAATCTCGGTAGATGTAGTTTGACCAAAAGCGAAATAGTTGCCGTCAAAGGTTTTGTAAACGCCAAAAAGATTCTCATAATAATCTCCACCAATCATTTTTTGCCATACCATTTTGCCCATGCTATCCAATTTATAAATATATATATCGGTAGCCAAAACACCTCGATCAAGTCCAGTAAGTGAATATAAACTGCATCCTCCTGTTAGATACCCTCCATCTTCAGTATTTTCAAAGATGCTTATATCCCCTCTTATACTTTCAACTTTGCTCTGCCACTGTATTACTCCATTCTCATTAATTTTTGATATAAGGTTATAGTAAGTGTGACTGTATATATTTACACCTGTTTCGTACACTTCCCACACAGAATGTCCATTTAACACATAACCACCATCATCAGCTTTTATTACACATTGTAAGACATCATCAGCTCTATCTACATTTTTACTCCATATAATATCACCATTGATGTTTAATTTTATAATTTGATAATCATGATTTGGAATTTCAAAAACCTCATTGATATTTGAAGATCCCATCGTTGCGAAAAATATATATTCATTATATGCATTTTCAACAATGTTCACCGAATAATCATCCCATTGACTTCCAATCAATTTATGCCAAATCAATTGGCCTTTATTATCAATCTTTACAATATAGCAATCTTTGCTCCCGCTGTTGATTAACTCATCTATATTTCCACCATGAGAATTCCCTATCATTAAAAATCCACCATCAGAAGTTTCGATTATATCTTTGAAATCTTCTTTAACAGTGAAAAAAGTTCCACCAATTTTATTTTGCCAGATTATATCCCCAATTTTATTAGTTTTAAATACCAAATAATCATCATACCTTGTATAAGTTACACCTTCAAAAGCGCTAGATCCTGAATCTCCTGCAAATACATAACCATCATCTAAAACAATAATTTTACTGATTTCATCTGAATAATCTCCTCCATACATAGTTTGCCATTGAACATTTCCAGTTTCGTCTATCTCGATAATATAACAATCCGAAAATCCTTTATTTGCAAGACCGTCAATATCATTCGACACTGAACGCCCTACAATTATATAGCCACCATCTATTTCAACTACATCAGTTAAAATATCATCACCACTGCCACCATACATTTTTCTCCATAATATATTCCCACTCATGTCTATTTTCGTTAAATAATAGTCTATTAAACCATTATTGTCAGCACCTTCAATATCAGTCGGATTTACTCTGAATGCGGTCATAGAGATGGCAAAAAACCCTTAAACGTAAGGGTCTGGACCTGCCCAAACTGCGACAGCTTACTTGATCGAGACATCAATGCCAGCATCAATATAGAAAAAGAAGGTCTTAGACTGTTGTTAGTCTAAAACCTTCTTCAACCGTCGGGATGACGGGGTTAGCTTAGTAAAAAAGAGAAACCGC
>JAFGAC010000142.1 GCA_016933835.1 Clostridiales bacterium
ATTCGAGCGTTCTGCCCCGCATCAAGTTAAGTGTAACTGGACAGTAAAGCAGCCCGCAATCCCCAACGATTTCATACCGCCGACCGTTACCACTCATTTAGAGAAACATCGTGCCATGAAATATATGACGATATTTTTAATTCTAATTTTCTCAATTATAAGAGCCTCAGGCCAAGAGGTTGATTCTGCAATACATTTGTTAAAATCTTTGGATTGGGAAATTCTTAATTGTGTAAAATCCCAAATTGGACAAAAGGAAAACGCGACTATTCATCTAATCAATGAATCGCAAAAACCAATTCAGGCTTATTATATATCACATCTGAATCGCTTGCAAAAACCGAGATTTGCGTTGGTTGAACCAAACAACTTAAAAGAATGGAACGTTTCAGCCGAACAATATTGGTTGGTAAGTGATTTGAACAAAAATGTATTGGGCTTTTATAAAATTCTTCCTGGAGAAAATAAAATCATTATCAACGACTCCAACTTTTTGGATACCAGAGAACTTCCGATAGATAAAATAAGGGACATAAATGCTCCGGGAACAATTTCAGGTGGAACTGTTCTAAAAGAGCAAATGGGATATGATGTGATTCAGTATGATATAAAAATGGAAATCTTTCCGGAAGAAAAATATATTACGGCTTCAAACACCATATCCGTAATTATCATGAACCAACTTAAGCAATTTGTTTTTGACCTTGATACCTTGCTGAAGGTGAAAAATGTATTCTTGGAAAAGGAAACGACAAAAATACCTTTAAAGGTGTCATTCAAAAATGGAAAATATTGGTCTAAACTTCCTGAAACTTACAATAAGGGAGATATTCTTAAAATCACTATTGAATATGAAGGAAATCCCAGGAGTGCAACACATGCTCCTTATCAAGGTGGCTTTTCATGGAATAAAACTGAAGAATGTCAACACTGGATAGCAACTTCATGTCAAATTGATGGAGCTGATTTATGGTTTCCCTGCAAGGACTACCAGTGGGATGAACCTGATTCTGTTAAACTATCATTTACTGTTCCTGATGATTTGAAGGCAGTCTCAAGTGGAATATTATTAAATACAATCAAAAATAAAAATCAGACAACGACTTTCAATTGGAAAGTAAGTAATCCAATAAATAATAATTCTATTTCATTAAATATTGCACCTTACCTTGAGTTGAAAGATGAATATTTGAGTCTGTATGGGGATACCATAAAAATTTTTTATTGGTTTTTACCTGAACACGAAAAAAATGCAAAGCAATTATATCCAAACATTAAAAACTATTTAGATTTTATTGAAACAACAATTGGACCTTATCCCTTTAGAAATGAAAAAATAGGGATAGTAGAGGTTCCTTTTGTAGGCATGGAACATCAGACAATAACGGCAATTGCCCCAGATTTCTCCACTACATATCAAGGATATAACTATGTTTTATTTCATGAACTGTGTCATGAGTGGTTTGGAAATATGATGACAACCAATGATTGGAACGATTTCTGGCTACAAGAAGCCTTAACTGGATATACAGAAGCTTTATACGAGGAATATTTACAGGGAGAAACTGGATATAAAAGGAAATTGGAGTTAAGAAGAAGAGGCATTAAGAATAAAATACCACTTGCAATTGATTCTATTGTCAACTCAAGAGAGATGTTTAGTGATTGGTCATATGATAAATCGGTTTACATGATTCATTCGCTACGCTATTTAATTGGAAAGGAAAACATAATTAAAGTTTTACGATTAATGGCGTATCCTGATAAAGAATTAGAACATAAAACCAATGGACAACAATGCCGATTTGTAACTACCAATGATTTATTTCAAACAATTGAAAGAGTATGTGGTAAAAACTATGACTGGTTTAAAGATGTCTATGTATACAATGCAGAATTACCTTCATTAGCGATTCAACAAAATGAAAATGGAGTTGTATTAAAATGGAAAATCAAAGATAATTTACCATTTAATATGCCCTTGGAATTAAAAACAAAAAATGGTGTACAAAAGATTGAATTTGAAAATAGTATAGCGATCATAGATATTGCGAGAGATGAAATACTTGAATTTGACCCTAATAAATGGATTCTATTCAACATTGAGGAATAAAAACGAGTGGTAACACATGGTATAGTGCATGCGGGTTTCAGAGGTTTTCGAGCGTTTGTAGCTCGTAAAAAAAATGGGTGTAAACTGATAAGAAATCGCCTCGTTGTTCGTAAAGGGACCGCATTGAACACAACGGACGGCGGTATGCGCCGTAGGGGATTTCGGAGCTGCGAACCTATCAACCGTTACGAACTTTGATGCGAGAGACACCGCTTGCCTTAACACTAAAACCCCTATGGCGTATGACCGCTTGTTATGTGCAGATTTTTATTAATCATTTATCTTTTTTAAAAAATCTCCATCAATTATCAATAATTTTACTCCATTAACAGTGGTTGAAC
>JAFGAC010000143.1 GCA_016933835.1 Clostridiales bacterium
ACCTTTTAGTCTTCCAATTGCAACCGCTTGATTGGCTCCTTTTCCACCTGGAATCTTTTCTAATCCATTTCCTAAAACTGTTTCTCCAATTTTTGGTGTCAACTTAACACGTGTGACTAAATCCATGTTAAGACTTCCTATGACAATTATTTTTTTCATCTAAACACTCCCACTATTTAAAATTATTTTTTAGTATTTACATGGTTCATCTAAATAGATAATAGGCAATTTATGCTCTTTTTTCATAAATGGAGAAATGTAAAATGAACATGAGCTAAATAAAAATCCATAGTAAACAAAAATTTAATAGCTAGTCACCTCAAAACAATCAAATTTCAGTCTGGTGCATACTATTGATTACTAATATCATACCCCAGAAACACATAAGTATATACACTTGGATTCTCATGAACATAGCGTAATCAAATACTTATTTAATTCAGGACTATCTCCTTGTGCCATTGTCAAGATACTGTCGAGAGCATCTCATACAATCCGAAATGAACTTCACAATGAAAAGGTCACACAAATCAATACTATCTTCCCAATGCTGGACAACAATCTATGAACGAGGCCACTTATAGTTCAAACTTCATATATTCTGGTATTTCATTTAATGGGCTGATCATCATATTTCGATTGCGGTGATTGTCACCATAGTTGTCGCTTTCAAATAATATAATTTATTCACTTGCTTTAAATATTTTTATAATAAAAAAGACTGGCATCAACCCAATCTTTCTTCGCAAAATTACTATTGACCAAAAAATAATTTATATACCTCTTCACGACTTATAATTCTAAAAAACTCACTAAAACTGTCAATATCATATTTCAATCCAACTAATCGATGTGGCACCATAAAACTATTTTTAAATACATCACATTTCTGTATAATGCCATTTTTAACATTCAGATTAAGATGCCAATTATTCTTATTGATTTTCAATGAATTTTGATAATTAAAAGTAGGAGATTCACCATAGTTCCATTCCCATTTTGAAAATTTTTCTTTTACTAGATTTTCTATATTTTCCACATCGTTTTTTTTTAATATAATTTCATTGTCTAAATAGTTATTTGATAATATCTTATAAAAGTACTCAATTATTTCTGTTTCGTCCATTTTATTATTTAAATATTCTTTGATATTAGTCACTTGACTCCTTACAGATTCAATTGCTTTTGAATAAATATTTTTTTTATCAATATAAATAGATTTCTCCAATATATCCAAATCTGTGTTAAAAAGTATTGTTCCATGATGTAATACTCTTTTCCTTAGAATTCGCTGCGCATTACCAGAAATTTTCTTTCCATTGTATAATATATCATGCCTGTCTGACATTCTTGTTTTTATACCTAATAACTTCAATACCTCCATTATCTTCTGATTGTGCGTTATATAGTTTACATATTCATCTTTTTTATTTGTAAAAATAAACGTAAAATTTATATTACCTAAATCATGATACACGGTTCCCCCACCAGAAATCCTACGTACAACTGGTATTCGCGATTCCTGGATAAATTTATAATTAATTTCCTGAAAAACATTTTGATGTCTCCCTAGAATTACTGACGATTCATTTCTCCAAATTATAAATAAATCTTCATCAAAAGAAATATTTTCTAAACAATATTCCTCTAGTGCACTATTAAAATAAGGATCAGTTGAAAGATTTTTTATATATTTCATAACTTGCCACCTTTTACTTTAAGAATAGAAAAACGAATCTCACATAAGTGAGATTCAATTATAAGGGGATAATTCAGAAATTATACATGTGCATGAATTGCATGATTGAAAACACTGTTAGCAGCTTCCATTAATGATTCTGAAACAGTTGGATGTGCATGTATTGTAGTAATAAGTTCATCTACTGTAGCTTCAAGTCTTATTGCCAATGCAGCTTCTCCAATAATTTCAGTTGCTCTAGGTCCAACTATTTGAACACCTAATATTTCTTGTGTATTTATATCAGCCACTATTTTCACAAATCCATCTTCATTCATTATTTGTGATTTACCATTTGCCGTTAGTGGGAATTTCCCTATTTTTATTTTCACACCTTTTCGTATTGCCTCTTCTTCAGATAAACCAACTGATGCTATTTCTGGTTTAATGTAGACAGCCGAAGGTATCGTTTTAAAGTCAATTTGTGACTTCATATTCATAATTGTTTCCGCTGCAACTATTCCTTCAGATGAAGCTACATGAGCAAGCATTATACCTCCAATACAATCACCAACAGCATATATATTCTTAATATTTGTTCTCATTTTACTATCTACAATTATTTTGCCGCGATTTGTTTTAATATTTATTTTATCAAGCCCGATAGTATCAGTTACCGGTTTTCTTCCTACAGCCATCAATACTTTATCCGCATCGATATATTGCTTTTCTCCATCAAATTCAACAGTAACTGTCAAATTATTCGTTTTACCAATTTCACTTACGCGACCATTTTCAATTATTTTTATACCTTTGAGACTTAATTTTTCTTTTATTATTAAACCTATTTCTTTATCCATTGTTGGCAATATTGAATCTGCCATTTCAATTAATGTAATATTAGTATTAAAACTGGAATATGCTTCTGCAAATTCTATTCCAATTACACCCCCACCAATTATCACCATTTTTTCTGGAACTTCATTAAAAGAAAGTGCTTCATCACTTGTAATAACACCTTCATACTCAACACCTTTTATCGGTACAATTATCGGTGCACTACCAGTTGCAATTACTGCAGAATCAAACTCGATTGTTTCTTCTTTATCATCTTCAGAAGTAATAATAATTGAATTCTCATTTTCAAATTTTCCATACCCATTAATGAGTTTAATTCCATTAGAAATAAGAAGTCCTTCAACACCTTCAACAAGCTTATTTACGACATCATTTTTTCTTGACATCAATTGCCCCCAATTTAAAGAAAAGTCATTAGCAGTAATCCCAAATCTTTCAGAATCTTTAAATTGTTCAATCATTTCTGCTGTTTGTAACAGAACCTTAGTCGGAACACATCCAACATTTAAACAGGTTCCTCCCAGTCGATTTTTTTCGATAAGTGTAACTTCAGCTCCTAATTGTGCTGCACGTATTGCAGCAACATAACCCCCTGGGCCGCCACCTAATATAACTATTTTCATTTACAACCTCCAATATTAATTACAAGGCTAATTGTGCTGGATTTTCAATTATATTTTTTAGCCTTGTCATAAATTCTGCAGCAACAGCTCCATCTACTGCTCGATGATCTGCAGTCAAACACATATTCATCATTGGTAAAATAACAATTTGTCCTTCTTTTGCTACAACAGTATCTTTAATTGCTGTAATCCCAAGAATAGCAACTTCTGGTTGATTGATTACTGGTGAAAATGCATCCATTTCATACATACCAATATTTGTTACAGTAAAAGTTCCATCTTCTAAATCATCACCAGCCAATTCATTGTTTTTTGCCTTTGATACTAATGATTTAATTTCATTTGACAAACTTCTCAAACCTAGTGTGTTTGCATATTTAACAACCGGAACAACTAATCCTTCTTCCAGAGCAACTGCGACACCAATATTCACATAATTTCTTTTGATAATATAATTTCCATCAATTGTGCAGTTAAGAAGAGGAAATTCCAATAATATTTTAGAAACACTTTTAACAATTAAATCTGTATAAGTAACTTTATGTTCAAGTGATACTTGAGTTTTAAATGCTTTCAAATTTGTAGTATCTACTTTTAACTCATAAGTTACCGCTGGTGATATTTTCCAACTTGAAGTCATTCTTTCTGATATAACTTGACGCATTGTTGACATTTCTACACGTTCTTCAACAGGTGTATATCCCATTAATTTACTACCTTTGACTGAAAAGTCATAAACATCTTGTTTCATAACTCGTGTTGATTTCACAATTTTATTAATGTCCACGCCTAGTTCCATCGCCACTTTTTTCGCAGTTGGTGTTGATTTAACTCCTGATTTAAAGTTTATTACATCTTTTTCTACAATTCTTCCATTAGGTCCTGATCCTGTAATTTGATTTAAATCAATATTTTTATCTTTTGCTGTTTTTTTAGCTAAAGGAGATGCTAAAACTACATCAGTTTTTGAAATATCTTTCTTTAGATCATTAATTTCAACTTGAACTGATTCTACTTCTACCTCTTTACTAGAATTGATTCCTAGTAAATCAGAAATATCTTCTCCAATATTACCGATAATACATAATGGTCCTTTTACTACTTGTTTCTCCCCTTGTGGAATTATAATTTTCAATAATATCCCTTCAAAAGTTGCATTGACTTTATTCACAATTTTATCGGTTTCAACTTGCATAAGAGGTTCATCTAATTTAACTTGATCCCCTTCTTTTTTAAACCATTTTCCTATTTTCCCATCTACCATAGTCAACCCAAGTTTTGGCATTAACATAATATTTGCCATTTTTTTCACTCCTCATCATTTGGTTCAAAAAAATAAAATCCGCTTTTTTGATGATAATTTCGTTTTACGCTGATATCTAGTATTTCATTTAATACTAAATCAATAGTCGCAAGAACAATGTTGCCTTCATTCAATAAATGTCCTCCAAAAACTTTCATTGACTCATCACTGAAGAGAGCATGCATGTGAACCTGATACAATCCACTATTATCTTTTGAAACAATTCCTTGTGCGCTTAGAAATTCAATTGCACCTTTCATTTTTACTTCATCAGAATACCTGATATTATAATATTGACTTGCATCATTCATAGCATATACAAAATTCACTTCTTTTAAACTCCCAATGCACGCTCCAATTGATGCAATTTCAATACTATTTTCCTGACATATTTTTTTTATACTTGCAATCAATTCACTATTTGGTAATACTCGAGCAAAAATAACTTTACCACTTCTTCCAATTACATATTTAGCATCCATTGTTAAAGTCCCAGCAAATTAGGCAACCAAAGTGAAATAGCTGGAATATATGTAATTAATAACAATGCAATAATTGATGCAATTATAAACGGTACAACAGCTTTAGAAATTCTGCTGAGACTTATATCGGCAATCCCGCATGCCACATATAAGTTTACACCAACTGGTGGAGTGACTTGACCGATTGCTAAATTTACAGTCATTATTACTCCGAAAAGTGTAAGATCTACTCCAATCATATTTAATATTGGTATAAATATAGGCAATAAAATATAAAATGCACTAATTGCATCAATAAACATCCCCGCAATAAGCAATATTACATTAATCATCAATAATATCAAAATTTTATTTGAAGTCAACGCAACCATAGATGCAGCAATATTTGATGCAATTCCTTGTGTCGTAATTATCCAAGCAAAAACTGATGCAGATGCAACAATTAACATTACCGTAGCTGAACTAATAGATGATTTTACTAGGAGGTCTATCAAATCAGATACTTTTAATTCTTTGTATATGAAAAAGCCTACAAAAAGACCATAAAATACTGCTACACCAGCTGCTTCAGTAGGTGTAAAAATACCACCATATATGCCTCCTAAAATAATAAATGGTGTCAGTAAGCCCCAAAATGCATCTTTAAAAGATAGCCACATTTCTTTTGGTGTTGCTACTTTTCGAGTTTGAAAATTGTATTTTTTTGAAACTATTAAACTAACTGCGATTAAAGATACTCCAAATAAAAGCCCAGGTACAATACCAGCAATAAATAATTTACCAATTGATACTTGTGCAACTACACCATACACTACAAAAGCAATACTCGGAGGTATAATAATACCTATTGCACCAGCAGATGCCAACAAGGCAGATGCCATACCTTTATCATAACCTTCTTCATCCATTGCTGGTATTAAAATAGATCCAAGTGCAGCAACTGTTGCAGGACCGGATCCTGAGATAGCTGCAAAAAATGAAGATGTAATAACCGATACTATTGCAAGGCCACCCTTTAAATGACCAACTGATTTATTTGCAAATGAAATCAATCGTTTTGATATTCCCGCTTTTTCCATGATCATCCCAGCCAAAATAAAAAATGGTATTGCCAGTAATGTAAATTTTGCAGTCGCTGCATACATTGTATATGTGTAAACTTTTACAGGTAAATGAAATATAAATAACGTAATAACAGAAGCTAAACCTAAAGAAGAAGCAATCGGAATATTAAACAATAACAAGATGAAAAAGAGTAAAAATAATGTAATTCCAACAGTGCCCATTAAATTTCCTCCTTTCCAAGAATTTCTATTCCTGCTACTAAAAAACTAAACATTATAAAAAATGCACCAATTGGTATTGCCATTCCAAACCACCACTCTGGCAATCCAAGTGCTGCAGTAGTTTGTCCAAATTTGAATTGAGATTTGACCATTCCATAACCTAAATATATTAAAATTGCAAACAGTCCAGCAGAAATAAGGTTCATACTAAACAACATACTTTTTCTTGTTTTCGCATTGACTCGGTCTGAGATTATTGATAATCCTAAATGAGCACCTCTTCGCGCACCCATTGCAGCGCCAATAAATGTATTAAAAACAAATATATTTGTTGTAATTTCTTCTGTAAATGAAAGTGAAGCATGCAATACATACCGCGATAAAACATTTGCAAAGTTTAAAATTGCCATAGCTGCGAGGCTAATAACTAAAATCCATTTAAAAAAATTTTCTACACTATCATAAAATTTTAGCATCTAATCACCATCCATTAATTGCGATGTGGTCGATTGACCACATCGCCATATTTTTTATTTTGATGCGTTTTTAAATGCATCTAATAAATCTTTACCAACTATTTCTTCATATTTTGCATAGATTGGAATCATTTTTTCTTGGAATGCTGCAATTTCGTCATCAGTCAATGTCGTAACAACCATACCTTGCTCTTCTAAGAACGCAACTGCTGATTCACCTTCTTCTCTATTGATTTTAATTTGATATGCACTTGCTTCTTGTCCTGCTTGTCTAAATATCTCTTGTAATTCTGGACTCATGCTATCAAATAAATCTTTATTCATACCTAAAATGATTGGGTCGTATGAATAATTCCACAGAGAGATATACTTTTGAACTTCATAAAGTTTACTTGAAGTTATTATAGGAAGTGGATTTTCCTGTCCATCTATAGTTCCTTGTTGCAATGATGTGAATACTTCAGAAAAATTCATTGCTGTTGGATCGGCACCAAGCTCCTTAAATAAATCAATATACATATTAATTCCAGGAATTCTTATTTTCATAGCTAACATATCTTCAGGTTTTCTAATTTCCATTTTATTATTTGTAATTTGTCTATAACCATTTTCACCAAATCCTAATGGCTCAATATTATTTTCAAGCAAAATTGCATTGATAGCATCCCCAGCTTCTCCAGCTAAAGCTTTATCAACTGCAGCTTCATTTGGAAGTAGCCAAGGTAATGATACAACGCCAAATTGTGGGTCTAAAATTGAATAAATAATTGTAGAGTGATAAGAAAGATCTGTAACACCAGTCTGTAATTGTTCAATACCTTTTGTCTGGCTTCCACTTGATAATTGCTCATTAGGAAATACAGTGATAACTACTTTCCCACCTGTTTTTTCACTAACTAATTCACTGAATTTTACAGCTCCTAAATACCATGATGATGTATCCGATGTTGAAACACTCATATTCAAATTCATCGATGGGAATTCTACTACATCCACTACTTCTTTTGGTGCGTCTGCTGGTGATTCGGGTTCAACTACTGGTTCCTCAACTTTAGCAGAACATCCTATTGCAAATACAGAAACTACCATTACCACTAATAATAAAAATATTAATCTTTTTTTCATTTTATACCCTCCTAAAAATTTTATTTAAACATACTCTTAATACCATCGACTATTTCTTTAGTCTTTGGTCTATAAGCTTCTTCAAGTGTAGGACTAAATGGAACTGGTGTAAATTTAGCACCTACTCGCATGATTGGTGCATCTAAATAATCAAGCGCTTTTTCCGCAACTACTGCTGCAACTTCTCCACCTAATCCACCAATTTTAACTGCCTCATGTGCTATTAACAGACGATTTGTCTTTTTAACAGATTCAATAACAGTTACTTCATCAAACGGTGATAAAGTAATTAAATCGATAACTTCTACACTAATTCCTTCAGCCTCGAGAATCTCAGCAGCTTCAAGTGCCTTCTGCATCATAATTGAATACGAAACAATCGTTACATCTGTACCTTCTTTAACTATTTTAGCTTTGCCTATTGGTACTAAATATTCTTCATCTTCAGGCACTTCACCTATTTGTCGAAATAAATCTTTATTTTCGAAATATATTATAGGATCATCACTTCTTAATGCAGCCTTCAACAATCCTTTTGCGTCGGCAGGGTTAGAAGGGGTAACTACTTTAATCCCAGGAATATTGTTAAACCAGGCTTCTATACTTTGAGAATGTTGTGCAGCAGCAGATCTTATTAACCCATCTGGAGCACGTATAACCATTGGAACAGTTGTTTGACCACCAAACATATATCTAATTTTTGCCATTTGATTGAATATTTCATCCATACTCACGCCCATAAAATCAGCAAAATGCATATCGGCAACTGGTCTCATTCCTGCCAAAGAAGCCCCTATTGCAGCTCCTATAATGGCTGTTTCTGTTATTGGCGTATCCAAAACTTTCTCTATTCCAAATTCTTCAGAAAGACCTTTGAATTGTCCAAATATCCCCCCTTGTCGTACAATATCTTCTCCCATTATAAATATTCTATCATCTCTTCTCATTTCTTCTCTCATAGCTTCCAAAGTTGCTTCAGAAAATGTAATTTTCCTCATTATTTCACCTCCTAATCGACGTATAAGTCTTCATATAGTTCATATTCAGCTGGAAATGGACTGTCAAATGCAAACTGTACCGCCGCATCTATTTCATTAATTACTGTTTCTTGTATTTTTTTGATTTCATTTTCACTTAAAAAACCTTCAGATATTACTTTCGATTCAAATCTCTTTATTGGATCATTTGCTTCAAATCTTTTTTGTACTTCTTCTTCAGTTCTGTACATTTCAGGATCTCCTACAAAATGACCTTTTATTCGATAAGTTTTCATTTCAACTATACTAGGTCCTTCACCTCTTCTTGCTCTCTCAATAGCTTTCCCTGATTCTTCATAAACTTTAACCACATCATTACCATCAACAATTACGCCAGGTATTCCATACCCCACAGCACGATCAGCAATATCCTTTACTGAAGTTGTTGTTAAATATGGTGTTGTAGAAGCCCATTCATTGTTTTCACAAACAAATACAATAGGTAATTTCCATACTGCTGCCATATTCAACGCTTCATGAAATGTTCCTCTATTTGAAGCGCCATCGCCGAAAAACACAACAGAAACATTATTTGTTTTTTTGATTTTTTCAGCTAATGCAGCGCCCGTTGCCAACGTATATCCTCCACCGACGATTCCGTTTGCCCCAAGCATTCCTACACTAAAATCCGCAATATGCATTGATCCGCCTTTTCCCTTACAATATCCCGTTCTTTTTCCAAATAATTCTGCCATCATTTTATCAACACTTGCTCCTTTAGCAATTGTATGACCATGCCCTCTATGTGTACTTTGAATATAATCAGATTTAGTTAAATTCGCACATACACCTGCAGCAATAGCTTCCTCACCAATATACAAATGGACAAATCCAGGAATTTCACCTTTCATAGAGAATTCTTCAATTCTTTTTTCAAAGGTTCTAATTTTAAACATTGTTTCATAAAAACTTGCATATAATTCTTTACTCATCTTAACACCTCCTCATATATATTTACTTATTATATAAGCAATATCCATGCCATTAATATTAATTTCATTTAATCCAGCAATACCAACCTTTTATCAGATTCAGTTTATTTTTATAAAAAAGCAACTATATGCTCATATTATGAGCATATAGTTGCTTTTTTATCTTTTTTTGTTTAATTATAAACGTTTTAAGGTAAGTGTCCTATTTTTAAACATCGCGCAATAATAGGACATAACTTAATTGTCTATTTGATATTTTTTAATCTTATTGTATAAAGTATTTCTACTCAATTTCAAATTTTTTGACGCCTCAGTAATATTACCCTTAAAAAAATTTAACGCTTCAATGAGTATTTCTTTTTCAGATTCTTCAAATGATTTTATTTTATATTCATTAAAATCAGTTGTTTGAGCATCCATCTTCCTAAATTCTTTAGGTAATAATTCAAAATCAAGTTTATCGTTTGAACTCATATTTACCATTCTTTCGATAACATTTTCAAGTTCTCTGACATTTCCATCCCATGAATGGCTCATAAATGCATCCATAACTCTTTTGTCTACATTTTTTACTTTAGTGCCATGTCGTTTATTTATTTTATTTATAATCGCTTCGACTATCAATGGTATATCTTGCTTTCTTTCTTTCAGAGGTGGAATTATTATACTCAGAACATTCAGCCTATAATATATATCCCATCTGAAATTGTTGTTTTTAGCTTCTTCATACAAATTTTTATTTGTTGCGGCAATAATTCTTACATCTACATCAAAAACACTTTCACCGCCTACTCTGACTACTTTTTTATCTTGCAATACTCTCAACAATTTAGCCTGAACATCTATAGGCATCTCACCAATTTCATCAAGAAAAATAGTACCACCATGTGCTAATTCAAATTTTCCAGGTCTTCCGCCTTTAACTCCACCCGTAAATGACCCTTTTGCATAACCAAACAACTCACTTTCAATTAATTCTCTTGGCATAGCAGCACAATTAATTGCCACAAATGGCTGATCTTTTCTTGAACTATGATTATGAATTGAATGTGCAAATAGTTCTTTTCCTGTACCCGACTCACCTTGAATAAGAATATTTGACGAACTTCTAGCTGATTTCTTAGCACTTTCAATACATGACTTGAATATTTCCGTTTCACCAACTAAATCATCAAATGCAAAGTTAGCCTTTGCACCGACCATTTTATTGACAATTTTTTTTATATACTCAATTTCTCTAAAAATATCTATAACACCTGTTAAATTTCCATCATGATCTCTAATTGGAGTAGCTGTTTTCAGTAAATGCATTTTTTGTCCATTTTTATTCGTCAATATATATTCTCTATCAACATAACCTTGACCTGTTTCAAGAACTTCAAGTATTATCGGCTTAAAGGGTACTAAATCTCCAATATATTTGCCAATTACCTCTTCTCTATCAAAAGCCAACATTTCAGAAGCTTTTTTATTAATATAAGTTAAACTGCCATTATTATCAATTGTCAAAAATCCTTCTTTTATATTTTCAACTATTGCATTTTGATATTTTGACTGCTCAACAATCTTGTCTGATCTTCTCTTATTATATATTTGATTTTCTATTCCCTTTGCCGAAGCAATAACCATCCCTAATGAATTTTTATTGAATTTGCTATTATGCTCTGTAATACAAAGTGTTCCCAATACTTCACCCTCATATGTAATAGGCGCCGCATAACACGATAAATCTTGATGCTCCTTATTTTCATGATCTTCTCCACATAATTGAAAAGGCTTATTTAAGCTAAGTGACATATTTATAGCTGTATTTCCAACGAAATCTTTTGATAATCGTGCGCCAGGAACAAAATTATTTTCATTTTGAAATTTTTTCATCATATATTCGCCACCAACAATTTCAAGAACATTTGCTTCTTCATCGGTTAAAACAATTATAAAATTCTTTTTTGTAATAAATTGAAATAAATAATCCATAAATATTTTAGAACATTCCAACAAGTCAAGTTTTGCTTTACTAAAGCAATAATTTCCCGCTGTGTTTATTGCATTTTTATTCATCACAGGTCCTCCATATTTCAATTTTTTTACTATTTATTAATATATTAGCAC
>JAFGAC010000012.1 GCA_016933835.1 Clostridiales bacterium
CTTTATTTATGCTGAAACAAAAAATAGGAAATAAACATACAACAGGTGACATGATAACGTGCAGGATAAAACTGTGGGTATTGAAAATGATTGGGGAATTAACATAACAGGAATAGATCGTTGGAATATTGACGGTACAACCATCAATTAGTGATGGTAGGAGATGCCGAATCAAGTTCGGCATGACACTTCGGTTGTAGGAAGTCATCCTTCTCCAAGGAGATGTAAGTACAATCTGTCTGACGGGCAGGCAGGTATGCGGCAGTGCGGGAAAGATATTTCTGAAAATCAGGCGAAGCCTGAAAGCATATGTCCGGCTGAGATACACGTATCCCGTGTTAAACGGGAACCTCAGCCTAACCGGGCCGAACCGGGGTGAGAAGATTGGGGTTGAAAACCCCGATCAGCAGGGGAAGTAATGATCAACCCAATAATAGTTAAAATTCACATTCTGATGTTGACTACAGCTCAGAGTGACTTTATGGAAAAAACCGACGTTTCAAATTAACCAATATCTACTCCTCAACAAGCAATTTACACTTTTTAATCTCTTTCAAAGCCTCTTCATTTGAAACCTCCAAAAGTAATGGCTTTCCCACTTTGGCTTGGCCTGGCGTCACCCTTCCTGACACAAAATAACTCTTACCAGCTTCAATGTAAATCTCAATTTGAGATTTTGCTTTCCCTATCTGTGCCCAGAATTCCTTTTTACCAGGCTCTGCAAAATAGACGATATATCCTTTTGTTGCTAACAGAATCGGTGAAACGGGTTTATTGCCATCATTAATTGCAAATTTTGTAAACGTATTAAAACTATTGAAACGGTAGAAATATACCACCGCTTTCCCATCAGGGATTTCAGTTACTTCCTGGAAAATTGTAGTTTTTTTCTGTGCAATAACATCTGGGGAAAGAAGAAAATCCAAACAGAACAACAAGAGAAAAAAAATTGAATTTTTCATAATAGAATGTATAAAGGTTTGTTTATAAATGATACTAAGGGATAATTTGGATAATAGAAAACTACTTTAATTAAAAAATTTCCATGCCTTTATATTAGGTGCTAATATACATATTTAAATTGCATATTTTGTTAATTAAATATTAGTTATGGTTGGTTCTAAAAATTCAATATTTCCAACTGTGTAAAGTCTGTGTAAAGGGGTCAGACCGAACTATATTATTGATATATAGTTAATTCGTATTAAAAATAAGCCCTTTTCAATGCATAGCGCATCGTTTTCAGTCAAGAAAAGAGCATGCTAAGGGATGATTAACCCGAAGTATGAATCCTTCCTATCTCTTATATGGGTGTTTTTACCCCCGAAAATAACCTTCTAAGGTTATAAAATGGCTGTAATTTTCGATTAAATATCTGTTTTATAGCTGTTTATTCGGGTCCGACCCCGTTATC
>JAFGAC010000144.1 GCA_016933835.1 Clostridiales bacterium
AACCTGCCTGCACTGCCGTTTCGGCAGGCAGGAATGCGTGCCACGTGATATAAGTTTACAATGAAATGCCAACAAGCTTATTTTTTTTCTTGATTCCATGTTTAAATATACCATAGTAAGAATTTTATAACTGGCAACTAGAATTTATTAAAGCGGACCTCAGTTTAGAGTGATTTTTTCCGATACCAGTATTTCATTTGTCAGCTTATCGGTTACCTGAATTATATAAATACCTTTCTTCATATCAGCTGTGTTGATTTTGCAAGTGCCTGTTGAAAAATCATCACAGTAAAGAATAGTGCTGTTTGTATTAAAAATTGTTATTGTCTTTATTCCGGGATAATCATAAACGTCAATCAGCAGCTCATACTCACATGGATTAGGATAAATTTTGAAATTACCGGTCTCAAGGTCTTTTGTCGCTGTCAATCCGTCAACAATTGTATCGAACCCGTTTACAGTAATATGAAAGTATTCTTTTGCGGATAAGGGAAACCAAAAAATGAATCTTTCATAAACCGCGCAGGCAGTAGCTTCTCCTGTATCAACCTCATGCTTGAAAATTCTTATCAGTGTATCATTTGCCTGAACAGTCAGATATGCCGCCCGGGTACAATTTTTTGTAAATCCGCAGTCGATTAAAAAATCATTTCCGTTTTGAAAATATCCGAATTTTTCAGGCTCGAGGAAATAAGGATCCGGTTCATCCAGGGGATTGCCGCATCTCCCTGTTAATACAATCGTGTCAATGGAATTGTCAAGGTCAAAGTATACGGGTTCCTGAACACATTGAGAAAACATTTGAAAATGCAGACAAATCAATAAGATGATCAATCCTGATTCTTTCATGGCTTTCAGTATTATAATACCTTTCAAAAATATACTTTTTTATTTTTTTATTTTTATTTTGAAATTTCGTTTATTTGTTTTTATTTTTATACAGAAAATATTCAAAAGAAAAACAGTATTTTACGTCTATCATAAGAAAGGATACTCAATAATACAACAATTTGAATGATTAATATATGAGCCTGGTCTTATTTAAGATGGTAAAAACGTTTATTTTTTACGGAATTTTTTCATCGTGATGATTTTACGTTGGCAAAAAGGACCCGGATTATTCAGTCTGGTATTTTGATACAGTAAAAAGTCCTTCAGCATATTGACATATAGTTCAAAATTGAATGACAAAGCCGGCAGTTTTAACGGGCCCATTGAAATAAAAAACAGGGATAACCGGGAGGTTTCCCTGGAGGGGCCCGGAGATATTTATGAAGAAGTGACCCATCATATAATCTGTGAGGTATGTGATCATGGCACACCTCCCTTGACCCGCTAACAGCGTGTGATAATTAAAGTGATACCGTAAAAGAAAGACTGGATAAAACAGATTAAAATAAGGTTGGTGAACCATTATTTTTTGTCCATAGTACCACGTTTTATGATTTGGAAATACAGACCTTGCCTGATCACAAGGATTATATCAGTGAAGGGTAAAAGAAATAATTATGGTATTGAAATTAGTGTTAAGCATCTTTAAATTGTTATAATATGAACAAAATAAAAATCTTGTTAGTTTCATTGGGATTTCTGACACTTATCCCTTCTGAAACAGTATTTACGCAACAGGCCACCTGGATATGGTACCCCGGCGATTATGATATCTGGCTTGGAAACATCGTACAAAACCGGCGTACTGAACGCGGAACCTTTTACCCTCCTTTTTGGAAAATGGACAGCCATTTTGTGTTGGTCGAATTCTCGAAAACGGTCGAACTGGCAAAGAGTGAAAACATAATTATCAAGGCAGAAGGACAATACAATGTGAAACTTGATGGTAGGCTGCTCTTTGGTGCTCCGGAAAAAGTAGTTGTACCGGCAGGAAAACATACGCTGCACATAAAAGTATACAACCAGGCCGGTGTGCCGGCAATTTTTGTTCAGGGTAAGACCATTCATTCCGACAACTCCTGGAAGGTCACCTGCGAAGATAAAGAATGGATTGACGAATCGGGAAAGGCATCCGACACTTCAACAGGAACGGTTTAT
>JAFGAC010000145.1 GCA_016933835.1 Clostridiales bacterium
ATGAGCGCCAAAACCGTTGCAGGGTCCACAAAAAATTACTTTTTTTTCGCTGTCCATCCATGCTTTTACTTTTGCAAAATTTCGTTCTCTAACTTCCCTAGACGCAAGAACTGCCTTAATTTTAACAAAAGTTATTGCCATCAACTCAAACCCAATTTTATACAAGTCGGGAAAAGCAACCAAGGCGTGAATTATTTCCTCTTCCTGTAGTGACTTTTTTGTCCTTGAAACTGTAGGTTGCGAAACCCCAATAATTTTTGCCAATTCGCGGTCACTTCTGCTAGAATCCCGTAATAATTCTTTTACCAAGGAAGTTTCTTTAGATTTTTTTGTTTTTAGGGGCACCATAAACAAAACCAAATAGCAGTAAACAAAAATACTGTAACCTTCAAGTTTTTAAACAATACTAAATTTGCCAACAATATAACAGAAGCAATTCTTATTTAAATAAATCAAATTTTGGAGGAAGCAAAGAATCGTCATTTGTGGATAAAGCAAAAGATATCTTTTGGACGTTTGGAAAATTTTTGATTAAATTGATTTTTTCAGAAAGGTCACTAAAGCTTTTGAACATCATTTCTGCATATGCGTCATAATCCCCTAATGTATTGGTAATTATGAAAACTCCAGCAGTTTGTTTGAGTTGATTTATGGCTTCAGATGTTTTGGTTCCCGATGAAATCTTTAGGAACAAATGGGCAACCCCAACATAACCAAGCTTTTTAGTGTCAATTCTAATGGAGGCATAACGTATCTGATTTTTCCTTAAGGATTCGTATCTTCGAATTACCGTTTGAGGGGCAACCCCCAAATTCTTTGCCAGCTTACTGAAAGGCTGACGGGCATCCTTAAGCAACTCAGACAAAATTAAAACATCAAGTTGATCCAATTTTTATCCCCAGTTTTTAGAGAAGGTTTTCAACATACAAAAAATCCTCATCAAGATTTGTTGACATCTCAATTTTTTCAATGCCAGAAATTTTTCGTATTCGGTCCCGAATTACTTTGATGTCATCAATATTTCGAGTATATGCAACAACAAATATGTCGTAATTGCCGATTACAGGAATGCAATTCAAAACCGATTTGATTTTTTTAATTTTCTCAATAACTTCGTTTTGGTAAGATTGATCAACCAACTCTATTCTTATTGCTTGGACAAACATGTTTTTGTTTTCTGACAAATCAAGAACCAAACTTGTCCCAACAATAAGCCCTATTTTCTTCATTTTTTTGAAGCGCTTCACCACTGCGGGTACTGAGATGTTTAGTTCTTTAGCAAGATCTGAAAAATTGGCCCTAGCATCTGCAAGCAACTTTTTCAGTATTACTTTATCAGCATCATCTATCAACACAATACTTCCAGTTTAGTGATGAATAAATTCAATTTCTGCCAATCATCTACAATATGAAAAGAACATAATTAACCCTAAAAGCTTTTTCAGTTCAGTTTTTTTCTTGAATTCCCCTTGTTACAATAAAAATTATATACACTTTCTGTAGATACTGTTCATCATGAAGGTTTTGAAAAATGAAAAAACAAGAAAAAAAATCACGAATACCAGTGATTATGTTAGCTTTACTGCTAATCATATCTAGCATTGCAGTTACGTTGCCTTCAGTGCATGCACAAACTACAGAAAAAGTAACCCACGCATTTATCGGCGCAATACCTAACCCTGTCGGAGTAAATCAACAAGTACTGTTACACGTTGGAATCACCGATTACCTTGCGG
>JAFGAC010000146.1 GCA_016933835.1 Clostridiales bacterium
ATTAAAAACATGATTGTCCGATTTATAAAAACGTTCACCTGTGGTATAATATCTGCAGGGAGGGGCTATGCATTACAAACAAGGCACACCACGAAACCAGTTAACACTGTTTAATGAATGTATCGATGAAATGATCGCAGCGGACAGTTATGTACGGGTTATTGATGCCTACGTTGAAAGCCTGTCGCTTGAAGAGCTTGGATTTAAAATGCATCAATTAAAAACAGGCACGCCTCCCTACAGAAATCAGGTTATTCTAAAAATATACATATATGGATATTTGGATCGTGAGCGCAGCAGCCGAAGGCTTGAAAAAGCCTGTCAGAGAAACAAAGAGATGATATGGCTGACAGAAGGACTGACCCCTGACTTTAAAACAATAGCAGACTTTCGAAAAAATAATCGAAATGGAATCAAAGAAGTATTCAAGGCGTTTCTTGAATTTTGCAACAAGGTTGGATTAATATCTTTTGAAACAATAGCAGTCGATAGTACAACGATGAGGGCACAGAATAGTGTAAACTCATCATTCAAACGAAAAAACATAAAAAAGCTCAAGAGAAAAATCAGACAGCGTATTGAAGAATACCTGGATGAACTTGATGTGAATGATGAAAAAGAAGCATTCAACCTGAAGATAGAAAATACTGATATCGCAGAAGTTATTGAAAAGATTAATAACCTGAAAAAATACGAGCAGAGTATTGATGAAGCACAAAAAGAGTTTGACGAAGATGAAGACCTACAAACTTATTTTGCAGCAGACCATGATTGCAGTTTTCAAAGTGATAAAGGGAAAGTACGCCCAGGCTATAATGTACAGACGGCCGGTGATGCAAAGCATAAATTAATTACAGTTTCAGATGTAACTGGAGCATCGAATGATCTGAAACAGATGACACCAATGGTATCCAAAATCCAGGAGGTAAAAACTGAGTTAAATATTGAACAAAATAGTGATGTAATTATGGATGCAGGATATTTCAGTGAGCAAGAAATTGTGAACAACCATGAAGCAGAAGGTGTCACAATATTTGTTTCTGATAAAAAAGAAGCAGAGAAATCAAACCAGAAAAGAAGAGGCAATAAAAATGTAGATAAAGTTCCTGCGCAAGGTTATGAACTTAAAGATTTTAAATATAATAATGAGAACGATATATACTTTTGTCCAAATGGGAAACCTTTAAAAAAAACACACTCACGGCCGGGAACTGAAAGATCGGGACGAAAAACGTTCGAATACCAATGTGATCCTGATGACTGCGACAATTGCGGTGATCGACAATACTGCACAAAAAACAAGCGGGGCAGATCTATTCATGTATCCGTTAACAAAGATTTCATGGATGCGTTCAAAGAATCAATGAAGACCCAAGAGAATATCAAAATTATTGCAAAACGCAAGGAAATCATTGAACATCCGTTTGGAACCTTGAAACGTACTCTTGGATATACATACTTCATGCAAAAAGGAATTGAAAATGTGAGATCGGAGTTCAATTTTATGTGTTTCATTTATAATTTTAAAAGAGTTTTAAGTATTCTAACTCCAAATGGCTTTTTGGAAGCAATTAGTAAGTACAGTTGATAATAATACTGACTATTCCGTAAAATTAATCATCTTTGAATCAGCGAAATCAGCGGTTATTTTCTCGGAGGTTTTCACACAGTCTG
>JAFGAC010000147.1 GCA_016933835.1 Clostridiales bacterium
GAGACTGTGTGAAAACCAAATTTTGAAATTGGGGTTTTTCAATATTTCCTTGAAAATTGTTTTTTCTTATAGATAATTTACTATTATTTTTTTCTTATGGTAGTTATTTGTGTACTTTTCACTCTTTTCCTTCCTTTTATGCCACTTTTAATGCTTCAATTAATCGTTTTACTCCTAATATATTTACTGACCTTTTTATATTATATGACATTGCCAATAAACTGAACTCGCAACTTACTTTTTCTAATCCTTTTAATAAAAATCCGCCCCTGTATCCCATCCAGCTCTTTAATGTTCCGAATACATGCTCTACTGTTTGACTTCGTTTCTTCAATATCTTCTTGTTTAATCTTGTCCTCTTTTTCACTTTATTGATTGTTTCCGCATATTCACTTCTGAGTATATATCTGTTGCTTTTTGACTTCGTGCATTTTTCTCTTATTGGACAGCCATTGCACTCTGAACATTCATAGTTTCGTACTATCCTCTCTTGTTTTTTAAATGTTCCTCGATATGTCAACTCTTTTTTATTTGGACATTTATATACATCCTTCTTCTTATTATATTTGAACTGTTCTACTCCAAACGTACCATCAGCTTTCTTCATACCCTTTTTGGGAGCAGGAATGTAACATTTGCTACCTGAAGATTCATTATTTACTATTTCTTTTTCGTTAAAATATCCGCTGTCACATACTACTTTCATTTCTTTCTTACCAAGTATTGTCTTTGTCTTTTCTGTAATTGAATTTAACTGTTTTAAATCATTGCCCTCGTTGGTTATTTCTGCCGTTACTATCATATGATGCTTTGTATCTACTGATATCTGACCATTATATCCTACATCAAATTGCTTACCTGAAAATTTCATCATCCGGCTGTCAGGGTCTATTAAACTTTTTTGCTTCTCAGGATTTTGTTCTACTTCCTCTAATATTTTTGATAATTCTTTTCTTTCCTTTTTTATTTTCTTTATTTTTTCCTTAAGTTCGGTTTCTTTTATTTTCTTAAGTTTTGATTCCTTTTTATCTGTTTTCTTTATTTCTGTGATATATTCATTTATCAAATTATCTATTTCTTTTATGTCCTTCTTTAAATTATTGACTGTATAACAATTATCTTTACTATTTACTGCTTTAAATTTGCTGCCATCTATTGCTACTAATTCCGAACCAAATAAACCCAATCTCTTACAAAGTAATGTGAACTCTTTAAATACTTTCTTTATTGCTTCTGTATTGTCTTTTCTAAAATCTGCAATTGTTTTAAAATCAGGACTTAATTTCTGGATTAACCACATTAATTCTACATTACGTTTGCTCTCAGCTTCTAATCTGCGGCTGGAGCGAATGTCCCGTAAATATCCGTATATGTATAATTTCAACATAATTTTCGGATCATATGCCTTCCTGCCTGTTTCTTTTGGTTCACAGTAGGTAAAATTTAGTTCCTTTATATCTAATCCTTCTACGTATGCATCAATAAATCGAATTAAATTATCTTCATTTATATATTCATCCAATGTTTCCGGAAAAAGTACTGTTTGATTTCTTTGAAAGCCTTCTTTGTATCGCATTGTTTGTGTTTGTTTATAACTATAACAAATAAAATGAATTATTCGTTTTCACACAGTCTCTCC
>JAFGAC010000148.1 GCA_016933835.1 Clostridiales bacterium
AACCGCACAAAGTTAAATACGAGCTACACACTTGATATTTAGCACTATCTGCCCAATTTTTTATATACCATGTTAGCGTTTCGTGCTTTGATTTTTTCAATTAATCAAGGACTTTAATTAATGTTAAAAACTGTTTAAAATTCCTGAGTGTCTGTTATAACACTAAGGAATAATATTTTAGTTGATTAACTTAGAATTTCTTCTATTGTAATATAATCGCCCACACGACCTGTCATTTTTTCAGCATCGGTGTTAACGGGAAGCGTTTTTTTACCGGGTCTCCAACCCGCTGGACAAACTTCACCTGTTTTGGAAGCATATTGCCATGCTTGTACTTGTCTAATAAACTCATTTACATTTCGTCCCACCGAATCAGCCTGAACTTCTTGTGCTACACAAATCCCATCAGGGTTAAAAAGAAATCGTCCTCTAAGTGCAACCCCTTCTTCTTCAATAAGCACTCCGAAAGCCCGGCTAACTTCCTGATTTGAATCTGCTCCCATTGTCAGTTTTAATCCTTTTAAAATAGGTTCTGTTTCAGCAAATCTTTTATGCGAAAATTTTGAATCGACAGAAACCGCCAAAATTTCCGTGTTTAATGCCTGAAATTCATCATAATGAGCGTTCATTGCAGCAATTTCAGTAGGGCAGACAAATGTAAAGTCAGCCGGATAAAAACAGATTACTGTCCATTTTCCTTTATAATCATCACTTGAAACTTCTTTAAAATGACCTGTTTTTGCGTCATATGCATCCATTGTAAATTTTGGCATTTCTTGCCTTACCATTGTAGAACTCATAGCTTTTTCCTCCTTTTGTGTTTGATTTAATAATTCGTTAATTTCAATTTGAACTTTTTTTCGTGGCTTTACGCCATTTGCACATCCCATAATTTTTCCTCCTTTAATTTAGTTTTACATTCTGATTTTTTTCCATTCCTCTTTCATTCGCGAAATGTCGTTAATCCAGTCTTCAATGTCATTTTCGTGTTCAAGTTCTTCGTTAAGAATCTGAACAGCCATTTGATGCGTTGAATGGTCTTTGCCTGCTGTAAAATCGGCAATTTCCTGATACCTCTGAATTGCACATCTTTCCCCTTTTAAATTTTGTTCCAAAATTACTTCGATATACGGGTCAGAGGGTTCGTCATAAGAACAACGAGATAGTTTTGTCCATTCTGTTGAATTTATCACTGGTGTTCCACCTAATTGAATAATCCTGTTAACAACTAAAACAGCATGACCTAATTCTTGGTCAGCATGTAATAATAGTTCGGGTTCTACTTCGCTTCTCATTGGACCTTCCATGAGCCTTGCTCCAATCCAATACTGATAATATGCAAGCCATTC